>JAFGOY010000016.1 GCA_016926255.1 Anaerolineae bacterium | reverse complement strand
TTTGAGCAGCGCCCGGCCTCGACTGGGCATATCGACGGTGCGGTAATTCTCGGGGACAAAACAGCAGACAGCACCGTTTTCACCCCCACCCCAACCCTCCCCCTCAAGGGGGAGGGAGTAAATTTTTCTTGGGGGGCGGGGAAAGCAAAACGCCAGGGGACAGACGAAAGCATGGCAGACAAATACAGCGTGGTGATACCGGTTTATAACAGCGAGCCGATTGTCGAGGAGACAACCCGGCGGGTCGCCGCTTTTTTCGAGGGGCAGGGCTGGCCTTACGAGATCATCCTGGTCAACGATGGCAGTCGCGACAAAAGTTGGGACGTGGTCAGAGCCAGCGCCGCCGAAAACCCGAACATCGTCGCGGTGAACCTGCTGCGGAATTACGGGCAGCACACGGCAGTTTACTGCGGGCTTGAAAACGCCACCGGCGATTGGGCGATTACGCTCGACGACGACCTGCAAAACCCGCCGGAGGAGATTGTCCACCTGGTGGCAAAAGCCGCCGAAGGCCACGACGTGGTATACGGTCGCTTCAAATCGAAGAAACACTCGTCGGTACGGCGGCTCGGCAGCCGGTTGATTGGGATGGTCAACACGCATATTTTCAAGTGTCCGGCGGATATCACATTGACCAACTACCGGCTGATGCGCCGCGACGTCGTAGACCGGATTGTTGGCTACCGGACGAGTCAACCCTACATCACCGGGCTGTCGATCATGTTCGCGGCGAATCCGGCCAACGCGCTGGTCGAACACCGCGAACGCGAAGTCGGTACCAGCCAGTACACCTTCTTCAGGATCGCCCGGCTGGTGATGCGCATCCTGTTCAACTATTCGGCCTGGCCGCTGCGAATGGTCAACGCGATCGGGATGATCGTCGCCGGGTTCAGTTTTTTGCTGGGGCTGTACTTCTTCGTCAGGCGACTGCTCGGAGACATACAGGTCTCCGGCTGGACATCGCTGATCGTGCTGCTATCATTTTTCAACGGGATCAGTCTGTTGATCCTGGGGATGCTCGGCGAGTACATCGTACGGTTGTTGAATGAAAGCACTTCGTCGCAAATCTATCATGTGAGAGAGGTTATTAAGGTTGACGACTGAACACTTCTTCGTCGTCGGCGCACAGCGTTCGGCGACTACCTATCTGTATCACCTGCTCCACGAGCACCCGCAAATCGAAATGGCAAAACCGATCCGGCCTGAGCCGAAGTTCTTCCTGCTCGACGATCTCTACGCGCAGGGGATCGACGCCTACCTGGAGCAGTTCTTCGACCCGGCGGTATCACCCGATCTGCGCGGCGAAAAATCCACCAGCTACTGCGAATCAGAGAAAGCGGCGCGGCGCATCGCCGACCACTTTCCCCAGGCGCGGATCATCTTCCTGCTGCGCGAGCCTGTCGAGCGGGCGGTGTCGAATTACTGGTTCAGCGTACGCAATGGGCTGGAGACACGGCCAATCGGCGAGGCATTCCGCGAAGAAGACTCCCGGCGCGGCGACTATCAAACGTCCGTCTCGCCGTTTGCCTATGTGAAACGCGGTCTGTATATCGAGCAGATCGAGATGTACGAGCAATTCTTCCCACGTGAGCAGATCGGGATATTTCTGCACGAAAGGCTGATCGCCTCGCCGGAAGCGCTCGACTCGATCTATCGATTCCTCGGCGTTGGCTCCTCCTTCAACCCGCCGTCGTGGGGACAGGTGATCAACGCCGGGCAGAAGGGATCGGAGACGCTCACCCCTGATCTGGAACAAATGCTGATCGGGAAATTCGCGAAGCCAAACGCACGGCTGGCCGAACGGATGGGAATCGACCTGACGGAGTGGGAACGGACAGGTTAATCAATGTCTCAGGAAAACACTCACCATACCGAACACCCTAAAAGTAGATATCAACATCTGCTGGCAGCTCTGGCACTGATCGCCGTCGGGCTGGTGGTGTTCACGCTGGTCGATTACGGGAACAACCTGGGCATCGATGACTGGATGCACTACTATCGGGCAGCGACGACCGGCACGCTGCGCTTCGCCAATCGACCGCTCTCGTTCGTGCTGATGCAGGTCTTCCAGCCGATCTTCAAAGCGCACCCCTTCCCCTGGTATGTGCTGGCGCTCACCATCAGAATATCGAGTGCCTTTTTGCTGTATCTGCTCGTCTGGCTGATCGAGCCGGAGCGGCCCGGCTTTGCGTTTACCTGTGGTGCGTTGAGCCTCGTGTTTGCTATCGAGGATCACTTCCCACTGCTCACGTTGATGTACGGCCCCGGCAGCAATCTCAGCCTGATAGCCACACTGCTGGCGCTGGTCGTCCACACTGCGGCGACGAAGGTTGAAAAAGGGCGTCGGCACATCATACTGCTGATCGCCAGCCTGCTGCTGGAAGTGATCGCTGCCTTTGTACGTGAGGCATCACTGCCTTTGCTTCTCGGCATCCCGGTGATCGTCTTTCTCTCGCAGCGGGATTTCAACCGGCGGCGCTGGATCACGCTGGCGCTGTGGGTGATCGTCGTGCTGGGTGCGTCGCTGGTTTATGTGCTGCCGATGCTCGGCATCGGTGGTTCGACTTACGGCAGCGGCCTTGTCGCCGACTTCTCCCCCCGGCGGATGATCGGGGCAACCGTGGCACAGGTCTGCTTCCCCTACAAAAAACTGCTGCTGCTCGATTTCAGCCAGGTGCGGGAGACGCTTTTCCCGGCGGCACTGGCATTACTCACGATGATCCTCGGCCTGCGGCTGGTCGAGGATGGCACAGAAAGCCAGCTCAGCCGCACCGATTTTCTACGCTTCGGCGCGTGGGCGGGCGGCGGGCTGATCGCCGCCGTGCTGGGCTTCGCCGCTTTCCTGCCGACCGTCGAGGCGCGTTCGACCTTCCGCACACATTTCATCGCCCTGCCCGGCGAAGCAGTGCTGCTGGCCAGCCTGATCTGGCTGATCGGGCTGGCGTTCACCGATCAGCGCTGGCGGCGGGCGGTGCGGGGAATCGTACTGGCGGTGGTGACAATCTACGGCGTGGCGATGACCGGCAGCCAGCAGAAATTGATCACCAATCACTACCGGGGCACGTGGGAAAACACCGCCAATTTCATGCGCTCGCTGGCGCACCTTGCGCCGGATGTCGAGGAGGGCACGCTGTTCATTTACGTCGAGAACACCGCCCTGCCCGAAGCGCCATTTACCTCCGGGTTCAGCTTCCAGTTCGCTGTGCGGACCTTCTACGGCGACCGGGCAACGGCCATCGTGCCCAACGACAACACGCTCGGCAGGTGGGAAGTAACCGCCGACGGGATCGACTACGACGAAACGTGGGCAGATGAACACGTGTACGGCTGGGACGATCTCATCGTGATCACGCGGGAGGATTCGGGGCGGCTGGTGATCGTCGAGACGCTGCCCGACGAGTTCGCCACCCCCAACCGGCAGGCGCAGTATGATCCTTATGGCCGGATCAGGTCGGGATATGTAAACGAGTCCATCCGCGAGACGTTCCCGATTGTCGAGTGGTGAACAGCGGTTCTTTTTGACAATCCCCGGCGCAGCAGGTTATCATCGCCGCATGTTTATACATCGACACGACATCCGGTTAAACATTACAGCGGTCGCACTCTTGATAGGTAAGGTGCGCCCTATTTTGTGTAAGTGTTGATGTAAGTAATACACACACGGTTCTTTCAGCCACAGGCGCACTACTCGCCTGTGGCTTTTTTTGTTTCATACGCTTTAACGGAAAGTAGAAATCATGATCGATAAATTGAACTTCAAACTTAAATTCGAACGCCCGACCGGGTTCCGGGCTTATCTGGTGATGTGGCTGGGGCAGATGGCGTCGATGGTCGGCACGACGATGACGCATTTCGCCCTGCTCGTCTGGATGTGGGAGGACAGTGGCAAGGCAACTACCGTCACGCTGTTCATGTTCTCCGGCTGGATTCTGTTTCTGATCGTCACGCCTTTTGCGGGCGTGATCACCGACCGCTTCGACCGCCGCCTGATCCTGATCGTCAGCGACCTGGCATCGGTGCTGGTGACGGTGGTTTATATCGTTCTGTACTCAACAGGCAGGTTGGAAATCTGGCACGTGTACGTCGGCGAGATTCTGATCGGTGGATTCAACGCATTCCAGGCCAGTGCAGGGATGGCAGTGATCAGCCTGCTGGTACCCAAAACCCACTACGGGCGGGCCAGCGGGATGCGCTCGTTTTCCCAGCACGGTTCGGCAGTGGTCGCCCCGGCTATTACCGCAGCGCTGCTGCCGCTGATCAGCCTGCGGGGGATCATGATCATCGACGTGATCACCTTCCTGATCGCGGTTGGCGGGCTGGCGCTCATCGCCATACCGTCGACGCCCCGAACCGACGATGGCGAATCCCATTCCTTCACCGACGAGATTCGATTCGGGTTTGGCTATCTGCTACAGCGGCGCGGCCTGCTGTGGCTGACTCTGCTGTGGATGGCGATCAACGGGCTGGCAGCGCTGACCTACTTCAGCATCCTCTCGCCGATGGTGCTGGCGCGTTCAGGCGGCAGCGAGACAGCCCTCGCCGCCGTGCAGAGCGCGATGGGCATCGGCGGCGTGGTCGGTGCGGTGCTGATGAGCGTATGGGGCGGGCCAAAACGCAAAATACACCTGGTGCTGGGTGGGCTGGCAGTGAGCTTCCTACTGGGCGACATCACGCTCGGCCTGGGCCGAAGTGCCGTGATGTGGGCCGCAGGGGGATTCATGGCCGCCCTGTTCATCCCGATACTGGTCAGTGGTTCAGATGCCATCTGGCAGTCAAAAATACCGCCCGATGTGCAGGGGCGCGTCTTTTCGGCGCGAAGCTGGCTGGGACAGTTTGCCGTGCCGGTCGGCTACCTGATCTCCGGGCCGCTGGCAGATCGCGTCTTCGAACCGGCACTGGTGTCCGGCGGCAGGCTGGCCCCACTGTTCGGCGGGCTGGTCGGGATCGGGCCGGGCGCAGGCATGGGATTGATGTTCATCTGCACCGGGGTGATCGGAAGTTTGCTGAGTGCGAGTGGCTATCTGTTACCAGCTCTGCGCCACGTGGAAGACGATCTACCCGATCACGATCATGCACCGGAGGTGGTTGTCATGGATACTGGCGATACGATCCTTGAACCGGTCAGGTGAGGGATAAAGCCCTGATCATCCTGCCAGGCTTTATCATTCTCATAGGCTGAGCGTATTCCTGGCGCTGAAGTGCAAGGCTCAAGTGACTCCGGGCGACCCTTGTGGTCGCCCCTCTCTTTGTAAAACAGCAGCCAGAAATAGTGACAGCAGAACAGGAAGTCTGAAACCCAGGCGTCATAAAGCCTATCACCCTGCCTGCTGGCTATTGCTATCCATCGAATGGGGTTATACAATCGGGCCAGACCACTCTGGTAAAAAGGAGATTGTGCCATGCTATTACACTTACGCGCCCAACATCGCAGCATCGAAAAAGGGATCAAGGATATCGACACCTACCTCGGAAAAACCACCGAGGGGCACGTCAAACTCGACGCAAATGGCCGTGCCCGCATTCAATATGGCAGTATCGGCATCCACGTCGTCGTGCTGCCCGACCACAACCTGGTAATCTTCAAGGCGTTCATCAACCTGCTCCCCGACCCGGAAAGCGGGACAATCCTGCCGCTCTACTATCACCTGCTCGATATGAGCGACGAACCGCAGACCGGCATGGCCTACTTCGCCATCGTCGCCGCCGAAGAGATCGACATGGAACGGGACGTAATCAGCGTGGAGACAAAGCGCCCCATCGTCGATATCAGTCTCGATGAATTCAAACTGAGCGTCTCGGCAGTCGGAGAAGTGGCGAACGCCTGGATCGAGAAGCTGGCGGATGAGTTCGACGCGCCGCCAGTTCCCTGAGCGAACCTCCCATAGAATCGACATACTGTGAAACAACTCAAACTGAAGCCCTATATTGATGCCGCCCCGACCTGGCCGGAACAGGGCCGGGTGATCATGGCACAGTTCGACACTGAGACGGTAGTCGTCTATCAGGCATACCGCCCGGCAATTGGCCGCCACGCCGCCGAACACAAGCAGTTAGGCGGGCCGGGGTTCAGCTTCGAGCGGATGAGCTGGATCAAGCCCGGTTTCTTATGGACGATGCACCGCTCCGGGTGGGCGACAAAAAAAGACCAGGAATCTATTCTGGCGATCTGGATCAAGCGCAGCGCCTTCGACGAACTGCTCGCCGGGGCCGTACCCAGCCTCTTCGACGAGAAGCAGTATACCAGCCGCGAGGCGTGGCAGGCAGCGGTCGATGCTTCCGAGGTACGCGTGCAGTGGGACCCCGACCACGATCCGCACGGGATGACGCTCAAACGCAAGACGATCCAGTTAGGGCTGCGAGGTGATACGCTACAGCACTTCGCCGGGGAATGGATCGTCCAGATCGAGGACATCAGCGCCTTCGTGCGCGAGCAGTCCAAATATTCACGCGAGACTGATTTGCTGTTCATTCCCGATCAGAAGGTCTACAAACTGGCGGATCGGGCTGTTGCGCGGCGGCTGGGCATCGATCAGGGGTAGCCGGATTATCGCTATCTAACAACAAACGGATTTGCCCAATTTTCCTTTGTTTGCACCCATTTTTGATTTTCCCTTGCTTTTTATTGTGAAATTTGTCACAATACAATTGTGAAATAAATCACAACCATTCCAGACTCGCAGTGGGACACCTATCAGGCAAGCCAATGGACATCAACCCCACCGTCGACAAATATATTATTGTGGAGGAATACAATTCGATGGGAAAGAATTATCCCGAAATTTACAAGACCGTAACCAAGATGATGGGCGAACTGGGCCAGGATATCCCGGACGTTATGGGTGCGTTCCAGCAGCTTCACCACGCTGGCTCCGATGAAGGTGCGCTTAGTTCCAAGGTCAAGGAATTGATCGCCCTGTCAATCGCCATCACCGTTCGCTGCAACGGCTGCATCGCCTTCCATGTCCATGACGCACTGAAGGCCGGTGCTTCTCGTGAAGAGATTACCGAAGCGATTGGCGTTGCCATCGTAATGGGCGGCGGCCCCTCGGTCGTCTACGGCACCGAGGCACTTGAGGCGCTCAAGCAGTTCACCGCCTAGTGTGCCGACAGGCGCGTTACATTTTTCTCGCAACAGCGCCCCGGAGATTGTCCGGGGCGCTGCCATGTACTGGCTCTTGGTCGTGACTTTATACACCCCCTTAAGGAAACTCAGCACCCGCTGTTGTGGAATTCTTCGTTGAGCAGCCGCCCCAGAGTCAACCCGCTGTTGATCGGCATCCAGTCCCAGTCGGGCGCGTCGCCGGGATAGCGCTGCACCCACCACATGAACTCCATCAAATACTTGACCGGCTCGCAGCGGCTCCCGCTCTCCGGCCTGCTGCGGAAATCGTACTGCTCTGAACGAAAATCGACCACGTGGCCCATCTCGTGCGCCCAGCGGCTGTTCAATGCACCGGGGTAACCAAGCAGCACGTTCGCTACCTCATCACGCGCGACGAGGATTTCGTTGTTGGTGTAGCGCGGCACCAGGAACCCTGCTTCCAGGTTAGAGTCGATAGTGATCCGCAGCGGACCATCGCTGCCATAAGTGGCATCGAGAATAATCGCCGCTTCGAGATCGCTGAAATAATGGCCGGATCGATAGGGGATGAGCATCGCGTCGCGCACTTCCTGCGGATCGGGCCGGGGAATATAGGTGCCGTTGACGGCGATGTCGCTGTCGAGGAAGGTTTCGAGGCTCTGCTCATCGATCAATACATCACCATTGAGGAACGCCTCAAAAAACCGCTCGCGCCGGATGTCGACCGTGCCCGAATCGGGAAGATGGACGAACGGCGCGGTGGTCGGAAGCCAGTGCCGCATCCGGTACAGCGTGGTCGTATCCCAGGAAAGGTGCAGCATCTCGCCATCGAACATGTACGCCGCCGCCCGGTACAGGTGGAGATTCCGGGCAACGAAATCAACGCCCTCGGTGTAGAAATCCTCTACAAGATCGATCACCGGGTCGGGGAGAATCTGATCCCAGCGGCGGTAATACGAGAACCCGTAGGAATAAAACTGCTCGCCGTGCTCGCCATACACGATCCACACGCCGGGGTCGTCGCGCACGTTGAGCCGGTAACCCGTGCGGGCCTCGATCACGTCCCCAGTCTGCTCGTAGAGCCAACCGACGACCGCCGCGTCACCGCTCACCACGTCAACGGTGTTGTACCCGGCGCATAGCACAAGCTGATCCTCGTAAGTCTCGACCGCCGTAAAGTAGGCATGGCCGATCTCGTAAAGCTGCTCTGAGCGCATCAGGTCGATCACGTGGACATCGGTGGCCCGGTAGGCACTGTCATCACCAGCGAGGAACCGCTGAAGCCGGTCGGACAGGGTACGGTCGAGGAGCGGGATTTCCTCGCGCGTCAATTCGCCGACCTGCTCACGCACTTCTTCCAGGTCAACCTCGGCGGGGGTGATGACCGGGATCGAGGCCGAGATGAGCGATCCGGGCGGCACGTCGATCACCAGCGGCTCGACGGTCGTCCAGCCGTCCTCACCGACGCTAATCGTGTGGGCAATGATGAACGGCGATTGGTCGATCAGCAGTGTATCGAGCGCATACGCGGCGCGGTCGAAGCGAACATCGGGGCCGTGCAGGTCAGCCGGGAGGGGTACGGCGGGCGGGGCCGCCGGATCGAGTGCAAGGAAGTCGTCACGCAGCCAGGGCCAGTCGCCGGGATAAAGTGTCTCCCCGGCCCAGGTCTGGATGGCTGACTGGAAATCGGACAGCCCGGAGGCATAGATAACCGTGTAGCGGCCCGCTTCGAGCGCTTCGGCGGTGAATGTTCCATCTGCGTTGGTAAACAGCATCGGTGCTTGCAGCACGCAGGAGCCATCGGCGGGATCGATCCGGCAGAGAATCAGCGGGCGGTTGGCGGTATCTACCTGCCCATCGGCAGATTGGAGCTGCCCGATCAGCGTGGAGACCGGTTCGGTGGTGGGTGATGGTGTGATCGTCACCGGCTCTTCGGGTTGGCAGGCGGTGAACATCACTCCGAACAGGAGGATCAGCAGGATAGCGGTGAGCTGCTTCAGTCGGTGCATTAAATGAATTGTTTTTCTCGACCGTCAATAGCGAAGTCTCGATATACTCGCTGTCAGCCGTAAGGAACGTTTTGTACCCTGAATTCTAGCGGTGCCCTATCAGATTTTGCAAGCATCGTAACAATATCTTCATCATTCAATCTGGTGACACGCAGCGCTGATTCCGGTAAACTGTGCCACATCAAACCCCCTACTGGCAGAAAAAGGAGTGGGAGAATGGCGAAAAGATCAGGTCAAAAACGGAGACAACCCAGAGCTATCACTCAAGCCGATGCACGCAAGGTGGACGAGATCGGGGATATGCTTGACAGCGGTTACCTGGAAACGGCCACACAAGAAATATGGACTCTAATCAGCAAACGCCCCAATATGGTTGAATCCTGGGAACTGCTGCTCGAGATGGGCATCAAGACCAATGACAATCGCCTCATCTGGTATGCAAGCCGTGATCTGAGCAAATTGGAACCCCACGAAGAAAGCCATCGCTCCAATCTGGTATTCGCCTCGACTCGACTGGTGATGGTTCACTCGACACTTTACCACGCAACACTTTATCTCGAACGCTTCCCGCACGGTGAACAGAACGAGGAGATGCGCCAGCTCCTCGACAGTATCCAGCCAGCTATTGAAGACAATCTAAAAAACAACCCGATGGCACAGGATGCAGAGCTCGCCGACCTGGTTCTTTTTGAGGAAGGGCAGATGCTGGTCAGTATGGGAATGTCCAAAGAAGGGCGCGTACTTTCCCAGGAAGCAGCGAAACGTCTCAAGTATAAAGCTCCACCGCTGAATAATGTCAGTATGACTTACGCTCTGGAGGGCAACCTGGAGCGGGCGCTGTCGATCACAGAGAAAGTGCTGGCCGAATACCCGGACAATTTCCACGCGCGATGCAGCGAAGGACAGTACCTGGTGCGATTGGGCCGCGAGAACGAAGCTGCTCTGAAGATCGGCGAACTGCGCCGGGAAGACTTATCAGAACCCGACCAATACAACAAGCTGATCGAGACCTTCGCCTATGCCGGGTACGACGAGGCGCTGATCGAAATCTACGAAAGGGCCGAGAAACTATTCGGAAAAGAAATCGACATCTATCTCGATCCCATGTCCCGGCACCAGTGCGGCGTCGCCTACGCTCGCTGCGACAATGAGAAGCAGGCTCGAAAAATCTGGAAGGCGGTGCTGCGAAACGATCCCCACTTCAGCCATTCACGGGATAACCTCGCCGATCTGAGGATGCCTCCCGGCGAACAAATCGGCGCGTGGTATTTTACGCTCAACTACTGGTTGGCAAGGAACTGGCTCGAACGCCTGCTGCGGGCTTTCAGCAAAGGAGGAAGGCAGCAAGACCCCGAAGAATCCATCCGGGTGGCAGTCGAGAAGCTGGTCAACCAGCTTCCAGCACTCAAAGCCGTGCTGCCGATTCTGCTCGATCGGGGTGACGGAGAGGGCATTGATTTCGTTTTGAATATTGCGAAGTATGTCAACACGCCGGGACTGGCCGATTTCGCCATGGGCCAGCGGGGAACGGATACACAGCGCATGGAGGCCGGTCAACTGGCGACACAGTACGGCCAGATCGATCGCAGCCAGCCAGTAACCCTGACCATCAAAGGCCAACCCAGGGAAATCATGATGATGGCTTATGAGCTTCACGGTGAACCAGAAAAGCCCGATCTGCCCGACGAGGCACTCGAATATTATCAAGCAAGCGTAGATGCCGTATACAACGATGAACCAGAGGAGGCCCTTGAGTGGGTCGAGCAGGCCCTGACAATTGCGCCGGATGCCAGACAGCTTCTCAACCAGCGTGGGCTGGCACTGCAACTATCAGACCGCCAGGAAGAGGCCGACGCAGTCTGGCGTGATCTGGCCGAACGCTACCCTGATTATTTCTACGCCCGCTGCGCGATGGCCAAAATGCTCGGTAAGCAGAAGAAATATGACGAGGCCCAGGAATGGCTCGCTCCGCTCTTCAAACGGGAGCGTCTGCACTTTGCCGAATATGCCCTGCTCGCCACCACACAGATTGAACTCTTTTTGGCCCAGAAGAAAATGGAAGAAGCCCTTTCGTGGATCGCTATGTGGGCCGATATTGACCCGGAAAGCGTGCCCGATGTGTGGTTAGATCTGCTCGACAGATAGACAATCACATGCGGAAACGCCGCGAGAAATGCGAGAGGGCTGCTTTCGATTTTAAGCAGCCCTCTCGGTGACCAGGGACGTACCTGACAATTTTTGATTTGTTTAATACCGTTCGTCTTCTACACGAACAGGAACCGGCACCGGCTTGACGCGTAAACCTGGAGCCTCAGGCGCAGCCACCATGATCAAAGCAAACAATATTGCGATAAGTATCCCTGCTGCTGTCCACATAACCATCTACCTTACCCTTTCCCCGAAACTGACTACCACTAAAACTCAGCCGGGCATCTACTATGATCAAAGTTTATCACTTTCAGCCCGGCAGTTCAATTACCTGAACAGGGTAGATCACCCAACGTATGAAAATCGTAAGGCAGCTACTCGTCAGAACGCAGGGTGGCGGGCAGCTTCACAGTGAAGATCGCGCCGCCCGAAGCCCGGTTCGCAGCGATCACGTCACCGTCATGGGCCTTAGAAACCGCCTTGACGATGGTCAGACCCACGCCCGTCCCCGACAGGTGTGAGTGCTTCTCGCTCCGGTAGTGATGGTCGAAAATACGGGACAGATCATCCTCCGGAATACCCTCTCCTTCGTCGGCAACGGACAATGTGACACCGGCGTTGGTATACGCCACGCCAACGTTGACCGTCGTATGCTTCGGCGAATACTTGATCGCGTTATCGACCAGGTTAAGCGCCAGATGATAGAGACGGCTCGAATCGGCGATGATCTTGTACGGAATCCCGGTGACGGTCATCTCGACCGAAATTGCCTTGGCAAGCGCCGCGCCGCGCAGGTCGGCGATGGCCCTGGTTACGCTTTCTTCTAAAGCACATGGCGCACGCACAAACCGGGCCGACCGGCTGGCCGTCGCACTTGTCAGCAGCGAGGAGATCATCGACAGCATCCGGTCGGCAGAATCGATGATATGCTCGACATACCCCGCCGGTCGATCATCCAACTCAGAAACCTGCTTGACGAGCTGCGCCCAACCCTTGACCGACGTCAGCGGGCTTTTCAGATCATGCGACAGCGCCCGCACCATCTCGGACTGTTCTTTTTCAAGCTCTTTGACATAGGTAATATCCTGCATCACCACAATCGTCCCCACCGTCGTCGAGTGTTCAATCGTCGCCAGGTAGGTACTGCTGTCGATCTTGATCTCGGTTGTCCTGCCGACCCCTTCGCTGATCCCTTCGAAGAGCTGGGACATATGCTTCTCGAGGATTTCGTTGGCCGACTGGTTGGCAAGCAGCACCCGGCCCTGGTCGTCGAGGATCAGCATCGGCTGGGGAAGGGTTTCGGCAGTGGCAAGGATAGTTGCGTGGGCATATTCGGCCTGGGCATAGAGCCGTGCGTTCTCAATCGCCACCGCAACCGGGTTGGCAAAAGCCTGCAAGCGGGCGAGGTCCTGATCCTGAATCACGCCACGCCGCGCGATCAGCGCCAGCGCACCGATGGTCGATTCCTTCGCCAGCAAGGGCAGCCCCACCAGCGACTTGGCCTTGACGGTGGAAGTCGATTGACCGTCGGCTTCCTGAAACGCCTGATCCATATCGAGGAAACCGGCGACGACCGGCGCCTCTTTATCGACAACTGTTTTGACAACATCTGGAATCTGGTCACCGGTACGGTGGATCAACTCGCTAATCTGTTCGGATTGATTGTAGGGTTCCAGTTTGCCGTTCTCTCGATTGACCAGCCACAGCACCGCGTTTTCGATCTCTTTCAAGCCGCGCAGCTTCTCGATCAGCACCTTGTGGATATAGTCCAGATCGAGCGAGGTCGATACGGCAAACGACAGTTCGTTGAGGGCCATCAAATCCTCGACACGCCGGGCAAGCGCCTGGTCGGTCGAGCGGTAGGTGCGTGCATTCTGGATGGCAATCGCGGCGAAATCGGCGATGGCTTCGAGCAGACGCAGTTCGCGATCACTGAAGCCAACCGTCTCCTCCCGGTGAGCAGCAGCCAGCACGCCGAAGGTCACCCCGCCCAGGGTGATCGGCACATAGAGCAGCGCCTCGACCAGATAGCCGGTCTTGATTTTGATCTGCGCTTCACCGGGCTGGCGGCTGGCGCGGAGCGGTTTGCCGGTCTTGATCACTTTCGCCGCCAGAGAATCACCACTTATCGGGATTCGCATGCGCTGGATTTTCTCGTCTTCGATCCCGTGCTGCGCCTCAAGGAACAGCTCGCCCGTTTCCTCATCGACCAGCCAGATACCGGTTTCACCGGCATCGGTGACCGTCATCGCCGCTTCGGTGACCTGATTGAGCACTGCGTCGAGATCGAGCTGTGAGGTGATCGCCTTACCAACCTGCGCCAGCGCATCGGCAAGGTCGGCCTTTTTCTCCAACGCACGGGTTCGACCGGAAGGCCGGTCGATGATCCAGACGACGAACTGAAGCCGCCCAAGTGTAATCGTATCGCCGTTCGAGAGCGAAAACGGCGTGTTGACCCCTATCGACTGGCCGTTACGCAGCGTACCGTTGGTGCTGCCCAGATCGACGAGGTAGAGTGCAGTAGAAGATGGGCGCAGCATAGCATGCCGACGTGACACACCGTATTCGTCAGCGCGGTAGGGAGACAGGTCGATAGTGTTGAGTGTTTCACCGCCCCGCCCCAGGGTGACATCACCGTTGATATCGAGGCCAAAGCGGACGCTGGAATCGGTAGCCAGATCGAAGCGCACCCGCCAGTTGATCGCCTTTTTCGCCTCCGGCGGTCTGGCATCCGGAAACGGTCGAAAGGTGATCTCCTGCTCGATAAAAGACATGTCCCTGAGGTCTTCAGCAGTCAGACGATCGGTTACAGTTTTTCGCGGTTGATCTGAATCGCCGGCCATTCTCCACCTACTCCCCATCTGTCGTGTTGAAAGGCAATACGTAGTCCCGGTCTGCTTACTATAGCACCTGCCTGAACCGGGGACAAGTTCCACAGCCATTTTCCTGGATTCTCCAGCACTCTCACTTGCGCCAGGCCGCCGTGTGATGCAAACTACTCAGGAACGTTACGCGAAGGAATCTCCACCACATCCAGGAAAAGGTGATGCAAATGGCCGATGAGCAATCACAGCCAAACGAAGATGAACTGATCGGGCAGACCATCGGGCAGTACGAGATCATCCGGGAACTTGGGAAAGGTGGCATGGCGACCGTCTACCTGGCCCGGCAAAAATCGATCGGGCGGACGGTGGCGATCAAGGTCATCCCGCCGAACTTCACCCATGATGCAACCTTTATGCAGCGCTTCGAACGCGAAGTGCAGGTGATCTCGAAGCTCCAGCACCCGCGCGTTCTCCCGGTCTACGACTACGGTGAGTACAACCGGCGGCCCTACATCGTGATGGCTCACATGTCGGGCGGCACGCTCGCCGACCGGATGGCCTCCGGGCCGATGCCGCTCGACGAAATCCTGCGGATGGTCGAGCAGATCGCCGAAGGGCTGGATCATGCCCACTCGAAGGGGGTGATCCACCGCGATTTCAAGCCGAGCAATGTCCTGCTCGACGAACATGGCAACGCCCACCTTGCCGACTTCGGGATCGCCAAGATCAGCGAATCGACGATCCAGCTTACCGGCACAGGGATCGTCGGCACCCCGGCATACATGGCTCCGGAGATGGCAAGCAGCGCCAGGACGACGCCCCAGGCGGACATCTACGCGCTGGGAGTGACGCTCTTCCAGATGCTCACCGGCAGCTATCCCTTCTCCGGCGAGACGCCCCTGAGCGTGCTGCTGGCACACGTCAACGAACCGGTGCCCGACGTTTCGATGATCAGGCCGGAGCTTTCTCCGGCGATTGCGCATGTGGTCAACCAGGCGATGGCAAAAGACCCGGAGAACCGCTATCAAACGGCAGGCGAACTGGCGTCGGCGCTGCGGCAGGCGATCGAATCCAGCGGCAGCGAAGCAGTCGGGGCCTTCGACGCCGGGTTGACCGCCCCATTGACCGATGCTATTCCTATGACACCACCTCCGGTTGATACCCCGGCAGGTCCCGCCACGCCACCCCCAACCGCCGCCGTTGCACCGCAGCCGAAAGGCAGGCGGGTGACCATCGGCGGGTGCAGTATCGGCATCGGGCTGGTGATCGGCGGGATATTCGTCCTGCTGGCAGTTTGCGTCGGCGGGTTCTTCATCATGGGTGCATCGGGGGTATTCGACACGACGCCCACCCCGGTTCCGACCCAGACGCCGGAGTCACCGCCCCAGCCGACCGATACGCCGGAGGTCGATCAGGGAACGACCTCGCTGGAGATCGTCAACCAGGGCAGCGTGACGATCTGTGCCGTGTATGTTTCACTGAACAGCGACGACGAATGGGGAGACAACCGGCTTGGCGCAGATGAGGTCATCCGTACCGGGGAATCCTACACACTGACCGATATCCCTTATGGTAAATATGACTATATAGCCGACGACTGCGGCAACAACATGCTCGATGTTCATGCCGGGGTTGTTTTCGATGGCCCCTGGTTTAGCTGGGTGATCCGGGACAGGGCCCTGACGTTCACACTCGAAAACCAGACCAGCTACAATATCTGCAAATTCTTCGTTTCCTCGCCAGATGACACGATATGGGCGCTCAATCAAATGGAGGAAGGCCAGGTTGTTACACCCGGCGGGCAGTTCACCATTGCAATCGCCAGCGGCAAATGGGATATGCAGGCAGTCAACTGCGACGAAACCCTGACCTGGGAAAAGTACGAAGTGGCCCTGGCTGCCGACGGCTCGTGGATGCTCGTCGATGGGGATGCGATACAGAGAAGTCAGGGAGATCAACAGTGAGCAAACGGAAGATATGGATCGTAGCACTGGCAGTCCTGATCATATCGACACTGGCATGCAGCGTTCCCGGCCTGGGCAGCAGCGCAGAGCCATCGGCGGGCGTGCCCGGCAGCGGGCTGCGCTACGACAATGGGGACATGAACATCAGTACCTACCGGCCCAACGGCTGGGAGATCAGCTGGTATGACTACGACAATTTCGACATATTCGAGATAGCTGGCGAAGGCTATATCGAGATATACCTGTTTGACGAAACCACCGCCCCCGAATACTGGGAGATGACGTTTACCCCCGGCATGAACAAGACACAGCTACTCGAAGACATCATCACCGAACTGTCGTATGTGCTCTACGACATCCCCTACGAAACCAGACCGCTGCAGTCCGCCGCCGGCGACGCGATCTGCGCCTTTGGGTACGACGAGAATTTCAATGAGGGCGAGTTTATTGGCGTGGTGATGCAGCAAAACCAGGCGATCCTGGTTTTCGCCTCTGATTATTCGCGACAGACTTTCGATACGAACCTGCCGATCTACCAGGGGATCGTCGAAAGTATGGAAACGCTGAATTAACCCAGCCGGTCGATCCGCAGATCGGCGACTTCCATCCACTGTTCGCGGTCGAGGGGGAGCGCCTGCCATTTGAACCGGCCCCAGGGTGTGGCGATCAGCGATTGGGTGTCGATCCACATCACAAAACCAAGCGGGCCGCGCGGCGCGGCACAGTCGAGAACGGGGCGGCTGTCGACGAAAAAGCTGGCCCGTTTTTTGCGCCATTCGATTGTGTAGGTGTGCCAGCCAGTCATATCGACATCAAGCAGCGCCTCGCCGACGCCAATCGCCCGCTGGCCGATGGGCCACAGCGCCCGGTACAGCGGCCTGATGTTCATCAGCGGGATGGCGAGCGGGGCGGTCGGGGCGAGCAGGAAAAAGGGCAGCCGGATCGCGTCGAGCGCGGCGGCTTTCCAGCCGCTGCCGGGCGTGCTCAAATCGAGCTTCATATTCGAGGGCGGCGAGGCGTAGAAGAACCAGAGCACGCGCGGCAGAGCGGGCACCCGCCAGCCGGTCATCATGAAGGGATCGTTCCAGAAGCCGAACCCCGCCGTGCCGGTCAGATCGCCGGAGTTGTGCGAGAACCGCGCCCGGACGGTCAATCGCAGCGGCGGCCTCCACAGAAAATCCCGGCGGCGCAGCCCCTCGTAATCGTCGATCTGGGCATTGGTATAATGTCCTTCGCCAACCGGCAGGTTGACAAATCGCCAGCCCGCCCCTGTCACGTCGAGACGGCTGCCGCCGGTCATCAGGCGCTGCCAGTTTGGGCCGGGTTCCTGTGTGCAATCAGCCTGTTGTAGAATTAAATCGTCCATGAGGCAGTCCTCCGCGCTGAGGATTGATCAAACAGATCGTATACAAAGGATAGCGCCCATGCTCAAC
This sequence comes from Anaerolineae bacterium, assembly GCA_016926255.1. Classification (GTDB taxonomy): domain Bacteria; phylum Chloroflexota; class Anaerolineae; order Aggregatilineales; family UBA3940; genus JAFGOY01. Next base: position 32,506 of record JAFGOY010000016.1, on the reverse strand, counting down.
CAGTCAACTCTGCGTGTCGTGTTCGCCGTTTTCGGCATCCTGATGATGGCCCTGCTCGTAGGGGACTTTGCTGCCCGCAACTGGCGGCCAGAGATCGAACTGCGCTGGGGGTGGATCGTCTACGCGATGGGCGTTCCAGGGCTGGTATTGGCGATCCTGCTCCTGCGGGCCGACGGCGTCCCCGCGATTTTCCCGGCGGGGGCGCTGGTGTTCACCGCCTGGGCGCTATTCGGGTTTATTGTCGACCGCATGCTGGGTATCGAGTGGCGTGCCCCGATCCTTCCGGCGGTGTTTTTCCCTTACGTCATCCTGTACGTAGTCTGGCAGGTTCTATTCTGGATTCCGATGTGGTCTATTGGGCGGATTTACTGGGCGTTCTATACGCTGCTCTTCATCGCAGCGACCTGGCTCAATCTGCGCACACATCATTAGTCATCGACCGGTGGGGAGATTTAACCGGATGGTCAAGAAAAACAAACGCCTGAACACAATCCTCGACGTGGTATTTGTCGGACTGCTGTGTCTCTACGCCTTCGCCGGGACGATCCTTGTGCCCTTTCACGGCGACGAATCGACGCTGATCTACATGAGCCGTGACTACGAGACGATCTTCGTCGAGGGTGATCTCGACGCGCTGCGCTATCAACCTCCCGAACCACCCCGCTCCTGGAACAGCCTCGAACAGTTCAACCGGATCATGACCGGCTCGGTGCACCCCCTGACGGTCGGGCTGGCCCGCCAGATCGCCGGGCTGACGGTCGACGATCTCAACGCTCCCTGGGACTGGGATACCTATCGTCATGCCGACGAGTATAGAATGAACGTCATCGACGGTGCCCTGCCGGGCGATCGCCTGCTGGCCGTCAGCCGCGTGCCCTCGACGCTGATGCTGGCGGCGAGTATCATTCTCGTCTTCCTGATTACCCGCTTGATCACCGCCAGCCGACCGGCGGCCTGGGTCGCCAGTCTGATCTACACGCTGAACCCGGCGGTGCTCGTCAACGGACGGCGGGCGATGCAGGAAGGGGCGATGCTGTTCTCGTCGATGCTCGTGATCTGGATCGCGCTGCAGATCATCAAAAGCCTGCGAAAAGAAGACTTCACGCGCAGGAAGAAGGTCACGTGGCTGGTGGGATTGGGGGTGGCAAGCGGATTCGCCGCTGCATGCAAGCATACCTCGGCGGTGATCATCGCCGCTGCCTTCCTCGCCATCTTCATCGCGGCGATCCTGCACCGGAGGGACACCGGGAAGATCGGATCACGGGAAGCGATCACCGAGAACTGGCTGCTGTTCGGGGCGGGGCTGCTCTCGATTGCCGTGTTCTATGTCCTGATGCCGATCTGGTGGTCGTGGTCGCGGGTGGCGATCATCGGCGGGGCGGGGCTGCTGCTGATTACCTTCAGCCTCCCGCAAGGATGGCCGACCTGGGTGGCCCGCAGCGCGGCGATAGCGGCGATGGTGCTCCCGCCGATCATCCAGCCCGGCGCAATGGTGAAGCTGAACGAGCCGATCTTCGTCATGATCGACCAGCGCGGCTGGCTGATGGACCTCCAGGCGGGTAAAGAAGGCGGCATGTATTCATTCGGGGAGCGGGTCGGCAAGCTGCTGACCGAATCGTTCTTTGGCCGCACTGAATACTACGAGGCAGCCAACTGGCCCGACTTCGAGGAAATCCAGGCGGAGATCGACACCTACCAGCGGGCCGGTTTGAACGGCAGCGCGGGCAGCATCGCCTGGGGGATTCTGCTGATCGGGCTGCTGGCAGCGGGCAGTATTGCGCTGGCCCAGGGCGATTACCGGGACAGCCGACTGCTGGTCGCGCTCTGGTACATCGTCCCGGCGATCATCCTGCTCGTGACCAACAATCTCCCCTGGCAGCGCTACTACATCGGGCTGATCGCGCCGCTGGCGGTGGTGCAGGGATTGGGAGTCGACTGGCTGATCGAGCAGGTCAGAGGGCGGATCAGGAAGCGAGAGGGTGCGGCATCGTCGGCTGGTGCCGGGTGATTGGGACATCAGAAAATTGCAGGAGGGCGACCGCAAAGGTCGCTCTCTTTTTGCGCAGCAGACCCCTCTCCAGGTTCAAACTTTCGGAGGTAGAGCATATCCCTATAATAAAAAAAACGGGGGTTTTAAAAAATTAAGGAAAAAACGATGTCTAAAAGAAAAGCAGCCAGCATGATGGGAATCCTGTATATCACCGGGACGGTGGCGGGGGTACTGAGTGCCATTTTATCCGCGCCTATCTTCGAATCTCCCGACGATCTGGCAAATATCGCTGCAAACGGAAACCAGTTGATCATCGGTGCGCTCTTTGTGCTGCTCATGGGCCTGTCTCTGTCGATGATTCCGGTGGTGGGGTACCCGGTCTTGAGGAAGCACGACGAAACCCTGGCGGCGGGCTACCTGATCTTTCGAGGGGCGCTCGAATGCTTCACCTACCTGGCAACGGTAGTATGCTGGTTCATGCTGCTGGCACTGAGTCGGGAGGCTGCCGATGGCTTGCAGCCCCTGGGACCTGTCCTGGTCGCAAGTTCTGACTGGATCAGCCGCCTGACGCAGATCATCTTCCCCATCGGGGCGGTGATGTTCTACGCGATTCTCTACCGCTTCAAGCTCATCCCCCGCTGGCTCACCGTCTGGGGCTTCATCGGCCTGGCCCTGCATGTCCTCGAAGTCTTTTTGACCATGTTCGGCGTGCTGCCTGACAATCTGGTGTTTGTTTTTGCGCTTCCAATCGCCTTGCAGGAAATGGTGATGGCGGTGTGGTTCATCGCCAAGGGATTCAACCCGGATGCAGCCGCGCCTGAGACGATCTGAACCGATACGGTACGCCTGGAAGTAGGTTTGAGTAGTAAGGACAAGCAATGAAATTCAAGTCACTATTGATCACCAGCACGATCCTGATCCTGTTTGTGCTGGCCGGGTGCGGCCCTTCGGCGGCGGAACTCGCCGCAGTCGATTATACACCGCAGGAACGCGGCGACTGGGAAGTATCGACGCCGGAGGCGCAGGGCCTCGATCCCGACCTGGTGGCGCAGTTGTATCTCAACGCCACCGAAGTCGAGACAATCCGCAGCCTGCTAGTCATCAAAAACGGCTACCTGGTCGCCGAAGACTACTTTCACGGCGGCGGCATCGACGAGAAAGACCGGCTGCAATCGGCGACAAAAAGCTACACCTCGGCGGCGGTGGGTATCGCCATCGAAGAAGGCTGCCTGACGAGTGTCGACCAGAAGATGATGGAATTCTTCCCCGAACTGGCGGCCCGGATCAACGATCCGAGGAAAAACGAGATCACGATCCAGGAGCTTCTGCAAATGCGGGCCGGGTACCCCTGGGAGGAATCAAGCGCGGAAATGTTCGAGCTGCTGTATCACGGCTTCGAATCATCCAATCTGGTCGATGTCCCCCTCGTCTACGATCCGGGGACTGATTTCGACTACAGCAGCCTGAGTGCTCACCTCGCCGGGATAATCGTCGCCCGCGCCTGTGATACCGATCTCAAGTCCTTCGAGCAAGAGCACCTTTTCGAACCGCTCGGCGTGGAGATTGGCGAGTGGATCACCGACTGGGAAGGTAACTACAACGGTCACGGCGATATGTATTTCACCGCCCGCGATATGGCGAAGTTCGGTTTGCTGTATCTCGACGATGGGGTATACGAGGGAGAGCAAATCGTCCCCGCCGACTGGGTAGAAGAATCTCTGCAAACCTACACAGAGGACGCCTGGGACTACCGGATAGGCCGCAACATGAAGGAGATCGGCTACGGCTACCAGTGGTGGTCGAATACCGCAGGCAGTTATCGCTACAACTTCGCCTGGGGACACGGCGGGCAGCAGATCGCCATCGTGGATGATCTCGACATGGTGGTCGTCGTTACCGCCGACCCGCTGTTCGGCGAACATGGTGATCGTCCCTGGAAGCTCGAAAAGCAGAACCTCAACCTGGTGGCCGATTTCATCGCGTCACTGCCGGGTGAGTGAGGGACACAACCGGTTCTTTGATTGATTCCCTGTAGGGCAATCTCGAAGCCTTCCATCACCGGTAAAAATGTGTTACCCTTAGCGAGTGACGGAGCATCGTGCTTCACAACGTGGAACAATGGGATTTGTGCGATTTCATTCAGTCCGTTGATGGCCAACTCGATGCTCCGTCGCTTGCTGGAACTTCCCTGCCCCCTCCATCGTCTATATCTATAGCGATTTTCCCATCGTGAAAAAACCCTATAATGGATTCAGTAGATCGATCACATAGAGGAGGAGAATGTGAAGAAGGTCACCCGCAAACACAGATGGTTGGTTTTCGTGAGTGCAATCGTGCTGCTCGGCCTGATTGCCGTCGGGTGTGCGGCACCTGCCCCCAAGGCCGCGATAGACTATGACGATTCCGGCTATGTCGCTGCCGAGGAACCCGCCGCCGAAGAATCCGCCGATTGGGACTATGCTGAAGAGCCGATGGCGGAGGAAGAATTCGTCGCCGAGGCACCGATGGACGATGCCGATACCGGCGCCGTCGCCTCGAACGGGTACACGATCCCCGACGCGCAGCAGGGCAACGAACGGATGATCATCAAGAGCGGCGATATGTACCTGATCGTTCAGAGTTCCGACGCCGCGCTCGACCAGATCGCCCAGATCGCGGTCGACAACGGCGGCTACGTCCTGAGCAGCCAGTCCTGGCAGTACGGGGTCGGCAAGGCAGCGTCGATCACCATCGCCGTGCGCGCCGAAAACTTCGAAGCGGCAATGCGCCGCATCGGCGACCTGGCGATCGAGGTGATCAGCGAAACCTCGTCCGGGCAGGATGTCACCTCGGAGTACGTCGACCTCGAATCGCGGCTGACGAACCTCGAAGCGACCCGCGACCGGCTGCGCACCTTCCTCGATGACGCGACAACCGTCGAGGAAGCGCTGGAAGTCAACCAGGAGCTTTCCCGGATCGAAGAAGAGATCGAACAGGTCAAGGGCCGGATGAAATACCTGGAAGGGCGGTCGGCCTTCTCGACAATCGCCGTCAACCTCGAAGAACCGGAGATCGTCACCCCGACGCCGACACCCACCCTGACGCCTACCCCCGCGCCCTGGACATTGAATACGACGGTCAAGTCGGCGGTCGATGCGCAGGTGGGGCTGGTTCACTTCCTGCTTGAAGCGCTGACCTGGCTCGTGCTCGTTCTCGGCCCGTACATCGTCATCTTTGTCCTGATCGTACTTGGCGTCCGCGCGCTCACCCACCGCAGGCGGGCACGCCGCGCCGCACAGATGCCGGATGACCGGGAAGAATAGGCGATCATAGGCAAACAGTCCGCAAATCACCAACCGGGGGTCGGCAAAACGGCCCCCGGTCGATTTGGCTTAACCATGCCCGATTGATACAATCTAGCATTGATGTGTTGGCTCTTGTATGATCGGGTTACACTCACCGAAATTGACTGGTATTTTCGATAGTTCTGGTTCAACGACCCTCACCCCCTCTCATTTCGTTTGGTGTCGACCGGGTGAGGGCGAATAGTTTGGATGGCAATCAATGAGTCCTTCAAAAATGACGGTGGAAGCCTGGCCAGTGACCGATACCGGGCTTGCCGATGACAACGAAGATTTCGTCCTGATCCACCAGCCCACCGACGAGGCCGCGCGGCGTTTTTCGGGGAGCCTGTACGTGGTCGCCGATGGGCAGGGCGGCGGGGAACGGGGCCGGATGGCCTCCCGCTACGCGGCGCAGAAGATCATCCACACCTACTACACGAGCGACGAGCCTGACCTGGGCCTGCGCCTCCGCGAAGCGGTATCGGCGGCCAATGCCGATCTGTTTGCCTACACCAAGCAGCGCCCCGAACTGGTCAAGCTGGGAGCGACGGTCGTCGCGGCGGCGGTTCGCGGCGAACAATGCCACGTCGCTTCGGTGGGCGGATGCCGCGCCTACCTGATCCGCGACGGCGCAGTCGAGCGGGTGACCCGCGACCACACGCTCGTTCAGCAGCTTCTCGACGAAGGGGCGATATCGGCGGAAGAGGCCGAAGATCATCCCCGGCGCGACGTGATGCTGCGCACGCTGGGCACCGAGGAGACGATCAACATCGACGTTTTCGACCTGCGCCTGCAGCCTGACGATGCGCTGGTAATCTGCACCGACGGCCTGAGCAGCGTGATGCACGATGACGAGATCGCCAATGTTGTCGCCAACCTGTCGCCGCGAAACGCCGCCGAGATGCTCATTCAGAAAGCCACCGACCGGGGCGGCAAAGATAATATTACGGTGATCACTGCGCTGATTAGAGACGGCGCGCCACCGGCGGTCAGCGACCTGCCCCATACCTGGGACGGTGGAATCCCTTCCTTCGATGAACAGCCGACAATGGCCGTATCGCGTTCCGAAGCCAAAGAAGTGGCCGACAAGACCATCCGGGCCAAACGTGTTGAGGCACCTGCGAACGGGGTCAAAACCGAGACTGCGCCAACCTACCAGCCGGAGGTCAGGCCCGCGCCGACCTACCAGGGCGAGACGGTCGCGCCGGATGCCCCACTGCCACCAGAACCACCAACACAGCCAGCGGCGGTGACCATACCCACACCGATCAGCGTGCCCCCTGGCTACTCCATCGACCCGGAAACGGGCCTGCCGCCCGTGCCCGTCCAGGCACCGACTCAACAGGTCGGGCAGCCCGCCGGGTACCAGCCGCGCGTTTATCAACCACCCTCACAGCCATCACTCCGCACGCCCCGGCGTGGCAGCGGGATGACCATCGGCACGTTTGCTGCCATCGGCGCAGGGACGGTGGTGATCGTCCTTCTGCTGGTGCTGTTCCTGACAAATCCCTTCGACTGGCAGCTTCCGTTCGGCGGTGGGGATGAAGCCCCGGTCGGCGAAGTTGTCCCGGTCGATGTCACACCGACGGTGATCACCGTGCCGACGTCGATCCCGGCAACAGAACCTCCTGCCGTCGAAGAGCCGACGGCGGAGCCGGTTCCGACCACCGCGCCCGCGCCGCCCAACATGGTGCTCGTGCCGGGCGGATCGTTCACACGCGGGGTTACCGACGAAGAGGCAACCGAGGCGACGCTCGCCTGCATCGAGGAAGCAGAAGACAATACGATCTGCTATCCAGAATATTTCGCCGACGCCAAACCGGTCGAGGACGTGACGCTGCGCGAGTTCTATATCGACATTACCGAGGTGACCAACGAAGCCTACGCCGACTGTGTGCTGTCTGAAACCTGCACACCGCCCTCGAACACCGAGTTCTTCGTCGATGCCGCGTTTGCCCGCCACCCGGTAGTTTATGTGACCTACGAACAGGCGACGACCTACTGTAGTTGGCTCGGCAAGCGCCTGCCCACCGAAGCCGAGTGGGAGAAAGCCGCCCGCTACGACCCGGCGACAGGGGCATCGTACTGGTATCCCTGGGGCAACGAATTCGAGGAAGGCCGCGCCAACACCTTCTCCGCCGGGTTGGGTGGTCTGAGCGCGGTCGAAGCCTTTGCGCGTGACCTCAGTCCGACCGGTGTGCTGGGCATGGCCGGAAACGCCAGCGAATGGGTGCAGGACTGGTATTTCGGCTCCTACGAGGGCCTGGGCACTCTCGACCCGGTGCGGATCGGCGACCAGCCCTTCGATGAGCCGTTCCGCGTGGTGCGCGGCGGCAGCTTCCAGTCGCTTTCGCCGTTCGCCCGGTCAGGCCATCGCTACGACGTTCCGGAGGATACCGGCGCATCGTGGGTGGGGTTCCGCTGCGCGCAGAGCGTCAACGGCGCAGAGACGCCCGCCGCCCCGGTCGAAGAGGAAGCGCCCGCCGCCGCTGCCACCGATGAGGAGCAGCCCGCCGCCGAAGAACCGACTGAGGAAACTACCCCGATCCCGTAGCCACCAACCGGATCGATCAATAAATGCAACAGCCACCCATTGAGGGTGGCTGTTTTGTTGCAAAATCCTAACCAAATCTGGCAATTTCCGGCAGGCAAGATACAATAGCCCGGTTGAAGCCACCGGTCGACTTCGAACTGGCGGCAGGAAACCCCACAGGCTGTGGGGATCGAACGGATCGAAGCATAGTATAACTGCCAACGATGCAGCCCATCCGATGGTGGATAAGCGGCTGATGGTGAAAATCGTAGAGTACACTTCCACAGGGCTTGCCGATTGTCACCAGAGTAACTGATGGATAGATAAATCCCAATGGGAAGCGATTGTTCCAGGGTACGCGAAGGCCGAACTAACGGGCCAAATACGCAACCCATCATGTGTAATCTGTGTTATATTTGTGGGGCCAGGGTCCAACTATCGGCTTGATGGTGGAGACGCTGGCTTTTTTATTGGCAGCAAATTTGCATCAGGTGTCTGCTTGTTCGAGTGTTACGCTCGAAAGTATCGTCGGCAGTATCGTCGACAGCAAAGATTGTTGGGAGCGTGCGGCCCGCACGCCATCACCAATCACATTATCGTTCTTCAATCCTATATTCACTGATACCGTAAGGGAGAAGTAAGTATGCAGTATATGAACATAACCCCATTTGAGAACGCGATGGTCTGGGCCGTTTTCGGCACCGCCATTCTCGCTCTCGCCTATGCTGGCCTGCTGGCCCGCCAGATTCTGAGCTATCCCAAAGGCTCGGAAAAGATGCAGGAAGTCTGGCGCGACATCAAGGACGGCGCGAATGCCTATCTGGGCACGCAGTTCAAAACCATTGCCATCCTGATCGTCGTCCTCACCGTGCTGATGTACCTGAGCGTGTCGCTCGTCCGGCCAACACCGGAAGCCCAGGAACTGTTCGGCGACCGCGCACGTACAGTCGTCGCGATTGCGCGCGCAGCCGCCTTCTTCATGGGTTCTACCTTCTCGGCAACAGTCGGTTTCCTGGGTATGAACATGGCAGTACAGGGCAATGTCCGCGTGGCTGAAGCTTCTCGCGTCAGCTACACCGAGGCCCTGAAGATCGCCTACCGCTCCGGCACCATCACCGGTATGCTCACCGACGGCCTGGGGCTGCTCGGTGGCACCCTGATTTTCATTATCTTCGGTGAGGCCTCACCCGACGTGCTGCTGGGCTTCGGCTTCGGCGGTACGCTGATCGCGCTGTTCATGCGCGTGGGCGGCGGTATCTTCACCAAGGCTGCCGACGTCGGCGCCGACCTGGTTGGTAAGGTCGAGGCCGGTATGGAAGAAGACGACCCCCGCAACGCCGCCGTCATCGCCGACCTGGTCGGTGACAATGTTGGCGACTGCGCAGGCATGGCCGCCGACATCTTCGAAAGCTACGAGGTGACTGTCGTCTCCAGCCTGATCCTCGGTCTGGCGCTGAATGCCATCACCGGGGAACTGGTCTGGATCATCATCCCGCTGCTCATTCGCGGCGTGGGTGTCATCAGCTCGATCATCGGAACTTATGCAGTGTCGCTCTGGAAGAATATCGACGCAGAAGACGCGATGTTCAAGAGCTACGAACTGTCGAGCGCGATTACGATCACCTCGGCACTCCTGATTTCTTACTTCTACGCTGGCGACATGCGCATGGGCGTCCTCAATGCCATCGGCGTGGCGCTGGCCGTGGCCTTCAACCCGCTAACCGCACTCGCCACCTCGTGGGAAAGCAAGCGCGTCCAGCACATCGCCGCAGCAACCCGCTTCGGCCCGGCGCTGGTCATCCTTGAAGGTTTGAGCCTGGGCTATCTCTCCAGCGTGTGGTCCATGATGGTCATCGTGCTCGGCATCGCCTCCTCGATTGTGATCTACTCGGTTGGCCTGCCCGACTCCATCCGTCCGATTGTGCTCTACGTGGCGATTGCCGCTGCGGTCATCGGCGGTATCTACCAGTGGGTGCGTAAAAAGTCCTGGATCGACGGCCTGATCTTCATGATGTGGACGCTGGTGCTGGGCTTCTTCCTCTACGAGATGCAGCCTGTTGCCAACAACTCCTTCACCTACATCCTGTTCGGCGTCTCGATGATCGGCGTCGGCATGCTCTCACACACCGGCAACAACGTGTCGATGGACACCTTCGGCCCCATCTCCGACAATGCTAACGGCATCGGCGAAGTCGCCGGGATGGAAGACGAGCAGCGCCGGATATTGACCGCACTCGACGCCGCCGGGAACACCACCAAGGCCATCACCAAGGGTGTGGCAATTGGTTCAGCCGTTATCGCGACACTGTCGCTCTACGGCGCGTTCTTCACCGATATCAAGCGCGTCTGGCCCGCCGACCGAGGCGTGTTTACAGAAGTCGTCAACCTGACCAACCCGACCGTGTTCGTCGGCCTCTTGATTGGTGGTATCCTGCCGCTGTTGTTCGGCGGCCTGTTGATCAAGGCCGTCAACCGCGCCGCTTCGCAGATGATGACCGAAGTTCGCCGCCAACTGCGCATTCCCGCCGTCTGGGAAGGCAAAGAGCGTCCTGACTACAAGAAAGCCGTTTCCATCAGCACCCGCGCTGCCCAGACCGAGTTAATCCCGCTGGGCCTGATCGCGGTCGTCGCCCCGATTGTCATCGGCCTGCTGCTCAAGGAGCAGGGCCTCGGCGCGTTCCTGGCCGGTATCATCGTCAGCGGCGCTTCGCTTGCCATCTTCATGGCGAACGCTGGCGGCGCGTGGGACAATGCCAAGAAGTACGTCGAAGACGGCCACTACGGTGGCAAGGGCAGCGCCAATCACGACGCCTCCATCGTCGGCGACATCGTCGGCGACCCGCTGAAGGACACTTCCGGCCCGGCGCTCAACCCGATGCTCAAGGTGATGAACATGGTCGGCCTGATCATGGCCCCGATTGTCGTCGAGTACAACGTCATCAACTGGGTCACCGGTGCGATCATCGTCGTCGGTATCGCCGCCATTCTCTGGGCGGTTTCCCGCTCCGACCGTGAAGTCCATCTCGTCGATGACGAGACTGCTGAAGCGTTCAGCGCTGGCGAAACCGTCGCCGCTGACTAGTTATTTCTGAGTAACTGAAAGCAGGAAGGGCGCGGACAATCCGCGCCCTTCTTTTTGTTTCCAGTACGTTCGGGAATTAACCTCTCACGAAATGCGGCATCTCGAAGGGGATTTCCAGCGACACTTCGACAATCCCCGCGAACACACCATCCTCGTACCAGAGCGCCTGATAGATCAGCTTTTTGACGCCCTTCTTCTCGATGGTGTAGACATTAGCCTGCTCGTTCTCGATCAGGTCTGCGAGCTTCGAGCGGGCCGGTTCGGGGTGGCAGTCAAGCACGTTCTGGCCGATCAAATCCGCGCCGCCGTCGTCCTCAAACGCTTTGATCGATTTGTCGTTCATCGCCAGGATGATTCCCTCCGTATTGCAGATCGTCACCGCGCCGGGAAAGGCGTTCAACAGGCTGCTGGCTTCCATCGTACCCTCCGGTTCATGTTGTGATAGCGGCTGATTGTAACGCATCGGCATGGCGATCACCCACAGACTTGCCAGCCGGGCGAAAGCCCGCTTAAATACGATACCTATCGAAACCGTAGTCATCCTGGAGTCATGGTCATGAAAGTGCTTGGCATATCGGGCAGCCTGAACACAAACGGAAGCACCGCTTACGCGGTTCAGCACGCACTCGAGCATCTCATGGAGAAGGGTGTCACCACCCGCTACCTGACCGTTGCAGGCCGCGATATCACCCCCTGTGATGGCTGCTGGGCGTGCAGAGATGCCGGTGTATGCGTCTATGGCGGCGACGATATGGACGAGATCGTCGACTCGATGCGCTGGTGCGATGCGCTGATCGTTGGTTCGCCGGTTTACTTCGGGCTGCTTTCCGGCCCCTTGAAAATTGTGATGGACCGGTCGCTGGTACTGCGTACGGGTGACGAGCGATTCGAAATGACGGGCAAACCGGGAGCGGGCATTGCCTGCGGAGGTTTTCGCAACGGCGGGCAGGAGATGACACTCAAGTGTATTCAAACCTGGATGCTGATCCACAATATGATCGTGGTCAGTGATGGCGCACCCTTTTCGCACTTCGGGGCCACTATCGTCGATGATGCAAGAAGTGACGAACTGGGGCTAAAGACGGTCCGCAACATGGCGGACCATCTTCAAGCGGTAACTGCACGAATGGGGGTTGACTGAAAGAGCTACTTCTCGTCACCCTCAAATTTCAGGGCTACTGAGTTAATGCAGTAGCGCTGCCCGGTCGGATTCGGCCCGTCGTCAAAGACGTGACCCAGGTGCGCGCCGCAGTTGGCACATAGTACTTCGGTGCGTACCATCAGGTGACTGAGATCGGTTTTTGTCTCGACGCTGCCCTGCTCGATCACGTCGTAGAAGCTGGGCCAGCCGGTGCCGGACTCGAATTTCGTATCGGACGAAAACAGGGGATGGTCACAGGCCACACAGCGATAGACGCCGTCGCCTTTCTGGGTGACATATTCTCCGCTGAAGGGGCGCTCGGTGCCCCTCATCCGCGTGATGCGGAACTGCTCCGGGGTGAGTCGTTCCTTCCAGTACGATTCGGGCTTGTTCTTCATGTCTTCCATTGTTCTCTACCTGTAAATTGCTTGATCGGGCGTTGGGTACTCAAGCGGAGTCTATCTTGCTGGCGAGGGTGCGTTCAAGGTACTCAGGTACCCGATTCACCGGCTGCGGTATCAGGGATTGACTGTGCCACTTAGACAAATCATCGTTAGTCAGGCACCGACTTGTAGTTTACAATGCTGAAGGACTGTACCACTCTATCTACCGAATCACAGGGGTCATGAGCATGAAAACCGGGGAAGAACAAATACTCAACAGAACGACTCGCGTTGTCGCTACCAGCATAGGGGTGATCTGCGGACTGATCGGTATTCAGCATGGCGTATTAGAAATCCTGCAGGGCAATGTCCCGATCACAAGCCTGGTGATCGACGCGATTGGCCCCGCGCAAAAAATGTGGGAGAGTTCGCGGGAGCCGGCGCTGTCGATTCTGCCCAATATGCTTGTGACCGGCATCGTGACCGTATTCTTCAGCATACTCGTGATCATCTGGTCGATTGGGTTTGTGCATCGCAAGCGCGGGGCGCTGATCTTCTTCATCCTATCGCTTGCCGAATTTCTCACCGGGGGCGGGATCACATCCTTCGAACTTGCTATCCTTGCCACGCTGGCCGCCTCCCGCATCAACCGGCCATTGACATGGTGGCGCAGGGTGCTGCCCGCTGGCCTGCGGCGGGTGCTGGCTCGCAGCTGGCTGATCCTCCTGATCACGTTTATTGTGCTGTTTGCGGCAACGATCACGATCACGATTGTGGGCCTGGGGTTCCTCAATGGCGAAAGCATGATTACGCTGCTCTACGTCATGGGATTATCGACGCTGGGGCTGATGGCGCTGGCAGTCGTGGCGGGCTTCGCGGCGGACATCGAGGAGGAGATGGCGGGGGGCTAGGCGTTTACTCTAGTGAGGTGGCAAGATGGCTACTAATGATTTAGGCCAACTGAAGGACAAATCTGAGCGGCTCTGGTACCACATCGAAATGTATAGGGAATTGGCTAAACGTCCACGTTTTGAAAGTACCGAGGACAAATTCATACGCAATGCTATAGCAGAGTCGTTTGCAATCAATGTCAGAGCCCTGGCCGCCTTTTTCTTCCTTGATCCCAAAGGGGATGATCTTTTGATTAAAGACTTTGTTCGTGATGAAGTCGAATGGAGAAAAGATCATGACTTAAACACACTCATAAAAGACTATCCTGCCCTGGATGACGCACGTGAGCGTGCCAACAAGGGTGTGGCCCACATTACGTATAACCTCAACAGACCGAAACATCTTGGGAAAGAATACCCCGTTGATGACATATCCAATGATCTAGAAAAAGTCATCGAGGCATTTCTAGAGCATGTTGTCGAAGACCGACTAGCGGAGTGTTGGGACGACGAATTAAAAAAGCGCAACCAGCATGATCGCAAGCCGGTGCGCAAATCATAGGTAATCTTGTGCTAAAAGTAGCTGTGGATTTCAATGCCCTCTCACCTGATGGTGAGAAAGTATGGATAAATATCAAACACCTAAATGCTGAGGTAGCAAAGCAATTCAAACAAGGCCTTTGGGTACTTCTGTATGAACCAGATATGGTAGTTGAGGCTAAGTTGTATCAAGAGGTAGATAATCAAGGGCGACTATGGTGGTATGGAATACCAGATTGGTCTACCCGACGAGATATCTCTGCTAATTAATTGAATTCGAGCCACTCCGATTAGTTCAGGAGGTGGCCTCAGGAATCACCCACATTTGAGGACTTGCCACCCTCCTCCACCGTCTGTCTTTCACGCTGCCGTTCCTGCCATCGCTCCTGCCTCTCCTGCTGGCGTTCCATCCGCACCTGCTGCCGCTCCTCGACGCGCTGTGCGTTTCGCAGACGGAACTGCGGCTGGTTGAGCATCTCCTGATTGATATCCCACGCTTCGGCATAGTATCCTTCGAGCATCTCCATGATCTTCGTCCAGGGCATACGCCGGGCATAGGCCAGCGACATCTCACCCATACGAGCGCGTTCTTCGGGATGATCGCGCAGGTAGGCGACCTTCTCCCTGTAGTCGTCGGAGGTCTCCTGACAGATGAATCCATTCATTCCATCCCAGACAAGATCGACCACCCCGCCCGCGTTGGGGACGAGCACGGGCAGCCCGGAGGCCATTGCCTCGGTGACCACCTGCCCGAAAGTTTCGTTGGTGCCGGTAAAGGCAAACAGATCGGCGCTGGCGTAGGCTTCGGCCAGTTCGTCGCCAAACATATAACCCATGAAATGCGCATTATCGCCGAAATAACTCTCCATCTCGCTGCGTCTTTCGCCATCGCCAACGACCACCAACGCGACGCCATCCTCCATTGCAGCATCGTGCAGTAATTCGACCCGCTTCTCTGTCGCAATCCGCCCCACGTAGAGCAGGATCAGGCTGTCGTCGGGACGCCCGTCGAGCATCCGCTGGCGCATCTCGTCCGTTCGCTTTGAAGGGTTGAAGCGCCGCGTGTCCATCCCGCGCCCCCACAGGCGCAGGCGCTCGAAACCCCACTCGCGAAGCTGCCGGATCACGGTATGGGTTGGCGCGAGGGTCAGATGCGAGGAATTGTGGATCGCCCGCAGCGCGTGACGGATCGGGTTTGCCAGCAGGTCCATCCCGTAGCGGGTGGCATAGCCCGGCAGGTCGGATTGATAGTTGGCGATCACCGGCAGGCTGTTGGCCGATCCGTACCACACCCCGGCCATCGAGAGGATCGCCGGGCTGAACAGTTGGATCAGGTCGGGCTTAAACGCGTCGAGGTGCTCGTTGACCAGCGCGCTCGGAAAGCCGACCTTCGTTTCGGGCACGAAGGGAAGCTCCATCGCGGGGACAGCGACCACCTTGCTGGGGCCGATGTTCGGCGGCGTGTTGCCGTCGTTGTCGGGTGTAAAGACGATCACCTCGCGCCCGCTCTGCTGGAGATGTCGGATCACCATCACCGCCGTCTTGGTCACCCCGTCGATCTTGGGCAGGAACGCCTCGGCAAAAATTCCGATGCGCTGCACCGGCTTGAAGATCAGGCTCTCGTCGATGGGATCGACCTGGAACTCATCGCCGGGCCGCAGCCCTCGCTGCACAAATTCTGTGGTAGGGTTGATTTTTTTCTCGACCCGCCTGGGCCATATTCCTCTTGGTTGTTCGTCCATTTTTTACTCTTGATATCTATCCTACAATCATCGACATATCGAGTCAGGGCTGCTCTTCTTGCCCGACAGTTGATTGAACCCGCGAGTGTTTTGAATTGGATACCATCAGATAAATAAGACACGCGACGAGGCTCAATCCGTAGACAAGGCTCACCCACCCTCCGAAAACAAGCGAACTGAAGGCAACCCCAATCGTTGCCAGCATACCCAGTTCAAAAATAATTGTCGACTTTCTGGGAAGGGGCATAATCAACGGGCTGATCATAAAGATCAACGAGAGAAAGATCAATCCCTGCGCAAATTGCAAATCGGTCGGGTCCTTGTACCGTTTGGTTAACCCTATCAGGACGGCGAATGCACTAAAGAACGCCACAAAACCCAGTCCCTGTATGACGTGTGGTTTGAACTTTGCGCGGCGATAACGATCCGTGTAAGTATTGGGCAGCCAGGTGATCGCCTCGACGAAAGGCGGCATCGAAACCGGCGCGCTGAATCGGATGGTGAAATCCTGCATGGCCGCGAGATGGGCTTGATAGGCAGCTCCAAGATTATCGCCCTGGATGATTTGCAGCCGGTAGGTCTTCTTATCAACCTCATTGCGATCCGGGATCGGCATGGTTGAAAGGATGGTTTCTATGACGCTTTTCCCCCCGAAAACAGAGGTAAATTGCAGCATCGAAAATCCCTTGACTTCGACAATCTCAACGTATATTTGACGTTTCTCATCGAAGAAACACCAGCCCGTCCCCGGTTGATAGGATGGGTCCTGATACTCCCCGGCCCGTTGGAATCCCATTGCCAGCAGTTCGTCACGCCAGTCTATTCCCTGCGTCAGCTGCAATTGGCGACTTTCCTGGCTGACATCCATCACAGGTGGGCGGGCAATATTAAAACTTGAACGCAGCGCGTTGACCAGCATACCACCACCGCCAATCACGGCAACTCCCGCCAGCACCCAAATCAGGATGTTTTCTACGACGAAGGTGGCATTTTCTACGAGATAGCCCATTCCAAAGAATACCAGGAAAAGCAGGACGAGCATCAACACATTACCAAGCTGTTTTCTGATCTTTCCCGACATCATCTGACTCCGGAGGTTCGGCATTCGCAGCGTTGCACAATTCCAACGCAGCGGGTGGCACAGTTGTCAGGCTGGCTATCCAATATGATCAAACACGCAGATGGTTACCCGGTTACTAGCGCTTCCGCCGCCCGGTGATCTCGCCCCAGATCACCCAGCCATCGACGGTGGGAATCGGAAGCAGCGCCCCTACCCCGATCAGGATGCTTGTGCTGGCGAAGAAGCTCAAAGCCATGTTGGGAATCACCCGGTCGATGCCGTAGGCGGCCAACCCGGTGGCAATGTTCATCAGCGGGCCACCCAGCGACCGCATAATATGCACGCCCTTGCCAACCGCGTTCGGGTCTTCATTATACCAGTTCAACTGGCGGGTGGCGGTGACAATCGCCGACGTCATCGGCGCGCGGGTGATCCGACCGCTAAAAATGTGGCCGATGGTGTGGAACGTGTTGAGCAGGATCAGCAGCAGCCCATAGATCAGGCCGTTGAACAGCAGCGCGCCGATCGGCTCGCCGGTATGGTAGAAATAAGCAATTAATACGCCAACTGCATAGAAGATCGGCAGGCAGAGCCAGCCAATCGAAGTCATGTACCAGTCGATGCCGAACAGTCGGAACAATTTCTTATAGTTGGTTTTGTCCAGGTCTTCGAACACCAGTAAAGGCCGTGCCATAGAATCCTCCCCCATGAGAAAAAGGTCTTTACTGAGTATACTGAAAAGCCGGGATTTGCGCGTAATGTCGGGGAGGAATTCGCCTTACACCCTGTCGCTTTATCTATCCGAAACGAATGAAGTGAATTGTCGGACAAGATTACCAGATCAGCCCCGTCAGCCAACGCCAGCCGAGGAACACCGCCATCCCGATCAGGATCGTCAGGACAAGGCTTTTCGTCTTCCACGAGACGATCACCGCGACGATCCCGGCGACAAGATAAGCATTGGTATGGCTGATGAACACATGCTCCCCATCCGGCATAAACAGGGCAGGCACCGTGATCGCGGTCAGCACGGCGGGGGGCACATAGCGCAGCGCCCGGAACACGCCCTCCGGCAGGTCGATCTTGCCGACAAGTGCCAGCACCGGGTAGCGCACGCCGAAGGTCACCAGCATCATCCCCAAAATCATGATCACTTCGCGGGTCATGAGATCGCTCATGCGTTTTCCTCCACCGCCACGAGCGGATCGGTCACCGGCCAGGCGATCTCGGCGAGCACCCCCGCCGCAATCCCCAGCAGCGCAGCGACCATCAGGCCGAGCTTGTTGGGCAGTCCGTTCGCCAGCACCGAAACCACCCCGGCAACAATCACCGACACCAGCGCGGGGCGATTCCTGATCAGCGGCATGATGATCCCGATGAATGTGACCACCATCGCGAAGTCGAGTCCCCAGCCCTGCGGATCGGGGATTTGCTGCCCGACCAGGATGCCGATCAGTGTGCAGATCTGCCAGTTGGTATACATCGCCGCCGCCGACCCGAAATAGAACCAATGCTTGTAAGGCGAGTCGTCCGGCGCGTTGAAGCGGGCAATCGTTGCCGCGTAGCTTTCGTCGGTGAGCCAGAAGCCGAGCGGGATCAGCCAGCGCTGCGGGAGGTGCTTCATGAACGGGGCGAGCGAAGCAGCATAGAGCGCGTGGCGCAAATTGACGACGAAAGTGGTGAGGATGATCAGGCCGACCGACAGCCCATCTCCGACCAGGCTGGCGGCGATGAACTGCGCCGACCCGGCAAAAACGAACAGCGACATTCCCTGCGCAGCGGCAGGTGACAGGCCGTTGGCGACGGCCACTGCCCCGTAAATGATGCCGAAGGGAATCGCACCGAGGATCAATGGAAGGGTTGCCCGCGCCCCGGCGAAGAACTCCGAACGGCGCGTAGAAATCGATGGGGGCATAATCGCTGCTCCTTGCGGTAAATTCCAGCGATTATACCCGGAATAGTACTACCTTCGAAGACACCCGGTATCAGAAGAATGTTAGAATGCAAAAATGCCAGCCGCGTTATTCGTCATTACCCAAAAACAGAGTCTTCAAATGCCCCTGGGAGAGGATCACCACGTAGGGCACGATGAATATCAGCGTGATCACCAACCCCATCACCAGCGTGGCAACAGTGCCTCCCGGAGCGCTCAGGCTGAGCGCGGCATTCTCAGGCTGGTTGGGATCGTAGAAAACAGTGATCGACTCCCCTGCCTCAAACGCCTCGACCACCGCCTCGGCTTCGGAGCGCTTGCGGAACGGCTGGTCATTGAAGGTAATGCGCGATCCCGTGTACTCGCCCCCATTAAGCACATATACATATTCGACTTCTGTCCGGTAGCCCGGCCCCAGCAGGCTTTTCTCTTCGACGATCTCCGAGTGGGCAACTTCCCCGTTGATGTGCATCCAGGTTTCACGGGCGGCGCTCGCCTCGCGTGCCGCTGCCAGCCCGACCGCCGCATCGACGACGCGGCTGACCCCATACCCGATCAGCGGCAGCGGCCCGATCAGCAGGATCATGGCGGTGACGATCCTGACAAAGCGGCCCGGCTTTTCCTGTTCAGTCTTGGATTTTTTTACCATAGCGATCCCTGCTCCGAGTGTTATGAAAAGTGGGTAACCCGAAGTTACCCACTTTTGATCGTTTCTTCAATGACCCCAATGGGCGAGGATGCAGCCTATCCGCCAAGGAGTGAAGCGAATATTATAGATAGGCTCAACTGCCCTCGACTTCCGGCACCGGGATCACCTCGACGCCGCCCATGTAGGGCCGCAGCACTTCGGGAATCAGCACCGAGCCGTCGGCCTGCTGGTAGTTCTCCAGGATGGCGATCATGACGCGCGGCAGCGCCAGCGCCGATCCGTTCAGCGTGTGCGGGTAGCGGGTCGGCGCGCCCGGCTCTGGCCGGTAGCGCATGTTCATCCGCCGCGCCTGGAAATCGTGGAAGTTCGATACCGAGGAGACTTCCAGCCATTCCTGCGATCCCGCCGCCCATACCTCGATGTCGTATTTCTTGGCGGCGACGAACGACAGGTCGCCGGTACACATCTGCACAATTCGATACGGTAGCCCCAGCCGGGTGGCGATATCCTCGGCATCGGCCAGCAGTTTTTTGTGCTCCGCGTCCGACACTTCCGGGTCGCCCTCGACGACCTTGACCAGTTCCACCTTGTCGAACTGGTGCCCGCGCTTGATGCCGCGCACATCGCGCCCGGCGCTCATCTTTTCGCGGCGGAAACAGGGTGTATAGGCAACATAATACTTTGGTAGTTCATCTCCATCGAGGATTTCCTCGCGGTGCAGGTTGGTTACCGGGACTTCGGCGGTGGGCACCCAGTAGAAATCCTCCTCGTGATCTTTGTAGAGATTCATTCCGAACTTGGGCAGGTTGCCCGTCCCGACTACGCAGTGCTCGCGTACCATGAAAGGCGGATAAATCTCGGTGTAGCCATGCTCCAAAATGTGTATGTCGAGCATCCAGGTGATCAGCGCCCGCTGAAGCCGCGCCCCCAATCCCTTCAACACGTAGAAGCGCGTGCCGGAGAGCTTGGTGCCGCGCTCGAAGTCGATGATGTCGAGGATCGGGCCGATTTCCCAGTGAGGTAGCGGCTCGAAATCGAATGCGGGCTGCTCGCCTTCCTCGCGCAGTACGATATTGTGTTCCTCGTCCGGGCCGACCGGCACATCCTCCGCCGGGAGATTCGGTATCCAGAGCATTTCCTCGTCCAGCGAGGCTTCGACCTCGCGCAGATCGGCCTCCTGCTTTTCGAGCCGGGCGTTGAGACTCTTCATCTCGTTGATTTTCGCCTGCCGCTCGTCGGGGTTGCGCGTCTGCCCGATGATCTTGCTGGCCTTGTTCTTCTGGCCGCGCATCTCCTCCACCTCGACCAGCAGCGCCCGGCGGCGCTCGTCGAGTTCGATGATCAGGTCGATGCGCGACAGCGCGTCCTCGTCGTTGAGATCGCGCATCGCCTGTTTGACGCGTTCGGGTTCTTCACGAATGATCTTGATGTCCAGCATGTCGACACTCCTCCATTAAACAAAAAAGCCCCGCCTGATATTCAGGACGAGGTTCTCCTCGTGGTGCCACCTTCATTCGGAGAGCGATAGTGACAGCGCTGTCACTCCGTTGCTCCCCCTCATTCGACGCGCTAACGGGCGAACCCGGCCCTGCATTGCCTCAGGGCGACCTATCGGGAGTGGATCACTGCTTGCGTGGCTGGCGCTTTACACCGGTCAGCGCCTCTCTGAAAACCACCTGCTTACAGCTTGCTCCGTCAGAGTCATTAGGTTATTCGTATTCGCGGGCAGTGTAACATGCCTGCGAGGATGAGTCAATAAACCGAAAGACGATCGGCACTTGCTGTTACCCCAAAAATCACCTACAGTTGTGATGAATGACGACTCTGGGGGGAGCACGACACGACGAAGCGCTGCCGGTATGTCACATCACTGATCTTGTTGAGTCTGGGTACCACAGCCTGCCAGCCGCAGAGCGAGGTCAGATGGGGATGCCCACCAAACATAGGCACATCCTTATGTAACTACAGGGCTTTTTCAACAAAATGGGAGGGTACTGATGCCCGTAATCTGGCAGTTTTTGCTAGGAAGCACCGGTGTTTGTGTTTTGCTGTCTTCAATCTTGATTTTTGGAGGGGGATCAAAATCTAATCGCGTAAGTCTTGGTGCATTCATAAAAGGCACCTTTATTATTGTGGTCCCGGTGGGACTGATCATCGGGCTGATTCTGTACTGGTTACGCGGGCCTATCAGAAGGCTGTTCGATCTTGTTCTCGTGGGCCAACCGTTACTCTCAATCGTGATAGTGATCACGTTACTGATAATGCTCATCGCATGGAGTATTCAACTCAGTAAAGACTCATCCTTTGGCCAACTGGTAACACTCGCACTGATGTCGGTACTGCTGGCGGTCGCGCTGGTCTGGACGATCAATCTGTATTTCCTCGGCAGCAGTATCTTTCGTGTGCTGATGCTGGCTGAAGATTATATGAAGTATTATCTCTACGGGGGGATTGTCATCGTCCTGGTGTTTTGCGGGCCGCTGGCACAGGTGCTGTATCTGGCAAGCGATGGGAAAACCGTCACCCGCGTCAATATCCGCAAACCCAGAACGCAGCAGAAATATGTCAATGCGGGGTATTCGTGTGGACGGTGTGGTAAATCACTGCCAGGGCCAGTTGCCAGTTGTCCGCACTGTGGGGCTGTGTTTGGGGGTACTTCTGAACGGTATCTGCCGGGGACACCATCGCCCAAAGAGACGACAACTGAACGCCGGGACCTGACCAAAAACGCGGGCTTCTTCACCGGTCTGTTTCTGCTGTTGAACAGTGTTTATCTGGCAGCGGTCATCGAACTATATACGAAAATTCCACACACATCTATAAGAACTATAAGATATCTGCTGTCAAGCAGTGATTCTCTGGCGACGTTTATCGAATTATATAAGAGAGTTCCACACGCACTTACATTCTGGCAGTGGGCGGGCTTTCCCCTGGTAAACATTGTGACCCTGGTAATGGTGTGGTTCCACTGGTCTTATTACCGTGACAATCATGGGACAATCGAAAACGTCGAATATTATTAGAGCTTCTACTTCTCAAACATGATGCTCGGCATCATCAGATTCGAGCGGCGGTTTTGGCCGAGCAGCGAACAGCCCTGCTCCCCAGAAAGTGAGCGCCTAAAATACCATCTGGACGGTATCGTCGTTGGCTGACGCCTGGGGAACAATCGCTTCGAGCATGTTGCCGGAGGGCAGCATCCGCTCAGGAACATCTAACCCGGCCATCCGGCGGGCACGACGCTCGCAGTCGGTAAAATCGCCTTTGCAATAAATCTTGATGAAGACTTCCCGATCGCTGGTTTCAAAAAACTTGAACAGCGGGCATCCCTCATAAAACTGGCACGGTTCTTTCATCTCAGTCTAGCTCCCAATACAATCAGTAAATACAGCAGAATCGACAATCAACTTACCCGATATAGCAGGAACCAATAACTACCGGTAATTCGAATGTGCTGGCAGACGGCCCCGGCTGATCGGGGCGGTACGATTCGAGTATTCTCCCGGATAGTACTGGCCCATCAGAAACCGGCAGCCCCATCAGCTTGCGTTGGCGTACCTGGCAGCAGTCATATTCACTTTCGCAATATACTCTAATAAAGGATTTCCGGCGAGTGTCTTCGAAATACCGATGAAGCGGGCAATCACCAACAAACTGGCATGGGCTTTTCATTCTCGTACTTGTTCCAATAACCCCATACTTACGTTAAAACGATGCAACAACGAGTATACCGGTGAAACCGGATAATAATTATAAATATTCATAAAAAAGGTCTAAGAAAACTTGAAATGTATTTACTAATTAGACAAATCTGGTATATAATATGTTTAATATAGATAATTTATTAATTATCGGGCAGACTGCCGGAGAGATCGCCCCAACATATTGAACGCCTTCACCGGTGCTGACCCCAAAAACCCGCTTGATACAAGCGGAGGAGGAAAATTACTAATGGCAGAAGTCAGTTTCTCAGATCGTGTATTCGGAAAGTCGCGGGTTGTCAGCGATCCGCCGTTTGCCAAAGCCCTGTTTGCCAACCCGAAAGCCGGGCTGCTCTGGTTGCCCCTGCGCCTGTGGGTAGGCTACAAATGGATCGATGCCTCGCTGCACAAGATCGGTAACCCGGCCTGGACACAGACCGGCGAAGCCCTGAAAGGCTTCTGGATGGGTGCGGTTGCCATCCCCGAAGGGGGCCGCCCGACCATCGCCTTTGACTGGTATCGCAGCTTCATCCAGTTTTTGCTCGACACCGGTTCATACACCTGGTTCGCCAAGCTGGTCGCTTACGGCGAAATGCTGATCGGCGTCGCGCTGATCCTGGGTGCATTCACCGGCATCGCTGCCTTCTTTGGCGGCTTCATGAACTGGAACTTCATCATGGCCGGATCGGCCAGCACCAACGGCCTGTTGTTCGCCATAGCCGTAGCCCTGATCCTGGCCTGGAAAGTATCCGGCTATTTCGGCCTTGACTACTTCCTGCTGCCCCTGATCGGCACGCCCTGGGGACGAGAGAAGCACCCCGAGAAGCGGGGCATCGAGGAGCCTGAACCTCTCCCCGTTCCCGGCAAATAATCAGTCACTTTCAACCAACCAATGGACAGGCCAAAACCTGTCCATTTTCTTTTGCCCAAAAATAGCGCGCGCGGTATACTGTGCCCACTGACGCGCCAGTAGCTCAATGGATAGAGCGTTGGTCTACGAAACCAAAGGCTACAGGTTCGAATCCTGTCTGGCGCATACGCCCCCTCGTGGGGCGTTTGTGTTTATAGGACGAAAGGGTCGAGACGATGAAGAAGCCGCTTATCCTGGGATTAATTCTGATTAGCCTGCTGCTTACCGGCTGCCTGGCCGGGGCCGATTCGCGGTTCGATGCGGAGATGCCCGCCGGGTTCTTCACCGGGATGTGGCACGGGCTGCTGGCTCCCTTCACCCTGCTGGCCGATCTGTTTGGCGCGAACGTGTCGATGTACGAATCAACCAACGTCGGGCCGCAGTACGACCTGGGCTTCCTGATCGGACTAACAATGCTGTTCGGCACACCGACCACCATCCGGGAGATTCGGCGGAGCCGGTAGCAGGGTGGCTATGCACAAGCCCCGGTCATCTGGTAGACTAGTTACCAGTCAGTGATTGCCGATTTGCCATCAGCGCACCGAGTGTAACCATGTCTGACGAATGGATCGAACATCGCAGCCTGCGTGGTCGAAGGCCACCGCCAATCGAGCCGCTTCTCCCTTCTGACGAGCCGGAAGAAGAGTTCGAGCCGCGCTTCATCACCCCGACCGGCGAGTTGAGGCCGCTGACCGACGAAACCATCGCCATGATCGAGGCGATGATCGAGGCCCAGGCACGCGGCGACGAAGCCCCCGACGTCCAACCCATGATCGAAGTCGAGAGCGGGCGCTTCGAGCCGATCTCCCAGCGGTCGCTCGACGAACTGGTCAGGAACGCCCAGCAACATTCGCGGCGGCGTCACCGCCCGTCCTCTGTTCCGCCCGCCAGTCCACCCCACTGGGATACGCTGGCCGGTGTGCCTCCTATCAAAGACAGCGGGATCAGAGCGCCCAGGCCGGAGGATTATCTGCCCTGGTTCGAGACCTCACCCGGCGGGCTGCCGCCGATCATCGACGAGCCTGAAGACGAGGAAGCGGGCGAGGAACGCATCGCGGCAGTCGACAACGCAGTCGAGGGCGAGATCGTCGAAGCGGAGTGGGTCAGGGAGCTTGGCGCGGAAGTCAGCGATACGACCGTCCCGTCGGCGGGACAGCTTCGCGCCCCCGGCCCGGTCACCCAGCAGCTTCTCCAGGCCGTGCAGGAAGGCCGCCTGACCCCGGAGGGAACCACGCGCCCGGAAGTCAAGCGCTGGGGTAGCCGCGCCGTTCTGATCCTGCTGGGCGTCACCGCGCTGATCATCGCCGCGCTGTTCGTCCCCGATTACCTCGACCTGACCACACCGTCGACCGGCGAACCGGAAGCGGAGGAAACACCGCAGGTCGAAGTCGCAGCACCGGCGATCACCCAACCCCCCGCGCCGACCGCGCCTCCGGAGCCATCCCCCACCCTGCTCCCTTACATGCAGGGGCGGATTGCATTTGCTTCCAGCCGGGACGGCGATTTCGATATCTACGTCTTCGAATGGGCCAGCGGCGAGGTCACCCCGCTGACCATCAACGATGCCGCCGACCGGTCTCCGGCCTGGTCGCCGGATGGATCGCGGATCGTCTTCGTCTCCGACCGCAACGGCGACGACGACCTGTTCGTGATGAACGCCGACGGCTCGAACCAGATTCAGTTGACGACCTCCACCGCCCTCGACCATTCGCCGGGATGGTCGCCCGACGGGCAGCGAGTCGTTTTCTCCCGCGAGTCGGTCAACGGGGCCGACCTGCTGACGTTTGCGACCTCCTGCATGACCACCCCCGGCGCGTGCGAGGACAACCTTTCGGCGATCACCGCCGGTCGCTACGACCTCGACCCGACTTATTCGCCCGACGGCGCGCGGATCGCCTACGCCAGCGCCGATTCGCCCGGCATGCAGTCGGCAATCGGGATCGCCACATCGACCGGCGAAGGCGCGACCATCCTGCCCGGCACCGACGCCGCCGACAGCTATCCGGCCTGGTCACCGGACGGGACGCAGTTAGCCTTCATCTCGAACGTATTCGGCGATTACGATCTGTGGATTACCTTCGTGCCCGCCGACGCCACGACCGGCGACGTGGGCAGCGTGATTCAGATCACCCGGAGCGAGTCGAGCGACATTCAGCCGGTATGGTCGCCAGACGGGAAGTACATCATGTTCGCCTCCGACCGGGGCGAGCGCGTCGACTTCGATCTCTA
This sequence comes from Anaerolineae bacterium, assembly GCA_016926255.1. Lineage (GTDB taxonomy): Bacteria > Chloroflexota > Anaerolineae > Aggregatilineales > UBA3940 > JAFGOY01. Next base: position 6,400 of record JAFGOY010000016.1, on the reverse strand, counting down.
CCTCGTGCCGTCCGACTGCCTGGTCAGCAGCGCGCTGACTTGCGACGACGCCACACTGATCATCGTCGACAGTCCCGGTGACGATCTCGACCCGGCCTGGGTTCAATAGTAGATATAAAAAGAACGCCGGGGGAAATCCCCGGCTTCTCAAGTCTCATCAAACCAGCCCGGCTATTAACCCGGCTTCTGCTTGCGCCCGACTTTATTTTCGCTGCGCTTGCGGTCGCTCTTACGCCCTGACGTTGTTGCCGGCTTTTTCTTCTTGTCCGCCGGTTTCTTTTTCTCCACCGGCTTCTTTTTCTTGTCCGGCAGCTTCTGCATTTTCTCTTTTGCCATTGCACTCCCCCCGATCTGAAATTTCGTCAGCTACAGTGTAGAATCAAACGGGGAAGGTAGCAACCGTCCCGATATAAAAAAGACAGGAGCATCGATGATCCCCAACAGCCTGCGCCGCTGGTTCGTCGTCCATTTTGCGATGGATGTCCTGTTCGCCATCCCGCTGCTGATCGCCCCGGTGCTGACCATGCGCTTGTTCGGCTGGCAGACGGTCGATCCCTTCACCGCGCGGCTGGTCGGCGCGGCGCTGATGGCGATTGGCGTCGAATCGCTGCTGGGCCGAAACGCCGGAGTCGAAGCCTTCCGGGGGATGCTCAATTTGAAGATCATCTGGTCGGCCTCGGCGATCATCGGGATGCTGATAACGCTCCTGATGGGCGATGCGCCCCCGGCAGGCTGGCTCTTCGTCGCGATCTTCGCCGCATTCCACGTCGTGTGGGTGGTTTATCGGATCAGGCTGCGAGAGAATCAGATAAGATAATACGATCTCTTACTGCCTCTTCATAAACCTTCTCATTATGCTGTGATCACTGAGTAATTGATTCTTTACCTCCGCCCAGTCCTCACCTGTTGGCAAGATATTTTCTAAGGCCTCTTCAAGCTGATTGAGAGTACTGCCTAGGTTCAACTCAGTACGGGCTGCATCCCCCAATTCGGTAACACTGGCGATATTTTTTAGCAAATCACGGTCCGGTATGCGCTCAAGCAGATCCGCCCCTAACCATATCCTTTCTGAGACAATCCGCAGGAATCTACTGCACCAGTCGATAGTCGTAGTTACCTGTCCATGAATATCACAGGCTAATTCGTAGGGTGTTGATTCAATCATCCATGGGGCATCCCTCCATGCTGTACAATATGCCTGAAGCAGCCAGCCTTTCCGTGCGAAATCGTCCATCCAAACGATAATTAATTCCCGCAAGCGTTCCAAAAGTTTGTCGTCGATTGTCCGTGTATCGACCCACAGAATAAGATGCGGGGCAGTTTTCTTTTCCGCTGAGAACGTTCGCCGATAAAAACTGTATCCAGCATGATCGGAGCCAATCGGTGGACCAAATTCCTGGTCAGTATCCGTGAAGTCAGGATCGATTTTCCAGCGATCGCTCAAAGAGGCAGCATTCAAAATTAGCTGGGCTAGCTCTTCGGGCAATACAGCCCTTTCGTCAGGTAGTGACGGCCTTTCGGACGAGATCGAGGCCATGAGCGGATGGTCACCCCCAACGGCTTCATGCCACTTGACGATTAGCGAAGCTACGTCTTCGTTCACCACTTCGGCTGGTTCAGAAAAGATCGCCATCACAAAGAACTGCCGATCACTTTCCATATCACGCAGTGCCCGCATCAGTGCAGATTCAAAATGTTCCCCTCTTTCGGCGTACTTCAAAGGCTTTCGAGGAGTGGAGGAAATTTCCATCTCAGTATGGTATACAGCCTGACCAGACTCCGGGTTGGCGAAAGGAATAAATACCACATACAGTTCACCACTTCCGGGTTTGATCGCCTCAACCGATAGATTGATGCTGACCGCCTCGTGGAGTTTTGTTCTGAAGTCAGTCATGCCGAACAGGTGGTATTCTTCCTGTGTGAGATTTTCACGTGGTCTGCCAACTTGAATTTCGAAATCGGGAAGTAAAATCCGCCTGATCTGCGCTTCGCGTTCGTCAATCTGCGTGGTTAATGATTCGAATTGATACTCTTGATTAGTATCACAATGGCTGATTCTGGCCTTAACAGCCTGTACACACCCCTGATCGACTAGACTTCCCAGAACGACAATACTCAATCCTTTCGACGCGTCGCCCTGGTTATTGGCCGAAACGTGTAAAAGCATTGTCTCCCCAACTGACATTACTTCGGGCATACCATAGCTGCTCAATTCGAATTTAGGTGGGCCTTCTGCCTTTTGTTCATGCGGACGCTGCCCAGTGTAGCGGAAATACAACTGCGCACATTGCTCGATGCAGGCATTCGGCTCATGATCGAAGGGCTTGCCGCCAATCATTTTTGCCGTCTGCCAGACAATATCTTCGGCAAACAGCGGACGGGAATCCCAGACTTTACGCAGGTCATCCGTTGTGAAATCGGGCAGCAGCAGATGTTCCCACAACTCTGGCTTACCACGTAGTTCTTCATAACGTTCTTCTGGTTCTTCATCATAGATACCGGGGCGGCTGTTATACTCATCGATTAGATTTCCATTCTCGTACAGCATATAGAAAGCAACATCGCTATCTGCTACTTCGGTTGAAAGTGCTGAAGTGGCAAATTTCTCCGATAGCATCTGCGCAATATCGCGGTTTGATGCAAAGGTGTCCGCAACCACGATCCAGCGGTCGGCTGGCCCGATATATATCGTGCGGTCTGCATCCGCCGGATTATCGACCGCTTCGAAACGCGTGTCTTTAGCAACAACTTCGCTCAGTGTTGTGATAACCTGATCTCGGCGTCTTTTATGACCACTTTCACCCACATATAGTTCTGCAATGCTCAAAAAGGTTCCCATGTTTTCCTCCCGTGCCCGTACCCTACAATGGGAATGTGACAGGTATCGTCACTCACAATGCATCAACCCCTTCCACGTCCCGAACCACACGCTGCCATCGGGGGCCGTTTCGATGGGCGTGTTCCAGTCGTCGCGGTTGGCGTCGTCCATCGGCCAGAGCGTCCAGTGTTTGCCATCGAAGCGCGATACACCGCCCCGGCTCCCGAACCAGACCGCCCCGTCGGGCGTGAAGGTCACCGACGAGGCGACCGGGTAGACCAGATCATCGGTGTAGGCTATCCACTTTTCGCCGTCGAAGTGCGCCACGCCGCCATCGGTGGCCGCCCACACAGTCTGATCGGGTGCCACGCCGACATCGTACACGACCACCCCCGGCAGGCCGTCGTCTTTTGTGTAGCGTGTGCTCCCGCCCTGATCGATATGGACGACACCCTGATTATGTACCCCTACCCAGATCGAACCATTGTCAGCGATATCGACACTCATCAGCAGGCCGCCCGGCTCCTGACTGTGCCATTCTGCGCCGTCATAGCTTTCCAGTTCACCCAGCCACTGCGCAAACCAGACCGCCCCATCCGGCCCGACGACGATCTCCGATAGCTCCGACGACCGGCCATAGTGATCCCACTGCTGGCTGTTCGGATCGTAGCGGCCAATGCCCGCCGTCGTGCCGAACCAGACCACGCCCCCCTGATCTACCGCCAGTGCCTTGACATAATTGCTGCGCAGGTTTTCGCCGGAGGTGGTATTGAACCAGTTCTCGACGCCGTCGAAGCGCGACATCCCCCCGCCCCACGTCCCGACCCACACCGCGCCGCTCTCCTCAAAGGCTATCGACGCAATCCAGTTGTCGACCAGCCCGTCGTCTTCGGTGTAGGTCACCCAGTTACACTCGTAGGGTTTCTCACCCGCAGCACAGGCGGTCAATAAAATCAGCAGGATGATTACCGGGCAAATGCCTCGAACCCGTTTCTTCATGATCAGCCTCCCCGTCGATTGTCTGTCCCTGCGATTATCTGTACACTCAAAGAGATGGTTTCGATCATACGCTAAACCGCCCCCAACGGAAACCCGGATCGGGGGTCGAACCTGCTGAACAATACACCAATCTATTCACTTTAGTGGAGGAAGAAAAATGGCTGACTTGAAAGGTAAAACCGCCGTCGTCACCGGCGCGAGCCGGGGGATCGGCTACGCGGCGGCGATTGCCCTGGCGAAAGAAGGCGTCAACATCGTGCTGGCCGCCCGCAATGAACATGATCTCCTATCGGTGAAGGCCGAAGTCGAGGCGCTGGGCGTGCGGGCGCTGGCGGTCCCAACCGATGTCACCGACGAAGCGGCGGTCGCCAGCCTGAAAAAGGCCGCCCTCGCCGAATTTGGGCAGATCGACATCCTGGTCAACAACGCGGGCGTGGGCCGCTACACCGACGTGCTGCATACCACCATCGAAGACTACGACTGGATGATGGACACCAACATGCGCAGCACCTTCCTGTGTACGACCGCCTTCCTGCCCGAAATGGTCGAGCGCGAGAGCGGGTCGATCATCACCGTGTCGTCACAGGCCGGGCTGTTCGGCTTCGGCGGCGAAGCGGTCTACTGCTCGACCAAGTTCGCCCAGGTCGGGTTCTGCCAGGCGCTCGACAACGAGGTGCGGGAGAAGAACGTCAAGGTATCGATCATCGCACCGGGCGGCGTCGGGACGCATTTTGCCATCGGCACGGGGCGCGAAGAAGGCGCACCCTACCTCGACGAGATGCTCGACGCGGACAGCGTCGCCGATGCGATTGTCTTCGCGGCGAGCCAGCCGCCCAAGACACGCATCCTGCTGATCGGCATGCGCCCGATGTCGGAGCCACCGTTCTAGATCGCATTGTTTCGTTGAATCACAATCACCCCGATCTCAGATAGACAAAGTCGGGGTGATGTATTATCCCTGCCAGATGTCAGTCGCCGGAGAATCCGGTAAAGAATATCTCGTCCGGCTGACCGTCTTTATACACGATCACATAGGTTGCTTCCCATCGATTGCGATAGTCCATCACCTCGTCTTCGTGCTCGACGATCATCTCGTGGGTAGGCTGTTTGGTGCCGAAGAATTCCATTAACTCATCCGCTGACAGTGGTGTCGCCATAGCGAAATTGTCCGTGCCCGGTTCGTCGGCCACACCCCAGAAGATATCGATGATGGAATGCGTTCCCTCGGTCTCGTTCCATTCCATCAACTCGTCGATGGACACAGGCATCCGCTTCTCTGGCCAGTATTCGTCAAGCCGATTGTAACGCCCCGCTTCGAACTCCTGCTGGCGAAGCTCCTCCAGCGCCTTTGCGACATCCTCCTGATAAGGCACAAAATAAGACCAGCCAGATGCTCCCATGATTCATTCCCCTTTGCTGATGTGAATAATCGACACCAACACTGTAGAGCGAATCGGTGACAGGTAGTGTCACACCCGATTCGGGAAGGATTAACTAGGGCACCGGCCAGAGGATAACCGTGCCGTCCCCCGATCCTGTAGCCAACAACATTCCATCCGGGTTGAAGTCCACACTTACTACATAATTGTCATGCCCTGACAGGGTCTTCACAGGTTGTTTGGAAGTAATGTTCCAGATGATAGTGGTTCCGTCAAAAGAAGTAGATGCGAGGAGTTCACCATCGGGGGAGAAGTCTAAATCACTGATCGTATCTCCGTATCCATCCAACATGCGAAAAACCTGCCCCGTGCCAGCGTCCCAAAGAGCAATGGCTCCATCAATTTGTCCGACAGCAAAGAATTCCCCGTTAGATGAGTAGGCGAGTTCGGTAATTATATCCGACTGTTCAAATTCCTGGACGATCTCACCGTCTGGCAACTCAATAAGAATGACCGAAGGTTCAAGAGTTGTCGCCGCGAGTGTCATACCATCTGGCGAAAAATCCAAATGGCCTAGATTGGTATGCCCATCAAGCTCGATGACAGGCTGCTGAGTGTCGATATCCCAGATCGTGATGATTTCTCTCGACGAGTTGAAAGCCAGCCACTCACCATCTGGTGAAAACTTGACCCAGGGCGCTCCGTACCCCTTGAGAGTATTGATCAGTTCTCCCGTCGAGGTCTCCCAAATATAAACGTTGTCGTTATCGGTGGTACCAGCAGCAACGAGATTCCCATCAGGCGAAATGTCTGCGTTTGTGATGGACTCTTCAGTGAATCCTTCCAGTTCAAGTACAACCTGCCCATCGTCTAGGCTAATCAATGTGATTGCCGCTTCGCCCAGATTCGAGTTTGCAATGAGAAAAAGCGAACCATTTGGAGAAAAGACAGCATTGTCGACTATGCCCAGAAATCCATTAAGTATCAAGATCGTCTCAGTAGTGATTGGATCGATCATGAATATATTGTTGAATCGTTGATCTGCCACATACAGGTAGTCGTCCGGTGAAAACGCCACCCCAATCACACCCGAGAATACCCCGAGTCTATCCAGCAGTTCCCCAGTGCTTACATCCCACAATCTGGCTGAATTATCTCGCCCTTCGGTCGCCAGCATAGTCCCATCGGGGGAAAATGCCACATC
>JAFGOY010000015.1 GCA_016926255.1 Anaerolineae bacterium | reverse complement strand
GTTGCCGGGGGTATCGTCGTCATCGTCGTCGGACTGGTTGCCCTGGCCCTGGCCATTGCCGTTGCCGGGGGTATCGTCGTCATCGTCATCAGACTGGTTGCCCTGGCCCTGACCCTGACTTTGACCCTGGCCCTGGCCCATCTCTTCTTTGTTTTCCTGGCCGGGCGGCACGAAATCCTCGTCCTGCCCATGCCCTCTGGACAGCCCGATTTCCTTCCAGACGTTGCCCCAGCCGGTGCCTTCGGCCTTCATCGCCAGCAGTTCGTCGGTGGAAATACCCGTCTCTTCAGTTGCGCTGAGTGCCAGAATGATCTCACCAAAGCCGAAGCCATCGCAGAACCAGCCCATCACCTGATCGTATGAAACGCCATAGGTATCGGCGATCTTCTCTGCCGCCGGGTGGCCGGAGACGACAGTGGTGGTATCGTCGACAATGACATCATCGACGACTTCCTCGCCGACGACTTCTTCGCCGGTATCTGTCTCATCGTCAACACTGCCGATACCGCACATGTCGATCCGGTCGCGGTCTCGATCCTGCGTTTGCAGTTGATCCTGATCGTCCAGCATATAATCGAAGGCTTCGTCGAGCTGTTCTTCCTGCTCGATCAAGGCCTCGTCGAGTTGGGCATCATCCACATCTTCCAGCAAGGACAGCGCTGCGACCTGTGCGCTGTAAAGGTGCATTGCCATGCCGACGTTGTCGAAATCGCCTTTCTTTGCCAGCTTACCGACTTCGCCCGCACGTTCCGATGCCAGCTGCAGTCCCAACCGGGCCTGAGCCTGTGGGCTGGCCGCCAGCGCGGTCTGAATCTGTTCCATGGCCTGATCGACCGGGTAAAGGGTTTGACCCGGTGCGCTCGCATCGGCGGCAAAGGCCGTGCCGGTGACCGAACTACCAAAAAGTGTAAGTGCCAGTAAAATTTTTCCTACCGTAGACATCCGTAACCATCCTCCACCAAATAGAAACTGCCGTTTGATATTAGGACGTATGGTCTGCCGCCGGGATACGGCCTGCTGTCGAATCTGGCGTGCTTCGGCCAAAAATTGCTGTTTGATCGCCGCCTGCCGGGATGGATCAAGCGATGGGTTCTCGCGGCTCAAAGCCTCCAGCCCTTCGATGGCGATATCGTGTTCTCGATTTTGCCCATTCATACTGCATTACCCTCGAAACTCCGACCTGCCGATTCGGAAAGAACCCGCCTGATCGCGGCCAACCCGCGATGCTGAAGCGATTTCACCGCCCCGACCGGGATCGACATGATCCCGGCGATTTCGGCGTTTTCTTTCCCTTCGAGATACTTCAATACGATCACCGTGCGCTGTTTCTCCGTCAACTGATCCAGTGCCTCGCGCGTTTCGGCGGCCAGCAGCGATTGGTGTGCCGTCTCCTCGACTGCCGTGCCATTGGCTGCCAGCGTCTCATCGATCTCCTCGTGCCGCCGGTGCTGCTGCTTCCGCGCATCGTCGACCACCAGATTGCGGGCGACCTGATACAGCCACGCCTGGAGATACTCTTTCGGGCCGCGCCCTTTTCCAAGCTGCTCCAGCAGGCGTCTGAACACCTCACCTGCCAGGTCTTCCGCTGTTTCGGTATGACCGACCTGGTGGAAAATAAAGCGATGGATCGCCGGGTAGTAGGTGTCGAAAATCGCAGCCAGCGCCTGTTCGTCAAGTTGGCGCGCCCGCTGCAGCAGGTCGTGTTCCACGTCGGTCAAAACGAGAACTCCTTGAGTCCGTTCATATTATTTGACGTTTATCCTTTACTGTAGATACGGGCAAAAAACCGAACAACCGGATTATACTGGAATCTACGTCCCAATACACAGGCAATCTGTGAAATTTGTCACAAACCCATTGACAACCCACTTCTGGCATACTATAATCCACTTGAAAGTACAATAAAATCTTCGGGGCAGGGTGTAATTCCCGACCGGTGGTAAAAGCCCACGAGCCGCTTCGCGGTTGACACTGGTACAGCCAGGGCCGACGGTAACAGTCCGGATGGAAGAAGATTGCAACAAGGCAGAGTATTCTGCCCCCTTGTGTGCTGGTCATGCCCCGGAGCCGACTTTTCGACTCCGGTTTCTATTTAGCCAGCCGCCGCACCGCTTCTTTTACCTGCCCCGACAACGAATCGAACAGTCAAAGGGGCAGTCGATGGAAATCAGCCTCAGCAGGCAGCAGCAAAAACCGAAACAGCGGGAGTGCCTATCACCGCGCCGACCTTGGCGCTGGCAGCGGCTGATTCCCGCCCTCACCCTGATCCTGTTCCTCACCGGCTGGGAGATGGTCGTCCGCATCGGCGATTACCCGGCCTTCATCCTGCCATCCCCGCTCGACGTGGGCCGCAAGCTGATCAGCGTTTCACTCGACGGGACGCTGTGGCGGCATATGGGTGTGACACTCGTCGAAGTGCTGGCAGGGCTGTCGCTTGGCACGGTGGTCGCTACCATCTTCGGCTACGCGCTTTCCAGGTCAGCGGTGATCGACAGGGCCATCTCGCCCTATCTCGTCGCGTCTCAGGCGATCCCGGTCGTTGCCATCGCACCACTGCTCGTGATCTGGTTCGGGCCGGGGCTTTTCAGCAAAATCCTAATCAGCGCGTTGATCGTCTTCTTCCCAATCCTGATCAACACCAGCGCGGGCGTCCGGGGCGTTTCCCCCGATCTTCGCGACCTGATGCGATCACTGCACGCCACCCGCTGGCAGACCTTCGCCAAGCTCGAAGTGCCCGCTGCCGCGCCCGTCCTGCTGGCCGGATTGAAGGTCGGCGCGACTCTTTCGGTGATCGGGGCGGTGGTCGGCGAGTTCGCCGGGGCGCGGGCCGGGCTGGGGGTGATGATCAATATCGCCGATGGGCAGTACGATACCGCCCGGATGTTCGTCGGGGTGCTGGCGCTGGTCGTCATGGCGCTCACCCTGTACGGGATCGTCAACTGGCTAGAAAAACACCTGCTCGCCTGGCGAGCGCCAGAGAACGGCGGATCGAGATTGTGATGGGGGAAACTACCTGGGGTTCCACCCCAGACCCCGGCAGGAAGCCAGGCTCCCTGCACCCCGGATTATCCTATCTCGTGCTGCGCACGAGATAGGTACTGGTCAGTTTCGTGCGTGTGCGCCCGAAACAGAGATATTGAGTTTTGATCAAACTTTTTTAAAAGTTTGCGGTTTCACAGGGGCAGTGCCCCTATACCAGACAAAAGCCAAAGGAGCTAAAACACGAAATGTCTTACAAGCAACGTTCGATGATAGTGAGTATCCTGATTATCCTTGTCGTGCTGGCACTGGCGGGCTGCCAGGGCCAGAAAGACGAGGCGATTGAGTTGTACATGGGCTTCCGGCCCGATGTGCAGTTCACGCCGTTTTATGTCGGCATCGAAAAAGGATTCTTTGCCGATCACGGCCTCGACGTGACCACCCATCACGAAGCCTCGGAAAGCACGATGGCACGGCTGGTGGCTACGGGAGAGATCAAGTTCGCGGTGCTCAGCGGCGAACAGGTCTTACTGGGCCGTGCCGAAGACCTGTCGATTGTCTATTTCTATGAATGGTTCCAGCAGTTTCCGGTCGGCGTTGCCGCGAAGCAGGAATCGGGGATCGCTGCGCCCGCCGACCTTGAGGGGCGGTCGGTTGGGGTACCGGTGTTGTCCGGCGCGAGCTACATCGGCTTCGAGGCACTGCTGTCAACAGCGGGTCTTTCGGACTCTGACATCAGCCTGGAAGCAACCGGCTTCACACAGACCGAAACGCTGATGACCGACCGGGTCGACGCGGTGGTGATCTACACGACCAACGAGCCGGTTCAGCTTGAGGCGCAGAACGTCGCCGTCAACCTGATCCGGGTTTCCGACTACGCCGATCTGGTCAGCAACGGGCTGGTGACGAGTGAAGCCATGATCGAGGAAGAACCGGAGACTGTCAGGGCGATAGCCGCCGCATTTTCCGAAGCATTACAGTACACCATCGACCATCCTGAAGAAGCGTACGAGATCGCCGCAAAGTATGTCGAAGGATTGAACGATCCCGACGTCGAGGCGACGCAGAAAGCCGTCCTCGCCAATTCGATTGCGTTCTGGAAGGGCGAACAGCTCGGCTACTCGGATCGCGGTTCCTGGGAAGAGATGCAGGATTTGCTGCTAGACATGAGGCTGCTCGACGCGCCGCAGAACGTCGACGAGGTATTCAGCAACGAATTTTTGCCGTAGCGACAAACACCCCCCTGCAGCTCTCACGAGATGGAGGACCTCCGGGCCTGGTGAGCCATCCGGCTCACCAGGGGGGGGTACCGTCACGGGAATGAGAAACCCTATGACCACTACCGATACAATCGCGGCGCTGACCGCCGAAAACATATCGCACACCTTCGACGCCGACACCAACCCGCTGCCCGTCCTGCGCGACATTTCGATCCACCTCCCGCAGGACAGTTTCACCTGCCTCGTCGGGCCGTCGGGCTGCGGCAAATCGACGCTGCTGCGCATTCTCAGCGGACTGCTCACCCCGCAAAGTGGAACCGTCACCCTCTGCGGTGAACCGGTCACCAATCCCGACCGCAACATCGGCTACGTGTTCCAGCAGGCCAACCTGATGCCCTGGCGCACGGTGATCGACAATATCGCCCTGCCGCTCGAACTCTCCGGCGTGGATCGCGAAGAACGCGAATCCGCCGCCTGTGACCTGATCGCGCTGGTTGGGCTGGAAGGCTTCGAAACCGCCTACCCCGCCGAACTCTCCGGCGGGATGGCCCAGCGGGTCGCCATCGCCCGCGCATTGATCCATCACCCGGACGTGCTGCTCCTCGACGAGCCGTTCGGCGCGCTCGACGCCCTCACCCGCGACCTGTTAGCCGAGGAACTGCTGCGCATCTGGCAGGCACGCAGCAGCACCGTCTTCATGGTCACCCACAGCATCAGCGAGGCCGTCCTGCTGGCCGATACCGTCCTGGTGATGAGTCCGCGCCCCGGCCAGATCGAAAAGACCTTTACGGTCGATCTGCCCCGCCCGCGCCATCTGCGCATGATCCACTACCCGGAGGCGGGCCGCCTGGTGCGGGCCATCCGCAGCGCGATCAGAATATAGCCCCGTCTTTTTTTACCTGATAAAACATTCACCGATCCACGAATTTCCGGATCGGTGATTTTATTTACAACTTTTCCCAACCTATCGCGTATTAGCTGATAGAAAGTCTTGATTGAACGTTACCCTCCATCGTGAGGCGTTTTGAAGTAAACGAAATCATAACTAAGGAGTGATAGTGATGGAGCCTCAAACCAATGATCGTCGTCCTTCTGGTGCAGTCTGGGGCGTCCTGCTCGTCGCCCTGGGGGTTGTCTTCCTGCTTGGTCAGCTGATCCCCGGCCTGGGCCGGATGATCCGTGGAAGCATCTGGGCAGGAGCCTTCGTGCTGGCCGCGATGGTCTTCTATGGCGTCTACGCCAGCAACAAACAGCAGTGGTGGGCCTTAATCCCCGCCTACGCGATGCTGGCCGTCGCCTCTTATATCTTCATGGGCGTGTTCAATTTCCCCGGTGTGGCAATTGCCGCCTGGGTATTGTGCAGCGTCGGCCTGCCGTTCCTGTATGTCTATATCAAAAACAACGAACACTGGTGGGCGCTCGTCCCGGCCTACACGATGTTCGTCACCGGCCTGTTCATCCCGGCAGCCACCTTTCTCGGCTGGGCATCGATTGTCGCCTACTGGAACTTCGCATTTGCGCTGCCCTTCGGGGTCGTCTACCTGCGTGACCGCAAGCAGTGGTGGGCACTGATCCCCGGCGGGATTTTCGGTTCGGTGGGTCTGGTCTTCGCCCTGATCGGTATCGCCTGGATGATCCCGGCAGTGATGATCATCTTCGGCCTGTACCTGCTGGTACGGCAGACACGTGGCAAGAAATCAGCCGCAGAGACGCCGAAATACGGTCCCGAAGCCGACAAGCCAATTGCCGAGTTCATGCCGATCATGACTCCCGAAACCGAGAGCGACGAATTCGAAACCTACAACGTCTGAACATCCATAACACAGGGGTGGGTAATTCCCACCCCTGCCTTTACCCTGTGACGGTATCATCCCTGTTTTGCTAATTTTACTGGTAGCAATCATTTGACATGCGAAAGGATTTTATGATGGAGCGAGAAAACTATCCGATCCCGCCCAATGAAAGGATCGCTGCACCGGTTGAACGAAACAACAGCCTGACCTGGCTGGCCGGTCTGGTGATGATCGTTCTGGGTGTGCTGTTCCTGGTTGGTCAAACCCTGTATTCCGGCGATCTCTTCGCCTCGATCCTGCTGATGGGCTTCGGCGCGACCTTCTTCGCCGTCTATCTCACCAACCGGAAACACTGGTGGGCGCTGATCCCCACCTATATCCTGATGGTCACCGGGACGTTCATTGCCATCGAGCCGATGCTGTGGGGCGAGGGCGATGCGATCTACTGGCTGGTCGCAGTTGGCCTGCCCTTCCTGTATCTCTTCGTCACCGACCCGTCAAAGCGCTGGTGGGCGCTGATCCCCACCTATATCATGGCTTCTACCGCCGTGTACCTGCTCATCGCGGGAATCCTGCCCGGCGGGAACTGGGATGGGGTCTACTGGCTGTCGACGGTAGGCGTGCCCTTCCTGGTATTGTTCGCCACCGATCCGGCCAAACGCTGGTGGGCGCTGATCCCCGCCTACGTCTTCGCATCGACCGGCACCTTCCTGATCGTCGAGCCGGTGCTGTGGGGTGATCTCGACGGCGCGTATTGGCTGTTCGCCATCGCCCTGCCCTTCTTCGTCGTCTATGCCACCGGCCCGCGCGACCGCTGGTGGGCGCTGATCCCCGGCGGGATACTTGCCTCGATTGGCGTCGGGTTGTTCCTTTCGAGTATTGCGCTGGTGCTTCCCGTGCTGTTCATCGTCGCCGGGATCGTCCTGCTCACCCGGCAGGCGAAGCAGCGCCGCGCCAAAGCTGCTCCCTCGATGGAGCCATCAGTGCCGCAGTACGGCCCTGAAGCCGACCGCCCGCTGCCGGAGTTCGAGCCGCTGGGCACGCGTGAGCCGGAAATGGTTGTTCAGACCAGATACGACCGTTAATTCGTTTTTCGGATGCTCGTTAGCCGGGGCGACCGTCGGTGGAAATTCTACCGGGGTCTGCCCCTTATTTTTTTCCCGGTTGCGGTGGTTCGCCATAGGCTATAGGCTTTAGAACAGAAAACAACCACGCAACCAAATACGCAACGGTACGTAATAATTCATAGAACTAACTGTTATTCAAGGAGTACTGGTATGGAAAAACGGTCGATTAAACCACCCATTGTCTTCGGGATGATCCTGATCGTCCTGGGTGTAATGATGCTGCTGGAAAGGGTGCTTCCCTGGACCGGCAACTTTGTCTGGGCGGCGATCTTTGCGGTAGCCGGTTTCATGCTGCTGGGTGTTTACAGCCGGAACAAACCGCGCCGCTGGCCGCTGATCCCGGCTTATGTCGCCTTTGCCCTGGCAGGCCTGATGCTCGTCGATCTGGTGCCCCTGCCCGGCGACCTGGAAGGCGCGTACGTGATGTTTGCCATTGCGATTCCCTTCATCTATATCTACCTGCGTGACCGCAAGGTATGGGCGCTGATCCCCGGTGGGATCATGGCCGTGATTGGCGCTGGCCTGCTGATCGAAAGTATGATCTGGCTGTTCCCCGTCGCCTTGATTATCGGCGGCCTGTTGATCATGATCCGCCAGTTCGGTAAGGGCGGCAAATCGAAGCCGAAGCCGACCTCTGGTCCCGAAGCCGACCGGTCACGGGAATAGATTTGTTATCGAGGGAGGAACCTCATGGCGCAGTCACCACCACCTAACCGACCGTCTGCCGGGCCGTTCCTGGCCTGGGTATGGGCCGCCGCACTGATCCTGGGGGGCGCGGCTTTCCTGGGATTCAGCACCGGACTGATCCCCTATCAGGGATCGCTGCTGCCCGTCCTGGCCGCCGGATCGGCGCTCCTGGCAGTTCCCTTTTTCGCCCGCTGGCTCGCCAGCAAAGAAGACTGGTGGGCACCATTGACCGCCTGGGTCTTCTTCGCCATTGCAATCCTGCTGGCCGTGATCTGGGTCAACCCGCGCTACAGCCAGATCGTTGCGGCGGTGGCCCTGCTCCTGATCGCCTTTCCATTTACCGTTGCCGCGATGCGCAACCAGCAGCGCCGGTGGGCGTTCATTCCCGCCTACGCGCTGGTCGCCCTGGCCGTCCTGTTTCTGCTCACCATCTTTGGCTTCAATCCGCGCAGCCTGATACCCTTCGCCCTGCTGCTGGTCGCCCTACCCTTCTGGCTTGCCTACCTGATCAACCGCCAGCACTGGTGGGCCTTGATCCCGGCGGCAGCTTTCAGCGTGATCAGTGTGTTGATCATCGTCTCTTACGGGATCACCCATACACCGACCGGCTGGTTCTGGGTGCTGCTCAACGCGATACTGGCCGTCGTCTGCCTGGCCTTCTGGCTGACCGCCCGCCGATTCGATTGGGCGGCATGGCTGGCGATAGGCTTTGGCCTTGCCGCGCTCGTCGCGATCCTCGTCCCGACCGCCGCCAGCGTTGCGACAGTTGCCCTGGTGTTTGGCCTCTATATCGCCTACAAGCAGATCGATACATCGGTCAAGGCATCGGCGGCACAGCCGCCCGCACAACAGCCCGCCACGCAAAAACCGGCTGCATCGACGGCCCCGGTATCCACTCCGCCACCGGCTCCCGCTGTGCCGAAACCTGCTCCAACGATGCCGTCGGCCCCGCCTACCACACCGACCGGTGTCGCCATCCAGGTCGACCGTGAAGCGACCACCGCCGCGCAGTCACGGCAGCAGGCAGGCACCGATTCGGCCACGCCAAAACCGGTAGTCGAGTTCCGCCCGATTGATCCATTCAAGCAGCGAAAAGAACAGGCCAGCGAGGAAGACGAGAAAAAAGACGAATCTTAATCAGTCCCTACGATCTGAAATAGCAGGGCGGCGGGTGAAAGTTTATCATCCCGCCGCCCCGTTTTTATTTCCCGGCGCTGAAGCACCGGGCTAAATTTTACTCAGAGATATCACCCCAGCACGCCCCCCGGATCATCCAGGTAACTCTGCACCTCCTGATAGAACCGCCCCATGTGCAGCCCATCCATCAGCGCATGATGCGCCTGTACACCCAGCGGCATCTTCAGTGACTCCCCCTCCTCGAAGAATTTCCCCCAGGCGAAACGCGGCACCGAATCACCGGGGTGATCGCGCATGGGATGCATCACGCTGGTGAACGATACCCAGGGAATGGCCGACATGAACAACAGGTCGTCCCGCCCATGATCGTCGAGAGTCGGGTGTTCCTTGACATAGGCGATCCGCTCGGCGGCTTTAACAGCGAACGTCGGGAAATCCTCGTAATAATCCATCGTGCAGAAGGTGAACAAACCCTCCCCCTCCGGGATAGTCGACGATGGATGCACGATCTCGTGCTCCACCACTTCGTCGTCCCGGATTCGGTATCTGAATTCAGGGACGGCGTTCGAGGCGCGGGCGATCACGTAGATAATCGCCACGTTGATCGAGCAGCCGCGCTCCTTGACAGCAGGATAGAACGCGGTCAGGTTTACGTTCGCGCACATATTGAAGTGTGGGTGATCGAAAGCGTTAAAGACAGTGAAGTGCTCACGTCGCGGCCAATTTTCCATGTCAACATGACGCATACTTCACCCCCCGTCTGGCTCGAATCCACTAACCGATTGTCGATCACCTGCTGCCATTGCGCAAGCAAAATGCCGGGTCATGATAAACCCACACGGTGTAGGGTAATCATCAATAATTCTGGAACAAAATAGAGCAATTGACCGTATGGATAGGGAGATGTGCGAAAAACGGTAGTCCTGTTTTTTGATTCACAATATTCACATCACACCTTAAACTCGACTTTATCCATTTCAGGCAGCGTAGCATAAAGTCTCTAAGAGACCATGCAAAACGGTGTTAGAAATAGGAGGGGGTTTGGT
>JAFGOY010000014.1 GCA_016926255.1 Anaerolineae bacterium | reverse complement strand
GTATCTCGTGATTGGTGCTCGGTTGGAGCATGGCTGGCTTCTCCCGTTTTTCCGCCAGTATACTTCGGGGACTTCGCCAACAAAATCGTTATATCTGAATAATAACCATCTGATTGATCTACCTCCCGAAATTGGACATCTATCAAACCTGGATACATTGGACCTTAGTGTAAATCGACTGGCTGTACTTTCTCCTTCAATTGGACAACTGTCAAACCTTATCTATTTGCATCTTATGGGGAACCGCCTGACGGAACTCACACCTGAGATATGTCAACTTCCAAAGTTGAGAATATTGGATATCAGCGGAAACCAGCTAACTGAACTTCCCCCTGAAATAGGGCAACTAACAAACTTGAATGTCATGTATGTTGGTGGAAACCAACTGACTGGACTGCCAACTGAGTTTGAGCAACTGGCAGGTTTGCAGGTTCTCTGGATTGAAGATAACAAGTTGCATGAACTGCCTTCCGAATTGATCTGTTTATCAGAATTAGATAGGTTGTATCTTGAAGGAAACAATTTAACGGAACTACCTCCAGAAATCGAGCAACTGGTAAATCTTGATTACTTATTTCTTAATTACAATCAATTGACCGAACTTCCACCAGAGGTTGGCCAAATTCCCGACCTGACTATTTTGGGGCTTCTTGGCAACCCAATCACGAAACTTCCACATGAAGTCTGCCAAAAACCGGGACTTATAGTTGAGCCAGCGGGGTTGTGTGAGGAGTGAGGAACTGCGCGGGCATAGCATGCTATGCCCGTACGGGACGGAATCGAGATCGAGGTGAGGGCGACCGCGAGAGTTGCCCGTACGTGATAGAATCAAGATCAAGGGTGGGTTGTGTGAGGGGGAATGATGAAGAGGCGATTCGTGCCGCTGGGTATCGTCACCGCGCTGATAGTCGGGCTGGCGGGGTGCGCGAGCGGCTGGACGCCCAAAGCGGCAGTGGCAAGCTGTCAGGCGAAGTACAGCGGACAGTCGAATATCGGGATACCGACGAGCGAGTATGACGCGCTTGTGGCGATTGATAAAGCTGCGGGGACGTCATTCATCTCAGCAACCGGAGTGTGGCCGTGCAGGTATGTCCCATCGCCCTGTGCTTTCACAGGGCGAGCTTTTACATATGCCAATTGTTCAGGCGGGCACATTGTTGATCTGGGCATACGTCAACAGGGTATCAGCCGGGTGCCTCCTGAGATTGCTCAACTGAAAGAACTGGTATTGTTGAATCTCGTTGGAAACCGGCTGACTGAACTGCCCATTGAAGTGAGTTGTCTGAGCCATTTGCAGATTCTGTATCTGAGGGACAATCGACTTACCGATCTGCCTGCCGAATTTAGCCAGTTGTCAGGTTTGACACACCTGGGCCTCAGCGAAAACAACTTAACGGCACTGCCCCCTGCAGTTGTCGAGATGTCAGACTTGCAGGTTCTGTTTCTCAGTGACAATGAGTTAACTGAACTCCCGCCCGAAATCGAGCAGTTACAAAGTTTGACCCATTTGTATCTCGGTGGAAATCTGCTTACCGAACTTCCCTCCGAAATCAGCCAGATGCCCGATCTGGAATACATCAACGTCACCGGCAACCCGATCACCGAGATTCCGCCGGAAATCTGCGCGATGCCCGATCTGCGAATCGATCCGGCGGGGTTGTGTGAGGATCAATGAAGAAGAGACGATTTGTACGATTGATTGTGGTCACTGCGTTGATGGTCTCGCTGGTAGGGTGTGGTTCCGTCGGGGCGAGATGCCAGAAGACGGACGATCTCTATCTATCGGTTGACGAATACGAGACGTTGATCGCCATCGACAGGGCGGTCGGCGGGGAAATCGTGGAAGATGAGCAGGGAGTCTGCAAGCCCTGCGCGTGGGAAAGCGTCAGGTGTGCCGGGGGGCGTGTCAGCCAGATCGCATTGTCGAACCTGGCTATCAGCGAGGTGCCCGACGAGGTTTTCGAACTGACGGGGCTGAGATACCTGTACCTGGATCGGAATCAGCTGGCGGAACTGCCCCCTGAGATCGGCCAATTGACCGCCCTGAGGCGATTGTATCTCAACGAGAATCAACTCACCGAACTGCCGTCCGAAATCGGGTTGCTGAGCAATCTGGAAGTGCTGGACCTGAGCGGCAATCAACTGGCCGAACTGCCCGCCGAGATCGGGCAGCTGGCGAGTCTGGAGACTCTGGCGGCCAGTCAAAACCGGCTGACCGCCCTGCCCGAAGAAGTAAGCCAACTGTCGAATCTGTCCTACCTGGACCTGTGGGATAATCAACTGACCGTGCTGCCGTCTGAAATCGGCCAGCTATCGAACCTGACACGGTTGGATATCCGGGACAATCGTATCACTGAACTATCTGCGGATATCGGCCAGCTTAACCTGAGTTTCCTGCATTTTGCCGGTAATCCGATCACCGAGATTCCGCCCGGATTGTGCCAGATGCCCGACCTGTTCCTCGATCCGGATGATCTATGCCCGGACGTGGTGGATCAGGGGCAATAGGAGTCTAGATTATTCATCCCGGTCGGCGCGCATCAGCCAGAGGGACAGCCCCACGAGGGCCATTGGCAGCAGGGCACAGACCCCGGTAGTGATCGCTATCGATTTGAGGGGCGAAGGGAATTCTGAGTAGCGTATCCCACCCACCAGCGGGCCGGTCAGCGTAAGGATGACAATAGCCCCGATCATGATCATGCCAGTCGACAGGGCAGTCGTGGCGGCAACGGCGACCTGTTTTTTCCACCAGAGCACCAGGCCAACACCTATTGCACCGAGGATGACAGTCAGCGCGAGTAAGCCAATCCCATAGGCGGATAACATGGCGGCCACGCCAAGTACATCCATTGGCACGAAAGCGACCGGGACCTGGTTCGGGTTGGCATAAACCAGGTAACCCAGGTTGTGGGACATGGACAGCATAGCACCGAGCATCCCAACAATGGCGGTGGGGGCCAGGGCGACGGTCAGCGCGAGGAGGAGTCTCCGGCGACGGAGGGCGGCCATCAGGTAGCCACGGGCAAAGGTTCGCTGAGACAGGCCGGTGATCTTCACCAGTTGGCAGGCTTCACTGTTGATATCTCCCCCGGCGATTGATGCGGCGGTCAGGGCGACGGCGACCGGGCTGGACAGCATCAAGAACCAGGCGGTAAGCGCCGTGAGGAAGATGCCGAGGGTGAATTCGGCGTTGTGGGCGATGACGTTGTAAAGGTGCCACGCGGAGATAATCAGCGCGGCGACCCCGGCGATTCCGGCGATCCAGAATACGGGTTTGACGAAGAAGCTGTCCTTTTTGGCGAGGCGGGTGTAGATCGGGTTATCCATCCAGTGTTTGAACATGATCGGCTCCTGTTTGATTAGTCGTGGTGGTATTATCCATGCGTATCAGCCAGAGAGATAGTCCGGCGAGAGTTGTCGGCAGGAGGGCGCAGGCCCCAACGCTGATCCAGATTTCGGTGGGGGCCGAAGTGAGTTCCGAATAAAGTGTGCCACTTGCTACCGGGCCGCCGATCAGTGTGAGGATGCTGAGGATCGCCACCAGAACGACGACAATCGACAGGGTGGCCGAAACCGCGACTGTCGCCGCCTGTTTTTTCCACCAGAGTGCCAATCCAACGCTCAGTGCGCCGAGGATGATAGTCAGGGCAAGGAAGCCAATCGCATAGGCGGATAGAATGGTGACGGTGCGGGTTACATCGGGCAGCACGATATCGATGGAGGGAGGAGCCGGGTTCGAATAGGGCTGGGAGTAGGCCGTCGAAAGGAGTGATGCCAGCATCCCGACGATGGCGGTGGGTACCAGGGCGACGGTCAGCGTGAGGAGGAGGCGTCGTCGGCGGAAGGCGGCGAACAGGTAGCCTCTAGCGATGGTTCGCCGCGAGAGGCCGGTGATCTTCACCAGTTGATACGCCTCACTGTCGATGTCGCTGCCAGTCAATGTGGCGGCGGTCAATGCGACGGCGACCGGGGCGCTTGCCATCAGCAGCCAGGCAACAAACGCGGTAAGGAGAACGCCCGCAGATAAAGTGGCGTTGTTGGCAATCACACCGTAAAGGTGCCACGCGGAGATAATCAGCCCGGCGACTCCGGCGATTCCGGCGATCCAGAAGACGGGTTTGACGAAGGCGCTGTCCTTTTTCGCCAGCCGGGCGTAGATCGGGTTATCGTTCCAGTGGTTGAACATGGTCGCTTCCTTGTTGAGTGCTGCTGCCTGCCTGATTGTCCCGCATCAGCCATAACGCGATTCCGGCCAGTATCAGAGCCAGCAGGACATTTGTACAGGGGACGACCATCAGCATGAAGATATCGCTCTGCCGGGAAAGAGCATCATAATTACCGGCTGCTCGCCAGGTCATCAGAAAGGCAAGGAGAAAGGAGGCCATTGTAAGTGTCAGGGCGATAATCAGCCCGAAAAGCAGCCTGATGCCCAGCACGATTCCGATTGATACCGCCGGTCGTTTCAGCTTCAGAGCCAGCCCGGTTGCGGCAAAGGTTATGATGACGATAAGCGCCAGATTTTGTATTGTTTCAAACAGTACCGCTGGGATCGCCAGCCACAGCGCAACCGGCCAATCCTCAATCAGCAGGTTCAGCAGCGCTGATGTTGGCGACAGGGCAGCGACCAACGCGATCAGTACCCGCTGCCGGTGGCAGGCGGCCAGCGCATATCCCCGTATCAGCGTTTTGTTCGACAGCCCGGTCATCCTGACCAGTTGGTAGGACTCGCTGTTGATGTCTTTGCCGGTCAGGGTAATGCCGGTGATGGCGACAATCAGCGGAATGACCAGTATCAGCAGCCAGGTGATGGTCGAGAGAATGCTTCTGATAATCGAAGTGATGGCCGACGATGTATTGCCCAGGCCTGAGATAGTGATCAGCAGCCAGATGCTATAGATCAACCCGGCGAGGCCGATAATGCCAGTGATCCACATTGCTGGTTTGACGCAGGGTTTATCGGCCTTTTTCAGCCGCGCGTAGATCGGGTTATCGGTCCAGTGTTTGAACATGTGTCACTCCCGTCCCAGGTGGTGATGTTTTGAGATATGATACTCGCCGGGTGGGAAATCGAAAAGCGGAGGGAGGGAGATTACCCCCTTCGACGAATCTTCGGTTCGCACACGAACCTCAGTTCGCCACTTCCCCCAAGGGGGCAGGTGGGGCACGAATCGTAAGTAACGAATCGATAAACTGGACGACTGGCGGGCAGGGACCAGCCCTGCCCCTACCGGCGGATCGAATTAATTCCCCGACTGAAATCCACACGGAGGCTTCAATCGTTATAGTTTGACTATGGGCGAGGCGGATTATTCCGCCGGGGTTTTTGCTACCCTCAGCACGACCCGGTAGACGATCAGCAGCAGGGCGAGAATCGTCAGCATGATGTAGATAAACGCCTGCGGGCCGACGCTCTCGATGCCATATCCGATGGCCAGGGGAAGGATCAGCCCACCGAGGCCAGCCCCGGCCATGAATATCCCGGTGATCTTGCCGGAGATGCCTATTCGCCTTTCAGCGAGGGAGATCGTGGTCGGGAAGATGGCCGAGAGTGAAAAGCCCAGCCCAATGGTACCGATCCACAGGGCGATGGGCGCATCCTGCCAGAGGGTCATCACCGCGAGGCTGATCGCGGCCAGCACCAGTTCACTCTGAATCAACTGCGACGGCCTGAGCTTGCTCGCCAGCGGGATCGACAACAGGCGGCCCACAGTAAACGCGCCCCAGTAAGCCGAATTGAGCAAGCCTGCCGTTTCATCGGCGAAGCCACGCTCGACGGCGTAGGTAAATATCCAGGAACCGAAGTTGATTTCGAGGCCAACATAGAGAAGCAGAAAGGCGGTGAACAGGCCCACCGGCAGCCAGTTGATCGGCTGGCTGTCTTCCACGGTGACCGGGCGCGGGTTGACCGGTGCGGGCTGGAACATGATCCAGAGGATGGGCGGGAGGATCAGCACCGACAGGGCGATGAATGCCCAGCGGAGATCACCGCCGAGCAGGAATGCCTGAACCATGATAGCCGGGGCGATGACGTTGCCGATTCCCCAGCAGAAGTGGAGCGCGTTCATAAACGGGCCGACATCTTCACGGTACAGCCAGGACAGCAGGGTGTTGCCCCCCACATCGGCGGCGGACTCGGCGATCCCCATCAGCACGAGAATGGCGACCAGTATCCACAGGATCGGGATTTCCGGGACGGCGAGCATCGTGGCGATCATCACGACTAAACCGACGATCATCACGGCGTGAGGTTTGACACGGTCTAAGAGACGGCCCGCCAGCGGCGAACCGACCATGTATCCAATCGAGCGGGCGGTGAGCAGGATGCTGATCTGAGCAAATCCGACGCCGGTTCGTTCGGCCAGGGTCGGGAGCGCCGGGCCTAATGAAGCGGCGACGACGCCCAGCGACATAAAGGTGAGAAAGTAGCCAACTGCAACCCGGAGCCTGTTCGATGTCGTAGTTGTTTGTCCGGTCGTGATTGTATTCATGGTGTTCCTTCCTTACAGTATCAAATTACATGATACTGTATGGGGTTTCTTCTGTGATCGGCCATTGGTGGTAGATCAGGGGGCAGGTGGTGGTATTTACTCATCACTGTTATTTATCCGGGGTTGAGTATACATCGTCCGGGTGGAACCGCTACCAGAATCGGCGGAAAGGAGGGTAAAAGATAGGTATGCGTTCTGGGTGGCCGTCAATGCTCGTTGATCGGCAAAGCAGCGATATACTATCAGTGTTCAACATTCTACAGGAGGAAACTAATCGTGAGCAGTGATAAACAGCCGGGCCGGGGAACGTTAGCCGTCTGGGCCGGTGAAGAAGAATACCTCATGCAGGGCGCGACACAGGTACCGGTCGTTCACAGCGTATCGTTCGGCTACCGGGACGTCGACGAGTGGCTGCGGGTGGCGACCGGCGAGGAGCCGGGGCACATCTACAGCCGCAACACCAACCCGACGGTCGCCGCGTTCGAGCAGAAAATTCGCGCCCTCGAAGGTGCCGAAGCGGCAACCAGCGCCTCGACCGGGATGGGGATCATCAGCAGCACACTGCACGCTTTCCTTTCGCCCGGCGACCGGGTCGTCTCGGTGAAGGATACCTACGGCGGGACGAACCTTCTGTTCACCGAGTTTCTGCCCCGGTTGAATATTGACGTGGCGCTGTGCGATACGACCGATCACGAGGCCATCGAAGCGGAGATTGCAAAAGGCTGCAAGATTCTCTACCTCGAATCGCCGACCAATCCGACGGTCAAAGTGATGGACATCGAACGGCTGGCGGCTGCGGGGCACAGGGTCGGGGTGACGGTGATCGTCGACAATACATTCGCCACGCCGATCAACCAGAATCCGCTGGAACTGGGGGCCGATCTTGTTCTTCACAGCGCGACGAAGTATTTAGGCGGACATGCCGACGCGCTCGGCGGGGTGATCTGTGGCTCGCGGGAGCTGATCGACGCGGTCTACCATTACCGGGAGATCAACGGGGCGACGCTGCACCCGATGGCGGCTTACCTGCTGCTGCGGGGGATGAAGACGCTGCACCTGCGGATCAGGCAGCAGAACGAAAACGCGATGGCGGTCGCCCGTTACCTTGAATCACACCCGGCGGTGGAGCAGGTTTTCTACCCCGGATTGGAATCGCACCCCGGACACGCGATCGCAAAGCGGCAGATGCGCGGATTCGGGGGGATGCTGTCCTTCATTCTGAAGGGCGATTTCGATACCGTGAAGCGCTTCCTGCCCCGCCTGCGCTATGCCCATGCCGCCGCCAACCTGGGCGCGGTCGAGACGATTGTCGGGCCTCCGGCGACGACCAGCCACGTCGAACTGACGGCGGAGGAACGGGCGGCGGCGGGCATCCCGGAGAGCCTGATCCGGTATTCGGTGGGGATCGAGGACATCGACGATTTGATCGGCGATCTGGAGGGGGCGCTGAAGAATCTATAGGTGTTCTCGCCGTGAATTAGTTTGGTTAGTTACGATTCGAGTCCCTGATCGCCCCCAGGTTGGGGGGGCGATCAGGGTGTTGTATGTTTTGGACGTGGAGAATCACCCCCTCTGACCCTACGGGTCATCTCCCCCACGGGGGGCGATCAAAAAGGCCGCACCGATCAGGCGCGGCCTTTTGCGTTGTTCAGTTTTCGCCGATCAGCTTTTGGCGGGTTTGACCGGCCACTGAATCTCGGTGAGGAACTCCTCTTCTGGCATATCCGGCATCATCTTCAGGTAGATTTCCCGCGCGCAGTCGGCGATCTCGTAGTTGTTCGCCTCGATCCATTTGGCAACTGCCGTATACGCCTCGCCGACCTTGTCGAACGACCCTTTGTGGATGGTCGAGGCGACGGTGCCGCCGGAAAGCTCGCGGACGGTCAGCCCGTTCCCCCCGGTGACGTTCCCGGCGACCGGGATCGCGGCTTCGACATCGACATCTTTTTCCTTGTATTCCGGGTCATGATAGAGGCACAGCGGTGCCCCGATGGGCTGTCCGCCCGACTGACCGAGGGCCATCATCAGCTTGCCGAGCAGCATCCCGGCCTGCCCGTAGTTTTCGAGCGTTTCGCGTACAGAGGCGATCTTCTGCGCCTCGATTTCTTTGATCACCACATCGTATTCACTCATCGTATTCTCCTGTTCGATCTGCCTCAACCGGGCTTCGACCAGGGCCAGCCGCGCGTGTTCCGCTTCGAGGTGCTGCTCGATCTCGGACTGCTTCATCTGGAGCATGCCCCGGATTTGCTCCGGCGGCAGGTCGCCTGAGATCAGCTCGGCGATCTCTTTCAGCGTAAAACCGAGATTGCGCAGCGCAAGGATGCGATTCAAACGCGGTAGCTGCTCAACCGAGTAGTAGCGATACCCGGTGAACTGATCGACGTGATCGGGCTGGAACAGGTCGATCTCGTCGTAGTAACGCAGCGTTTTGACCGGCACCCGGCTGAGTTTTGAAAAGTCACCAATTTTGAACATCGTTTCTCCTCATGCGCATGATTCGAATCAGGAATTCCACCCATAGTATGCACCCTCCAGTGACTGGAGAGTCAAGAGGGTGTCGATAGAATATCCCTGCGGCGCGTTTTCGGATAGACTGGTGGCGTGTGAGGGCTTTTAAATTCGGGAAAAATGAGGTCGATTTGGGGGCCACGATCCACCCCCTTCGACAGGTCTTCGACCTGCCACTTCCCCCTTTCAGGGGGCAGATATGAGAGCGATTCAATGTGCTGCAGTTGTGAAATGGGATGGATTCAAATCTGAGTCAAGGGGAATCAGGGCGATGATCAAGCAACTGTTTACGGCTGTACTGTTGGTGTCGCTGCTCGTTGTGGTGACCGGGTGTGTCGATCAACCGGCGGTGGTGGAGACCGTCGAGCCGACGGAGGTATCGGTGACGGAAACGCCGCTGCCGACGGAGACCCCATTACCGACGGCAACATTCACACCTGTTCCGCCGACAGCGACGTCAGAGCCAACGATATCGCCGGAAGCGATCGCCTACCGCGACAAAGTGCTGCCGCTGGCGGAGGAGATCATCGACTCCGCGCGTGAGATCGATCTGCTGCTGGTCGATGTCAACCCCATGCTGTACGGCGATTTCGACTGGCTGGATTCCATCGGCCCGCACCTGATGACTGTCGGCGACGACTATTTTGCGCTGACGGCAGTCACGCCGCCGGAGGAGGCCACCGACATCCACGCGGCGATCATCGATGCCTCGCAGGTCTGCGACGAAGCCACCGATCTGCTGGCCGAGGGTATTCTGCACCTGGAAGACTTCAGAGTGGCTTCGGGTGCTGGGATGATTAAAACCTGCATCGTGCAGTTGGATGAGGCCACTGCGATGTTGGATGAGTTCGAGTGAGTCATACAACCCGGACTGTCAGAAGTTGTGTTTCGCTAATAGCAAGTTCCAGCCAATGGCGATCCCGAATGTAGTAGAGGCGAATATGCCATGAATATTGAGTTCTCACCAAAACTTATAATCGACGAGATAGAAAGAATTCTAAAATCCCAAGGACTAGATCCAATCGACAATCTTTCTATCCAATTCACTGTCCCAAAGGAACAGTTTGAAATGCTTGCGCAAGTGCCTGAAATCGCCGTTCAAGATTTCATGCTGCAAAGACATGGGGAAGAAGATGGTTTCGTTTGGCAAATAGTGATCAACAGACCATTAACGACAAAGGATATTGATCCGCGTCAGTTTTCCGACCTGTAGCAATCGAACGATCAAGCCATTTCCTTGACATGGCTGTAATCTACCTTCCAGGACAATAACCCCCTCTGGCCGACATACGTCGGCCATCTCCCCCAGTATTGGGGGCGATCTGTGTTTGCGCGTAGTGTGGCAGGTTCAAATTGTCAACTGCCCAACGATCAGCCTACTGGCCCTCATCTCCCACTTTCAACCTCCGTCGATTTTTGTTATCCTCTAATTCATGCGCAACAACGGATTTCGATACGCCATCAAACAATACGCACGCCTCGCCGTCATCTGCTTTTTGCTGCTGACGCTGGTCGTCGCGATGTGGACGAGCGCCGGGCCGGGCGTCCTGGCCCAGCCGTCCGATATCCTCCGCTACGGTGGGTACGGGATCAGCGTCGGCCCCTGGATCGATCAGCGCGCCGACCTGGTCGAATATATGGGGATGGACTGGGTCAAGGTCTACGACACCGACCAGATTCAGTACTATCCCAATGCCCGAATCCTGTATCGCATCGAAAGGAACGGCTATCCACCTGAATGGGAGATCGACGCGTGGCGGTCGGGGCTGTACGACCTGGCCGCCGAACTGGATGCACGGGGCGTCGACGCGGTCGAGATCGCCAACGAGGTCAACTTTTCCGCCGAGTGGGGCGGCAATCCGCCCAACGCCGCCGAATACGTCTCCGTGCTGGCCGATGCTTACACCGCGTTCAAAGCGGTCGCGCCGCACATCATCGTCGTGTCTGGCGGGCTGGCTCCCACCGATTCCACCGCCGACGGGATGAATGTCGACGATTTCGTCTTCGCCCAGCAGATGCTCGACGCCGGGGGCGCGCAATATTTCGATGCTTTTGGCTACCACCCATACGGTTTCAACCAGCCGCCGGAAGCCGACCCTTACCAGAACCCGTTCTCGTTCCGGCGCACCGAGTTGATGTACAAACTGCTCTGGGACAACGGCGTGCGCGACAAGCAAATCTGGATCACCGAGTTTGGCTGGGTGCGCGACCCGGCAGAGGAGGGGCTGCAATGCAGCGCTGACCCGGAGTTCATGTATTTCGATTGGATGAAGGTCTCGCGGGACGTTCAGGCCGATTACACTGCGCGGGCTTTCGATTTCGCCGCCCGCAACTGGACCTGGGCCGGGCCGATGTTCCTGTGGAACCTCAACTGGAACCAATTCGACGAGGGCTACGAATCGCCCTGCAGCCACCTGCGATGGTACGCCATTCTGAACAGGGATGGCTCACCACTTCCGGCAGTCGAAGCCATCCGAAACTTACCGCGCCGACCACCGCTTGAATACCGCCCCGAACTAGGGGCGGTTGTTCATGGTATGACCACCAGCGGCGAGGCAGGCTGCCTGGGGATGTTTCAACTGGGCAGCTTCGAGGTGATGGTGCGGGGCGAACCGGAGCCGGTGACCGTCCAGATCGAACCGGTCAACGGGGAAGGGCGGCCCCTGGTATCGACCAGTGTTGACGCAGCGCGAAGTGGTGATACAGTAGATGTATTCGTGGATGCCGGGGGATTCGATCCGGGCATCTACATGATCGCGATCAACCTGAACGCGGCGGGGTCAACACAGATGTCGAGCGAGGTGGTACGCGGCTGGTTTATGATCCACTACCCGACAACGCCCCAGTGTGTGCTCCGTGCCGGAGGATTTTAGAGCGTGAAAAAGCCCTCATCCCCGGCCCTTCCCTCAGGGAGAAGGGAGAACAGACGTCTCTAATAAGGGATTCAGGGCGCGGATGAAAAGAGCATAAAAAGAACATGGCAGACAACGATTCCACCCCAAAAGAAGACACGACCGCCAGCTATGCCGTCAACCGGCAGGAATTGATCGACGAGGCGGAGGCGCACGAGCCGACCGGCGGCGCGGGCCGACTGGGGGCGGCGTTCGCGGCACTGGGACGCGCCGAGGAAGCGATTACGCTGTACCGGCAGGCCGTCGAACGCTATAGGAATGCCAACGACCGCCAGGGGGAAGCGATGGCTCTGAGCGGGCTGGCGTCGGCGTACTGGAAGCGGCGTGAAATACCGGAGGCGGCCAAAGCCTACGAACAGGCGGCGGCGCTCTACCGCACGCTGAACAATCCGGTTGGGGAGGCGACGGCGCTCAACTGCATCGGGCTGCTGCTCGATCAGCAGAACGATCCCGGCGGGGCAATCGGCTATTACGAGCAGGCATTGGCGATTATCTGGGATGCAGGCGACAAAGATGCCGAAGCCTCGACGCTCGACGTGATCGGGATGGCCTACCGGCGAATGGGGAATCACCAGGAGGCGCTGGCCGCACACAAACAGGCGCTTGAGATTCGCCTGGCACGGAAAGATCGGGGTGGGGAGGCGAGCACCCGGCACGCGATGGCGATGGTCTACAACACGATGGGGCAGACCGACCGGGCGATTGCGCTCTACGAGTGGGCGCTCAACCTGCGCCAGCAGATCGACGACCGGCCCGGCGAGGCGATCACAAGCTACAACCTTGCCAAGCTCTACGAACGGATCGGCCAGCTAAAGGAAGCCGAGGCGCTGCTCGCCCGCGCCGTCGCACTCGAAGCGATTCTTGAAGACCCCGACCTGGCGAAAGACGAGCGGGAACTGGCCGAACTGCGGGCCAGACGCCGCGCTGCCGGACTCCCCACGCCGGAGGATACGACCGGTCGATTCCCGAAGCTCAAGCTGGTGGACGAAGAAGCGGAAGACGATACGCCTTCACCGACGGCGACGCGCCGCCACCGACGGATCGAATAGAAAAACAGATTTATCCGCGAATTACGCGAATTACACAAAAAGAACCTGTATCCGGCGAGAATCGATATTGTGATAGACTGTAGCTGAATCCGGAAGCCAACCGGGATTTTTTCGTTTAGCCTGACAGTGGGAGAGAATCTCATGAAGATTCGGGGCGTTGCTTGTGCGGCTGTCTGCCTGATCCTCACCGCCTGTGCGATTGCTGAGAAGCCGGGCGAAACGCGGATCATCATCGATGGACAGGTCGACGATTGGGCAGGCCGGGATGTGATCCTCGAAGACCCGATGGGCGATGCGGAGGCAGGCTACCTGGATATCGGGGCGGTCTATGCTTTCGTCAACCGGGACGCGCTGTATATCCTGGCCGAGTTTGACGACCCGGCGCTGCGAGTGATGCAGTTCGACATCGAGCTTGCGCTTGATGGGGAGCAGTATCTTGTTTCCTGGATGCCGGGTGAACCGGTGGGAGGTGTGGGCAACATCGGTGAGGAATACGTTAGCCAGACCGAAGAGGGCTTCAAGCCGGGGTTCATCCGTGATACAGGCTGGTCGAGCTTTGCGCTGGGCGACGCGCTGGAAGTACGCATCGACCTGCGCGATCTCGATTCGCCCGAAACGCTGGCGCTGACCGAAATCAGGGTGATGGCCGGTGAGTGCTGCCTGTTCCCGGAATGGCACGAGGCCGATCTCGTCAATCCGCCAGGAACGCCGGTCGTCAACGAGGTCGATGCGCCGGGTGACTGACCCGCACTGCGCTTTCGATCTCCCCCCACGTTATGATAGACTGTACATGACCATAAGCCCCTACAGGTGAGAACAGATCATGACCGGTGACCATACGCTGACCGCCAACGCGATCCCCTGGCTGCTCGAACCGGATTCCGCCAACCCCGGCGTGAGGTATTTTGCCCTGCGCGATCTGCGCGACCTGCCCGCCGACGATCCACAGGTGGCCGAGGCGCAGGCGGCGGTGATGCAGAGCGGCCCGGTGCCGGTGATCCTCGATGCGCAGGAGCCGGGTGGCTACTGGGTCAGATCGGATCGGGCCTACGTCCCCAAATATCGTGGAACCGTGTGGCAGGTGATGTTCCTCATCCAGCTTGGCTGCGATACTCAGGAACCACGACTGCGGCGGGCTGCTGAAACGATCTTCGACAATATCTACACAGAAAACGGGACGTTCTCGCACAACGGATCGCCCAGCGGTGCGCTTCACTGCATATGGGGAAACATGATCGACGCGATGATCACACTGGGGTATGCAGGCGATGAACGGATCGAACGCGCAATCGACGCGCTGGCGCGGTCGGTGACCGGCGATGGCTACGAACGCTACTACGATTCCGGCCTCCGGGGGCCAGAATTTGTCTGCAATTACAACGGTGGACTGGCCTGCGCCTGGGGTGCGATCCGGGCACTGATGGCGCTGAATCGAGTCACGGCGGCGGAGCGAACTCCAATCGTTGATTCTGCGATTGAAGCATGTGTCGATTTCCTGCTGGGCTATAACGTCGCGCTGGCGGATTATCCCCATGTCAAATACATCAGTTCGAACTGGTTCAAGTTTGGCTATCCGATAGGGTATATCACCGACGTGCTGCTCAATCTCGAAGCGCTGGCCGGGGCCGGGGTGATCGACGATCCCCGGCTGGATGGGGCGGTCAGGCTGGTGCTTTCGAAGCAGGACGATCAGGGGCGCTGGAAGATGGGATACAGCTACAACGGCAAAATGTGGATCGACATCGAGCAGAAAGGGAAACCCAGCAAATGGGTGACGCTTCGCGCTCTGCGGGTGCTGAAACGTTCGGGGATCGTGCCTATCGAATGGCTCAATTCATCATAATCATCGTCTATCATCAAAGGAGGAGACCATCATGATGAAGCGTGCAATCATACTCATTCTTGTCTGCCTGTTTGTGGCCGCCTGCTCCGGCAGCGACACCGCCCCGGCTGACCAACCGGATGAAGCAGCGGAGGAATCGCCTGCCGAGCAGGAAGCAGGCGGCGCTCAACCCGCCGAACCGGACTTTTCGGGCGAACCGGGCGAAACACAGATTACCATCGACGGGAAGGCCGACGACTGGGCTGGACGCGAGATCGTGGTAGACGACCCGGCGGGCGACGGCGAAGCGGGCTTCCTCGACCTGACGACTACTTACGCCTTTCAGAATCAGAATGCACTGTATTTCCTGATCGAAACCCCCGATCCGACCCTGCCGCTGGTACAGTTCGACATGGAATTTGCGTCGGACGGCAGGCGGTTCCTGATCTCCTGGTCGCCCGGAAATCCAAGAGGGTTCCGCTCGGAGATCACTTCCGGGTTCCAGGAGATTGGCGAGTCGCAGTATTCAAGTTATGCACTGGGCGATGCTTTCGAGGCGAGGATCGACCTGCGCGATTTCGAGTTGCCGGAACGGTTGGAACTGGCCGAAGTCCGGGTGATGGTCGGCCAGTGCTGCCAGCCTCCCGATTGGCGTGAAGCCGACAGGCTGAATCCGGCGGGGACGCCCGTTGTCAATGAAGTCGATGCAGCAGCAGTGGTAGCTGCCGTCGATGAGCCAGATCCCGAAGCGGTGCAGTTTGAAGGCGAAGTTCCCATGGCCCGGCCATCCCTTGCCGGGTGGTTCGAACTGCCGCCGGGCTACAATGCCGAGTTACTGTTTGCGCCACCTGCCCCTGACCTGACGGCGATTGTCCGCAGCGAGAGCGGTCTGTTCTACCTGCATCACGGGCCGCCAAACGCGGGAATATCGGTTTTTGACCCGGAAACCGCTGAGGTAACCCGCATCCTCGATCTGCCGCCGCGTGGTGCGGAGTTCAGTGCCGGTGGGCCGGGTGATACGATCTATGTGTGGAACGGCGGGTACATCATGCAGGTGTCGCCGGATGGCTCGTATGAGGTGTGGGGCCAGAGCCATATGGGGCACATTGGAACGGTAGCTCCTGACGGGCGTCTGATCGGCGTCTATCACGGCTACTCAGGCATATACGAGATGCAGCCTAACAACGAGAGCATCGAAATTGCAGCCGGGTTTGAACGAATCTGGGATGTCATTGTGACCGAAGATGGAACCATCTATGTCTCTGATCTCGGCCCAGGGAGCGTCATTCGGATCGATCCGGACGGCACGCAAACCGTGCTGGTAGAAGGCATCCTCCACCTCGACCCGATGGATATCGGGTTTGGGCCGGACGGCAGCTTCTACCTGAATACAGCCATAGATGGCTTTGTGCGGCTCGACACTGAAACCGGTGAAATGACCGAGGTACCCGGATCGCAGAGTGACTGCGCCGTCCATCAGGCCGATTTCGTCTTCGATGACAGCGGCCGGGTGATCTTCGTCGATCCGACCTGGAGTGTGATCACCCGGCTCGATATGGAAACCGCCGAAAATGCGACACTCGTCACCAATATGGGTGTCAATACCTGGGCGCTGGATGCTGGCCCGGATGACGCGATCTATGTTGGCACCTGGAGCTGCGGTGCCGAGTATCCCGCGCAGGTAGTCAGATATACGGACGATGGCAACCGCGAAGTGGTCATCGATGATGTGGCAGGCTATTTCAACGATGTCGCCCTTACGCCCGACGGTGGGATGTATGTGAGCGTCCATGATCCGGGGGTGGATGCCTATGCCGCTTATATCGCACCGGGCAGTGACACACTGGCCCGGATCAATGGCGTGGGCGGGTTGATATCTATTGCCTTCGATCCGGTATCGGGCCATGCGTTCGGTACGTATCACGGCGGTGACAAACTGATCGAGTTTTCGCAGGGGGGCAAGATCGCCGAGTATCCGATATCGCTGCCGAAGGCGGCGAACAACTTCTTCGTCGGGGTTGCGCCGGATGGAACGCTGTATGTCTACGCCGACGAAGCGGAACGGGCGATATCCGGCCCTCAGGTCGACCGGTGGGTGCTGCGTGTCGATCCGGCAGCGGGCACCACCGAGATCGTCTATGACATCACCTGGGAGGGCTGCTGTGTGATGAGTAACATAGACGCCGGGCCGCAGGGCTATCTGTACTGGCTGGTCAACCCGGAGTTTGAGATTCACCGTATCACGCCGGAGGGAGGGGCGACTATCCTGGCCCGCAATCTACCGGTCGACCCCGGGGCGGTGACGGCTGACAGCGAGGGTGATATTTACTTCGTCTGTGCGGGCGGGATTTACCGGATTTACCAGGAATAGGGTCGGTATGGTGGTTTTCCGGAGAGCCGCTGTCACAGCGGCCCTACGGTCTATGGATTCAGGGGGTGGGGGATGGAATCGAGATCGAAAACTGAGCAGGGCCGGCGCACCGCGCTGATCATTGTCATTGTCGTTGTCGCCTTGCTGGTGGCTGCTGTTGTCTGTGCGCTGGTCGTGGTGGCTCTTTCAGGTGGGCTGGCGTTCTGGACACTCGCGCAGCCTGTTCCAACCGAAGGGGTGGTCGTTCTGCCGCCGACTGTGGCGGCGACCGTGACGCCGGAAGTTTTGATCGAAGTCGCACCTACGCCGACCGCGTCGCCGGAACCAACCGTCGAGGTCGAGCCGACGGCTACCGAGGGTGAGCCGGTCGACGAACTGATTGATCCGGTCGACATGTTGATCGTCCTCGACAGCTACGACCTGGATATTTCAGAAGACAGCGATTTCGACGTTGCGGAAATTTACTGGCGGGATTTTGGATTGAATGTTTCGGACGAACCGGTGTGCCATGTGAAGGAAATCATTGCCCGTGCCCTGTTCTACGAACTGGAAGTATATGTCGAGTTCGACCTGGTAATGGGCAGCGTGACTGGGTATATCACCGGGGGGGCGGAGATCATTCGTGACGACTGCGGACACTCTCTCGACTCCGGGGAGGTATACATCTGGGGCGACTTCACGGGGCGGGTCGAGCCGGTGGGGAACAAATGGGAGTTCTCCGGGGAGGACGGCTACGTCGAAGTGCTGTTCGACCAGGTGCGGGTCAACTGCCCGGCGGAATGCAATCCCGGCACCAGCGGGCCTACGACCGACATATTCGCCGAGGCGTCCGAAGGAATGACGCTGCCCATCGACTTCGAAGGTTCGGCCCTGGGTGGAAGCGATGCCGGTACGCTGGCAATCTGGGCCGGTGATGACGATTCAGGCCAGTGGTTGACGGTAGTCCACACCCACGATGCCACATACCCGCTGCCCTGGGGCGAATGGCCGCCGGTGCCATGAGGGGCACGCCCACGTATCGCCTTCACCGCTTCCTGCTATACTATGGACAGATGTAGTTATTCAGGTTGGCAGCGGGAGACAGATGGACGATCCGGAAAGGGAAGAACAGCACGAGCAGTCGATCCAGTATGGCCGGGACCTGGCGCGTGTATTTGTCGCAAATCGGGCGCGGCGCAGGCAGCTTGTATCGGCTTACCATCTGCTGGATGCCGTCTTTACCAGCGTGCCGGGTGGATTGGTCGTCACCGACGAGGAGTATTTCGTTCTCAAGGCGAACGCCGGTTTC
Source organism: Anaerolineae bacterium (assembly GCA_016926255.1). Lineage (GTDB taxonomy): Bacteria > Chloroflexota > Anaerolineae > Aggregatilineales > UBA3940 > JAFGOY01. The sequence continues at coordinate 20,584 of JAFGOY010000014.1, read as the reverse complement.
TGTAAAATTACCGGGGTGATCCTTGAAGACCTGCTGGGCCGCCCCCTGACCGACGTGTTGATCTCCGCCGATCTGTCCGCGCTGCTCGACCGGTGCGCCACCGGTGAGGAACATTTCGAACTGGTCGAAGTGTCTGTGGAACACATTGCCGGGCGTGATTGTCAGCAGGATGGCTGCTCGCTGCTGGTATCGGCGGCACGGATCGACAGCCCGCCGATCTCCGGGTGGGTGATCGCGCTGCACGATCAAACGGCGCACAAGCGCCTGTCGGATGCGTTTGGCCGCTACGTGAACCCCGACCTGGCTAAAAAGGTCGTTGAACACGGGGTGGATTTCGACGGGCAGCTGCTCGTCGCGGCGGCGCTGATCTGCGATATCCGGGAGTACACCGCGCTCACCGAATCGATGTCCCCGCGCGCGGTGGTCAGTTTTCTCAACCGGTATTTCTCGGCGATCGAGCCGGTGCTGGAAGCCGAACACGGGCGGATCAACGATTACGGTGGCGATGCACTGCTGGCGGTCTTCGGCGCGCCGATTCCATCGCCTGACCATGTGGGGCAGGCCGTGCGTGCGGCGCTGGCGATCCGCGAGACGCTGGCCGAGTTCAATATTGGGTGGCGGGCGGAGGGGCACAGGCCGATGCAGGTCGGGATCGGGATCGACGTTGGGGAAATGGTCGCCGGGACGGTGGGCAGCCCGCGCCGGATGCAGTACACAGTGGTCGGCGACCCGGTCAACACGGCCTCGCGGATCGAAGGGTTGAACAAGCTGTGGGGCACCGACATCCTGATCAGCGAGCGGGTGTACGAAGCCATCCGGGAGAGGGTATCGGCGAGTGAGATGCCGCTTGTCGAGGTGCCGGGCAAGTCGGAGCCGCTTCAGGTGTATGCGCTGCACGAGTGGTTGGGGTGATCGGCAAAATGCCGACGACAATCGAGTTTAATCGTTAGAACCGTTCAACTGTTTTGACTCTCGTGTCAAATACTATGCTTTCTATTGGGTTGCCTTGCTATCATCTGATCAGACAAAACCTTATAACTATGAGTTCCCTAAGGAGACGACATGAAGGTTTCAAACAAAGTGATCGTGGTAACCGGCGGCGGGAGCGGCATCGGACGGGATCTGGTTTTGCTGCTGCTCAGGAAAGGCGCGAAAGTCGCCGCACTCGATATCAGTGAAGCGGGGTTGAAGGAAACCGTCGAGTTAGCCGGTGACGGGAAAGATAACCTATCGACGTATGTCGTCAATGTCACCGATCGTGCTGCTGTGGAAGCGCTGCCCGCCGCCGTGATCTCAAAACATGGGACAGTCGATGGCGTGATCAATAACGCGGGCATTATCCAGCCCTTTGTGCGCGTCAATGACCTTGATTATGACGCTATCGATCGGGTCATGAATGTGAATTTCTATGGTGTGGTCTATATGACCAAAGCGTTCCTGCCCCATCTGCTGGAACGACCGGAGGCCCATCTTGTCAATGTGTCCAGTATGGGTGGCTTTTTCCCCTTCCCAGGGCAATCGATGTACGGCGCATCCAAGGCTGCCGTCAAACTGCTGACCGAAGGGCTGCACTCTGAACTCACCAAGACGAACGTCAGGGTAACGGTTGTATTCCCCGGCGCGATTGCCACCAACATCGCCGCCCATTCAGGGGTGAGCGTTGGCGACCAGGATGCCGAGAGTTCCACCATGCGTATGACATCTCCTGAAGATGCGGCGCGTATGATCGTCGATGGCATGGAGCGCGACAAATATCGCGTGCTGGTGGGCAGCGATGCGAAGTTTATGGATTTCATCTATCGGGTAAACCCCAGATGGGCCGCAGGGTATATCTACAAGCAAATGAAAGGTATGCTGCCGGATTAGCAACAGAGATAATCGCTTAATGCTCTGTAAAGAAAATTTTTGGATTATTCTCCGGCGCTAAAAGGCTTGTCTGGAATTAGGAAGTGGTGATTTTGTACCTGGGGATAAATACCCAGGCTAATAGCGATACGTCGACCTGCGGTCGACCTTACCGCCAACACGCAGTTGTCGCCGGAGGCGACATATCGCTAATAGCCGCAGAATGAATTCTGCGGTAAGCATTTTAACTACGGACAAGCCTTAAAGCGCCGGGCTAAAATCGATAGGCTGCCTGTAGCAGCAAACGGGACGCAGCGCGCTGCGCCTGTACGGGATGGTTTGTTTATACGCCCACTTCACGGCATCCCCCTTTCCTGATACCCCCTCCCGATGTATCATAGGCAGTGATTGTTGTCTCCACCTGATTAAAACCGAAGGAGCGTTTTGAATATGACTGCTTCACCGCAGATACCTGAGGCCGCCTGGAGCCGCCGTTTAGACAAGGTGCTTGAATCTCCGGGACGACCCGGCAACCCATCGTTTGATATTATCCTGGAGATGCTGCCAGCGATCATTCGCATCAACCGGGCGAACAAAAAGGCCCGCAAATCGGGCCGCCTGCCGCTCATGGACCCGTTCAATACATTCGATCCCGGTCCGTACCTGGGCGTGCCGCTGGGCGGATTGGGCGGCGGGACGATCACGCGCGGGTGGCAGGGCGATTTCAGCCGGTGGCAGATGCGTCCCGGTATCTACCAGTATGAAACCGTCGCCGCCGACCAGTTCTCGGTGTACGTGAAGCAGCCTGGCAAGAAGGGGACAGCCCAGGTGCTTTACCCCGGCAAGCCGGTCGGTGGGGCGCTGTCGGGGTGGGCCTGGGAGCTGCCCGGAAGCAAGTCGACCTACCACGCACTCTATCCCCGCGCCTGGACGGAATACAACGGGGTGGCTCCGGGTCTCAATCTGACCTGCCGACAGGTATCGCCGGTTCTCCCGCACAATTACAAGGAAAGCAGCCTTCCGGCGGGCGTCTTCGCCTGGACGGTCGAGAACACGAGTGATACCGAGATGAAAGTCGGGTTGATGTTCACCTTTCAGAACGGCTTTGGAGCCGGGTCGGATTTCGAGGGCGGGCACGTCAACAGTGCTTTCAGCGACGGCGGGCCGTCTGGCCCGATCAGCGGCGTGGTGATGAAGCACAACTATCGCCAGCCCAAACCGCTCGACGAAGGGCAGGTACTCGACGAACAGGAATATTATGAAGACCCGCTCTCGTTCGCTATCGCCGCACAGGGCACTGACGAGGTGAAGGTCAGCTACCGCACTCGCTTTGTGACCAACGGCTCCGGCATGGATGTCTGGCACGATTTCCGTACCGACGGTGAACTGGAAAACGTCGAAGATGAGAAGCCGTCGAACGAGCGGATCGCAATCGGCGCGGCGGTGTGTGCGACGGTCACCGTGCCCGCCGGGGGAAAATGCGAGGTAGCCTTTGCGTTGGGGTGGGATATGCCCATCGCCCGCTTCGGAGAGGGACGCGGCTGGTATCGACGCTACACGCGGTTCTATGGTAAGAACGGCGAATCGGCCCCACGTATCGTCTGCGAGGCATTGGACCAGTATAGCGACTGGGAAACACAGATCGGCGCATGGCAGGAGTCGATCCTCGACGATCCGCGCCTACCTGACTGGTACAAGTCGGCGCTGTTCAACGAGGCGTACTATATCACTGACGGGGGCACGGTCTGGACGGATGGGCTGGCCGGTGGCGATCAGCCGGACATGCCGGAGGACGCGGCTCCCTGTGCCCCGGAACCCGGCGACTATGGGCATTTCGCCTACCTCGAAGGTCACGAATACCGGATGTACAACACCTACGACGTGCATTTTTATGCGTCGTTCGCGCTGGCTTCACTGTGGCCTGAACTGGAACTGAGCCTCCAGCGCGATATCGCCCGCGCGCTGACTGCCGAACACCCCGAAGAGTTGAAGATGGTGCTCTCCGGGCACCGCGCGCCCCGCAAGGTGCGCGGTGCGATCCCGCATGACATCGGCGGGCCAACCGAAGACCCCTGGTACCGCGTCAACGCTTATGACTTCCAGGACGTGAGCCGCTGGAAAGACCTCAACCCGAAATTCGTACTCCAGATTTACCGGGATTTCGTCGCTACGCAGGACATTGATTTCCTGGTGGAAGTGTGGGACGCAGTGGTGGAGGCAATAGACTACGCGAGGCAGTTCGACGTGGACGAGGACGGCCTGATTGAAAACGAGGGCTATCCCGACCAGACCTACGATACATGGTCGGTCAGCGGGCCGAGCGCCTACAGCGGCGGCCTCTGGCTGGCTGCGCTTGCGGCAGCGGCGGAGATGGCCGACATCCTCGATCAGGGAGAGGCAGCAAAATCATACCGTGATACGCTGGCGAAGGGTCAGCGGGCGTATGAAGACCTGCTCTGGACGGGCGAATACTACGCCTACGACGCCAGCCGCAGCGCCCAGGCGACGAGTATCATGGCCGATCAACTGGCGGGTGACTGGTATGCCCGCGCCTGCGGCCTGCCGGGGATCGTCTCTGAGGCGAACGCTCAAAGCGCGTTGAAGGTCGTGTTCGATCACAACGTCAGGCTTTTCGAAAGCGGCACGATGGGGGCGGTCAACGGGATGCGCCCGGATGGGCGCGTCGATGCGTCGACGATGCAGTCTCAGGAAGTATGGACGGGGACAACTTACGCCGTCGCCGCTGCGATGCTCCAGCTTGACATGAGCGAAGAAGCCTTCGCCACCGCCGAAGGTATCTACAAGCAGACGTACGAGGAACTTGGCTACTGGTTCTGCACCCCCGAAGCGTGGACGTATAAAGGTCGGCACCGTTCGCTGGCCTATATGCGCCCGCTGGCAATCTGGGCGATGCAGTGGGCCTGGGATCGGCGGGGATAATACGCCGCAGGCGTATTAATGGGAGTTTTGGTACAGCCAAAACTCCCACTTTAGAATAGCCAGGTAACTGGGATTCCAGATGGTACACGCCGAGTCAATGAGGGAGATGGATATGGAAGCGAAGCGAAGTCTGTTCAGGCGTTTTAGTGGGATCGTTTTGCCGGTCTTGATCGCAACGGCGTTGATGATTGCCTGCGGGGGTGGGGGAAGCGCGCCGCCGCCCGCGGCACCCCCCCCGACGGCAGTTCCCGATGCTGCCCCGGCGGTCGACGAGCCGCCGCCGGGATCGGAGATCGAGGCGGAGCCGGTCGAGGAGATGGGTGAAGAACCCGCCACCGCGCCGGAAGAGGAAGAACCCGGACGCATCCCGTCGCATCACTCGCTGCCCATCGAGGCGCTGGCATGGTCGCCGGATGGGACGATGCTCGCCAGCGGCGACAGCAAGGGCCTCGTGCTGATCTGGGATCCCGGGACGCTGACAACGATCGGGATGTATGATCGGGGCGACGGGATCGGCGACCTGACCTGGCTGCCCGGTACAAGCATGCTGGCGGTGGCGGGTGGCAAAGCCTTCCACAGCATTGAAATCGACCCGATCGTGCTGTGGGACGTTCGCGTTGATTCGGTTGTCCATACCTACAACGTTCCGGAGAAAATCTCGTGGATCGACGATGTCTCTTTCAGCCCGGATGGGCGGATCATCGCCGGGAGCGGCGTGCCGCCGATCATCTACGTGTTCGATGTGACAACCGACGAAACGTGGTATGAGTTCGAGGCGCACGAAGACCAGGTGACCGCCGTCGCGTGGTCATATGATGGTACCTGGCTGGCAACCGGCGATCCGGATGGCCGGATCATCCTGTGGAACATGGATACCGGCGAGATGGCCTACGAGATCAGCCTGGAAGACGGCGTACAGAGCATCGCCTGGGCACCGGACACCTGGCATTTTGCCGCCGGAACCGACTACAACGGCGAGGTTCGGGTCTACGATACGCTGACCGGCGAGGTCGTCCGCACGCTGCCGGGGCTGGGCACGCGGGTCGTGATTGCGTGGTCGCCTGACATTTCGAAGCTGGCGGCGGGCACCGATGACGGGCGGATCATCATCTTCGATACGGAGACATGGGGGGTAGAGCGGGTCGAGTTTGCCCACAGCGATACGATCACCGACCTGGCGTGGTCGCCGGACAGCATCTTCCTGGCTTCTGCATCGGAGGATCAATCGGTGAAGGTGTGGGATTTGCGCGAGTAGCCTTCGCTTTCCCGGCGGTGAAGTACCGGGCTAAAGTTGATACTTACAGGCAGCAGAATCAATGGGGCGGTGGATCGGATCGATCCGCCGCCTCTTTTTTATGGTATATAATGAAACCGTAAGCGGCATCTCCTCGAAACAAAGGGAACGGGCCACATGTCACAATATATAGGGCAGGATATTGGCGGCTACCGGGTGATCGAGCCGATTGGGATGGGCGGGATGGCGAAGGTGTTCAAAGCCTACCAGCCTGCTTTTGATCGCTTTGTGGCGCTTAAGATTCTCCCCGATCACTACGCGGAAGACGAAACTTACCTGGAACGCTTTGCACAGGAAGCACGGATCATCGCCAATCTGGAACATAAGGCGATTGTGCCGGTCTACGATTTCGGCGAGGACAACGGGATCACCTACCTGGCAATGCGCTATCTGCAAGCCGGGACACTGAAGGATGTGATCAAGCGGTTTGGCGGGGTGATGCCGCTGAGCGACGCGGCCCGGATCGTCAGCCAGATGGCGAGCGCACTCGATTACGCGCACGAGCACGGGATCGTCCACCGGGACATCAAACCGGCCAATATCCTGGTCGACCGGAATGGGGATGCGTATCTCACCGACTTCGGGATCGCGAAAGTGCTTGAGGCGACCTCGCACCTGACGAAGACCGGGACGGCGATGGGCACCCCGACCTATATGGCCCCGGAACATGGGATGGGGACAGGAGTCGATGCGCGGAGCGATGTCTATTCGCTGGGGATAGTCCTGTATGAGATGGTGACAGGGCGGGTGCCCTTCGAGGCCGACACACCATTCGCGGTGATCCTTGCCCATGCTAACGAACCGCTGCTGTTGCCTCGCGCGATCAACCCCGGCCTGCCGCGCACGATCGAACGGGTGATCCTCAAAGCCCTGGCAAAGAACCCCGATGACCGCTACCAGACGGCGGGCGGGCTGGCCTGGGCGCTGGTCGAGGCGATTGGCGGACTGGAAGAAACAATAGAACGCCGGTCAGACGATCTGCTGGCGATCACCGATGAACTGTCCAACAATCGGCCATCCGATCAGGTGACACAGGATGTGCGGCGCAGGGCGCGGCGCAAACCGCGTGGCCGTCGGACGGGGTGGGGAATGGCGGCAGTTTTTGGTCTGCTGGTGGTGGGTATGGTGATCGTCGGTGGGCTGTGGATCAGGCGGGCAAACCAGACGGTTGATATTAGCCAACCCACGCAGGATGTCGAGGCGACGTTCGAAGCCCTGTCAACGCTGGCGGAGAATCCAGATGCGACACTCGATCCGACACAGGCGGTGGCATTTGTCGAGCATATGACGGCGACAGGGCAGGCAAACATAGCGGCGACCAGAACGCAGCAAAGTCTTGAAGCGCGACTGACGGCAACTCAAAATGTTGTAGACGAGAATGCAACGGCGACGATCATTGCTCTGACGCCGACCGGCACGCCGACGATCACATTGCCGCCAACCATCACGCCAATCCCAACGGACACGCTGACCCCGGCGCCGAGTGTGACTGATATCAAGTCAGATAAAGATGACCCAACAAGTCGATGTGAGCCAGATACCGGGCCAGCAGGGCGATTCAGTATTGGCCGCGGGATCGGACGATGGTCGAATGAAGCTGCGGCCTATGCCGAGATTGCGGGTACCGCTCCGACGGTGCGTGTCAATGGCCAGGTGGTGCAGCCTACAGAAGTACAGTTATCTGATGTTCAATGGCATTCCAATGGGCTTAATGATCCGTCGCCGGGCTGGGGATTTACAGGCTATTTCACCATACAGCTTTCGCCGGGTGAATACGTGATCGAATCGCAGTGGCTCTGGGACTACAAAGTATGCAGTCTGACAGTAACCGAGTAGCTAGGTGAGCAAACTCTTGTAGATCGACCAGACCTGTTCGGCGGTGTTGGCCCAGGTGAAGGACGCGGCACGTTCGATGCCGAGTTCTCTCAGACGATCGCGCAGGTCGCTGTCTTCAAGAAGCTGTTCAAGCCCGGTGGCGATCTCGTCGACACTGAGAGGATCGATCAGGGCAGCGGAGACCGGCCCGGTGACTTCGGGCAGCGAGGAGATATTACTCGTCAGCACGGGGACACCGGAGGCCATCGCTTCGAGCACCGGCAGGCCAAACCCTTCATAGAGCGCGGGATAGGCGAAAACGGTGGCGGCGCGGTACAGGCCGGGGAGATCGCCGTCGTCGACAAAGCCGGTGAATACCACCCGGCGATCCGGCCCCAACTGCCTGACGTACTCCTCAACCTCGTCGTAGCCCCAGCCTTTCCCCCCGGCGATGACCAGCGTATAGGCCATCCGCAGCGATTCGGGGAGGCGGTAGAACGCTTCGATCAGCCGCCGGTGGTTTTTGCGCGGCTGCATCGTGCCGACGGTCAGCACGAAGGGACCTTCGGGGAGGCGGTATTTCTCTCGCAGGTGCCGGACCTGCTCCGGCGTCCGCTGCGTGGAGAAGCGCGGATCGACGCCCAGCGGGATCGAACTGACTTTTTCGGGGGGCGTGCCGTACAGGTCAATCAGATCGGCGCGGGTCGTCTCCGAGATGGCGATCACGTGATCGGCGTGTTTGACGGATCGGGGCACCACCGTTTGCAGATACTTGAGCATGCCGGGCATCGTCTCCGAGGGGTAGCGCTCGTAGGACAGGTCGGGGATGGTCAGGACGGTGCGGGTTTTGCTGTGCGTGGGCGGGAGGGTGAAATCGGTGGCGTGGAACAGGTCGATATCGCCCGTCCATAGTTCGACCGGAAGCGGGAGGCGCAGGCGGTGCCACAGCCGGGAGTGGTTCCGCTCGGAAAGGCGCGAGGTGCGGTATTCGAACCGGCCCGGATAGGGGGGGAGATCGCAGGCCCTGGCCCCGGCGACAAACAGCCGTACATCCTGCTCAGGATGCTGTTCGGCCAGGGCGCGGGTCAGTTCCCGAACCAGCCGCCCGATCCCGGCGGACTGGTGGGCGGCGGCGGTATAGTCGATGCCTATCGCAGTCGTCTGTTGAATCATAATTCCAGACACGCCTCCGCTGCGAGCCAGAGCAGTTTTTCGCGGGTCGACGTCTGCGCGACCCAATCGCGTTCGTCCCATTCGCCGCCGCTGACGTCGTCGCCGCCGTAGAGAATCTGCCCGAAGGTCACGCCCCGGAACCGGGCGATGGCAAAAAAGGCCGAGGCTTCCATCTCGACGGCGAGGCAGCCCTCGGAGCGGCGAAGCTGCACCTTGCCGGGCGTCTCGCGGAAGATCGCGTCGTTGGTCCAGGTTTTACCGGTCAGGTAGGGGATTTTGTGGGCGGTCAGGACGCGTTCAATCGCGGCGACCGCTTCCGGGCTGGGGGCGACTTCGCGGCTGGGCGGCAGGTAGTGATACGAGGTGCCCTCGTCACGGATGGCCGATGTGGGGACAATCAGGTGCCCGACGGTAATCTCAGGGTCGAGCACGCCCGCGCCGCCGCAGGCGATGAATTTCTTGCAGCCAAGCGCGATCAACTCGTCGAACAGGTAGCCGGAGAGCGGCGCACCGACGCCGGGCTGCATCAGGGCGAAGCGTTTGCCATCGAATTCGGCCTCGTAGACCGGATGATAGCCGATCTCCGAATAGTGATCACTGACCTTTTTCAGCCGCCCGGCTTCGTTCAGGGTGGTGATCACGTCATGGAAGAAGCACAATACACAATGCTCGGCGATATCAATTGGACCCACGATAGAGGTCGGTTCGATGATCGCCGAGGGGTCGTCGTCGTATTCAAGAATGGGGTACTGGCGTTTTGCGAGAGGTACGGGCATTGTGCCTCCTGCTAGGCTGTGGCTGGTGGTAAGCCCTCTCCACCGAACCCGGGTTCGGCTTCTCCCCCTTGCAAGGGGGGAGGACGATCAAGCTGTGACGAGAGTCAGAGCTTGATAGGTGGAGGGCTGTCAAATATTAGCGCTACTCCTCTTCCTGCTGCTGCTGTGCATTCCATTCGTCGACGGCAGCGAGTGCTTCCGGTGTACCGATCAACGTGAGGGCCACCGCCGCCGAGTCGCAGATCAGCCCGCGCCAGCCGCGTTCATAATCGCCCAGCAAGTCGATCAGGTAAGGGACGGCGTCGACCTCACCGAACTCGCCAAGGAAGGCGATGGCATCCTCGCGGGCATATGAGTTGCTGCTTTCCAGGTTCTGGTACAGGTAGGGGATCACGATCGGGTCGCCGATGCGCCCCAGGCCACGCGCGGCAATGTGGTTGACTTCCAGGTTCGGGTCGTCGAGAGCTTCGTAGAGGATGGCAAGGGCCTGATCCCAGGAATCCTGGCCGCGAATCTGGTTCATCAATTCACCGAGTGTCCAAACGGCGGCCAGCCGCACGCGCCAATCTTCGTCGGTGGTGGCTTCCATCAGGGCCGGGACGGAGGAATCGCCGAGGCGAACCAGCGCCCCGGCAGCATAGAGCCTGAGATTGCCGTCGGCGCTGCGCAATGCGGCGACCAGGTCGGGGATGGCGAAGGGATCACCGAGCAGGCCAAGCGCCTGAGCCGATGCCGCCATCGCCTGGTGCGATCCGTTCTGCATCAGGTCGATCAGGGTATAGACCAGCCCCGGCTCGTTGAGTTCGGCCAGCGCATGGGCGACGGCATCACGTACCGGGCGGCGGCGGTCATCGAGGAAACCGATCAGGCTATCTACGGAATAGCCTTCCTCAAGCATTCTGGAGAGATCGCCAATCAGAGATAGAGAATCAACATCCAGGGCGGAGGCAGGATAGTAGAATGTATACTCTTGTTCCGGGGGTGGATTGTCGAACATGGTGCGCTGTCCTTCCTTCAGACCAGTATACCTCGTGTTTATAATGATCGTTCGTTTTGCGAATAAGTCAAGTTTGTTCGCGGGACTGCCACTTTTTGAGCGCCTCACGCGCGGCGGGGGTGCCGATCCGAGCTAAGGCCACCGCTGCCGCATCGCTGACCCGACCGCGCCAGCCCCGGCCCATGTCGTCGAGAAGGGGAATCAGCCCATCGACGGCCTGCGTTTCGCGAAGCTGGCCGAGCATCACTACTGCGTCTTCACGGTCGAAGGGGTTGTCGGAGTGGATCATGGCCAGCAGGACGGGGGCGGCGGCAGGGTCGCCGAGTTTGCCAAGCTCGCGGGCGGCGGCGTGACTCACCTCGGGGTGATTGTCAACGAGGGCGGCTCGAAGAGCGGCGATGCCCTGTTCGACCGGGGGCGGGTCGGTGCCCGATTCGAGGATGATCGCACCCAGCGCCCAGAGCGCCGCCAGTCGAACCCGCCACTGTGGATTGCTAACCGCCATCGTCAGAGCAGGGATCGACTCCGGGCCGATCAGCACCAGGGCGCGGAGCGCATAAATCCGCAGACTGCCGTCGTCACTGCACAAGGCGTCGACCAGCCCGCCGACGCTGTCCGGGTGGCGGATTTGTCCAAGCGCCTGGGCAGCGGCGGAGCGGACGCGGGACGAGGGATCGGTGAGCGATTCGAGGAGGCGAGGCACCGCGCGGCGGTCGGTGGCATTGGCGAGGACCTGGATCACCGCTTCACGGACTTTCTTGTTTTCGTCGTCAAGGGCGGCGGCGACGGCATCGAGGCAGCGGGGATCGCCGGTGGCAGCCAGCTGCGTCACTACCCGCCGCCGGATATGCCACAGGGGGTGATTTAAGGCATCGAGGAGGTGGGTATAGGCGGCTTCACCGCCGAGCTTGGGCGCGAATCCGCCCGCCGGTTGATCGGGCCGGTAGTAAAGCGAGTCCTCGCTCAGCGAGGGCGAATAATCATCATCGGGCGGCGGTGATCGCTTTTTCATGGGTGGTTGCAATTCGGAGGATGAAATCCTCCGATTCCCGGCGCTAAAGCACCGGGCTAAAAACGATAGGTCTCTGGCAGCCGGTCTTCCGGCTGCGTGGGCGACTGGCGGGCACAGCAACGCTGTACCCCCTACGACCCGATTTGATTGATGGCTTTCTCATATACCGCCCAGGTTTCGCGGGCGGCACGCTGCCACGAGAATCGATCGGCGTGGGCGAGGCCCTTCTCGCGCAGATCGTCACACAGGGCGGGGTCGTTGAGCAGTTGGCGCAGCGCGGCGGTGATCTCGCCGGGGCATTCGGGGTCGAAGGTCAGCGCGGCGTTCCCGGCAATCTCGCCAACGCTGGAAGTCGAGGAGCAGGCGATGGGTGTACCGCAGGCCATCGCCTCCAGGACGGGTAATCCAAACCCCTCGTAGAGCGAAGCGAGAACGGCGACAGTCGCACCGGCATAGAGCGGGGGGAGATCGTCTTCGGGGACGAAGCCAGTGATGATCACCGCGTCGCGCTGGTCGAAGCGGTCGAGCGCCTCGAAAAAACTCTCGACCAGCCAGCCCTGCGACCCGGCGATGACGAGCTTCAGGTTGGGGTGCTCATGGCGTACGACCGACAGCACCTCGACCAGCCGGGCAAGGTTCTTGCGCGGTTCGATGGTGCCGACCGACAGCAGGTAGCGGTCGGGGAGATCGTATTTCTGGCGAACCGCCGCGATGCTATCGGCGGATTGGGGCTTGAAGTGCGGGGCGGCGGCCTCGTAGACGACGCTGATCTTCTCCTCCGGCGTGCCGTACAGCCGCATCAGGTCGCGTTTGGTCGACTCGCTGATGGCGATCACGTGGTTGGCGCGTTTGACATAGAGGGGCATCGCGGCATTGAGATACCAGTAGTTGAGCCGCTTGTGATGCTGCGGAAACAGATTGAAGATCAGGTCGTGGACGGTCAGGACGGTGGGGACGTTTTTGACTGGCGGGAGCAGGTGCTCGGTCGCGTGGTAGAGATCGGAACCGGCGGCGGCGCGGTTGTAAGCGACCTTGAACATCTGGCCGACCCAGACGGCCATCCGCCAGGGCTTGTACCCGGCGCCGACGGTTTCCAGGGGGAGATCGGCAAGGGTGGGGGGGATGGTCGATTGTGGGGTGCGGTTGGCAAAGAGTTGAACACTGCCGGGATGCTCGGCGGCGATGGCTCCGGCGAGCGATGCCGCGTAGCGACCCAGCCCGGCCTTCCCGTTGATGGCGGCTGAAACATCGATGGTTACTTTCATGAGTTGAGTGTATCCTGAAATGACACACCCGAAAAGGAGACGACGATGGGCAATTGGCGATCATGTTTTCGATACGACCCGGTCGGGCCGCTGCTCGAATCGGGCAACCCGGCGCTGGTGTATTTCACCCGCCGTGACCTGCTGGACGAAGACCCCGGCCCGGTCGACGATCTGTGGGCGCTGTCCTACGTGGAAAAGATTCTGAGGAAACAGCGGGACGACGGATCGTGGAAGTATCCGGGTGGGAAGGACGAGGTCAGGACGGAGGAAAACTACGACCAGATCGAAACATATCGACAGGTGGGGGTGCTGGTCGAAAAGTATGGAATGACGCGCGATCATCCGCCGCTGCAAAAGGCGGCAGAATTCCTGTTCGAATTCCAGACGGGGGAGGGCGACTTCCGGGGTATCTATGGGACTCAGTACACGCCGAACTACAGCGGCGGGATCATGGAACTGCTGATCAAGGCCGGGTACGGCGACGATCCGCGTATCGAGAAAGGATTCGATTGGCTGCTCGCGATCCGGCAGGCGGGCGGCGGCTGGGCGATCCCGGCGCTGACGGCAGGGGAGAAGCTCAGCCGGGAGAACATGTTCTCCGATCTGATCCAGCCCGACCGGGGCAAACCCAACTCACACTTGGTGACCGGCTGCGTGCTGCGGGCCTTCGCCGCGCATCCGCGCTATCGGGATCACGAAGCGGCGCAGCAGGCCGGACGATACCTGATGACGCGCCTGTTTAAACGGGGCGAATATCCCGGCAGGCAGGGCGAGGATTTCTGGTACCGGTTTACGTTCCCGTTCTGGTTCACCGATCTGCTGTCGGCGTTCGATTCGCTGACCCGGCTGGGCTTCGACGCGGGAAACCGGCCCATTCAGGAGGTGATCGACTGGTTTGTCGACCGGCAGTTAACTACCGGCGCGTGGAAACTCAATCTGCTGAAAGGGGCGGGCGATCCGAAGCCGGGATTGTGGATCAGCCTGGCAATCTGCCGGGCAGTGAGGCGGGCGTTCGATCTATAGGTGTCAGTGAGGTATCTTCACTACTATCTGTAAATTCACTTCGTTCATTTCGGAAAGATAACGAATCGTGCAAAACGACTTACGGATAGATCGTTATCGGGTTATAACGCAACATATCGCATCAAAAAGCGTTATACAAACAGAAACACCTGCGGATTTTCGACCGCCGCATGAGGAGACTAATGGTTCACCAGGATATCCGATACCCCCGACGTACATGGCTGCACAAGCCCACCATAAGATTAATGCGTTTGCTCGTCAGGATGTTTTCACGTATCCATGTCGAAGGGGTTGAGAACGTCCCCGAAGACGGCCCGTTCATCTACGTGAGCAACCATCTCCACTACTTCGACACGCCGGTGATCGGCACTAACCTGCCGCGCATTCCCCGCCCGCTGGCCGCCGAAAAATATGAGAAGCATGTCTTCGGGCCGCTGCTGAAAGTCCTCGGCGCGATCTTCATCAACCGGGGCGAGGTCGACCGGGACGCGCTGCGGCAGGCACTCAACGTGCTGGAGGACGGCCAACCGCTGGCGGTGGCGGTCGAGGGGACACGCAGCAAGACCGGGGAACTCTCGAACGGGAAAGACGGCGCGGCGTTCCTGGCAACACGGGCCGGGGTGCCGGTTCAACCGGTGGTGATCTGGGGCGTGGAGAACATCATCCCGTCGATCAAGCACCTTCGCCGGGCCGATGTATTCGTCCGCTTTGGCGAACCCTTCTGGCTGGCCGAAGGCCGTGTGCGCGCCGATCAATTAACCGATCTGACCGAGCAGGTAATGATCTCTCTGGCGCGGCTGCTCCCGGAGGAGTACCGGGGGATATATCGGGAACATCCGCTGGTCAATACTTGAGTCTTATAGAAGAACGTGAGGATTGAGCGAGGGCAAGCCTCGCCCCTACGCCCGGCTGTACAATAAGCGTCGACGCTCCGGCCACAAAAATCCAGTTATGCTATACTGAAAATATCAAACCGAAGGCATTTCTTTTGGGAACTGCACCGGTTCATTACCCGACAGAGGTGCTTGTGTGGAAGGAGCGCCTATGGCTTCGACAGTCCTGCATCGCTACGAGGAATGGCTGGCTGAACGACGGGATCAGGAAGAGATCGCGAGCAGCACGTACAACGCCTATCTCAACGACGCGAGCCGCGTTTTTGAGGTGCTGCTGCTTGAGGTGCCGCCCTACGTCATCGAGGGATACCTGAAAGCCGCCGGTTACCGCCGAACCTACAGTCACGTGATCGAGAACCTGCGCAAGCTGGCCCGTCCGCGCCGCGTGACCGTGTTCCGTAAGCCATCGGAGAAGCAGCGCCGCCTGCCGGGTTTGTAGACCGGGCTTTTTATTCTTTTCCCCCGGTTTTCCCGGTATCAGCTGTCTCAGCTTTAGTTCTGGCTTCGGTTTCGGCCTTAGTCTCTGCCCCGGCTTCGGTTTCGGTCTCAGTCTCAGTTTCGGTTTTGCCCCCGGCACTGGTTTTGGCGTCCTCGCTTTTCGGGACGACCAGCGCGTTCTCGTCACTGGCGGCTTTATCCTCCCGACCGACGACGGGCAGCGTGAAGCGAAAGACACTGCCGCCCGCCGGGTTGTCTTCTACCCAGATGCGCCCCCCATGTGATTCAATCGCCAGTTTGCAGAATGACAGGCCGAGACCTGCACTGCGGCGGCGGCCTTTCCTGCCGGGGATTTGTGAGAACTGGTCGAAAATCAGTTCTTTGTATTCGTCGGGCACCCCAGGCCCGTTATCGGTGACGAAGACTTCGACCATCGTGTGTTTCAGGATATCCTTATCCAACTGCTGAGTCGAATCGGAAGGCCCTTTCGTTCCGATTTCAGGCGGACGCAGCTCCGCACCAATCGAAACGAGGGTACCCGGATCGGTGTACTTCAGGGCATTGTCGAGCAGGTTGATCGCCACCCGCTCGATCATATCCCGGTCAACGCGCACTTTTGGCAGGGAACCGGGTATCTCCATGTTGACCATCGCGTTCATCTCTTTGGCGAGCGGCATGATCTCTTCGGTGACATCCTTGACGATGTCGATCACTTCCTCGGCACCGGTATCGAGAACCATCTCGCCCTGTTCCATGCGCGAGACGTCGAGCATGTTGTTGACGAGGTTGAGCAGTTTCTTGACCGCCCGCTGGCTGACTTCGGTGGCCTGTTCGATCACCGGGTCTTTTTCCGGGGTAGCCCTGTGGATGAGGCTCATGCTGCCCATCACCGCCTGAAGCGGCGAGCGCAGTTCGTGAACGATCATACTGGTCAGGTTCTGACGGGCTTCTTCCAGTTCTTTCTGCTCGGTGACATCGCGGAAAAGCAAAAGCAGGCCGATAAAGGCCCCGCGTTCGTCACGGACCGGGGAAACAACCCGCTCGACATAGCGCTGCGACCGGCCCTGCTGGGGCCGGGTGGTATACAGATCGGTCTTGGCTTCCATACCGGGGTTGTTGATCCCTGTTTTGATCAACAAGGCCAGTTCGCCCTCTTTGTAACCCAACCCTTCGCCCAACGAGCTTAACGGATCGGCGATGAACTGGTCGGGTGAACGGGGGACAAAGTCGCTGCGGGCGAAATCCCAGAATTCGCCCATCCGGGTGTTGGTCATGACGATCCGCATCTTCGGGTCGATCATCAACAGGCCGTCGTTCGAGGTGTCGAGGATCGCGTGCAGACGGTCACGGACGACCTGCACGTTGCGATAAAGCTGCGCATTACGAATGGCGACCGCGGCCTGGATCGCAAGCTGGCTGACAAAGCTGAGGTCTTCTTGGTTGAAGGCATTGGCCGAATTGCTCTCCAGTGCCATCGCGCCGATTACCTTGCCTTCGAGCAGCACCGGGACAGTGAGCTGCGAGCGCGGGTTGGAAGTCTTGGGATCGTCGGAGGTGGAAATCCGCGTTTCGCCCTTTTCCATCACGTCGCCGATTGCCAGTTCTTCGGCGATGCGGTGCGGGGCCCGCGTGGAGTTGGCCGGGTCGAAGCCCCGCCAGGCGACCATATGCGGCTGACTGTCCTGCTGGTAGCCGGTTTCCGGGTCACCGGCCAGAACGAGCACACCGGCATCGGCGCTGCACCCATCGATGGCCGAATCGATGATCAGCTTAAAGATCGCTTCAAGGTCGAGCGTCGCGCTGAGGCGCTGGCTGATATCCGACATCTGGACGATCTGGCCGATGCGCCGCGCAAGCTGGAGGTCAACCTGCTGGTAGATGCGGGCGTTGGTCACCGCGAGAGCGGCCTGGTTCGCAAACGTCACCAGCAGCTCGATCTCGCTCTCGCTAAAGCTGTGGATGTCATCATAGTAGACGGCGAGCATGCCGAGATTTCGATTCTGGGCGCGAAGAGGGACGTAGGCGTAGGCGATAAGGTTGGACTCCTCGGCGAGGTAGTGGGCGCTGCTGGTTTCGTCTATTATGGCATCTTTAATATCGGAAACGGTGATAATCGTTCCCTCTTCGAGGATCAATTTCCGTTCATTCTCGGAGACTGCCGAGCGGCTCTCCTTGATGGTGTTGATATGCGCTTCGTCGATGCCCTGAGCATAGGTCAGGAGCATCCGGGGGTCGCTTTTGTTTTGTTCCAGCAGGTAGATGGCGGCTTTGTTACACCCGGCAACCTCGATCAGGGATTCGGTCACCAGTTCGAGCAGGCTCTCCGGGTTGAGAGAAGCGTTCATCAACGCGCTGATCTGATTCAGGCGGGCCAACTGTGCCGCGTGCTTCTGGGCGCCTTCGTAAAGCAGCGCGTTCTGCATCGCGACTTCTGCCTGAACAGCGATGGTGGTCAGCAGGTCGACATCGGCTTCGTTAAAGGTGCGCTCCGGCTGCTGATCTTCGCCCAACCAGGTCGCCATACACCCGATGACCGTGCCGGACGAAAGAAGGGGGATGCCCATCCAGGTGCGCGCTTTGGGTGCGCGGCTGATCACAAGGCGCGCCGCTGCCCGGCTGACCGACTCGGCGACGAGCGTCACCTGCGTATCGAGCACCTGCCTGCAAAACCCGTCGACATAGTCGCGGGACGGCTGCTCGATTTTCTTGCCGTCGATAATCAGGTAGCGCGGCAGCCATTCTCGGGTTTCACTCTGCTGGTCGGTCAGGACGATGATCAGGTTGCGGACGTTCATCAGGCTGGCAACCTGGATATAAACGCTGTGGAGCAGTTCGTCGATGTCAATTGAGGTGCGGATGGCCTGGTTCATTACCGAGACGGAACGAATGCGGGTCACCTGCTTCTGAAGACGCTCCTGGGCAACCATCAGACGCCTGACGACGAGTGCGAGAGTCATGACGATGATCTCGTAGATGATGAAGGTCAGCGGGCCCAGGCGGGTAATGGTGATCGCGGTGAAGGGAGCAAGCACCATCGGCAGGAGCTGGATAGCAAGGGCGATCTTGTAAGTCTCTTTGATTTGCTTGAGGGCCGCCGGATCACGCAGCCACAATTCGAGAACAATAATCGCGTCGATGGTGATCAGAAAGGCAATCGGGACGATTGCTGCCGGAAGCAGCATTTCCAGTGAATTGATGACCGTCAGGGGGGCGCTGCCACCCAGCAGGCGATAGCTGGTTTCAGCCGCGGCCAATCCGATACCGTACTGCCCGATCGGGTAGAGCACCCGCCCGACTGTCTGCCACCAGAGCGGATCAACGAATTCGGCCCGCCGGTTTTCTTCGACGAGATGGGAGAGAGAGCCAATCAGCAGCCCGGCAGCTACGGTTAAGAGGCTGACATTCAGGCCGAGGGACAGGTAGATCATCATTACAGCGGCGGGGAGGAAGGTGATTTTACCCCAGCCCAGGTTTATGGATAGATAAAGGAGCAGGGCGACCATCAGCACCGAGGAGCCCAGAACCAGCCATTCCAGGAAATTCTGGCTGGCGAGTTTGGGCCAGAAAGCGGCAGCGAGAATGATGCCCCCGATTCCAAGCACCCAATGGAAAATTCTGACGCGCGTTTTAACCGTATCCATACCGTAATCTTACCCTAATTTTCCCACCTGTGCTCAGTCTGAAACCCACTACTGCCTATCCGGTGCAAATTCGAATGGTGCGCTTCTTTCTAAATCGCAGCAGAATCAGGATTGGCTGGTGTTTTGCAGTGTAAAATGAAATGCCGCGCCGCCTTCCGGTCCATCGTCAACCCAGATGCGGCCATTGTGCGCATGAACAACAAGCTGGCAAAACGTCAGCCCCAGGCCAGAACCGCGTGGGCCGCGTTTTCTCAAGTGCGGAGCGCCCTGGAAGAAGCGTTCAAAGATCCGTTCCCTGATCTCCAATGGTACGCCGTCGCCGGTATCGATAATACTGACCTGCTGTGTCCCGCCATCGGCGGCAATCTCGATCCGCACCTGGCCGCCCTGCGGGGTGAAGCGGAGCGCATTATCCAGCAGATTGATGATCACCCGTTCGATCTTGTCCGCGTCGGCAGGAATGGGGTGCAGTTGGTCGGGGGCGCTGATCGTCACTTCGATCTCGCTGGTGATGGCCGTGCTTTTCAACTTCTCATACGCTTGTTGGGCCATTGCCGGAAGGTGGACCGGTTCCAGGATGAGGGGGACTTCGTTTGCTTCCAGTTTGTTGACATCCAGAATCTGTTCGACGAGTTGGAGCATCGCCTCTGCCGAGTTCAGCGATACCTCCAGGGTCGATTCCAGGGTGGAAATCCCGTCACGGCCTTTGAGTTCGGCGGTTTCGGCCATGGCGATGTACAGCCCGGTGATGATGCCGGAAAGCGGGCTGCGCAGGTCGTGGACGATCATGTTGGAGACTTCCTGGCGGTACAACTCGACCTCGCGCTCGTGGGAGACATCGCGCATGATGTAAAGACGCCCCAGGACTTCGTCGTCGTAGCCGAAAACGGGCAGTGCTATCTCGGAAATGACCCTGGGAGGTTGAGCTGTCTCGATGGTGTATTCGCGGGTTGAAGTCTGGCCCGGATTATCCCTGACAGCGCGGGCAATCGAAACACCGTTTTTCGGGGAGAAAAAATCTTCGCCGGGCATTCTCGACGAGAGGTCTCTCAAGATATGCAGGAAATGCTGGTTAACGTAATGGGTCAACTGCTGGCCGAGTAAATCTTCGACACGCCGGTTCGCCATCAACAGGTAGCCCTGCATATCGAACATGAGGATACCATCGTTGATGCTGTTGAGGATCGCCTGGAGGCGGTCACGGCTGGCGCGGATTTCCTCGGTGAGACGCGCTTTAGCGACCGCTGCCGCTGCCTGAGACGCCAGCAGGTCGAGGTAATGGAGGGTCTCTTCGGTGATGTCCTGGCTTTCGGAGAGGGCCATATTGAACACGCCGATGACTTCTCCGGCGCTCTTCAACGGGAAGCAAAGCATCGCTTTCACCGGCTGCCAGTCGGGTTTGTCGGCCACGTCTTTGAGCAGGGGGTGGTCGGTATCGGTGATGACGAGATGCTCACCGCTGCGGGCGACGG
>JAFGOY010000013.1 GCA_016926255.1 Anaerolineae bacterium | reverse complement strand
GTGAAAGCAGCGTCTTGAGGCGCTGCTAGTAACAAGCCCTTATAGGGCTAGAGCAAGCCACCCGCTATGCGGGTGGTCTTGACTTCAATAGATTATCGGCAAACGCGAACAGCGCCGCCGTCCCGCCGGTATGCCAGAACAGCACGCGCTGGCCTTTTGTGAACTCCCCCCTGCGGATCAAATCGATCAGTCCGCCGAGGGCGCGGCCCGTGTAAACCGGGTCGACGAGCAGCCCTTCTTTTTCGGCCAGCAGCCGGATCGCCTCGCGTTCCAGATCACCGATAACAGCGTAGCCGCTGCCCAGATAATCATCGTTGATGTCGGGGACGTCGTCGTTGATCCGCCAGTCGAGGCCGAGCAGCCGCGCCCCGTCGTTAACCAGGTTGGCGACCCGCTGTGCGAGGGTTTCGGCCTGCTCGTCGACGCTGATCCCCAGCAACCGCGTGTCGAATAGGCTGCCGGTCAGGTATGCGCCGAGGATCATCCCGGCCTGCATTCCCCCCGACGACGTGGCAAACACCTGCGCGTCGAATGTGCCGATCTCCTCGATCTGCTCGCCGACTTCCCGCATTGCGGCAGCGTAGCCCATGATGCCGGTCGCGTTTGATCCGCCGTAGGGAATGACGAAAGGCCGCTGCTCATTGGCCTTCAATACGTGTTCGACACGTTTAATTGCACCGGTATAGGGTGCTTTTTCGGCGGTCCAGTGGATTATCGCGCCAAGCAGCCGGTCAATCAGCACGTTGCCCGTCGACGTTTCGGGCGGATTTCCGCCCGCTGCGTACAGCACGAGGTGGGGTTCGAGTCCCGCGCGGCGGGCAGCGGCGGCAGTTTGCCGCGCGTGGTTCGATTGGGTCGACCCGGCGGTGATCACGCAGTCGGCGCTGGCTTCGAGCGCCTCCGCGATCAGGAATTCGAGTTTGCGGGCCTTGTTGCCGCCGGTCGCCAACCCGGTCTGGTCGTCCCGCTTGACGAAAATCTCCGGCCCGCCCAGGTACCTGCTCAGATTGGGCAGGTGATCGATCGGGGTAGGGAGATGGGCAATCGGCACTCTCGGCAAATCATCGACCGGAAACGCCTGACGATTGTTCATTGCTTTTCTTCCTTTTCTTTTCCTTGCGTGGATGTTTCGCCGGGGGCGAAACTCCTGAGCGACCGGCAGGTCGCCGCCCTCTGCGGTTAGTCCTTCCCCCGCTCGATGATCCAGTCCACCGCCCCGCATTCGTCGACGACGACCCGCATCCCGACCTTTTCGAGCAGCCGGTTCGAGGCCGGGTTGGTGACCGTCGTCGCGGTGACGGCACGGCATTCCGGCTGTTCGAATGCCCAGTCGATCAGCGCCTGCACCGCTTCGGTCATATAGCCGCTGTTCTGGAAGACCGGGTCGATCCCGTAGCCGATCTCCACGTGGCCCTTGTCGTTGGGAAGGCTCTTGTACCCGGCCAGCCCTGCGCCGATCCTCTCCTCTTTGATGACGATCAGCCAGTAGGTCAGCCAGTGATGATCCTCCGGCTCGACCTGCTGCATCTTCCCCAGCTTGATCCTGACTGCCCTCGGCACGGGATCGGCAAGCATTTCGCGGGCGATGGAAAGGTCGAGTTCTTCTTCGAGCCTGTCTGTATCCTCGATCAGGCGGGCGAGCTGTTCCATCGTCAGTGGGATCAATTGGAGACGTGGTGTGATGATCTCCATTATCGTCTACCCCACCAGCGATACGCAGATGGTGCGGCTGCGCGGCCCGTCGAACTCGAACAGCACGATCCGCTGCCAGGTGCCCAGCACGAGCTGGCCCCGGTTGATGGGAACGGTCACCGACGGTCCGACCAGTGTCGCCAGGATGTGATCGGGCGTATGGGCCGGGTTGTGCGGGTGCCGGTAGTTAAGGTTGGGCACCATCTTGTAGAAGGCATCCAGCATATCCAGATCGGTGCCGGGATCGAGGTCGGCGGTGGTGATCGCCGCCGTGGTGTGAGTCACGAAGACGTTGCACAGGCCGTCGGTCATTCCCTCTTTGCCGATGATCTCCTGAACGTCCCTGGTGATGTCGATCACCTGTTTGCTGTTTTGTGTTCGGATTGCGAGCTGGTGCATGCCTTACTCTCCACTGTCAATTTGAAGCCTGCGCCGCCCGATCCGGCGCATCACGCTCAGTATGACCGGCATCGCGGTCGTGTAACCGGCATACAGCAGGCGGTTGGCCGGGTAATCCCAGGCCCCGATCCGCCTCACGACCGTCCCACCGAATCCATCCTTGAAGTGGAATACCCCGGCCAGCGGGTCGTCTTCGTCGTCGAAATCGTTTGGCGCGCCCCAGAAATCGTATAACACCATCTTCTGTGCTTTAGCCCAGCGGATCGCCTCCCACTGCAAGAGATAAGTCGGCATCCGGTTGCGGTGTTCGTCCGAGCTTGCGCCGTAGAAATACCAGGCTCGTTTGCCAAACCCGAAGACGATCACATGGGCGATGGGGTCGCCTTTATACTCGGCGATGATCGGCTGGGCCAGCCCTGCCTGCATGAAAGCGCCCCACGCCTGCCGGTAATAGTCCAGCGGCCTGATGACGAACCCATCGCGGAGGGCGGTTTCGGCGTAGAGATCATAGAGCAGGTCGAGATCGTCGGCGCTGCCAAATCGCACGGTGACATCCCTGCGCGGCGACAGCCTGACGTTGTAGCGCGTCTTTTGTTTCATCGCCGCCAGTAGATCGTCTTCACTGCGACGCAGATCGACGATCACCGAGTTCCGGAACTGCACCTGCTCGCGGGAAAATCGCAGCCCGGCGGCCCGCCATTCGGCGGCGATCTGTTTTCCGAGGTCGTCCTCGCAGGCGTCGGGTTCACCCGGCACACCGGCACCGATCACCACGTCGGGGTCGATCTTGATGAAGATCGCTCCGTGCTGTCTGGCATATGATTTCAGTGCGTCGATCACCGCTTTTCGCAGCGGTTCGTTGGTGTAATCGAGCGCCGGGCCTTTGGGAACATACATCACCTGGAACGGGCCTTCTCGCCGGGTGAGCACCTGCGCCATCGCCACGACCGTTTCTCCGTCCATGAAGGCGATCCGGTGCGGCTGCCAGCCGGTGGTCGAGGTTTTGAACTCGCCCCATTCCCAGGTTTGCAGCACGTGGGCAAAGGGCATCAGGGCCAGGGTTGCGTTCCATTTTTCACGGTTGTTGATAGTCAATGAGTGTATTTGCATGATGTGTAGTTTAACCGATCTTATAGCTGAATGGCTGTCGGTGATCACCTGTCATCGGTTTACAGCAGGCCCTTCGTATGGTTCAGCGATTGTGCGCTTCGAGCCAGGCAGCGATGTCATCGCTGTGTTCGGCGTAGTGATCGTAGGTATTGGCCGCGAAGAACTTCCACAGCGGGAGGTTTTCGGACGGGAAATACTGCGCATTGAGCATCTCGTCGTCGAACTGTTCCAGCGCGTGGAAGATCAGCTTCAGCGAGGCGTTGTAATCGGCCAGCAGGTCGTTGATGGGCCGCCCCCGCTGTGCGATCCGGCTTTCCTCGTTCAATTGATCGATGTCGCCCCAGGAATAACCCGGCGCGGGCAGCGTGGGGCTGTCGCCATGGGCGGTTGCGGCCAGCCATCCCAGCAGCCGTTGATCCCACACGACGATGTGGGCGATCACGTCGGCCACCGTCCAGCCGTTGGCAAGGACGGCTTCCGGCATCTCGTCTTTCTCGAACCGGTTCAACAGGCGATCAAAATCCAGCCGCCCTCCCTGGATGGCCTCGATAAGCTGAGCTTTGGTCACGTGTTCTGCCATGCGACATTCAATCCTTTCCTTTGCGTTCTCTGTGTCCTCTGCGGTGATCTTTACCTGCGCAGTCTGATCGCAAGCGTGTAGAGATTGTAAAGCAGCGGCCTGTAGACCCGATCCCATGCCCCGACCGCCCGCACGACTTCGCCGCCGAACCCGCGCTTGAACCCGTAGACTCCCCACAGGCCATCCTGCCGGTCCTGGAACTCGTCTTCGAGTGTCTCGACATCTGCATCGGGCACACCCCACATATCATAGACTGTGCAGCCGCGTTCACGCGCCCAGCAGATCGCTTCCCATTGGAGCGCGTAGGCGGGCATTCGATTCCGTTCTACGTTTGACGATGCTCCATAGAAGTACCATGCGATATCGCCAGAGGCAAAGGCGACCAGCCCAGCGAGTGTTTGATCGCCATAGCGGGCGAGCAGCAGCGTTGCATTTTGCGGGATGAATAGATCGGCCACCCGCCGGTAATACGCATCGCTGTGAACGCCGAACTCGTTGCGCTCCCCGGTGACCGCCATCAGCGCGTTGAACGCATCGATCCCCGCCTCGCCGTTTTGCTCGACCACCACGTCCTTTTTCGCCGCTGTGCGGATTTTTCGCCGCGTGCCCTGGTTCATCCGGGCCAGGATGTCGTCTTCGCTGCCCGAAATATCGATCAGGATCGTGCGCGGCGGCTGAACCGTCTGCACCGATTCGTGGAACCCCAGCCCGGCGAGTGTATCCCGGTTGGCGGGTGTATCGGGGAGATCGGGTTCGAGCTTGAGCAGGATCGCCCTGCGGCGGTGCGCGGCCTCGTCAATCGCCGATAGCAGCGCCTCGACCGTCTGCGTGTCTGCCCAATCGACGACCGGGCCGCGCGGTACGTAGGCCAATGTGCCCGGCCCGAAAGGGAGACGCCGGTAGAGCACCAGCGCCCCGGCGACGATCCCGGTATCGCTGCGCAGCGCGATCCGCTCGGCCTGCCAGCCGAAATCGGTTTTCAGCCGTCCCCAGTTGGAAGTCTGGAGGATGTGCCCGCCCTGTTTCTCGACGAATCGATCCCATTCGGCAGGTTCCGGCTCGATGATGGTGAATTTCATGCCAGCTCCTTATTCTGTGGCCCTCATTATAATCCCTGGAGACTGACTCGACATATGCCGGATCAAATCGCCCCCTCCATTTGCAGCAGCCGCCGTTTGGTTGGGATACCGCCGCCGCCCCCGTAGCCGGTCAGTTTGCCGCTGCTTCCTACCACCCGGTGACAGGGGATCACCAGCGGCACCGGGTTATGGGCCATCGCCTGCCCGACTGCCCGGCTCGACTTCGGCCTGCCCAGCTCCTCGGCGACCTGTTTGTAGGTCATTACCGAACCCGCCGGAATTCCGCGCACGGTTTCGAGCGCCGCCCGGTGGAAGGGCGAGACGCCGCTCAAATCGACCGGCATATCGAACTGCGTGTGCGGCTGGCCGAAATAGGCGCGTATCTGCCCGATGATCCCCGCCAGTGCAGCCGAATCGCGTTCGAGGCGGGCGAGCGGGTCGAGCGTGGCGAAGAAATCGGCCTGCGGTTTGCCAAAGACGATGCTGCACACCCCCTGCTCGGTCGCCGCGACGTAGAACGCCCCCAGCGGCGAGTCGAACATATCCCAGGCGATCCGGGGCGCGCTGCTCTCGAACCACTCGTCGACCCGCCGCCGCGATTCCTCGATGTGTCCCGTGTTTGGGCCGCCGACAGCCTGCTCAAGTGTTTTTCTGATTTCCGTTTCCGTTCGATCAGTCATCATTGGATTCACCTTTGTTGCTGCGCTATACCATCAATATGGCTCTTTGAAAAGTCGACCGGTGTGGCTCCTCTTCTACCTGAGGGAGAAGGGGCGGGGGATGAGGGCTAAATAATAGACTGAGTGGTCAGTCATCTTCTTCAACCAGTATCAACCGTAAACGTCTTAATGCCTGGTAGACGTTGGCCCGCGCGCTCTCCGGCGAACACGACAGTATCTCGCCAATAGTTTCGTAGTCAAGCTCCTGGAGATAGCGCATCACCAGCGCGCTGTACTGCTGCGGGGGCAGGTGGTTGATCATCTCCCCGACCGTTTCCACCAGCTCGCCGTCTATCAAACCCTGCTCGACTTCCCGACCGTGATCGCCCGGCGACTGTTCGTCACCGAGGTCGGCGGTTGGGTGTCGGCTGTTCCATTTCGATGCGCTGTAGACGCAGTTCCTCGCGATCCGGTAAAGCCACGCCCGGTGATTGCTGTCCGCTCGCAGGCGTCCAAACGCTCTATAAGCGCGGATGAAGACCTCCTGAGTCAGGTCTTGAGCCTCCTGGCTGGCATCGATCTGCCTGCTGCCCGACAGCATCCGCCAGATGTACAGGTATATCTCGTCGTGATACCGGTCGATGAGTGTTTCGAATCGGAGCATGCCGCTGGCCTTTACGATAACCTGTCTCTACCTACTATAACGACACTTCTACGTTTTTGTGAAAAGCCCCGTCCCGTAGGGGAATTGTATGTTACAAAACAGATAAAAACCCTTCGATCCAACCCTGTTGCTATAGACGGGGCCGCAGAATAACGATAGATTCAAAGTAGACTTTGTTACTGGACGGCCAGAATAATGAAATGGTTATGGCGCGCCATCTGGCGCACCTGGTCAATTGCTAAAAAAGAATACGTCCATATTTTCATGGACCCCGGTGCGCTGTTTCTGGTGTTGATCGCCCCGGCGCTGCTGCTTACCCTGCTCTCGTACATCTTTACCTTTGATGTCGGTGATAGCAATATCGCGGTTGTCGATATGGATCAGACGCCAACATCCGCCGAGTATGTCCGCCTGCTGACGAGCGATGGCTACGTTCACGTTGTCGCGTCACCGCGCAGCTATGACGATGCCACCGATCTGTTGGAAAATGGGCGGGTCGACGCTGCGCTAATCATTCCCCCCGGTTTTGGCGAATCACTGACGAGCGGCAGCCTTGCGCCCGTTCACAGCATCGTCGACGGCGTCGACGCATCGGCGGCGCGCCAGGTGATGGGGGCCATCGAGACGCGAACCAATTTGTTCGTCGAGCAGATGGGATTCGGTGACGCTTCCCCGATCGATGTGCGAACGCGTTACTGGTTCAATGAGAACCTGACCTCGCAAGACAGCATGGTGCCGGGCCTGATGGCGCTCGTTCTCATCCTGCCTGGGATGGCGGTGGCGCTTGGCGTCACCCGTGAAAAAGAAACCGGCACGATGGAAACGCTGGTGACCACGCCGGTACTTGGCTCTGATGTACTGTGGGGTAAGGTCTTCGTCTATGTGACGATGGGAATTGTCAGCGCCCTGTTCGCGCTGGCCGTTTCAAGATTCTGGTTTCATGTGCCATTCCGGGGCAGCCTCGGCCTGTGGATACTGGCGACCGCCGCCTACCTGCTGGCCGTTATGGCCTTCAGCCTGATCGTTGCCCATTTCGCCCGCTCACAGCAGACCGCTATGGTGATCATTCTGCTGGTATTGTTTATGCCGGGCTTTATGTTGAGCGGCCTCTCCGACCCGGTCGATCCTTCTGCGATTGGCTCCTGGTTCTTTTCCCAGCTCCTTCCGACCACACATTATATTTCTATTTCCCGCGCGATTGTGCTCAAAGACCTTGCATTGTCTGATATCTGGTTTAATTACGTTGCACTGCTGGCAACCGGTGTGATTGGAACCTGGGTGGCCGTGACTTTGTTCGAAAAGAAGATTGGGTGAATCCTATCAATGTTTAACCGTTTACGTGCGCTTATCGTCAAGGAATTGATCCAGTTTTCCCAGGATCGCCTGCTGTTGCTGTTCACCATCTTTGGCCCACTGACCCTGTTGATGTTGATCGGCAATGGAGTCGGGGAAGGGGTAAATAACATCCCTGTCGCGCTCATCGACCGGGATCGCAGTGAATTGAGCCGCGAAATCGCCTATGCGCTTGACAACACCCAGGAGCTGGCGATCACCAATTATGTCGATTCTTTCGAAGAAGCCACTGCCCTGATCGATAGTGGTGACGTGGGAGTGCTGGTCGTCGTCCCTGAGGGATTTTCGATGGATGTCCTCTCGGATGATCCGCCGCCTATTCAACTCGTCATCGACGGTTCAAGTGTGAAGGTTGCCGCTGTGACTCAGTCGGCGGCACAGGGCGCGATTGAAAGCCTGGGGTGGAATGTCGCGCTGGCCTCGACCGGCGACCTGGGCATCGCGCAGGGAATCGATCTCCGGCAGGAAGCGCTCTACAATCAAACCCTCGACGACAAGCCCTACGAGGTAACCGCTACCCTGGCACTTGTCATTTTCCTGGTGGCGGCACTGGCCGCCGTGATGAGCATCGTCCGCGAGCGTGAGATCGGGACGCTTGAGCAGGTGAGTATCACCCCGATGAGCAAGGGTGAATTCATCGCCGGTAAAGCGATCAGCCCGATTATCATCGGCATGGTCAACTTCCCGATTTTGTTCTTGGTCGTTTGCCTGTTCTTCGATGTCCCCATGCGCGGATCGTTTCCCTTGCTGGCCCTCATGACCCTGCTTTACCTGATCTCGGAGATCAGCTTCTCTTTGATGATTTCGGCGGTGTCGCGCACCCAGCAGCAGGCGATCACGATCTTCTTCATCTACATCATGCTCGCGCTGACCATGTCCGGTTACATGGTGCCGATCTCCCGGCTGCCCTCGCTTCTTCAAACGGCGGCGGGGGTAATCCCCGTCCGACACTATATCTACATCGTGCGCAGCGTGATGCTCAAGGGGGCTGGTTTCTCTGCCCTCTGGCCGAATATCGCCGCGCTTCTGGCGCTCGACGTGTTTGTTGTTGCCGTAACCGTGATCGTTATGCGCCGCCTGAATCGCTGATCAATCCGGCAGCTGACCGGCCTTCGAGTTGACTCTCCGTCACCCTGTGCTACCATTTCCATACAACTTACCTGTTGAAAAAGTGAGGATTAAGGTTATGCAATCCAACCGGTTGCTGATCATGGGGATACTGGTCGTTGGTGTATTGGCATCCTGTACGCTTGTTTCCGGCGGGCAGGCACCGGCCCCGCCGCCGCCCGCCGAAGCGGTGATCAGCCTTCCGACCATCACGCCTACTTTCGCCCCGACTCCCATCCCTGAGCCGACGGAAAGCTTCGATCTCTTTGAGGCCGGGACGGTCAATACTGGTGAGGCGATCTTTGTTCGTGACGGTCAGTTCTGGGCGTTGTCGGTGGACGGGGGGAACGAACGGCAGTTGACTACACTGCCCGAAAACCTCGTCCTGCGCGATCTGACCCTTTCGCCGGATAATCGCTACCTGGCTTTTACTATCGATACAATCTCTGTCGCCAGTTATGACCTCACGAGTGGGCAGATCGCCATTCAGGATAAGGCTGCGCCGAATCTCGTCGGGCTGCTGGCCTGGGCACCCCAGAGCGACCTGATTTACTACGGGAAAGTCGCCCTTGATCCAGCCTCGATCCCGACCTCCAGCCAGGTGTGGGTGGTCGGCGCGGAACCCGGCAGCACGCCGGAACTGGTCAGCGAGGTGCCGCTCGATTCGGGTGTTGACCTCGTCCCGTTGGCCGCTCCCTGGGAAAACGTGCTGATCCTGGTCGAGACGAAAATTGAGGAGTCGGGCACCCGCCTGCTGCTGCGCAATGCTGATGGCAGCCTTGTCCCCCTGACCGAAGACCTGGGCGATGTCTCTTTCCTGGATGTCTCGCCGGGCCTCGATCAATACCTGATGGTTACCCAGGCCAGGCCTTCGACGTTGGCGCTTCTGAGTATCAACGCCGGAGATGGCAGTCTTGATCAATCCCCGCTGACCGGAAGCACCGAAGGGGCCTTTCTGTCGGCTCGATTTTCGGCGTCAGGCACGATGATCGCCGCCATTCAGCAGGTAGCTAATGGCGAACTGGCGGGGACGTCCCGCACGGTCATTTTCGACATCAGCACCGGCCCCGCAGGCCCGATCACACCGCTCTACAGCGACGGCGGCTACCGCGATCTGTCGCTGGCCTGGATTGGCAACGAGAGCGTGATCGTCCAGCGGTTGAACACCGAAACCGAAGAGTCGGAACTCTGGCTGCTGCCGCTCGATGGATCGCCCGGCCAGCCGTTGGGAACCGGCGAACAGGTTGTCGTGGTCAATGCGCCGTAGCGTTGAAAACCGGCCTTAAATTGGATAAGTTTGGTTGCCTTTCGAACCTGCCGATGATATACTCCGTTTCGCAGGTCTTCGCACCTGTAAGATGGCTAATGCAGTTGATTTCAGCCTGACAGAACCGCACACTGACTACTTGCGTGGAGAGCTTTCCGTGAAGGACTGGACGTTCATTGTCATCCTGAGTATTGTTGCAATGGCTACCCCTCTCGCCCCGATTCTCATCGGGCGGTTGATCGGCCCCCGGAAGGGCAACGAACTGAAGAACGCGACCTACGAATGCGGCGTCGAAACACGCGGCGATACCTGGGTGCAGTTCAAGGTTCAATATTACATCTTCGCGCTGGTCTTTCTGGTATTTGATGTCGAAGTGGTCTTTCTCTACCCCTGGGCAGTCGCCTATAACCGCCTGCCTTTGTTTGGCGTTCTCGCCGGGGTTGTGTTCGTGATCACGCTGGCCGAGGCGCTGATCTACACCATTCGCAAAGACGCGCTGAGGTGGATTTAGTGTTGGATAGTGGGCAGGGGCCAAACCCCTTTGTCCCTGCGGGACATTTCCCCCTTACAGGGGGCAAGTGGGTTGGCTCTGGTTGATATGACTATAAACGGTTGCTGAAGTATCAAATTCAAAGCACCAATATTTCATAACCCTCCACCTTGAGGGGGAGGAAGCAGCCGTTTTACGGCTGCAAGGTGGGGGTGGAAACAGGGCGATATGGTTTCATGGATTTGACAGTGGAAGAATTGACCGACCGCTTGACAGCAACCAGAAGGTAATCTCAATGCCCGATCTGTTTACCGTAATCGATGACTGGCTCGTAAGCCTCCTGACGGGGTGGGGGGCGTCGGGTTTGATCCTCGACATCATCCTATCGCTGATCGGGTCGCTGGTCGTTGTCGGGTATTTGCTCACGTTGGCGCTGTTCATCATCTGGTTCGAGCGGAAAGTCGTCGCCCGCATTCAGGATCGCATCGGCCCGAATCGAGTCGGCCCCTGGGGCCTTTTCCAGAATGTCGCCGACGTATTGAAACTGATGACCAAAGAGATCGTCATCCCCTCAGGTGCCGATCTCATTCCTTTTTTGCTTGCCCCGGTGATCGCCACCGCCACCGTCCTGATGCTCTGGGCGGTGCTTCCCTTTACCCGCAATGCCATCGGCACCGATGTCAGCATCGGGGTGCTGTACCTTGCGGCTGTCAGTTCGCTGGGCTTCATGTCGATCCTGATGGCAGGCTGGAGCAGCAACAACAAGTACGCGCTGCTCGGTGCCTTCCGCGCTGTGGCAATGCTTGTCAGCTACGAGGTTCCGCTGATCCTCATGCTGCTGATCCCGGTGCTGCTGACTGGGAGTATGCGCATCAACGCGATTGTCGAGGCGCAGAGCATCTGGTACGTCTTTTCGATGCCCCTCGCCGCACTGATCTTCTACATCGCCAACCATGCCGAAGTCGCCCGCTCGCCTTTCGATCTGCTCGAAGCCGAATCGGAGATCGTCGCCGGGTATCACATCGAATACAGCGGGATGGCCTTTGCGACTTTCTACCTGGCCGAGTTTCTGCACGCGTTCACCATCTCGGCGCTGACCGCCACGCTGTTTCTGGGCGGCTGGCGCGGCCCTTTCGTCGACCAGGTGCCGACGCTGGGCATTGTCTATTTCTTCATCAAGTCGTTTGCCGTCTATTTTGTCAATGTCTGGGCACGCGGCACGCTGCCCCGTTTACGTATCGACCAGATCATGGATTTCTGCTGGAAGCTGCTGGTGCCTGTTTCGCTGCTGCTGCTTGTGCTGACCGTCATCGCCGATAAAACGGCGCTGCAATTCTTTTCGGGTTATTCGGTGGGTGGCACCGCCATCGAGATGCTGCCGCGTTCGGCGGTTCTGTTTGGAGTCAATTTGTTGGTGGCTGGGATTGCCGTCGTCTCGCTGGCCCAGCAGGGTCGGCGCGACCGCGAGGCCGATTTGTATCCTGAAACCGCCGTCGACTGATTATCGTGCCCTGTGGAGGTGCCACGAATGAGCCTGACACCCTTACATGCGATCTTTGCCCTGATGTCGCTCTTTACCGTCGGGGGCGCGGTCGGCGTGGTGTTGAACCGCAACCTGATCTACGCGGCGATGTATCTGGTGCTGTCGCTGTTCGGGATTGCCGGGTTGTTCATTCTGCTCGAAGCACCGTTTCTGGCGGCGGTTCAAATCCTGGTCTATGTCGGCGCGATCTCGGTGCTGATCACGATCACGGTGATGGTGACGCGCTGCGTGTTCTGCAAAGAACCCCCGCCCCGGCAGCTAACGCTGGTGGCGGTGATGGCCGCGCTGGTGATGGTGACTCTCGGCTTTGTGATCATGACCCGCTTTGGTGGGTTGACCCCGGCTGCCGATGTTCCGGCGGACAGCATCGAGCAGTTGGGAGTCGCGTTCGTCAACCCGCAGGCGTATCTGGTGCCTTTCGAAGTCGCCTCGATTCTGCTGCTTGGTGCGTTGATCGGTGCGATATTCATTGCCCGTGACGATCTGCCGCGTGACGAGGAGGCTGTGGGAGGTGATGACCATGCGTAGAACAGGGAGGGGAGCGTTTCGGATTTATGGGCAGAACCCCCTCCGCCGAACCAAAGGTTCGCCTCCTCCCCCTTGCAAGGGGGAGGAAAGACCGAGCGAAGAGAGGTCAGGAGGGGGTTCCAGACTTGGCTGATTTACCTGCCTGCCCGATTGAAAGCCGTCCGCTGGGAGGTGTCAATCGATGATCCCGCTTCACTGGTTTCTGCTGGTCGCTGCCGGGATGTTCTGCCTGGGGCTGTTTGGCGTGCTGATCCGGCGCAACGTCGTGGCGATCCTGATGAGCATCGAGTTGATGCTCAACGCGGTCAATCTCAATCTGGTCGCTTTCTGGCGCTACCTGGCTCCGGAACATATCAACGGGCAGATGTTTGCTGTTTTTGTGTTTGCGGTTGCCGCTGCCGAAGTCTCGGTCGGGTTGGCGCTGATCATCTCAATCTATCGCAACCGCGACGATGTCAATGCCGGTGATCTCAATCTCTTGAAGTGGTAGGACGTCGATGACTCTTGCGTGGCTTGTCTTTTTGATACCGGTTCCTCCCCTCATCGCCTTTTTTGCGATCCTGCTTTTCACGCGCCGCAGCCGCTTCCTGAGCGACCTGATCGCCGTATCGGCCATCCTGCTGACCTGGGTATTTGCGATTATCGTCTTAATCGGTGCTTTTTCGAACCCGCACCTCGGTGAGAATCCCATTGAGGCATCGCTGGTCTGGCTGCCGCTTGGCCCCTCACTTGAATCGTCCCTGCGAATGGGCGTGCTGGTCGATCCGCTGGGCGCGGTGATGCTGTTCTTCGTGCCGCTTACTGCGTCGATGATTTTCATCTACTCGACCGGCTACATGGATTCTGGTTCGTACTGGACGGAAGTCAAAAACGCCGAATTGCCGCCCGCTGACGCGGTAGTCGACTCGGCAGGACGCACGCTGGTCAAATTCGATGCCAGCGCGTGGAAAGCCCGCTTTATGGCCTTCATTGCCTTATTTGCCGCTGCGATGCTGATTCTCTCCGTCGCCGACAACCTGCTGCTGCTCTTCGTCGGCTGGGAGTTGATGGGGTTCTGCTCCTACGCGCTGATCGGGTTCTGGCACAACCGCGTTTACCCCGATCAGCCGGGCCGGATCACGCCGGTCGGTGGTGGGATCAAAGCCTTCATGACCACCCGTGTCGCCGATGTGGTGATGCTGCTGGGCATCGCCTGGCTGTACAGCTTCACCGGCACGCTGAATTTCCGCGAGATTCTCTACAACGAAGCGACTCTCGCCGCGCTCGAAATGTCCGCCTTCCCGAATATTGCCGCGCTCGGCGGATTGACCGTCGCCGGGGCGGTGGGCCTGTTGATTTTCGCCGGGACGGTCGGCAAGAGCGCCCAGTTCCCGCTGCACACCTGGCTGCCCGATGCGATGGAAGGCCCGACCCCCGTTAGTGCGATGATCCATGCCGCGACGATGGTTTCCGCCGGTATCTACCTGATCCTGCGGATGTTCCCGCTGCTCTCGGTTGGCTGGGATGGTGATGTGTTTACCCTGCCCATGCAGGTGATCGCCACCGTCGGCGCGTTTACCGCGCTTTTTGCGGCGACGATTGCCCTCGCCCAGCGCGACATCAAAAAAGTGCTGGCCTATTCGACGATCAGCCAGCTTGGGTACATGGTCGCGGCGGTGGGGATTGGTGCGTATGTCGCCGCCGCCTTCCACCTGATGACCCATGCGATATTCAAGGCATTATTATTCATGGGTTCCGGATCGGTGATCCATGCCGTCGATCATGGCGAGGAACATGCTAAGGAACATGGCGCAGCCCATGTTCCCCACGGGCACTCGTTCCCGCTCGATTTCGACGCGCAGGACATGTTCAACATGGGTGGCTTATGGAAGCGCGTCCCGGTCACCGCCTGGACCTTCCTGATCGGCGGGCTGGCGCTGAGCGGCTTCCCGCTGATCACCGCCGGGTTCTGGTCGAAGGATGAAATTCTGGCCGACGCCTACGCCCACGCACCGGGTATTTTTATTGTTCTGGCGGTAGCGGCGCTTTTGACCGCCTTCTACACGATGCGGCTGATCGGCCTGACCTTCGCCGGATCGCCGCGCACCGCCGCCGCCGAAGAAGCCGAACAAACCGACTTGCGGATGAACCTCCCGCTGGTCGTGCTGGCCGTCTTTGCGATCATCGCCGGGTATGTAGGCGTTCACGAAGATTTCCCGCTGCTGGGCCGACTGTTGGGCGGCAACCCCTTCCATCGATTTGTCAGCGGGACGCTGCTCGAACATCCCGAAACGCTCCCGTTTGATTTCGTTCCACTTTTGATATCGATTGCGATTGCCATGCTGGGATTGTTTGTCGGCTGGCTGGTCTATGTCCGTAAACCGCTCGAAGCCGGTCAGCCCGATCCGCTGAAACGCGCTCTCGGCCCGGTCTATACCCTGCTGGAGAACAAGTACTATATCGACGAGTTGTACGATCTGATTTTCGTCCGCCCGTCGATCTGGCTCGCCGAGAAGGTCGTTTACCAGCTTATCGACCGGGGGATCATCGACGGGTTCCTGCATTTCGTCGCCCGCGCTGCGGAGTGGATCGCCTTCCGCCACAAGGATTTCGATACGCAGATCATCAACGAGGGTACCGACAATCTCGTCGAAGGGTTTGGCGAGATGAGCGATTCGTTCAAATATATCCAGTCGGGGCGCATTCAGCAGTATCTCGCGGTTGCCGTCGCCGGGCTGCTGATGCTGGTCGGCGTGTTCGTCTGGTCCTTGTTTATCAGGTAGCAGAAGCGAAGAGTTATGACGCTGTTTTCCACCGACAACCTGCTTACACTGATCACGTTCACCCCGCTGGCGGGCGCGGTGCTGCTGCTGATTCTCTCCGAGAACAAGTACCTTGCTCGCTGGATCGCGCTGCTGGTCAGCCTGATCCCGCTGGGGGTGTCGATCTGGCTGTGGTTTGCCTATCAGCAAAATCCCTGCGTCGATTTGACTGCCGGGGCCTGCTTTGAACAGCAGGTGGCATGGTTCCCGCTGTTGAATTCAAGCTATCACGTCGGCGTCGATGGCATCAGCCTGACGATGGTCTTGCTGACCACGCTCCTGACCCCGCTGGCGATCCTCATCTCGTGGACCATCGAGGAGCGGGTCAATCTTTACATGGCGCTCTTCCTCCTGCTCGAAATGGGGATGCTGGGCGTGTTCGTCTCGCTCGACCTGCTGCTCTTCTTCGTGTTCTGGGAGTTCGGCCTGGTGCCGATGTACTTCCTGATCAACCTGTGGGGCAGCGACAACCGGCGCTACGCCAGCCGGAAATTCTTTCTCTACACGATGGCCGGGTCGCTGGGTCTGCTGCTGAGCATCCAGATCATCGGCCTGACCGTCGGCTCCTTCGACCTGATCGCGATCATGGAGAAGTGGCCCGCCATCGCCGCCGACCTGCCGGTCTTCGCCGGGGTGTCGATGCGGGTGGTCAGGGGGATCGCGTTCTGGGCGTTTGTGATTGCTTTTGCGATCAAAGTCCCGGTCTGGCCCTTCCATACCTGGCTGCCCGATGCCCACACCGAGGCCCCCACCGCCGGGTCGATGATCCTGGCCGGGGTGCTGCTCAAGCTGGGGGCTTACGGCTTCATCCGATTGGTGCTGCCCTTGTTCCCGCTCGAAGCGCGATATTTTTCTCCGGTGCTGGCGATCTTTGCGATGCTCGCCATCGTGCTGGGGGCGTTTGCCGCCTTCGGCCAGCGCGATTTCAAGCGGCTGGTCGCTTACAGTTCGGTCAACCATATGGGCTTCGTCGTGCTGGGGATCGCGGCGGCAGCCTTCGTCGGCCCGGCTGGTCGATATGATCCCAACGGGATCAACCAGCTCAACGCGACGATTGCCCTCAACGGGGCCGTTTTGCAGATGTTCAATCACGGCATCAGCGCGGCGGCGATGTTCGCGCTGGTCGGCGTGATCTATGACCGGCTCCACACCCGCGATCTCAACCAGATGGGTGGATTGTGGGTCGCCGCGCCGATCTACGGCGGGATCATGATCTTCTCGTCGATGGCCTCGCTGGGGCTGCCCGGCCTGAATGGATTCGTCGGCGAGTTCATGGTCGTGCGGGGAGTCTGGCCGGTGAACCCGGTTTTCACCCTTATGGTGGCGATCAGTATGCTGGGGTTGCTGTTCACCGGCGCTTACGTCCTGAAGGCAATCAGGCAGGTGTTACACGGCCCGCTGAACCAGGCGGCGGTCGATAAGGCACACGGCAGATCGATTGAGATCAACGCCCGTGAGGTGATCGCCCTCGCGCCGCTGCTCGTCCTGATGCTGGTGATCGGCGTATTTCCGGCCTGGATTGTCGGCGTGATCAACGCTACGGTGTCGAGTCTGCTGTTCTGATTTTTCTGACGGTAGCCATTAGAGGTTCTACATGCAGTTTCCGTTCTTGACCGTCATCACTTTTGCCCCCATCGCTGCGGCGGTGATCCTGTTCATGATGCAGGAGGACAGCGATCTCGATCCGGCCACCGATGCCGAGCAGATCGCCACGCTGCGGATGGGCTATCGAACCATTGCAGCGGCAGCAACCTTCGTCAGCCTGCTGCTGGGGCTGTTCGTCTACTTTGGGGTCAATCAGGCGATTGGGGCAGGGGACACGGCACAGTTCTTCTTCGAAGATGGCCGCTGGGCGTGGGTGCCGCAGATCGGGATCGGCTACCACATGGGCGTCGATGGCATCAGCGCCCCGATGATTCTGCTCACCGGGCTGGCCTCGTTTACCGGCGTGCTGATCTCGTGGCGCGTCGATGACCGCCCGCGTGAGTTCTTCGCCTTCTTCCTGCTGCTCGTCGCCGGGGTCTACGGTGTGTTCGCCGCGCTCGACGTGTTCCTGCTGTTCTTTTTCTACGAACTCTCGATCTTCCCGATGTACATCCTGATCGCCACCTGGGGATGGAAGGTCACCCGCGAATACGGCGCGATGAAGCTCACGCTGTATATCCTGATCGGCTCGATCCTCGCGCTGGTCGGCGTCATTGCGATGTATTTCCTCGCCGTAGCTGCCGGGATCGAGAATATGTCCTTCGATCTCGCCGATTTCATCCGTGCGCGTGATGCCGGGGTATACGATCAGGTTGTCGAACTGCCCTTCAATCTCGGCCTTGCGACCTTCGCCCGGCTCTGGTTCCCGGTGATCTTTATCGGGTTCGGCATTCTGGCCGGTATCTTCCCCTTTCACAACTGGAGTCCCGACGGTCACGTCGCCGCGCCGACTGCCGTCTCGATGATCCACGCCGGGGTATTGATGAAACTCGGCGCGTATTCGGCGCTGCGGGTCGGGGTCATGCTGCTCCCGGAGGGCGCGCGGGTACATCTGCCCTGGATCGTCCTGCTGGCGCTCGTCAACGTCGTCTACGGTTCGTTGATTGCGATGGTGCAGCGCGATTTCAAATATGTGATCGGCTTCTCTTCTGTGTCGCACATGGGATTGGTCAGCATGGGCTGGGCAACGATGAACGTCACCGGGATGACTGGCGCGGGCTTGCAGATGTTCAGTCACGGCGTGATGACCGCCCTGTTCTTCGCCACCGTCGGCATGGTCTACGACCGTGCCCACACCCGCGATATCCCATCGCTGGGCGGTTTCTGGCACAAAATGCCGACCGTCGCGCTGGCCTTCATTGTCGGTGGGCTGGTCAGCATGGGGATGCCGGGACTGTCGGGCTTTGTCGCCGAGTTCCCGATCTTTGTTGGCCTGTGGCAGGCCTCGCAGACGGTGACGCTTGGCAATGGACAGATCGCCTCCTACTATGCGCTGATCGCCATTCTCGCCGTCGTGGGGATCATCGTCACGGCGGCCTATATCCTGCGCGTTGTGCAGCGCGTCTTCTTCGGCGAGTTCGACGAGGAGAAGTGGCACGGCGAAATCAGCGATGTCACCACACTGGATAAAGTCGCGATGGGCATTCTCGCTTTCTGGCTGATACTCGTCGGCGTTTACCCGGCGATCATGCAGCCGATGGTCACCCATGGCGTCGAGCCGATTGCCCGCCTCCTGGGAGGTGCCTGATTGCTGACTGAAAGCGTTCCCCTGATGCAGGCTGTCGTCCCGGTTCTGCCCGAAATGGGGCTGCTGCTCCTGCTGATTCTCGTTTTAATGCATGGCGTGTTCTCCCCGAAAGAATCCCGCCGCACGGTCTGCGTGATCACCGGGGTGGGGTTCTTCACGCTGATGGTCATTCACCTTTCGGTCGGATTCAATTTCGTTGGCGATCCTGACTTCTCCGGCAGCGGGCTGGGCGATATCGTCCGCGTGGACGCGTTCGCTGTGATGTTCCGCGCGATGATTTTACTCGCCGCTGCGTTGACCTGTTTGATGTCAGGCGAATCGCGGGCGATCAACCGGCGGGTCGAATTCTACGTGGCGCTGATCGTGGCCGCGCTCGGCATGTGCCTGATGGTCGCCGCCAACGACCTGATCCTGGTTTACGTTGCCCTGGAGACGGCGTCGGTCAGCCTGTATATCATGGCCGGTTTCCAGCGCGACTCGAAGCTCAGTTCAGAGGCGGGCCTGAAATACTACCTGTTCGGCGCGGTGACCTCGGCGATTCTGCTCTACGGCCTGAGCCTGATCTTCGGCTTTACCGGCGAAACGAATTTCTCCCGGCTGGGGCCTGCGCTTTCGGCGCTGACCGCCAACGGCTCCGAAGGGGTGTTTGCCCTGGTCGTTGCGCTGCTCCTGGTGCTGGTCGGGCTGGGGTTCAAGGTAGCGGTCGTGCCCTTCCACTTCTGGACGCCCGACGTCTACGAGGGTTCTCCGACCCCGTCGGTGGCGTTCATCAGCACGGCCAGCAAGGCGGCCAGCTTTGGCCTCCTGGTGCGATTCTTCAGCATCGTCTGGCCCGCCGAAATGATCCCCTACTGGGCGGGGTTGCTGGCAGCGCTGGCGGCGATCACGATGACGCTTGGCAACATGCTGGCGCTGGTGCAGAAGAACATCAAGCGGATGTTAGGTTACTCGTCGATTGCCCAGGCCGGGTATGCGCTGATCGGTGTCGTGGCGCTTTCTGATACCGAACTCGGCGCGGCGGCGGTCGCTTTTTACATGGCGATGTACGTCCTGACCAATCTGGCCGCTTTTGCCGTTATCTCCGCCGTCGAGTGGAATACCGGGTCGGTACAGATCGCCGATTATGCCGGGCTGTCGCGCCGGTCGTTCCCGCTGGCCATCGTGATGGTCGTGGCGATGCTTAGTCTGGGTGGAGTTCCCCCGGCTGCCGGGTTCTTCGGTAAATTTTTCCTGTTCTCGGCGGCGGTCGATGCGGGTTATACCTGGCTGGCGATCATCGGTGTGGTGAATGCGATCATCGCCCTGTTCTACTATTTGACAGTGATTAAAGTGATGTTTGTCGGTAAAGCAGAGGATGAATCACGATATACTATCAGACCAAGACTGGCTGTTGTCCTGTGGGTAACCGGTGTCGGAATCCTGTTGATGGGGACGCTCGCCTCCCCCTGGTGGAGGTGGGCAGTCGAGGCCTCGCAGCAGTTGACGGTGATGCTGCCCTGACCGGGTAATATGTTGTAACGAAGCCTGTTGATATGATAGACTCATCAGACTTAAATAAAACATCAACCGACGAGCCTCCCAATCGCCCTGCTAATCAATCCCTGAAAGGTCTGACCGTTCTGGGAAGTGGCGTTTCCGGCTTGGGGTGTGCTGTGCCGATCCTGGTGATTGCGGCGATTTTTATTGGCCGCTGGCTTGACGATCAGGCCGGAACGTCACCTTGGATCATGCTGGCCCTGGTGATAGGCAGTGTTATTTTTGGATTGGCCGTAATGGTTTCGTCGGCGCTTTCTGCCGCAAAAGCGGCCCAGGATCAGTACAATCGCAATAAAGGTTATGACAACCGCTCTCACAATTTTCACGGGAAGGACTGAGTATTGAAGGGCTTACTCCGCTTACTGCTGATCTTGTTGGTAGCGGCGCTCCTGTGTGGGCTGCCGGTTTACCTGCTTCCGCTGCTGGAGGTTCCCGTCGCCTTTCCTCATGTTCAGGTTCCGGCTGAAGCATTGACGGAGCAGCCGCTGTTTAGCATCGGAAGTCAGCCGTTTTATATCACCAACACGCTGATCACCACGCTGATAGCCGATGCCGTGCTGCTGCTCCTGGCGCTGATAGCCGGGCGGGCTGCAGCGAAGCGACTCAAACGCTATGATGCGAATCCTAAAGCTGTCGATGAGGAAGGCACCGATTATCTGGTTCCCAAGAAGGGGATCCATAATCTGTTCGAGACGCTGGTCGAATATCTCTACGACCTTGTCGAGCAGATCATCGGCCACCGGGACAAAAAGACATTCCACCAGGTATTCGCCCTGGTAGCGACCATCTTCTTCTTTGTCCTGACTGCCAACTGGCTGCACTTCATCCCCGGCGTTGACTCTGTCGGCATTGTTCACTGCGCCGACGCGGACAAAGGGATGAAAGGCTTTGGGGTTGTCCCCATCGGTGAGGGCGTTTATCGTCTCGATATGGCCGACGGCGAAATTCCCCGCACCGGCGAACTGTCGACGGCGGCCTGCCCGGAGCATCATGGCGAGGCCGAAAGCGCCGACGAAGGCGCTGAAGAACACATAGACGAGAGCGGCCTGCGCTACGTCATCACCCCGTATTTACGCACGGCAACCACCGACCTGAACCTGACGCTGGCGATCGCGCTGGTCGCCGTGGTTGGCATCCAGTTCTTTGGCGTGAAAAGTTCGGGGATGGCCTACTTTACGAAGTTTATCAATCTCCCCGCGCTCGAAAAAGGTTTTCTGGGTTATATTTTCTTCGGCGCGGGCTTCATCGAGATTATCTCGGAAATCGCCAAGATCATCTCGTTTGCTTTACGTCTTTTTGGCAATCTGTTCGCCGGGACGATCCTGCTGTTTGTAATGGCATTCCTGATCCCGGTTGGTGTTCCGATTATATTTTATCTTCTCGAAGTTTTCGTCGGGTTGATCCAGGCGTTCGTTTTCGCCATGCTGACCTTAATTTTCATCGGTACGGCAATGGCGGGTCACGATGCCCACTAGCGGCACCGCTGCGAAGCCTGAGCAGCCTGCCATAAAAAGCAACTAATAGGAGGCATGATGGAATTCTCTGTTGAAGCGGCTCGTGCTATCGCCGCCGGACTGGCAATGGGACTGGGCGCAATAGGACCCGGTCTGGGCATTGGTATTCTGGGTTTCGGTGCGATGCAGGCGATTGGTCGCAACCCGGAGGCGGCAAACCTTGTACAGACTAATATGATCCTGGTGATCGCCTTTACCGAAGCGATTGCGATCTACGCGCTGGTCGTCGCGCTCGTTATCCTTTTCGTCGGTGTGGCCTGATCGATACGGAAATGTTGGACACACAATACCGGGTGAAGGAGATGAGCCGTGGGTGACGCACTGGGTGCATTAGGTATTAACGTTGGGCTGCTGGTCAGCCAGATCGTCAATCTGCTGTTGATGGTGGTGCTGTTATATGCCATCGCCTATAAGCCGATTCTGTCTATGCTGGAAAAACGGCGTGAGCGCGTCGCGGAGGGAATCAATAAGAGCCGCGAAGCCGAAAATCGTCTTGCCGAAGCGGAGCAGGAAAGTCAGAAAATACTGGACGAAGCGCGTAACGAGGCTAAATCTATGACCGATGATGCGCTCGTGCAGGCCGACCGGCTCCGTGAAAGGGTCAAGCAAAGCGCAGAAGCCGATGCCGAACTTGTTCGGAAAGAGGCACAGGAAGCAGTCGAAGCACAGCAGAAGGCTTTCCAGGTGTCAATGCGTGATCAGGTGGTGGCGTTGAGCATAGCCGCTGCCAATCACCTGATTGATTCCAGCCTGGATACGCGTAAACAGAAGGCACTGATCAAAGAGTTCTTTACGGCGATACCCGATGAAGCGAAAGCCCTTACGGGTTCGCTTGAAGTGATCACTGCCGTTCATTTGACCGAGAGCGAGCAGAAGAAGTACGGCGCTATGCTGAACAGCGAAACCATTCACTTTGTGGTCGAGCCTTCCATTCTGGGTGGCGTGATCGTCAGAACCGAATCCGGCGAGCAGGTCAATGCCAGCTACGCCAAGCAGCTGTCGCAATTACGGGCGTCGCTGTCATAGAGCATGATTGCCTGTTGTTGCCCGATTTTGAATATTTGAATACCCGGCAGCCGGTGATCGCCGACTGCCTTAGGAGTTGTAAAGAAATAACGTCGCATTTTCCAGATATAGACAAAATCGAGATGTTAAGTCCCCTCGCCATGAGGGAGAGGGGATTTAGGGGTGAGGGCCAGATCGAAAAATGCGGA
The DNA here is from genome assembly GCA_016926255.1 of Anaerolineae bacterium. Classification (GTDB taxonomy): domain Bacteria; phylum Chloroflexota; class Anaerolineae; order Aggregatilineales; family UBA3940; genus JAFGOY01. The sequence continues at coordinate 137,747 of JAFGOY010000013.1, read as the reverse complement.
CTTATATTTTTACAGTTCCTTAACCTTTCCCCTTTGCCCGCGAAGGGGAAAGCCGTTTCTTGTTCAAAGGCTTGCTTAATTGTCAACCAGACGCCTATCGGAACTGCTTGCCGCGGTTCCCAACCTGATCTCCTCCCCCGCTGACGATCCGGCTGTCACCGCCCCGATCGAGGAGGATTCTCGCCAGGTCAAACCGGGCGGGCTGTTTGTTGCGCGGCGTGGGCTTTCGACCGACGGGCACGACTACATCCAGGCGGCGGTCGACAACGGCGCGGCGGCGGTCATCGGGGAGCTTTCACCCGATCAGGTGGATATCTCCATTCCCTACGTCCAGGTTCGTGAGGGTGGGGAGGCGCTGGCGTATCTTGCGGCGGCATATTACGGATTTCCCTCGCGGCGTCTGGTGATGATCGGTGTCACCGGCACCGATGGCAAGACCACCACCTCGAACCTGATCTTCAGCGTGCTGCGAAAAGCCGGACTCCGCGCCGGGATGATCAGTACGATCAAGGCGGTGATCGGCGATGAGGAGATGCCGACCGGCCTGCATGTCACTACCCCGCCCGCGCCCGAAATCCAGATGTACCTCGCCCGGATGGTCGAGGCCGGGCTGACGCACTGCGTCCTGGAGGCGACCTCGCACGGGTTGGCCCAGCACCGCGTCTCTGCCTGTGATTTCGATCTGGCGGTCGTCACCAATATTCAGCACGAACATCTCGATTTTCACGGCACCTGGGAGCACTATCGCGAGTCGAAGGCGATGCTGTTCCATCACCTGATGGCCGGTACTCGAAAACCGGGTATGCCGAAAACGTCGGTGGTCAATCTTGACGATGGCCCCAACGCTGGTTTCCTGCTCGATATTCCCGCCGACCGTCACCTGAGTTATTCGCTTTTACCTGAGCAAAAGGCCGACATCTCCGTGAAACAGGTCGATTATCGGCCCGCCTCGACCGGCATCGAGATCGCGCTGCCTGACGGCGGTATGGTGAACATTCAATCGGCGTTGGTCGGCGATTTCAACGTCAGCAACATTCTGGCGGCGGTGAGCGCGTGTTATAGTCTCGACATTCCCCTTCATCAAATCAAAGCCGGGATCGAAGCGGTTGACGCCATCTCCGGGCGGATGGAGCGCATCGACGAGGAGCAGGACTTCCTGGCGATCGTCGATTTTGCCCACACGCCCAATGCATTGAAGCAGGCGCTCCGTGCCGCCCGGCTGATGATCCCCCCGGAAGGCCGCGTGATCGCGGTTTTCGGCTGCGCCGGTCTGCGCGACCCGGCCAAGCGGGTGATGATGGGCCAGATCGCCGCCGAACTGGCTGACCTGACCGTGATCACCGCCGAAGACCCGCGCACCGAATCACTGGATGAGATACTCGCGACCACCGCCGGAACGATGGCAGAATCGGGAGGAAAAGAGGGTGAAACCTTCTGGCGCGTCCCCGACCGGGGTAGGGCGATTTTCGAGGCTGTACGAATGGCCGCGCCGGGCGACATTGTGATCGCCTGTGGAAAAGGACACGAGCAGTCGATGTGTTTTGGCACCGTCGAATATCCCTGGGATGACCGGCAGGCGATGCGGTCGGCCCTTCAGGGGGCGCCGCTGAAAACACTGCCGACTGCATAGATCGGGTATTTGGTGTATACTGTCGTAGGGGGGAAGGGGGCAAACAATGGTGACAGAAGAAATGCTGCTTGAAGTTTCCTCAAACCTGCTTCATAAAGAGATTGAACGGCTCCTTGAAACAGATGTCCTGCTTTCCGATGGGCGGGTATCGGTCAACCTGACGACAGAAGGGAAGATCACCACCTGCTGGGCCAGGCGGCCTACTCGAAGAGACAAACGGCGCTATCGCCGCCTGTTGAACCGGGCCAGAAGAAGGGCACTGGCTAAAAGCGAAGTTGAATAGCGCGGCTCAGGTGTGGAAACGGGGCAGCATGAACTGAACCCCGGCCTGCGGGGGAACGATCAGCTTAAGTGACGATTCACCAATCTGTCAGTATGGTTGAGCAATCCTGGTTATCCACCTACAAAGATCGATATCACGATCACGATGCTTAATATAAACAGCAGGGTGAAAGCGATTCCGGCAATGATGGCGCTTTGCTCATGACTTTCGGACGCACTTCTCTGGCTCATAATCGTTACCACTACTTTATACCAGTATCCATCTATTGCATTATACGATGATATCCGTTGATTCGTTTTAAATGCACAATGGATTAGGATCAACGAACTACCAGCAAGTTACTTTTACATAATAACCCGGTTTTTGATCGGTAGTTCCGTTTCCGTTGTAACAATCACCTTACATTCTCGCCGGGAACGGCATGGTATTGACCCCACACTATGTGGGGTGTTCCTGGCGAAATCCCTTGTCACCGTATGATCAGCATGCTAAAATCGCGCCAGATGAACGATCTTGGAATAATCATCGTTAACTGGAATACTCGTGACTATCTGCGCCGCTGCCTGGAGACTGTTTTCTCCAGCGATGGCGACTTCTCTTACTCGGTCGTTGTGGTCGACAACGGCTCGACCGATGACAGCGCAGAGATGGTCGCCGGAGAGTTCCCCCAGGTTGAATTGATCAGCGGGCAGGGCAATGTCGGCTATCCTGCCGGGAATAACCTGGGTTTGCGGGCGCTGGGGTATCGAGACGAACCGGGCAGTGATACTGCGGCGGCTGGATCGCCGCGTTATGCACTGCTCCTCAACCCCGATACCGAGCTGCCCCCCGATGCCCTGGCCCGGATGCTCGCCTATATGGACGATCATCCGGAGATCGGCGTTGCCGGGCCGAAGCTCGTCATGCCCGACGGTAATCTCGATCTGGCCTGCCGCCGCAGCCTGCCGACTGTCGATGTGTCTTTCTGGCGGATGATCGGTTTTTCGAAGCTGTTTCCGAAAAGCCGGGTGTTTGGCCGCTACAACCTGACCTATCTCGACGAAAACGAGACTGCCGAGGTGGGATCGGTGGTTGGCGCGTTCATGATGCTCCGTCGCGAGGCGATAGATCGTGTCGGTCTGATGGATGAGACATTCTTCATGTACGGCGAAGACCTCGACTGGTGTAAGCGGATCGGTGAGGTGGGCTATAAGATCATCTACTATCCCGGTGTCGAAGTCTTACACGTCAAACGGGCCGCCAGCCGTAAAAGCAAACGCGCGCAGTTTGAATTCGTGCGTGCGTTTCTGCTGTTCTATCGCAAACACTACCGGGCGGCGACGGCACTGCCTGTCCACCTAGCGGTTCTTGTCTCGATTGGCTTGATGGGCGGCCCAAAACTCTGGCCCGAAATAATGACTCCCACCGGAAAAGCAGCGTAAGTTCATAAGCAGCGGCGATAAGCCGCAGTTGGGTTCTAACTGGCACTATGGGACAAAAGCGAGTCCGGACATTATATATTGTTTCCAAAGTGGCCCTCGATGCGCTGATGAGTATCGCCGGGTTCGTGTTTGCCTACCGGCTGCGGATTGCCATTCCGTTCCCCAACGAACTCGTCGAGCGCCCCGGCCTGCTGACCTATTTGCCGATGATGCTGGTGCAGGTGATCAGCATCCTGGCGGTGTTCTATTTCTCCCGTTTGTATCACATCGCGCGGGCCGCTTCCCGCGTCGACGAAACCTCCTCGATTTTCGCTGCTGTCAGCATCGGCACCATGTTCACCGTTGCGATCTCGGCGCTGACCTTCAAGAACACTATTTTCGAACTCGATTTCCCCAGGGCGATGGTGCTCTATGCGTGGTTGTTCAGCGTCGTTTTGATCGCACTTGGCCGCGAACTTCACCGCCGGGTCTGGCACCGGATGCGCATGCGCGGCATCGGGCGCGACCGGGTGGTCGTTGTTGGTTCCGGCGAATCGGCGCAGGCGATTGTTCAGAAAATCCAGTGGTCGCCCTACCTGGGCTATGAACTGGTCGGCGTGGTCAACGGCACTGGTGGCGCGACGGAACTGGCCGGTGCACCGATCCTCGGTATGACGGAGGAACTACCCGAAATCCTCGAAAACAACGATATCCAGGAAGTGATCATCGCTCCCACTGAAGGAACCGACCGCCACGAGATCGTCCGGCTGGTCAGTATGTGCCAGCGCGGAAGCGTGGCGATCAAAATCTTCCCTGACGTGTTCGAGTTCATCACTACCGGTGTCACGATTGACGACCTGGGTGGTATCCCCCTGCTGAATGTGCGTGATATTCAACTGCGCGGCTGGAAACTGAGCCTGAAACGTGCGATGGACGTGCTGGGGGCCAGCCTGGGGCTGATCGCCATCTCCCCGTTCTTTATGCTGGTTGCGCTGGTTATCAAACTTGAGTCAGAGGGGCCGGTATTCTACTGCCAGAAGCGGATGGGCCTCGATGGGCTGCCTTTCCAGATGGTCAAGTTCCGCTCGATGCGCCCGGATGCCGAAAAAGACGGGCCGGGCTGGACGGTCAAGGACGATCCACGCCGCACCCGGATCGGGATGTTCATACGCCGCTCCAATATCGACGAGTTCCCACAGTTGATCAATGTGCTGCTGGGCGAGATGAGCCTGGTCGGGCCGAGGCCAGAGCGCCCGGTTTATGTCGAAAAGTTCCGCCAGAGCATCCCCCGCTACATGGATCGCCACCGTGAAAAAGCCGGGATGACCGGCTGGGCGCAGGTGAATGGGCTGCGGGGCAATACGTCGATTGCAGAGCGCACCAAGTACGATCTATGGTACGTTGAGAACTGGTCACTGTGGCTTGACATCAAGATCATCGTCCGGACGATCTTGCAGATGATCACGCGATCATCTGGAAACAAGAACGCCTATTAGTGATGCAGTAGATAATGTGTCAAAAGGGACGACTCACGTATAAGTCGTCCCTTTTTCTATTCAACTTAGGATTGATTGTCACCCCGGCATCAGTAGATAGTTATAAGCCGACAGCGCCGCTTTCATGGCGGTCAGCAGGACATCGAGGCGTCTACTCCGCTGCGGGGATGAACCCCTCGCGCATGAGAAGTTGAGTCATCTCCTGTGATGTTTTGATTATTTCAGAGGCGAACTTGAATTCCTCTTCATAAGTCGTTTCGAGTTTGGCAATTCCCTGCTCGATGGCCTTCATTGCGACCGCTGCCGCCATCCGGGGGTGGACTTCCGGGTTATCCATTGGTGGGAGAATCTGGTTGGTCGACAGCCCCTCTTTCGTGGCGATACCGGCCAGTTCCGTCGCGGCGGCGATTGCCATCTCGTCGGTGATCGTGCTGGCCCGCACGTCGAGCGTGCCCCGGAAGATGCCGGGGAAGCCCAGCGAGTTGTTGACCTGGTTGTCGAAGTCACTGCGCCCGGTGGCGACGATCACTGCCCCGGCTTCCTGTGCTTCCCAGGGCCAGATTTCGGGGATCGGGTTGGCGCAGGCGAAGAGTATCGCGTCTTTTGCCATCGTGCTCACCCATTCCGGTTTGATCGTCCCCGGCCCTGGTGCAGACAGCGCAATCACGACATCCGCGCCGCGCATCGCTTCCGCCGTCCCCCCGATGATCCCCTCCCGGTTGGTGACCTCGCACATCCGCCACTGCTGGGTCATTTCGACCCGGCGCTGGTAGATATCGTCGCGGTGTTTGCCCAGTGTCCCGTCGATGTCGACCATGATGCAGTTCTCAGGCTGTGCGCCGTAGGCGAAGATCAACCGTGAGCAGGCGATATTCGCCGCCCCCGCACCGACGAAACAGATGCGCACCTCGTCGATCTTCTTGCCGACGACCTGAAGGGCATTGATCAATCCGGCCAGTGTCACGCACGCCGTGCCCTGCTGGTCGTCATGCCAGACCGGTATCTCGGCCTTTTCGCGCAGTGTGTCGAGAATCTGGAAGCACTTCGGCTGCGAGATATCTTCCAGGTTGATCCCGCCAAAGGTGGGTTGGAGCATCAACACGGTGTCGATGATCTTTTCCGGGTCTTTCGTGTCGAGCATGACCGGGAAGGAGTCGACGCCGCCCAGGTATTTGAACAGCAGGCTTTTGCCTTCCATTACCGGCAGCCCGGCTTTCGGGCCGATGTCGCCCAGGCCCAGCACCCGCGTGCCGTCGGAGACGACGGCCACCGTGTTCCACTTGCTGGTATGCTGGTAGATCAGCTCCGGGTCTTCGACAATCGCCCGGCACGAAGCCGCGACGCCGGGCGTGTACCAGATTGCAAAATCCCGGAAGTCACGAATCTGGCAGCGCAGCGCCGTCTGAATCTTTCCCCGGTAGAACGGGTGGAGGCGCAGCGCATCCTCAGCCGGTTTTTTGGCTTTTGCCAGCAGTTCTTCCGGAGTTACTTTGGGTGAGTCTTGTGATGTCATTCGTTTCTATCTCGATATATCACTAGGGTGGCATAAATAAGGTGAATACAGGTTGAACTACAGCACGCTTTCAGCCGGTTCTTGTACGACGGATACCAACAGTCTCAAGAACAGCCATTGTGGTTATAAGATCATTATACACCACCGGTTGCTGTATGACGGTGGCTTTTGCTGCCGGAAGGAAAGCGGAGAAGGTCAGGACGAACTGGCTGCCTGCCTGATCAGGCTGACCATCTCTTCCCATTCCTCTTCGAAGAGGTGAATGGTGACCGTTCCCAGTTCGATGTTGTATATCTGTTCGCCGTCGGCGTCGGTGCCGACCAGGACGGCATAGTTTGCAGTTTCTGCGATGATCTCCAGGTCTCCCATTTCGTCGCTGTCATGGTTAGACATTGTTCTCTCTCCTGTTTAGATTTTTATGGATGCCGGGGCTTATCGAATAGGAAGTTCGAAAAGCCATAGTGATTCGTCAGTGCTCCACACTGCTTCCAGATCGGCCTTGGCCGCAGCCCCGTCAAGGCCAAAACCGGAGGCCATTTGCCAGGTGAGCTTGCTGTTTCCACGTTTGGCGGCCAGCCCGCGCAAAGCCATCATCATGGATGTCAGTGTCGTGTCGTCGACGGCGTCAAGGTAGCCGATGTAGAGCGCGTCTTCGTCGACCTTGCGTCCTTCGGGCGGAGTGAGGAACAGGATCGCAACGCCCTGAAGCTGATCCATCTGTTTCCATCCCAGTGTGTGAACCTGCTGATCGTCTGCGAGATAGTCGGCCAGGCGCTCTTTGGTGAGATAGTAAAGCCGCTGGTACCGTTCCGCAAAGTGGTTGATGCGATACATCGGCGAGTGCCGCAGGTAATTGTGGAGCAGGTCTAGGTTTTGCGATTCCAGGACTTTGAAGCTGCTGTAGTCGGCCAGGGTAGGGGCGGCTTCCATCAGGTGGTAGCTGACGGTATGCCGGAACCCGTTCTGCTCGGCGATCGTGACAATGGCTTCGTTCGTGTTTTCTGCTGCCAACCGGAGAATGCCATCACCGTGCTGTTTGAACCATGCCAGTAGCTGATCGGTCACTGCGGCGGCGACGCCTTTGCCCTGTAAATCGGGGTGAACGCGCAGCCCTTCGATCCACCACTCGGCTGGTCCCAATAGTGTGACCCGCCCAAACCCGACGATGTGTTCATTGTATGTCGCCGCGATCACCGTGCCGGGTGAATCGGACGTCCACATTTCCCAGATAGACTGATCGATATAATCGTGGCCCTCCAGGGCCGCATCGGTAATGCGCGACACGGCGGGCCAATCATCAGCCTGACCTTCTCTGAACTGTAGCTTTTCTGCAAACGCGCTCATCATGATCACTCCGCTCCTGGCTGCTGTTCAAAATCGGTGGCCTCTTCGACACCTTCCTCACAATCGTGTTCGGCAGGGTTTTTTCGTCGACGGTACCGGATTTTCTGTAACGCCTCACTGGGTGAGGGAATGGTAGGCAGCGAAGCGGGTTCCTGGGTCGCCAGTAACTCGGCCTGTTCCTGGCGCTGTTTTGCGGGCGCGGAAGGCGGGCCGACCATTGGAAAGGGATTCATATCGAAGAGTAATGCGTAGACATACCGTCCTATGATGCGCGCCGAGGCGATGGTCGGTGAGGCCAGCGCGACTCCCAGTACGCCGCCCACCTGTGCGCCGATGATGATCCCGATGATTACGATCATTGGGTGGAGATGCACCTGCCGCCCGATGATCCGGGGGATCAGGAAGTTCAGGTCGAACTGGGTATAGGCGATATGCACGCCGATGACGATCAGCATGAATATGAAATTCGAGACGGGTATCCAGCTTGACCCCTCGACTATTGCCAGCACCGAGGCAACCACCATCCAGATACCATGCCCGATGCTGGGCAGGAACTCCAGCAATCCGCCGAGCACGCCCAACAGGATCGGCTGGGGCAGGCCAAGGATCGAGGCGACGGCGGTCAGGATGACCGATACAATCAGCGCGAGGATGAGCTGTCCCCGGAAGAACGCCGACCAGACTGCGTCGATTTCATTGAACAGCAGGCTGATGTCTTTCCGGTACTCGTCGGGAACCAGCCCTGTGAACCAGTCGATGAACTTCTCGGAGTCTTTTGTCAGGTAGAAGCCGATCAGGAAAGTAAAGATGACCAGCAGCAGTATTTCTGCCGCTGAAAAAACCACTTCAAGCGACACGGTCGCCATCTCGGTGATTAGGTCGGTGATAGCGCGGGTTACTTCATCAACGATGTCACCGACCAGCAGTTCAAAGCCCAGAAATTGAACCGTGTCCGTGCTGATCGAATCGAGGTAGGCGACAAAGCCGATAAATTCGTCTCTCAGGAAAAGCACCTGTTTAGATATCCAGGGAAAGAGAGAGACGGGCAGCGTGACGACAATCGCCAGCAGGATCAGGTAGACGATACCGGTTGCCAGCCCGTACGGGATGCGCAGTTTCTTGTTCAGGAATTGAACAACCGGTGAGAAAACGTAGGCCATAATCGCACCGATAATCAGCGGTACGAAGATGATCCGGAAGAAGTAGAATGCCAGCCCCGCTAGGATGACCAGAAGGACAAAGATAACGACTTTCGTCGTCTGATTCCATCGCACCGTCGATCTGTTTGTTGTTCCTGGTACTTCTTGCTCCATATCCTCCACAACACCTCACAACCCATGTATACACGGTTACAATTATCTGTATGCGATTCTAGCTGACCGGGTAGGTAAGGACAAGTTCGCTAAAAAATGCTATTCCACCGGGAAGGCGACGACGACGATACGCAGGGCGTAGTTCTGGAGAATCTCGCTCCACCCGGCGCAGGTGATCAGCGTCAGGCGCGAGTCCTGGGTGGGAAATGCGACATGGACGTCGGTTGGCTCTACGTAGCTCACTTCGGCGGCTTCATATGTCCAGGTTTCCGGGCCTCGTTCGAGATAGATTTTGGCCCCCGGTTGGAGCGTTTCCAGGTCTTTGAACGGCCCCCAGCCCGCATTAGGGATGGTGACGTGACCCGCCAGTACGATATTCCCCGGTTCGCCGGGATAGGCTGTGCCTTCGAGGTGGGCAACTTCCTCCTTCAGCCGTGAGATATCCCACTGCCGGGCGACAAAGGGCGCTTCGATCAATGTGGTGTCGATGGCGAGATGGGGGATGATGATGTGCGTTTCGGCCAGTGCTTCTGCCGGTTCGGCGATGCTCTGTGCCGGGACTTCGGCCATTGATTTTGGGCGGAACAACTGCCACAGGTACACTGCTCCAACCAGTAGGAGGCCCAGCATCCCGATCCGCATCCAGCGCCGCAGCCGGAGCCGGAGCTGATCGGCGTGGTAAACGTCATAGCCGAACGCCCGCCTGCTGCTCCACACCTGCCGGGACCTGATGAACAGCAGCAGGCAAATCCCAAGCAAAACCCCGATGGCGATTGCCAGGTTCCTTGGTCGGCTGACAAATTCTTGGATCGTGTTCCAGATGGTCATCGCAGTTTGTTCATCTGTTGGCTGAATGAGAATGTATCGTCAGTCGATTATACGAGTTCTCCGGGGCGGAGTCGAAAAATCCTGATCAAAAACAAAAAGGACCCGAATCGCTTCGGGTCCTGTGATGATTGTTGTTGACTACCGGCGTTGGCCGCCGCCGCTCCGGTTCCGGTCGCCGCCGCTGCGGTCACCGCCGCTGCGTCCACGGTTGCCACCGCCGCCGCTCCGGTTCCGGCTGCCGCCGCCACCACCGCTGCTGCTGCCACGGTCGTGGCTTTGCGCCTCTTCGAGTGACCAGCCTTCAAGCACGGCCTGTCGGCTCAGCCGGATTTTGCCGTTCTCGATCTTGGTGACCATCACCATGATCTCGTCGCCCAGGTTGACTAGGTCGCTTGGCTTCTCAACCCGGATAGTGTCGAGCTGGCTCACGTGAACCATCCCGTCCAGGCCGGGGAGTATCTCGACGAACACGCCGTAGTTTTCGATGCGTACGACCTTCCCGGTGTAGATGCGCCCTTCTTCGGGTGATTCGGTCAGCGCCTCGATGCGTGCGCGGGCTTCCATTGCTTTATCGCCATCGGGGCTGGCGATGTAAACCGTGCCGTCGTCCTCGATGTCGATCTTCGTATCCGTTTCCGTCTGGATCGCGCGGATCGTCTCGCCGCCCTTACCGATCACGTTGCGAATCTTGTCGATATCGATGTGCATGGTGATCATGCGTGGGGCATAAGGGCTGAGGTCGGCGCGCGGTTCGGCGATGGCGGCCTGCATCACGTCCAGGATTTGCATCCGGGCATCATTGGCCTGCTGAAGCGCCTGCGCCATGATCTCGTTGGACAGCCCTTTGATCTTGATGTCCATTTGCAGGGCGGTGATCCCGTCCCGCGTACCGGCGACCTTGAAGTCCATATCGCCGAGATGATCTTCCATTCCCTGGATGTCGGTCAGAATGGCATTCCGTTCGCCATCGGTGATCAGGCCCATGGCGATCCCCGCCACCGGCTTGCTGATCGGGATACCGGCATCCATCAGGGCCAGCGTGCTGGCGCAGATCGAAGCCTGCGAGGTCGAGCCGTTCGAACTCATCACTTCGCTGACGACGCGAATCGTGTAGGGGAACTCTTCCTTGTCGGGCAGAACCGGGATCATGGCGTTTTCGGCCAGCATCCCGTGCCCGATCTCGCGGCGCTTCGGCCCACGCAGGAACCAGGTTTCGCCGGTGGAGTAGGGCGGGAAATTGTAGTGGTGGAGATAACGCTTCGACGTGACCGGTTCGAGGCCGTCGAACTCCTGCGCCTCGCGCGGGGTGCCGAGCGTTGCCAGGCTCAATACCTGGGTTTCTCCTCGTGAGAACAATCCCGATCCGTGCGTGCGGGGGATTATGCCGACTTCCGCCGACAGCGGGCGAATGGTCACATAGTCACGACCATCGGGCCGGACGCCTTCTTCCAGGATGCGGGCGCGGATTTCCTGCTTGATCACACTGCTGATCGCGCTGCGTACCTGGGCCAGCCGTTCGGCCAGTTCTGTTTCTTCGTCGGTATACTCGACTACCACCTGCTCGCGCAGGTCTTCGAGTTCGGCGTTGCGCTCGTCGCGGTCGTAGTAGGATTGCAGGATATTCTGAACCTGCTCCTTGACGCGCACTTCGACTTCGTCGTACAACACCTGGTCAACTTCCTTCACCTCGTAATCGCGCTTTGGCTTGCCGATCTCCTCGCGCATCATCTCGACCAGTCTGATGAAGGGTTGGATCGCTTCGTGCCCGAACTGCAGCGCCTCGACCATCATCGCTTCGCCGACTTCATTGGCGGCGCACTCGACCATCATGATCGCGTCGGCGGAACCGGCCAGCTTCAGGTCGAGCCGCGATTCCTCCATCTGGCTGTAAGTCGGGTTGATGACGAACTGATCCCCGATCAGGCCCACTCTCACCGCGCCGATTGGCCCTTCCCACGGGACATCCGAGATATGCAGCGCGGCGCTTGCGGCATTGATCGATACGATATCGTGCTGGTGTTCCTGGTCATGCGAAAGGGAAGTCAGGATCACCTGGACTTCGTTGCGCAGGTCTTTGGGGAACAACGGGCGCAGGGGCCGGTCGGTCATTCTCGCGACGAGAATCGCGCTTACCGGGGGCCGACCTTCGCGGCGGAACCAGCCGCCCGGAATACGTCCGGCGGCATACATTCGTTCTTCGAGATCCACACTGAGAGGGAAAAAGTCGATGCCCTGGCGGGGGTGGGTCGACATCGTCGCGGTGGCGAGAATCATTGTATCGCCTTCGCGAACGGTCACCGCGCCGCCAGCTTGCTGGGCCAGCTTGCCGGTCTCGACGACAAGGTCGTGCGATCCCATGGCAACCATGTAGCGTTTATTTTCTGTCATTTGTTAAATTGCCTCCATAGCAATAATGATGATGCAGCCATTTCGATGGTGCATCTCCGCTGCCCGGAGGTCAGGAACTGGAAATCGATATCAAGAAAGCAGAAATCCCCGGTCTTTTGTGGGTGAGTTCCTCACTATTCTCACCGTGCTGCTCTCTTGATAGAGTTTTCCAATGCCTGCAACTCCAGGCTTTCTGAGTCAAGTATAATGACTCTTACCGAAACAACAAGCGAGTAGAGGGGCAAATACTTGTTTCAAGCACTGGCTTCTCTCTACTCGCAAGAGTTTTACGTCGATTGTTTCCGGTGCTCTGACCGGTTCTAGCGACGCAGTCCCAACCGTTGAATCAATGCCTTGTATTCGTCAGGTTGGGTTCGGCGAAGGTAAGCCAGCAGGCGGCGCCGCCGCCCGACCAGCTTGAGAAGCCCACGCCGGGTGTGCTCATCGTGCTTATGCACCTTCAGGTGTTCGATCAGGTCTTCGATTCGTTTGGTCAGAATCGCGATCTGCACCTGTGATGAGCCGGTATCTTTTTCGTGCGTGCCGTAATCCTTGATGAGTGCTTGTTTCACTTCAGGTTCTAATGGCATCTGCTACGATCTCCTTTTCTGTCACCAGGCAGGCGGAGAATGGCCTGCCGGTCGAATTTGCTGGATTCCAGCGGCGTGAGTATAACCTGTGGCGATGAACGCCGCAACAGGGGCAGGTTTTGAACCTGGGTATGTAGTCTCCTGGTGAGTTGCCTGTTAATAGCACTTTCTCGTAAACGGAGTTCACGCTAAACTAGGGTCATGCAATACCAATAAGAGGATGACGCTTCTAGCTGGAAGCAGGAAACCAGTTTCTAAGAGAGGAAGCCGGCATGGCATCGCAAGACAAAAAGGCGAAACCACAGGAAAAGCCCAAAAAGGAAGAAGAGAAGAATACTGAGAATCAGGTGGAAAAGTCGACTAAGGGCAGTGTCGGTGTAACCCCGCGCCAGGAAGACTATTCCCGTTGGTATACCGATGTCGTCCAGAAGGCCGATCTCGCCGATTACGGTCCGGTGCGCGGCTGCATGGTGATCAAGCCCTACGGTTATGCGCTCTGGGAGAACATTCAGGGCGAGCTTGACAAGCGTTTCAAAGCAACCGGCCATCAGAATGCCTATTTCCCGCTCTTCATTCCGATGAGCTTCATCGAGAAAGAGGCGGAGCACGTCGAAGGGTTTGCTCCCGAACTCGCCGTCGTCACGCATGGCGGTGGTAAGGAGCTTGAAGAGCCGCTGGTCGTGCGCCCAACCTCCGAGACGGTCATCGGCCACATGTTTTCGCAGTGGATTCAGTCACACCGCGACCTGCCGCTGCTGATCAACCAGTGGGCCAACGTCGTTCGCTGGGAGATGCGCACCCGCCTGTTCCTGCGAACCTCTGAATTTCTCTGGCAGGAGGGGCACACCGCCCACGCCACACAGGAGGAAGCCGTCCAGGAAACCCTGCGCATGCTCGACGTGTATGCCGACTTCGCGATCAACGAGGCCGCGATCCCGGTGATCAAAGGCCGTAAGAGCGACCAGGAGCGTTTCGCCGGGGCAGTGGCGTCTTATACCATCGAGGCGATGATGGGTAACAAGTGGGCGCTCCAGGCGGGCACCTCGCACGATCTCGGCCAGAATTTCGCCAGGACCTTCGATATTAAGTACACCGACGAAAAGAATGAGCAGCAGTTCTGCTGGACGACCTCCTGGGGGATGAGCACCCGCATGGTCGGCGCGATTATCATGGCGCATGGCGACGATCAGGGCCTCCGGCTGCCGCCGCGCCTGGCCCCGATCCAGCTTGTCGTCATCCCGATCTACCGCAGCGACGAGGAGAAAAAGAACGTCATGGAAGCGGTGCTCGACATCTGCGAGCCGCTGATCAGTGTTGGCATCCGCGTCAAGATCGACGAGCGTGAAGGGCTGACCCCCGGCTTCAAGATGAATGACTGGGAGATGCGCGGTGTGCCGCTCCGCATGGAGATCGGCCCGCGCGACCTGGAGAAGAACTCGGTGATGCTCGCCCGGCGTGATGTGCCTGGCAAAGAGGGCAAACAGGCCGTCTCGCGTGATAACCTGATCCCCAAGATCACCCGCCGCCTGAACCTGATCCAGCGCAATATGCTGATGCAGGCCACCGCCTTTAGAGACGAGAATCTCCATGAGGCCAAATCCTACGACGAGATGAAGAAGATCGTCGAGGACGGCTGGGCATTGATCTGGCACTGCGGCAAACCGGAATGTGAGGATAGAATCAAAGAGGAAACCAAAGCGACCTCACGCTGCTTCCCGCTCGACAAAAACGAGGAGTGGAATCCCAAAGGCCAAAAGTGTACGGTCTGCGGAGAACCGGCCTTCGGCCAGGCGTATTTCTCAAGGGCCTACTGATTTGACGTATCATCTTACTTGAAAGGAACAAGGCTGGGGTGGGGCAGGAGTATGGCTCACCCCGGTTGATTGTATCAGGAGGAGAGGCTGCAGAGATGATGAAGGCCGCCGATTTTGGCCCAACGGTCAACGATTATGTTACCTACCGCGCCGGTTTCCCCGATCAACTCTATGATCGACTGGCTCCTTATGGCATCGGCCAGCCCGATCAGGCCATTCTCGATCTGGGCACCGGCACCGGGACGATTGCCAATGCATTGGCCCGGCGCGGCTGCTCTGTCGTCGGCTTCGATCATTCCTTCCCGATGCTCCGGGCTGCCCATCATCTGGGTCAGGATGCCGGTCAACCGGCGCAGTATGTCACCGGTAAAGCCGAGCAGTTCCCATACAAAACGGCCTCCTTTGATTGTGTGATCGCCGGGCAGTGCTGGCACTGGTTCGATGGCCCGGTGGTTGCCAGATCGTGCCGGCATCTGCTGGTACCGGGTGGGCGATTGGTCATCGCCCATTTCGACTGGCTGCCGCTGCCCGGGAATGTCGTCGAGGCATCCGAGCAGATGGTCCTGGAGGTCAGTCCGGCCTGGGGTGGATCGAACGGCCATGGCATTCACGCCCACGCCCTGCCCGATATCCAGATGGCTGGTTTCGTCGATATCGAAACCTTTTCATGTGATGTGCCGGTCGAGTATTCTCATGAAGCCTGGCGAGGCCGGGTCAGGGCCAGTGCCGGGATCGGTGTGATGTTATCCCCCGAACGGATTGAACAATTCGACTCCGAACACGCGGCCATGCTCGCCGACCGGTTCCCCGCCGATCCGCTCTCTATCCCGCACCGCCTTTTTGCGATAGTCTGCACCTCGCCCTGATGGTTGTTGGTTTTTGGAGGTCGTTCGGTGCCTGCCTTGAGACAATGGCTTGACGGTGAATATCCCCGTCTCGAATCCGAGGGAAAATCGGCGCTCGTCTCCTGCTTCGTGACCTTCAACGAGGCTTATTTCCGCTCGGACTATACCCTCGCCCTCGATTCCCTCCCCATCCTGGCCGAACTTATCGATGCGTTGGACGAACGCCTGTGGCGGGTGGTCATTGGCTATTATGCTGCTTCTGCCAATTTGCACTGGTTGGGGTATCTCTCCACTGCCCTTGACCTGACCACTCAGGCCGTGATCGAGTCCTCTCGCGGGCGCTTGAATATCCCCGGCTTATATGCCCGTGAACTGATGCTCTACGCCTGGCTCGAAACCGACCGGGTTGGCTATTCCCAGGCTGTGGGCGATGTCGTTGGCGAGATGAAAGAAGTCGCGCTGCCCGGCGATCTCCCGGCGCGGTTCAAACTCGTCGAAGCGTATGCGCTGGCCGCGCTCGGTAACGGCGAAAAGGCGCGGTCGCTGGCACTTGAGGCGCTGCCCCGTTTCGATTGGCCCTGGCCCCATCGTGAAATGCTGCAAGCGGCGGCGCTGGCCTGGGTCGGGCGCTGGGAGGATTCGCAGAGATTGTATCGCTCGGCGGCAGAAGGTTTTGACCGGGAGGCGATGTTCCTTGATCGAAATGCGGCGCTCCTTGCAGCGGCTGATATGATGCTCGCCCGGACCCGGTACCGGGATGCCGCCGCGCTGGTCGAGGAGACTTTGCCGCTGGTCGAACCGTCGATCAATGTGGCCCATCTCGCCGAATCCTACCGGCTTCTGGCCGAATCCTGCCTGGGGCAAAACGATGCAGTCGGGGCCGTCGGTTACTACGACCGGGCACTGGGTCAGCTTGCCGGGCTGGGCTGGCGGCGTACCGAGGCCGAGATTGCGCTGCGCCGTCTGGAGGCGTATCGTTCGCTGGGGATGCAGTCTCGCCCGTCGGAGTGGTATGCCGCCTGTGAAGAAGCCCGCCGCTGGCTGAATCAGCTCCGCTCAACCGATCTCTACGCCTGGCTCGATGCCATCGAATCCGGTCGTGCGGCCTAGCGTGTCCTGCTAATCCGATCTTTCAGATGTATTACAAATCCCGATCCCGTCTCGTGGGGGCGGCCCTACGACTGGAAATCGTCTCTCTACCGGGGTTCGATACCGTTATTTAGCCCGGTGCTTCAGCGCCGGGGATAAATTGCCCGCAGTAGTGATAGATAAGAAAGTGGAAAGAATGAAACGTTCATTGATGCTGTTGGCGATAGTAATATTTGCCGCCGTGCTGGTAACCGGGTGTGGATCAGCCGCACCCGCAGTTGATGAGCCACCGCCGGGCGCCGTTGTTGAACCGGTAGAAGAACCGGCCTTACCGTCGACAGAATCTCCGGCTGAAGAAGCCATCACTCAGCCCGAAGACCCGGCAGCCGAACCCGAATCGACCGGAGAACCAAGCGGCTTGTTTGCCGTTTCCTCGCCCTCGTTTGGAAACGGTGCCGCGATCCCTGATCGCCACTCGTGTTTTGGCGATAACGTGTCACCGGCTGTTAGCTGGTCGAATGTGCCGCCGGATGCGGCCAGCCTGCTCCTGTTTATGGTCGATCCCGACGCTGATATGGCGATGGGGGCATCGGTGAGCGCCGGGTTTGTTCATTGGATCGTCTACAATATCCCGCCCGACACCACTGGCTTTGGCGAAGGCGTTCCCGCCGGAGTTGCCCTGGAGGGTGGGGCGATGCAGGGGAGCAACGATTTCGCCCGGTATGAGGGCCCTGGGGCAGTGTTCCCCGGCGGTTCGCCGGTCAGGTTGATCGGCTATGATGGCCCCTGCCCGCCCGAACAGCATCGTTATGTGATCGCTGTCTATGCCCTCGATATCGTTCTCGACGTGCCGCCCGATGCCACGCCGGGCGAGATTCTCGACGCCATGCAGGGCCATATCATCGCCGAAGCGCAGTGGTCGGGTGTCTTTGATCCGCCTTTGTAGATCGGATGGGACACTTGCGCGAATAGCCAAGTCATGAGACGATATGCATCGGGATTGGGAACCTTTTTGCTCTCAAAAATACAGGGGGGGAAGTATTGATGACTGCGATGGTCAATACCTACAGTATCGTAGCCAGGCATAAAAAAACTGGTCAATTTGGAATAGCTGTTCAGAGCCACTGGTTCGCCGTTGGCTCGCTCACCCCCTGGATCGAACGAGGAATTGGGGCGGTCGTCATCCAGGCCCAGGTCGATGCGATCTATGGTAGCCTGGGGCTGGATATGATGCGGGCGGGCAAAACTGCCGAACAGACCGTCGCGGCGATGGTGGCCGCCGATCCGCGCAGCGCCGAACGTCAGGTGGCGATGATCGACAAACGGGGGCAGGTGGTCGCCCACACCGGCGAAAAATGTGTGGCTTATGCGGGGCATATCACTGGCGACCAGTTCAGCGTCCAGGGGAATCTACTAGGGGGCGAAGAAGTCCTGGAGGCGATGGTCGACGCGTACAAGAGGGCGGTCGCGGATGACATCGGCGATTTTAGCGAGCGGCTGCTCCGCGTGCTGGAGGCAGGTGAGGATGCCGGTGGTGATGTGCGTGGCAAGCAGTCGGCGGCCCTGCTCGTCGTTCCCGGCTCCGATGATCCGATAGACCGCAGGATGATCACTGATCTGCGAGTCGACGACAGCAAACACCCGTTGATCGATCTCCGCCGCTTGCTGACCGTTCAGCGCGGCTATGAGTTACACGCTCAGGCGACCTATGCCGTCGAAGTCGGCAATCTTGACGAGGCAAAGAAATGTTATTCGAATCTGCGCGGCCTGGCCGTCGGGACGCGTGAACCCCAGTTCTGGTATGCGACTACTCTCGCCAAGCATGGTCATCTTGACGAGGCGCTCACCGTCTTTGAAGAGGTCTTCAAGGTCGAACCGTTCTGGCTTGACCTGATCGACCGGCTGGTCGAGGCTGGTTCTTTCCCATCAGACAAAGAGACAGTCGCCAGGATCAAGGCGAAAGCAGACACCGAAGAGAAACAATAAGATAGGTTATATTCACGTGATTGGATGAGTCAAAAGAGGGGAGCCGATGCTCCCCCTTTTGTTAGAAGATTACGCTTCTCTGATCAGGATCGGTGTCGGGCATTTTGATGATCCGCAGAATCAGAATCATGTTTCCCAGGGCCAGCAGGTCGTCGTTGTGAAGCTCGATCACGATCCCCCTCCCGGCGGATACGCCGTTGATCGTGGTGCCGTTAGTGCTGCCCTGCTCGATGGCAAAAAGGCGCTGCTCAGAGGGCCGCAGCATCAGATGCTCGCGTGAAATCCCCAGTTCTTTTGCACCGTAGGGTTCAAGGTCAAGGATGATGCGCCCTTCCTGGCTTTCTCCCCGCCCGAGGATGATATCGCCGTACAGGTCCAGCCCGACGACCATCGTCTTTTCCTGGTCGGTTTGTAGTTCAAGTTCAATTCGCCAGGGGGTTTTCAACAGGTATTCGTCTTCCGGGCCGGGCAGATACGGCAGTGGGTGATAAGTCAGTTCCGTTCCGGCCCTCTCAAACCCGAACGGTTTGTAATCGGTGATAAAGCGGCTGAAGATCGTGCCCATAATGTCGGCAGCGTTTTCCGACGAAATGATATATGTTTCGTCGCCTGTCTGGATGTTGTCGTCGTCCATGGTTTACCTCGATAAGATATCGCAAAACCGGTTAGGAGTCTTGTCCCTGATCGGGTTAGGGTTCGAATTTGTCGTGCTGCTGCGAGGATTCTGGTATGGTGGTCGAGTCATATTCGACCAGTGCGTTGCAGACCGTACACCGATATACATTTGGCCTGACCTCGACCGCGCTGTAGCGTCCACACGCCGCACACATCGCCTGGGTGATTTCTTCTCCCTCGGCTGTCCGCGTAAAAGTCGGCGGCGGATATTGGTAGCGGGGGAAATCGGCGATGAAGTCCTCTTCATCATCCAGTGCTGGCATCGTCTGGAGCCGGTCGAGGTGTTCGACCATTTCTGCCTCGGTTGCGTCAGGGGATAAGGTGAGGGCATCCTGTTCCGGGAAGAAATCTTCAAGAGATGGCGCAGGTGTCACTCTGCGTTCCTGGGTTGTCTTCTTGCCCAGTACCAGCGCATCGTTCAGGTTGTCTTCCAGGTTGTCTGCGATGGCAAAATTGTCGGAAGCGGCTTCGCCGTGGCCATTTCTATCGGTTTCCAGGGCGTCGAGGAGTTGCTCCAGGTCCCTTTCAGAGAGGGGCTGCGCTTCCAACTGAACCTTGACGATAGCCTTTGCGAGGCGTTCACTTTCATCTCTGACAATCAGCGTCGAATCACTGCTTGAGCCGATTTCCTCTTCGAGTTCGGCCCCCAATGGTGTTTCATAGGCAATCATCTGGCTGCCGGTATCGACCATCTGCTCTGTCGTCACTTCGACTGCGAGTTCGTTTTTGGCTTCCAGTTCGAACGCTGCCAGCTGCTGTATCTGGGATCGCCGTGCTTCCTCGGCCTCTCTCCCCAGTTCGGCCAGCCGTTCCGCTTCAAGCTGCCGGTCCAGAACTGACATCTGGGCCGGGTCGAACGCTTTCCCGGCGCCGGTCGGGTCACCTTCGAGTTTTTTGCTGGCGGCGGCCAGTCGTTCCGCCTGCGCGCGGAGTTCCATCTCGGCCAGTTGTTTCAGTTTCCGTCGGCGTTCGTCATCGACAACTATTGGCTGCCCGGCGTCAAGCTCTACTATGTGTCTGGGTGTATCACCGGGTTCGACATACTCGCCCATTGCGTCGACGGCGTGTCTCTCGATCAGTTTGTTGCGTTCGGCCATCGGTTCGGTTTCGATGGGTTGTTCGGTAGTGATGTGGTAGTGACCCCGTCCCGGTTCGTCATCAGCCGGTTGTTGATCGGCCTCTGCCGCTTCGTGGGCCACTGCCTGCATGTCTCCGATCCGTTTTTCGAGGTCTTTGGCCTGTGCCGCCTTTTCAAGCTTTGCCAGCTGTTCGAGTTCGGCCAGCCGTTCAAGTTCGGCCAGCCGCTTGGCGCGTGTTGCCGCCCGAAGCCCTTCGTGGACAATGTGCTTGGCCGAAATCTGGATCGTGTCGTCGGCTTTCTGTGCGACCACATCAAGTCCCGCCGGTTCGAGTTCTGCCGGTTCGTCCTCGCTCGGCGGCCCGTCGTATGGTTCGAGATCGATCAGGGGGTCATGGTCAGGGGTAAATTCCTCTGGCTCTTTAGCTTCTTCTTCGGATTCTTCAAATGCAATGATACTTACCTGGTCGCCCACCTGCAGGAGCGCAGCCAGTTCTTCGTCTGTCATCCCCTTGGTATCGGCCACCAGGAGCTTGATCACCGCCCCCGCCAGCCACTGCATCAGGGCAGGCGGTGTTTCGTCCGGCTGAATCTGCGCCCGGTCGAACATCAGCACGCCGGAACCCAGTTGACCGATTTCGGGGGTCATCAATGCGCCGTCAATGACACTCTGTGCCAGGTGCTTGATCAGGCCGTTGAATACACCCCTGATCGGGATATCATCGGCGGAAACCACGACCAGAATCAGCAGTTGGCCGGTCTGATCGGGCATGAACTCCGCGCCGAGCGCGCTGATCACCGGCTGTGAGTCGATGGTGGTCAGCAAACGAAGCCCGGCCTGCCGCGCGCTTGACGCCCGGATATTCCGCGCCGCAAGGGTATGTTGAAGCACCTCCGTCCCGTCGAAGGTGGCGTCAACCAGTTTATCCAGTTGAATGTCATTCCAGGAAATCGTTATCCGGTTTCCCATTCCTCGTGTCTCCCAAATCAAGCACTGCTTACTTGATTATACACCACTGTACGTTATTGCGCGGTGGAGGATTTATCATTTTTGTTACGGATTGGTTTCCTTCGGGCGATGAGGCCGGTGGCGATCAGGATTACACCGGTTCCTCCAATGATTCCGAGGGCGGCGGCCACGCCGGGGCTGCGTTTAAGCGCCGATTCGCTAAATCGCCCGCCAGTGTCATCTTTCTGCGGCTCAGGGGTGTTTTTCTGCTCGATCACCTCTCCGCTCGATGGCTCAGGTGTGCGGGTGGTGGTGGACGGTGCTGCCGTCGCCGATGCTTCCGGGGTGATAGTCGGTGACCGGGTTGGCGTCGGTGTTGGGATCGGCTGGATCAGCAGCCGGTCGCCGGGGAAGATCAGCGGGTTGTCTTCGGTCAGCCCGTTCAGGGCTAACAGATCGTACACGTCGACATTGTAAGCGGCGGCGATATGCCACACTGCCTGCCCCTGTTCGACCGTGTGCCACAGCGCACCGTCCGCGTCTGGTGTGGCGACGATCACCGCGCTGACCACTTCCGCCGGGTCAATCGCCGATGATGCGGGCACCGCTGCGGGCTGCTCGCTGGTTGTCGCCTGTGCCTGCCCGCTCCCGGAGGTCATCGCGAAGAGGGCGACATAATAGGTTCGCCCATCTGCCGACCGGCTGACCCCTGTCCCGATATCGCGTATGCCGGTCTGAGTCATCCCCTGGAGGTGGATCGCGCTGTTCCGCCACCAGTTGACGGCGTCGTAGGGCGTTCCGTTTCCGCCGCCGTAGATGTTCTCGTGGACGAAGGTTGTTCCCGCCGGGCCGTACCCGGCGGCGATCACCCGGTCACGCGGGCGTGACCCGTTCGCGCCGTAGTGCGTCAGCGTTCCGGTCGATGCCTGGTAGTCGGCGTGACTCTGCGCGACCGCCATCAGCGTGGCATTGACCGTGTAGGGGGCCAGCCCGTATTCGGCCCGGAGCTGGTTGATCAGGTCGATCACCAGCGCCGCATCACCTGATTGGGACGGTTCGTTCGCCCTGGCGGTCGCGTATGGCGTGATCAGCACCAGCCCGGCGATCAGCGCGGCGCTCGCTGTGTTTTTGATTGCTTGCAGTATTGTGATTCTCATCCCTATCCCATCCGTTCCGCGCCAGAGTTTAGCCCGACTTTCGAGTCTGTCCAACCCTCAAACTGACGTCTCCCCACCGGGATATCGGCGCTGTCGGCTGACTGCAACCTTTTTTATTCCATCTACGTAATATCATTTGAATAACCCATTCATTGGTTGTCAGGAGACAGAGGAATGACCGAAAAAAGATTTACCCGCAGCAGCAGCGATAAGATGATCTTTGGCGTGTGCGGCGGATTGGCGAACTATTTTCAAATCGATCCGACCATTGTCCGCATGGTTTTTGCGCTGCTGTTTCTCATGGAGGGGGTTGGCCTCTTTGCCTATATCATTCTGGCTATCGTCATGCCGGAAGATACCGCCCCGGTAGCCAACACCGGTTCGAATGGCCGTGAGGCCAAAGAGAAATCAGAGCCGCAGTTCGAGCCGCTGGGCAGCCGCGAGAACTGATCGACGTACCGGAAAGGCGCTGCATACAGGTTCGGTAAGGCAGAATGAGCGGCATGGTTCTGCCTTGCCTTTTCCTTTGCGTGGACGTTTCGCCGCAGGCGAAACTCCCAAGCGACCATTCTGGCCGCCGTCCTCTGCGGTTCGAGTTTTTCACCTGCCGACCTGAAAGCCCCTTATGATCTTTTTCCTTTTTCCTTTTTTCTAACTACAATCCATCTCACTATGGATTTGATTCTGACTCACGACAACGCCGATTTTGACGCGCTCGCATCGCAGCTCGCTGCTCACAAGCTGATGCCTGACGCGCTGCCTGTGCTGTCTAATCGACTCAATCGCAATGTGCGCCATTTCACCACCCTTTACTGGGATGAGCTTCCCTTTTTGCGTCCCAAAGACCTGCCCAAGGAGCCGGTCGGTAAGGTGGTGGTTGTCGATACGCAAACGATGCAAACCCTGCGCGGCATGACCGATCAAACCGAGGTGCAGATCATCGACCATCACGATCTGCGTGATGGCCTGAACCCGGAGTGGAAAATCACGATTGAGCCGACCGGCGCGGTGACCAGCATCCTTTGTGAGCGTCTCCGCGAGGAGCGCATCCCGCTGACCTCAATCGAGGCGACGGCGCTGCTGCTGGGTATCTACGAGGACACCGGTTCGCTGAGCTATGGCTCGACCACCCCGCGTGATGTCTACGCGGCGGCCTGGCTCCTTGAGCGGGGTGCGCTGCTCGATGTCGTCACCGATTTTCTGCATTATGCCCTGGCCGAAGACCAGTTGAGTCTGTTCGACGATCTCCAGGAAAGCGCCGAGACCTTCGAGGTCGAAGGCTACCCGGTTGTGATCGCCGCCGCTTCCGCGCCCGAACTGGTCGAGGAGATCGCCACGCTCGCCCACAAACTGCGCGACCTGCTCGATCCTGCGGCGGTCTTCGTCCTGGTCGATCTCGGTCACCACATCCAGCTTGTCGCCCGCAGCACGGTCGATGCCATCGACGTAGGCCAGATCGCCGAGTATTTCGGCGGCGGTGGGCATGGCCGGGCGTCGGCGGCGATCCTCCGCGATATGTCCCTGGGCGATGCCCGGCAGGCGCTTCGTGACCTGCTGCCGGGGTATATCCATCCCACCCTCACCGTCTCCGACCTGATGTCTCACGGCGTCCAGACCCTTTCCCCGCAGACGAAAGTCAAGGACGCCGCCCGCCAGATGCAGCGCTATGGCTTCGAGGGCTTCCCGGTCGTCGAGGGTGGCCGTGTGATCGGCCTGCTGACCCGCCGCGCCGTCGACCGGGCGCTGGGGCACGGCCTGACCGGAGTTCGCATCGACCAGTTGATGGATGCGGGCGAGGTCACCGTCCGGCCCGGCGAATCCATCGCCACGTTGCAGCAAACGATGATGATCACCGGCTGGGGCCAGATTCCGGTCGTCGATGAATCAGGGGCGATCACTGGTGTCGTCACCCGCACCGACCTGATCAAGCACCTCGGCCATAATGATTCTGTCTCCCGCAACTCGACCGTCACCCATGCGCTTGAACTGGCCCTCCCGGAAGTACTGCTTGCCCTGCTCCGTACCGCCGGTCGGCTGGCCGATGAGCTTGGCGGCAGTCTTTATCTCGTCGGGGGCGGCGTGCGCGATCTCCTGCTCTCAACCTCGGTCGATCCGCTGCTTGATATCCCCGTGATCGACATCGACTTTGTTGTCGAGGGCGATGCCATTGCCCTGACCCGCAAACTGAAGAACACTTTCGGTGGCGAGATGCGCTCCCATGCCCGCTTTGGCACCGGTGAATGGATTCTAACGGCGCAAACTTGGCGCGAGATCGCCCGGCAGTTGGATGCCGCCGAACCGGGCGATGAAGAACTCCCCATGCGGATCGATTTCGTGACTGCCCGCACCGAGTTCTACGACGAGCCGACCGTCCTGCCCGAAGTCGAGCGCAGCAGCATCAAGGCCGATCTCCACCGCCGCGATTTCACGATCAACACGCTGGCGATCCGCCTCGATCCGCGCCATTTTGGCCATATTCTCGATTTCTACGGCGGCAAAGCCGACCTTCGCGAGCGTCGAATCCGGGTGCTTCATTCCCTGAGCTTTGTCGACGACCCGACCCGTATTCTCCGGGCGGTTCGCTTCGAGCAGCGTTTCCGTTCGCCGAAGACGCAGCGCGGTTTCGAGATCGAGCCGCGCACTGCCGAGTTGATGACCCACGCCATACCCCTCCTCGACCGCGTCACCGGTGACCGGATCAAGCACGAGATCGAGCAGAGCCTCGCCGAACGCGAGCCGGAGCGGGTTTTTACCCGCCTGAGCGATCTGGGCGTCCTTGGCCGGCTGCACCCCGATCTCGCTTGCGATGCCTGGACGAAGTCGGCCTTTTGTGCGGTACGTAGGACCATCGCGCCGCCGCTCTGGGATGAGCTGGGTGACAATTTCGATCTTGAGCTTCCCTATTTTGCCCTGCTGACCTATCACCTCACCCGTGATGCGATCCATGCCGTCTGCGACCGGCTCCACGTGCGCCGCCGCACCGTCGATACGCTCGACCTGGTTCAGGTGATTCGCAGCCGGATGCCCGAACTCTCGGAGCCGATTCCCCCCAGCCGCGTTTATAATCTGCTCAAACCGGCCTCCGATCACGTCCTTGCGGCGGTCTGGGCCGCCGCGCCAACCGCGCTGGCCCGCGATCATATCGCTGCCTTTGCATCGCGGTATCGTGACGTCTCCCCGGCTGTTGATGGTAGGGCGCTGGTCGAGTATGGACTCAAGCCGGGACCGATCTTCGGCACGATCCTCGATGCCCTGCGTGATGCCTGGCTCGACGGCCTCGTCACGACGCCTGAAGATGAACGCCGCCTGCTCGACCGTCTGCTGGCGGACTTTCGCGCTAAGGGGAACGACCAAATGTAAAAAGTCGGGGGGCGGTGCTTCGCCCCATAGAAAATTATTGACAACCGCCCTGCTTGGCGTAAACTAGCTATGAGAATAGTCTGATCAGTCTTTAAGCGCGTTCGATGGAGCGTGATGATGGACCTACAGGTAGATATCCTGTTTACAAAAGATTGCACCGATTGGGAAACCGCCGACGAACTGGTTCAGCGGGCTTTGCAAGACCTGGGCCTGGAAGCCAATTTTGATTATTGGCTGATCGAAAGCGACCGCAAGGCGTTCGAATACAAGTTTATCGGGTCGCCGACCATTCGCGTCAACGGCGAAGACCTGTTCCCCACGAAGGGGGCATCGGCTGGCCTGCGCCTGCGATCCTATTTCAGCGATGAGGGAATGCTGGGTCACCCCACCTACGATATGATCGTCGCTGCCCTCAAGGAACGGCTGGGGGTGTAACGAAAAAGAGCAGCCGCTCCGGCTGCCCTCTAAAGATTATCTGCGAATTACGCCCTTGCTTATGTTCGCCTTTTGCAACAGACATGGTCTACTGTTGCTTGTAGCCGATCATCCGCAGGAACTCCTTACGATGTGCTGTCTCTGCGTCACCTTCGATTCCCTTCGGTCTGAACCCATCCACGACGCCCAGAATGCCGCGGCCCTGCTCCGTCTCGGCGACCAGCACCTCGGTCGGGTTGGCGGTCGCGCAGAAAATCCGGCAGACTTCCGGCACCTGCTTGATCGCGTTCAGCACGTTGATCGGGTAGAAGCCCTGCCCCAGGAAGACGATGAAGCTGTGCCCTGCCCCGATGGCCTCGGCGTTTTTGACCGCCAGATCGATCATCGCGTCGTCGGTGCCCGTCTTGCGGATCAGACACGGGCCGGACGCCTCACAAAAAGCCACCCCGAACTTGATCCCCGGCACGGCGGTAACCAGTACTTCGTAGACATCCTCCACCGTCTTGATGAAATGTGTCTGGCCCAGAATGAAGTTGAGTTCTTCCGGCTTTTCGATTTTGACTGATAGTATTTCCATCGCTGCATCTCCCGGTTATGGTTCGTTTTCAAAAGTTATATTTGTGCGATCAGCACCCGCCCCCAGGTCGGCCAGATCGAGTCGACGGCCAGCTTGCCGCCATGTACCGTGTATTCCGGGCGCTGCGAGTCGAGGAGATCAGTGAAGGTCATGCCATCCGGTATACCCTCGCGTCCTACCGGAATCGTCAGTTTGGTCTTTTTGTCGGCGGCATTGATCACCACGACCGCGATTTCGCGGCTTTGCTGGCGGAGATAGCTGAACACCGTATCGCTGACCTCAAGCGTGGCGTACCGTCCGAGCGTCAGCGCCGGGTGCCCTTTCCGGATCGCAGCCAGGTTTGTAATGACCTTGAAGATGTCCCGATCCGCGTCTGGCCAGGTGTCGTCAGGGGCGGGCATCGGCTGTCGCAGCGCTGTGTCGCCGTCTTCCTTCGCCCCCTTCATCCCGACTTCGTCCCCGTAGTACAGGCAGGGGATGCCCGGCGCGGTCAGCAGGAAGATCAGTGCCGGGTAGATCAGCCTGGGATCGTCCAGTTGGGAGAGGATTCGTGTCACGTCGTGGTTGCTGAGGAAATTCATCAGGCCGATGTCTTTGTACAGCCCCCACTCGCTGTGTGAGGCCCGTTCGACCAGCGCCTTCAGTTCCCAGAAGTTCGCTTCGTTGAGCGACGACCAGATCGCTTTGTGAAGCTGGTAGTTGGTTCCCGCGTCGAGCAGATCGGGGGCCACCCACTTGCGATAATCGCCATGAACGACTTCCCCAAGAAGGAAACAGTCCGGGTTGGCCTGTTTGCATTCTCGCCGGAACTCCCACCAGAATTCCGGCCCGATTTCATATGCGACATCCAGCCGCCAGCCATCGATTCCCATATCGCCCAGCCACATCTTGACGACTTCGAAGATATAGTTGCGCACTTTGGGGTTTTGCAGGTTTAATTTTGGCAGGCTGTAATGGCCTTCCCAGCCCTCGTAAGCAAACCCGTCGTCGAGCCGACCGGTGCCTCCCCAGTTGATGTGATACCAGTCCGCGTATGGTGAGTTTCGCTTGTTCTTGAGGATATCGCGAAAGGCGAAGAATTCGCGGCTGGTGTGGTGGAACACCCCATCCAGTATTACGCGAATTCCCCGCCCGTGTAGATCGTCGACGATCTCGTTGAACAGTGTATTATCGCCCAGCCGCCGGTCGACCCGGAAGTAGTCGACGGTATCGTACCCGTGCGACAGGCTTTCGAACACCGGCCCGAAGTAGATGGCGGTTATCCCCAACTGCATTAGGTGGTCGTACCACTGGCGCAGTTCACCCAGGCGCGGTTCGGGTTCGCCTTGCAGATCGTTCTTGCCGGGCGCACCCAGAAAACCAAGTGGGTAGATATGGTAAAACAGCGCCTGCTGTGCCCAATCGGGCACCCATTGTGCTGGCTGTTGAGGAAAACGCATCATGGTTTGCCTTTCGGCTGTCTGGTCGATCCGTTGATCCTTCTACTGCATTGCTCCTGCCAGGTATCCACACGCCGGGCACGATCCATCCGGTCTGAGGATGGCGTAGCCCGCCTGCGGGTCGGTGCTGCTGTATTCTGAAATATCGACATTGAAGACGATTACCAGCCGGACGCGGCCACTGCCGCGCAGTAGTTGGATCGACCGACCCAACCACTGTGCCTGTTCGGCGACGCTCGTCCCTGCGCCCCACGAGAAATTCGAGGCCAGTGGGCCATATCCCTCCGGGCTGACGTAGCCGATCTCCGTGTAGCACAGCTTGGTGCGCGGGAACGAATTGGCGTACAGGTTGTAGGTGCCGCCAAAGTACCATGAATAGTGTGCCGCGCCGCCGTCGGCAGGATGCCCGAACCCCTGATCGGGGGGAGTCGCCCCGGCGTTGTAGTGAACGCCCAGGCAGTCCATGTAATTGGCGGCACCGGCAGCAGACATCCCCGCCAGGTAGCGATCGTCGCTGACGACCGCGCCGGGAATGTTCGCCCCGGTCGGCGCGAGCGCCCCGGAGATGACTAGGACGTTCGGGTTGGTGGCCTTGATCGCCGTGTAGGCTGGGGCCAGCATATAGTTGACGTATGCGCCGGGATCGATCTGTCCGTTAGGCCATTCGCGGTCGAGGTTCATCTCGTTCCACACTTCGATCCCATCCGGGCCGAGTGCTGCGACACCGGCGAGGTAGGCAACGTATGCCGTGTAGTCGATGCTGCTGGGGAAGGCATGGCCGGGGATGCTCAATAGAATTTTCAATCCGGCAGCATGTGCCTCGTTGATCTTCCCCGCCACGTTAGCCGGGTTTTCGCCCGGTGCCCACTTCTGCTGGACTTTGATCCAGGTCATCCCCGCGCCGTGCATCAGTCCGGCATTGGCGAATGAGTGTGACTGCCCGCCCAGTTCGAAGGTTCCGCCCGCGCTGGGGGCAGGTGCCGGAGGCAGTGCCGGGGCCGGGGCCGGTGTTGGCGTGGGTTCCTGTGTCGGTTCCGGTGATGGTGCTTCGGGGGGCTGTGCCGGTGTTTCGACGCTGCTGCCTGCCGCATCGGTTACCGGCAGACTGAGATAATCCCCCTCGATGTTACACAGCCACGCAGCGATCCAGCCGCGTGTGCTGCTGGCATCCACGAATATCCAGTTGCCGACCGCGTTCCGGCCCAGCACGGGCAGGGGAACAAGCGGTTCGGCGGTGCCGATCTGCGGTTCCTGGTCGTTCGGGCCGCTTCGAATGCGCAATCTGGCCTGTGGAACCGCCGTCACCGACGATGATGTGGCTGGTGGTGAGGCGGCAGGCTGCGCCGGAGCGGGTGTTTCGGTTGTAGGTTCAGCGGTGGGCTGATCTGGCTGCGCCTGTGGCGCGGGTGCCGGTGGGGTGGCTCCACCCTCGGCATTGGATATCGACAGGCTCATCACGTTCCGGTCGACCTCGCAAAAGCGCGCCGCCACCCACCCGGTGACGCCGTTCACATCGATCAGAATCCAGCTTCCGTCGGCGTTGCGGCCCAGTACCGGTACTGGAATCAGTGCGTCGGCACTGGCGACCTGTGTGTACTCTGTACCGGGGCCGCTGCGTGCACGCAGCCCGGTGATAGGTGTTGCTGTCGCCTGCACCACAGCCGACGTATTCGCCGCGCTGATGATCGGTACACTGTTGATGTCACCGTTGACTTGCAGGTAAACATAGCTTCCCCAGCCGCTCGTGCCGTTGTACTCGAAAAAGTACCATGTGCCGTCGATGCTCTTGCCGATCAGGGGCACCGTCTCTCCGATGGGAAGCTGCCCGATCTGTTCGTATTCCACGCCGGGGCCGCTGCGCATCTTGACGTAGTCTGTCGCCGTGACCGTCACCGTGCCCTGATTGTCCGGGGCGGCCAGCACGCCAGCTGTCGGGATGCCGATCAGGATGGTCAGGATAATGGTCAGGATAAAAGTCTTTTTGAGCCAGTGTCTTTTCATATGAGTGAAGGTTCCTTTTGTGTGGTATTTTCTTGAAGCTGAAGTTTATTGTAGCCTGACCGATCCTGATTGGCGAGTCAGGGCAATTGGGCCGGATCTTACCGGTAGCTGGCTTTCCAGGGCCGCTGATCTTCCTGTCCGCTCAACCAGCCGGTTCGATCCGCCGGGTGATGGTCGAACCGGGGAACGTAGGGCTTGATGTCGAGCAGCGGTGTCTGATCCAGCATGTCAAGCCCTTTGACGATCAGCCTGTTCCCGTCCCGCCGAAGCAGTTCAACCACCGACAGCCCGATCGGGTTAGGGCGGTTGGGATGCCGCGTCGAGAATACCCCGTGATCGGCGTCGTCAAGGAACGGTCGGACGGTCAGGCTCACTTCACCGCGCCGGTCAAATACATAGATCAGGATGATATGCGAGAATCCCTCAATATCGCGCAGCCCTTCGCCGTAGGCATCGAATACTTCGACCGTCCCCTCCGCCCCCGATCTCGCCGACTGGCAGGGCATCCCCTCCCGCTCGACAAATTCAGAATGGATCACGCCAATGGGGGTGAATGTGTACTCTGTCTGACTCATGTCTTGCTCCATGATACAGCGGTTTGAAAGGTAGATACAGTCCCGCCCTCCTGAATCGTGCAGGCGAAATGACTGCCTTAGCCCGGTGCTTCAGTGCCGGGTATGCTGCCCGCTCAACTTTAACAAAACGATTTGCATTTTACTTGGCTTTCTTTCCCCCCAATACTGCAGCCAGCACCCCGCCGACCAGCACGACCGGTGAGCAGACCATCATCAAGATGCCCGCCCAAAGAGCGGCTTTCGAGCTTGTCTGGATGTCGTTGATCAACTGGGAGCGGCTGCCGACATAGAGTTTTTCAGGGACCAGTCTGCCCGACCCGTCTTTGTGCCCGATCAGGGTGACGAGGTCGCCGTTGCTGACTCCCCTGATACGCAGCGATCCGTCTTTCAGGCTCCTGCCGTTGTATTCGGCGGCAAACCCACCCTGGCCTTCTTCGATCTCCTCGTGGAGCGCACCCCCGAAGGTGGCTGTGCTGTCCGCCGCCGTGCCGATCTCGTCCCCGTCGACCGAGACCGTCAGCGCCGGGAGTTGCACTTCGATGCGCCTCCAGTTGCCCTTGTAGAGAGTTTCTTCGTCAGTTGGCTCGGTGACGTCCCACGTCTCGACGGTATAGGCGACATGCCCGTATGCATTCTTTTCGGGGTTGTCTTCGAGCGTCCCGGTGATGAGCGCATCGGCACCGGTGGAGAGATTGGCAAAACTCGCCGCCGTCTGTTCGGGCAGCGCCTCGATGCGCTGATATTCCGCTTCCTGCTGAGAGGACATCACAAACGCGAGAAAAATGCCCATTCCGAAACAGCAGACTGCACACAGCGCGGCGGCGACTACTACTCCTATACGTTCACGCAGGCGAGAGATGAAGGTGTCCATTTTTTTTCGTTCGCTCCTGGCCGTCATTTCCGGCATTAGTGTGGTGAAAAAGCTGTCTGATGTGGTCTATCTGTTAGTTTGTTAACCTGATCGATATATCAATGTGAAGCCTGACGATTTGTCGTCAGGCTGTCAGGTGAATCATATATGAACAATCCTGCCAGTTACTTATGTGCTGATCCTCGCTGCCCTCCGTTTGCCAAATATAGCCGCCAGTATCCCACCGACCAGCACCAGCGGTGAGATGACCATCATCACGATCCCGATGACGAATGTCGTTCGTGCGCTGGCGCGGATGCTGTCGACAAGCTCCACGCGGTCACCGGCATACAGTCGATCAGGGACCAGATCGCCGCTGCTGCCTTTCTTCCCCACGACAGTAACCAGATTCCCGTCTCTGAAACCCCGGATGCGCAGCGATCCCTCGCTAAGCTCACGACCGTCGTATTTGGCGGTCTGTCTGCTGTACGCCTCGTCAATGATTTCGTCCAGGCCGCCGCCAAGCGTGGCTTGGTTGACTGCCGTCGTTCTGACCGTCCCCCCGGAGATTGAGACGTTCAGTTCTGGGACGACCGTTTCGATGGTTGACCACGACCCGTCGGCAGTGCTGTCGTCCTCATCCGGCGGCTCGACCTGCCATTCTTCGACGGTGTAGGCTACGTGTTCATAAACATTGAGAGGGTCGTTGTCTTCGAGTTTCCCGGTGATCGCGACAGCTTCACCGGTTTGTACCCCGGCGAAGCTGGAGGCGGTCAGCTCCGGTAGATTCTGAATACGCCGCCATTCGGCGGCCTGCTGGGGGGAGATCACGAAAGCCATCACTGCGCCAAGGGCCAGAAAACATATCGCAGCGAGAACCGCGCCAAACGCCGATCCGAGGCGTTCCCGAATCCGGGCGAAGATACCCATGATAACCTCCTGCTAAACGTGAGTAATACGATCAGTCTAGCACAAATTAAAAAGAGCCGCTGGGGATGTCCCAGGCGGCTCTGTGATCGGCTGTTTGCCGGTTGAATCTATTCGAGATGCGGTGCCAGCCGGTTGACCAGGCGCTCTTTCGGCATGAACCCGGTGATCCGCTCGACGGCCTCTCCGCCTTTGAACAGGATCAGCGTCGGGATGCCCTGGATACCGAAGGCCTGCATGGTATTCATGTTAGTGTCGGCGTCGACCTTGCCGACCTTCAACTTGCCATCGTACTCATTCGCCAGTTCTTCGACGATGGGTGCTATCATCTTGCACGGGGCGCACCATTCAGCCCAGAAGTCGACCAGTACGGGCATATTGGCATCGAGCACATCTTCCTCGAAGTTGCTGTCGGTAAATGTTAAGGGTTTTGCCATTCTACTTTACTCCTCTAAGTTCGTTTTCGTTCTTTAGACGGGCTGTAAACGGTAATCCTTACGGATGGTACCATGCCGGTCTGGTGTCATCAATAATCCGGATGATCTGCCACGAGATCGCTGCAATTACAATCTATTTGGATGCTGTCCTGTCCGATTCGTTTCATCATCTATGCGAATTGAGCGAAGCGAATTTTGCATAGATGCCTATTCCCAGTCCTGGAGCAGCGAAATCGCCTGCTCCGGCGTGCGAATGACCTGGAACAGGTGCATATCCCGCTGGTTGATATGCCGCCCGTCGCCATAAAAAGTTTGCATCAGGTCTGCCCAGTGTTCGCCCATCAGCAGGAACGGCTTGAGCGGTATCTGCCCGACCTGCATCAGGCTCCATGTCAGGGCGATCTCGCTCAACGTCCCGATTCCGCCCGGCATGGCAATGGCCGCGTCGCTTTTTGTGACCAGGTAAATCAGCCGGTTGGTGAGTGTCTCCATCTGGATCACATCGTCCAGGAATAGATTGGGCCTGCGGCCTTCCGCGTCGAACAGGCTGGTCGTCACCCCGATCACGTGTCCTCCGGCCTCTTTCGCTCCCCGGCTGGCCGCTTCCATGATCCCGGCATAGCCGCCGGTCATCACCGAGTAGCCGTTCTCGGCCAGCAGGCGGCCAAGCTGCACCGCCGTCTCGTAATCGGCTTCATTTCGTTCTGTTGTCGAACCACCATAGATGCAGACGACTGGGTCCATCATCCTGCCCCCGGATGGCTGGTCAATGCTCGATGGCTTATTCTCCGCCCAGCCAATCGATCACGCGGTCGAAAAAGCCCTTCTGGTTGGCGGGCGGGATCACCGCATCGCCGAGTGTCTCCGCAAGCTGCCCGAAAAGCAGATACTGTTCCTCAGTCAGGTTCCTGGGAGTTTCCACTTCCACCATTACTTCCAGGTTGCCGTAGCCGACGTGAGTCCCGTCGCGGCGGAGGCGCGGTACACCCTTCCCCTTGATGACGAATACTTCTCCCGACTGCGTTCCCGCCGGGATGATCATTTCGTGGTCGGACTCGCCCTCAGCCGTGAGAATCGGCACCATCAGCGTATGGCCCAACGCAGCCTGGGCGATATTGATCCGCAGCTTGATGAACAGGTCGTCACCTCTGCGGCGAAAATACTCATGCTGGCGAACCGATACGACGATGTAGAGATTGCCTGGCGGCCCGCCGTTCGTGCCCGGTTCCCCCTCGCCGCTGATCCGGATTTGCGTCCCCTGGTCGACCCCCGCCGGGACGCTGACTCTCAGTTGGCGCACTTCGCGTATCTGACCGTGCCCTTTGCACTCGTGGCAGGGTGACGTAACGACTTCGCCGCTCCCGTTGCAGTCAGGGCAGGTGGTGATGTTGACCATCTGTCCCAGGAAGGTCTGGCGGACGCTGCGCACTTCTCCCGAACCGCCGCAGCGCTGGCAGCGGATCGGGTTGGTGCCCGGTTCGGCTCCGTTTCCGCCGCATGTCCGGCAGGTGGCCGTCCGCTCATACTCGATCTCTCGGTCGGAGCCGAAAACCGCCTCCTCGAAGTCGATGGTCAGGCGATACTGTAAATCCTGCCCGCGCCGGGGAGCGTGCCGCGAGGCGCGCCGTGTGGTTCGGAATCCCCCGCCGAAGAACTCGTCGAATATGTCGGAGAAACCACCGAACCCGCTGAAAGGATCGCCGCCCATCGAGCCGTTGACCGCCGAATGACCGAAGCGATCATAAGCGGCTCGCTTTTGCTCGTCGCCCAGGATTTCGTAGGCCTCGTTGATCTCTTTGAACTTGGCCTCGGCACCATCCTCTTTCGCCACGTCAGGATGATACTGGCGGGCTTTTCGCCGAAAGGCCTTCTTGATCTCTTCAGGGGTGGCCTCGCGTGAGACCCCTAATATCTCGTAGTAATCGCGGTTTCCAACTGTCGACACATTCACCATCCATAACAAAAATTTCGGGAGGCTGATTTTACCTGAATCTACAACCTGTTCCCGATCACAGAGACTATTCTACTCCAGCGCTTTCTATACGCCGAATCAAAAGCACGGATTGCGAAAAGGCCAGCACCATCTGCAAGATAGTGCTGGCCTGGATTTGCCGCTGATTACCGGTCTATTCGACCACTTCGCCTTCGACGACGTCTTCGTCGCCGCCTGGCCCCTGGCCTTCGTCCGGCCCGGCTGCGCCCTCGGCTGCCGCTGCCGCTGCCTGATCCTCGTACATCGACGCGCCCAGCGATTGAATCTGCCTGACCAGGTCGTCAGTCGCCCGGCGGATGTCGTCGGCGTTGTCACCTTCCAGGGCTTTTCTGACCGCCTCGGCCTTTTCTTCGGTCACTTTCTTCGCTTCTTCAGGAAGCTGATCGCCGTAGTCACGGATCATCTTTTCTGCCGAGTAGACTGCGCTGTCCGCCGTATTGCGGATTTCCTGCTGTTCTTTCTTACTGCGGTCGGCCTCGGCATGCTTCTCGGCATCCTTGACCATCTTCTCGATCTCGGTTTCCTGCAATCCGCTTGATGCCGTGATCGTGATGCTCTGCTCGCGCCCGGTCGCTTTGTCTTTCGCCGACACGTTGAGAATGCCATCCGCGTCGATGTCGAACTTCACTTCGATCTGCGGGACGCCGCGCGGTGCGGGCGGGATGCCGTCCAGAATGAACTTGCCTAGCGACTTGTTGTCCATCGCCATCGGGCGTTCACCCTGCACGACGTGAACCTCGACCTGCGTTTGCCCATCCGAAGCCGTGCTGAAAATCTGGCTCTTCGAAACCGGAATCGTCGTGTTCCGCTCGATGAGTGGGGTTGCCACACCGCCCAGCGTCTCGACGCTTAGGGTCAGCGGGGTGACGTCCAGCAGCAGGATGTCCTTCACATCGCCGCCCAGCACGCCTGCCTGGATCGCTGCGCCTAACCCGACCACCTCGTCGGGGTTGACGCCCTTGTGCGGTTCTTTGCCAAAGAAGTCTTTCACGGCTGCCTGTACTGCGGGCATACGCGTCATACCGCCGACGAGCACTACTTCGTCAATGTCTTTGGCCGATACACCGGCATCCTTCAGCGCCAGCTTGCATGGGTCGATTGATCGCTGGATCAGGTCGTCGACCAGTTGCTCGAGTTTGGCGCGGGTGAGAGTCATCTGGAGATGCTTCGGCCCACCTGCGTCGGCGGTAACATACGGCAGATTGATCTCCGTCTCTGTCTTGGATGAGAGTTCTTTCTTGGCGTTCTCGGCAGCTTCTTTCAACCGCTGGAGGGCAGGCTTGTCCTGCCGCAGGTCGATCCCCTGCTCCTTCAGGAACTCGTCGGCGATCCAGTCGATGATCCGCTGGTCGAAGTCGTCGCCGCCTAGGAAGGTGTCGCCGTTCGTTGAGCGAACCTCAAACACGCCATCGCCGACGTCCAGGATCGAGATGTCGAACGTGCCGCCGCCCAGGTCATAGACTGCGATCGTTTCATCGGTTTTCCTGTCCAGCCCGTATGCCAGCGATGAGGCGGTCGGCTCGTTGATGATCCGCATGACCTCCAGCCCGGCGATGCGCCCCGCGTCCTTCGTTGCCTGCCGCTGGCTGTCGTTGAAGTATGCCGGAACGGTGATCACCGCCTGGGTGACTTCCTCGCCCAGGTAGGCTTCGGCGTCTGCCTTGATCTTCTGGAGGATCATCGCCGAAATCTCTGGCGGCGAGTATTCCTTACCGTTCATCTTGACCCAGGCGTCGTCGTTCGATGCCTTGATGACCTCGTAAGGCACCAGCGACATCGCCTTTTTGACTTCCGCATCTTCGAACTTACGCCCCATCAGGCGCTTGATCGAGGAGATGGTGTTTTCGCTGTTGACCACCGCCTGCCGGTGGGCTACCTGCCCGACCAGCCGCTGCCCGTTCTTGTCGATGGCAACCACTGACGGGAAGAGCCGCCCGCCTTCTGCCGATGGAATGACCGTTGGTTCGCCGCCCTCGATCACTGCGGCGACAGAGTTTGTTGTCCCTAAGTCAATGCCAATTATTCTACCCATTCGTTTTCACTCCCTGTCTTTCTTTAGTTTAAACTGATGATTGCAGTGTGATTGTTTACCCGTCTCATACCACTGTACGGGTGCTGCCTCAAATTTGTTTTAATATGCAGCCTATTTTGCCACGACGACCATCGCCGGTCGCAGCACCTTGTCACCGATCATATAGCCCTTGCGTATCACTTCCATGACGTGCCCCGGCTGATGATCCGCTGACTCTGATTCCATCACCGCTTCGTGATAGGCCGGGTCGAATGGCTCATTCAGTGCAGCGATGGTACTTACCCCCAGTTCCTCTAACTGCCCGACCAGTTTCCGGTGAATAAGTTCGATCCCGCCGAGCCATTCACTCGCTCCGTCACCCTCGGATAGTGCAGGTTTGTTCTCAAGCGCCCGGTCGAAATCGTCGACTACCGGCAGCAGCCCGATCAGAATGTCGCTTTGAAGGGTCTGCTTCCACAATTCGCGCTCGCGCTCGGTGCGCTTCTTGAAGTTAGCAAGTTCGGCGCGGGCACGCTGCCAGCCGTCGAGATATTCGCTCGCTTTAGCTTCGGCTTCGGCGAGCTGTTCCTCCGGGGTAGGGGGAGTCTCCTCGACCGCTGAATCGTCGACTACCGCTTCGGTCGATTCTTCTTCTGGCCGGGCACCCTCTTCGATCTCGTCGACTTCCTCTTCAATACTGTTTTCTGGGTTGACGTTTTCTTCTTGCTTGCTCACGCTTTATCCTCAATGACTGATCAGGTATGGCGCTGTCTGTAACAGCGATTGAATTTTACCTGGATGATATTAGAGATACGTTAGAGCCGCCGATTTCTGATGACTTTTTTACTTTCTGTTAAGATTCGCCCGCAAAATGATCTTCTTCGCCGTAAACTTCGATCAGCATATCGCTCATCAACCCGGCAACATATCGCACGGCTGAAATCGCCCGCCCATAGTGCAGCCGGGTCGGGCCGAGCACCCCCAGCGCGCCGGTCGCCTGGCTGTGGCCGTAGCGCGAGAGCACCATCGACGTATGGCTGAGTTCTTCCCAGCGCCCTTCGCCCGCGATCATCACCTGGACGCCCTCCGCGTCGGGTGTCAGCGCGTCGGCCAGTATCTCTTCGAGGAGACTCTGCTCCTCAAGGATATGGAGCGCCTGCCTTGCCCCTAACTGGTCGGCTTCGACCGGCTCGGAGGTTGTTGTTTCTCTCTGTCGTTCTGGCGTTACATCCTGGCGGTCGGCGAGATATTGGGGCGCAAAGAAATTGAGCAGCCCATCCGAATACACCGCCCGGTGCCAGATTCCTGCCCGGTCGAGCAGTTCGGCGGCCAGCCCCATGATCTCCTGCTCCAGCGTGGGCTGCTGGTGTAGATGGGAGCGGATCCAACCGGCCAGTTTCCCGGTGCAAAGCGTATTGATGTGTGCCGCCGCTTCGCTGAGTTTGTCCTGGAGTACCGGTTCGGAGAGTGAGAGCATCTGCTGGCGAACGGCTCCGCCTTCCAGCACCAGCACCATCAATACCATCCGGCCCTGGGTGCAGATCAGCTCGATGTGCTTGAAGCGTGCCTCAACGACCTGCGGTGTGGTTACCAGCGACGCCGTGCGCGTCGTTTTTGCCAGCACCGAAGCGGCCAGCCTTAGCCACTGCTCGACATCGTATTTTGATTGATGAAACTGGTGCCGGATCATCCGTTTCTCGGTCGATGACAGCTCGGTATCGCCCAGTAATTTCTGGACGAAATACCGGTATCCGGCTTCCGTCGGCACCCGTCCGGCTGATGTGTGCGGCGCGTGGATCAGCCCTTCGTCTTCCAGTGCGGCCATGTCGTTGCGAACCGTCGCCGAACTGACATTCAGGTCATACCCGTCGACCAGCACTTTCGAGCCGACCGGGTTGGCCGCCTTGACGTACTCTCGGATGATCAAACCCAGGATGTATTCCTGCCGTTGAGACAAACCTGACACGTTATCTTACTCCAAATTAGCACTCTATCCAGACGAGTGCTAAAACAACCGTTCTGTGATCGTACCATGAAGCCTGCAGGCATGTCAAACCAGTCCGCAGTCAGGTGATCGTCACCTGGTAGTCGGCGATAAACTTGCGGAATGGTTCTTTCAGCCCATCGGCTATCTGTTTGTTTAAGGTCGTATCCTCCGGGCCGATGGAGTTGAACATTGCCAGCGGTTCGTCGCGCTGCTCTTTCCGTTTGTCTTTCCACAGGTCGATCTGCTTCCACTGGCTGCTCTGGCCTTTCTTGACGCAGCGATACAGCCTGAAAGTCGAAGTCACCTCGATCCCCTCCAGGTGGATGCCCATGCTGAGATGGCAGACGCTCGCCTGCTGGTAGACGAGTGCTGCCGCTTCCCCGGCAGTCTCCGACGCCAGTTCATTGATCCACTGCCCAAGTTGTTCTGGTGTTTCGTGCTTGAGCCGCACCCGGGTCGCCTGGTTCAGTATCCTGGGGATGTTGCCCTTGACCTTTTTCGTTTTCCGGTTGCCTGTTCTGGCATCCGTCACCGCGAGGTCTATCTCGGTGACATTCAGCATCTTCAACTCGATCTCCGTTTCGACCTCGCAGTAGTGCTGCGGCGGCTGGCAGGTGTCGGGTACCTTTTCCTTTTTGGCCTTTTGCTGCCATTCTTTGCGACGCCTGATCTTGATTGTATGGCGGATAGTCAGCGTGGCGGCGATTGCGGCCACCCCCCCCAGTCCCCCGCCGATCAAAAGCAGCACCAGCAGCCGCAGCGGGACTCCGCCGGAATAGGGTTGTGGTTCAGGGCCGGGCATAGGAGCGGGTTCATCGCGTGGTTCGGTTGGTTCTGGCTGCGGAGGCGGCTCTATGGCTCCCGGTATCTCGACCGGCCCGGTGCTGGCGAAATTGTTGTCCTCGAAATCTTCCTGGATGTCGTTGTTTGCGTCAGCCTCGGCGGCAAATGAACGCTCCGTCCCGCCCCAGCCTTCGGGCAGTTCGAGCCACACCTCGACACCCTGTGTGCTCTCTGGCCCCAGCGCCTCGATTGGCATGAACGCGATGATCTCCTCTGCCCCCTCGACGTAAACCGCCAGCGTGCTGGGCGGGACATCCTCCAATCCCAGGTTGGCGACCTCGACGAACAGAACGGCAACCCGGCCATCCTCCTCGAAGCCGATCACTTCGACTGTATTGATGGCCAGGTCCCACACCGGCCCCTGCGCCCGCGCCTGCCGGGTTCTAACCGGTGTGATGACGGAAATTACCGCCAGAGCGATTAGCATTCCAAACCACAGGGTTGGCGACCGTTTGTTTCCCATCGCAGTCTCCTTAATCCACTAGTTCTTCACCCTATCGCACAATGATGATCATAGGATAGAAAACCCAGGGTGCAAATTGGCCCTTGGCAGCCATTTTTGACGGTCACGCGGGTTCAACTCAATGGCGCGTGATTCTACGCTGTGGTAGAATGACTCATCGGTGTTAACACCAATCTGAGTATCGTCGGACAATGATTTACAGGCACAGGACAAAGATCGATGGGCGCAGCGACTGTACGCTCCAAATCACAGAACTACTTCAGCCAGCAGGTTCGCACCCGGCAGTTACTTGACCGCATCGGGCGTATCACTGTATATGTCTTGCTCGCGCTGGTTGCTGCCGTTTACGTGGTTGCGCCCTTCCGGGTTGCCTACTGGGCGAAACTGCCGAATATCGGCGTGATGACCGAACCGCCGCTGTCCGTAAACATCAGTGTTTTAGATGGCTCTGTCGGAAACATGGCTTCGACCACCGACGTTCCCGATCTCGTTCAGAACGAAACCATCATC
The DNA here is from genome assembly GCA_016926255.1 of Anaerolineae bacterium. Classification (GTDB taxonomy): domain Bacteria; phylum Chloroflexota; class Anaerolineae; order Aggregatilineales; family UBA3940; genus JAFGOY01. The sequence goes on along the minus strand of JAFGOY010000013.1, from coordinate 96,961 downwards.
GCCGTTGACGGCATCCCTGTATCTGGCATCACTGAGTACCAGCAGGTGCTCGAAAGCCGCTCGGTTGGTGATACGGTTGTATTGACCGTTCAGGCCCATGATGGCTCGACGCGAGAGTCAGCAGTTGAACTTTCGGCGGTTTCGCCCAGGCAAATACTGGTCATGTTTGGCGTCCCTTATTTGATCGGTCTGGTGTACTGTGCAATCGGCCTGTGGGTCTATTTCAAGCGAATCAGCAATGTCATCGGGCGCACCTTTCTGCTGTTCTGCCTGGGTATTGCGCTTGTTTTTGGCACCACCTTCGATCTCTGGACGACCCACACATTTTACAGGCTGTGGCTGGCCTCGATACCCGTCGCTGCATCCCTGCTTCTCGTCCTGACGTTCGTGTTTCCCAGCGAATTTCCATTTGTTGCCCGGCGTCCCCTGCTACGCTGGCTGCCTGCCGTATTCGGTGCTGCCATCCTCTTGATCGTACAATTTAATCACAATCAGCCGCACGAAACGGTCATCGCCTACTGGCGTCTGGAGTACTACTTCGGGGGCCTCTCGATCATCGTTTTCCTGCTGGGGATGTTTTTTCGTGGAATTTTCGCGGCTTCTCCTGCCGTCAGAGAGCAAAGCCGGGTAGTGCTCGTCGGCGCACTGGTCTCTTTTGTGCCCTTTGTCGTGTTCGCGATCAACAATGCGGCGCTGCCCATCACCTGGGTGATCGCCGCATTCCTGCTGTTCCCGTTGATACTGGCTTATAGTATCGTCCAGTACAAAGTACTTGATACCAACCGGATGGCGAGCTTCGCTGCGACCTACACCGTCATGGCGGCGATAGTCCTTCTCGGCTATGCCCTCCTGTTTGCCGGGGTCACTGTCATCGCTGCGTCGTTCTTCTCTCAGGTAGTTTCGGCGACGAACCCGCTGATGATCGCGTTCCTCGCCTTTGTCCTGGTATTGGTCTTCCAGCCGCTTCGCCGCAGTCTCCAATCGTTGATCGACCGTCTGTTTTTTCGGTCGATTGAAATGCACCAGGAACGGCTGACGGAGTTTCGCCACCAGCTGACGGTCGCCAGCGGCCTGAGCGAAGTGATCCGGCTGCTCAAAGACCAGATTATTGAGGGGATCGTCCCGTCACATGTCTACATCTTCCTGCGCGACCCACTCTCCGGCGATTTCGTTGCGGTCAGTGAAGGCCATCGCCCCGATACCGATGTTCGTTTCGAGGCCGGGTCCGGGCTGTCCTACTCTCTGACCACCACCCCGGATGTGCTTTTCCTGGAACTGAACAAACCTCTGCCGCAGGAACTGGTCGACGAGCATTCGCGGCTGGCGATCCTGCGTACGCCGCTGCTGGTTCCCCTTCAGGGGCAGGATCGGCTTGCCGGGTGGGTGGCGATTGGTAATAAGCGTTCGGGTGAAGTCTACACCGTCAGCGATCTCCGTTATGTGAAAGCGCTGGCCGAACAGGCTTCGCTGGCCGTTGAACGCGCCCAGGTGATTGGCGACCTTGAGCGTCGTGTCCGCGAGCTTGACGTTCTGAGCCAGGTTGCCCAGGCGGTCAACTTTGCCGCCGATCCCGAAGCGCTGCTCGAATTGATCTTTGCCCAGGCGAGCAAGCTGATCGATACCACCAACTTCTACATTGTCACTGATATGCCCGAAGTATCCGGGTTGTCTTATTCGTTCTTTCTTGAAAACGACGAGCGGATGCCGGAACGTGAAGGGCGGCCCTGGCCGAACACCTTCGGCCTTGCCGCCGAGGTGATCCGCACCGGGCGTTCCATTCGCACCGACGATTACCGCCGTGCCTGCGAAGAACGCGGGATCAAGCCCCTCGACAATCGCCACTTTGCCTGGATGGGCGTCCCGTTGAATGCCGGGAACCACACCCTCGGCGCGATGATCGTTGCCAGCTACACTCAGGATGTGGTCTTTACCGAGGAGCAAAACAAGATATTCAACGCTATCGCCGACCAGGCTGCAACGGCACTTGAAAAGGTGCGCCTGTTCACCGAAACGGAAACCCGCGCCCGCCAGCTTGCCACTCTGAACGTGATCAGCCGCGAACTGTCATCTACGCTCGATCTCGAACAGCTTCTTGTTCGTATCACTCGTTCGGCGGTCGAGATTATTAACACCGAAGCCGGTACGCTCTACATGATCGATGAAGAAACCGGCGAGATCGTCTTCCGCGTCGTCGAAGGCGGCGCGCAGGACCTGATCGGCACGCGGCTGCCGCCCGGTGCCGGGCTGGTCGGCAAGGCCGCCAGTTCGAAGAAGCCGGTGATCGTCAACGATGTCCTTCAGGATAAAGACTGGCTGAGCGATGTCGACCGCGAAACCGAGTTCCAGACGCAGTCGCTTCTCTCCGTGCCCATTCTGGCCCAGGATCAGAGTATCGGCGTTCTCCAGTTGATCAACCGCCGCGACGGCCGGCCCTTCGATGACGACGACGCCGAACTGCTGACCACCTTCGCGGCCCAGGCGGCCATCGGCATCGAGAATGCCCGTCTCTACGAGGCCACCGACGCCGAGCTTGCCCGCCGCGTTGACGAGCTTCAGAACCTCCAGCGCATCGACCGTGAGTTGAATCGCACCCTCGATCTCGACCGCGTGATCCAGGTGACCCTTGACTGGGCGATCCGCATTACCGGCGCTTCGGCAGGGATGATCACCATGCTCAACCCCGAGGAAGATGGCCTGGAAATTCTCACCAGCAATGGATACCGGGAAAACTTCCTGGAAGAGTACAGAGAAAAGCCGATGCCGCTCGATGTAGGCATTGTTGGCCGTGTCATGCGCCTGGGGCAGCCTGAGTTTGTCGAGGATGTCACCGAAGACGAGGATTTTGTCACCACGAGCGAACTCGATACCATCGCCCAGATCACGGTGCCTATTCTGCGCGCCAACCAGCCGATTGGGGCGCTTGTTCTCGAAAGTCACGTCGCCGGTTTGCTTGCCGTGCAGGATTTCGAATTTGCGCAGCGCCTAGTCGAGCACGCAGCGGTGGCGATTGAAAATGCACGCCTTGTCAAGGAAGTTCAGGACGCCAACCGTTCCAAGACGGAGTTCATATCCTTTGTGGCTCACGAACTCAAAAATCCGATGACTTCCATCCGGGGCTATACCGACCTGCTCAAAGGCGGGCAGGTGGGCGAGATCAACGATATGCAGGTGCAGTTCCTGGGAACGATCCGCTCCAACGTCGACCGGATGACGCGTCTTGTTTCCGACCTCTCCGATACGGCCCGCGTGGAAACCGGCAATATGCGGCTCGACATTGCCCCCGTGTCGGTGATGGCAATTGTCGACGATACGGTGCGTGGGCTGAAGGGCCAGATCGAGGAGAAGGGGCAGGAGTTGATCGTCGAGGTTCCCGACGAACTGCCGATGATTAACGCCGACATGACCCGCATGGTTCAGATCATGACCAACCTGCTCAGTAATGCCCACAAGTACACACCTGAAAACGGGACTATCGAGATTCACGCCGCACTGATGACCGATACCAATCCCGAATCTGGTGAACAGAAAGAAGTGATCCATCACTGGGTTGTCGATACCGGGATCGGGATGTCGGATGAAGACCTGGAAAAGCTGTTTACCAAGTTCTTCCGCACCCAGCGCAGCAAGGATATGGCGTCGGGCACCGGGCTTGGCCTGAATCTCTCCCGCAGTCTTGTCGAACAGCACGGCGGGCGCATCTGGGTCGAATCCGAAGTTGGCAAAGGCTCGACTTTCCACTACACTTGCCCGGTTGCCGAAGAAGAAGCCGAATAAAACAAGGCCAACCCTGATCGCCCCCCAGCGGGGGGAGATGGCCCGTAGGGTCAGAGGGGGGCGGCCTTTGCATATTAATAAAGGTTCTCGATGACCTCCCAACCTGTCGACATCCGCCGTACCCCTCCCCATCTATATATCGGTCTGGCCCTGACGATTATTGCCTGGGTGCTGAACTGGACTCTCCCCGGAGTCCGCACCCACCTCATGTTTTTCCCGCTGTGGCTGGGCTACTGCCTGACCGTCGACGGCCTGATCGTCCTCCGCAAGGGCCATTCTCCGCTGACCCGCAGTTGGAAAGCCTACGTTGGCCTGTATCTGGTTTCCGCCCCGGCCTGGTGGATCTTCGAAGCGATCAATCTCCGCACCCAGAACTGGGAGTATGTTGGCCGCGATCTGTTCACCAATTTGGAATACGGCCTGCTCGCCTCTCTCAGCTTCTCGACCGTGATCCCGGCAGTCTTTGGGACGGCGGAAATGTTCTCCACGTTCGATTTTGTCAGGCGGATCAAACCCGGCTGGCGGCTGGTTCCCAATCGGGCCGTGACCACCGGTTTCTTCGTCTCCGGCTGGCTGATGCTCGCCCTGATGCTGATCTGGCCCCGTTACTTTTTCCCGTTTGTCTGGCTGTCCGTCTACTGCATCATTGCCCCGGTCAATGTCTGGCTGGGCCACCGCTCGCTGGGGTATTCCACCGCCGTCGGCGATTGGCGGCCCGTGTTCGCCCTCTGGCTGGGCATCCTGATCTGTGGATTCTTCTGGGAGATGTGGAACTACTTCTCCTATCCAAAGTGGGTCTACCACGTCCCATTTGTCGATTTTCTCCACGTCTTCGAAATGCCGATCCTCGGCTACGGCGGGTATATCCCCTTCAGCCTGGAGTTGTTTGCCCTGTATCACCTGATCATCGGCCTGCTGCGGCTTCCACTCAGCGATTTTGTCCAGATCGGTGACAACCAGAATCACCCTGCGTTATAATCACCCACATGGAAAAAAAGCAGCCCATCACACTCATGCTCATGGCTGGCCTGCTGGTGATTGCTCTCGCCGGGTGCCAGTCTGCTCGAAACGAACCGACACCTACACCGACTGTCGTTGAATCGGCAGCAGAAGAATCGTCACCGACCGAAACGCCTGCCGCTGATCCCACCGCCACCGTTACGCCATCCCCATCGCCGACCCCCGATGTCCCCGATGGTTGGGACACCTATCGCAGCGACGAGCTTTCGCTCTCGCTTTATTACCCCGCCGAATGGGAGCCGTTGACCACCAGCGCCGACAAGATCGACATTCGTGGGGCCGATGGCAGCGCCTGGGTCGAAATCCATATCGTCGACGAGACGAACGCCGACGAATGGGGAATCGGCTACACGCCCGGTATGCTCACCGAAGACCTGATCGAGATTCTGCTTGCCGCTTCCCGCGAAGATGGCGATTTCGAGGTCGATCAGCCGCTGCTCACCCGCACCGAAGCAACGGCGCGAGTCACCACCGGGAGCTATCACGTTTTCGACGAAATGATCCTGATCGGCGTGATCGGCCTGCCCGACCGGGCGATTGTGCTGGTTGGCCATAACGCCGAGCCGATCGGCCCCACCGACGACGGCGCCGAGCCGCCCGAACAATCCTGGGCGCGTCTCGAACCCCTTTACGAGCAGGTGTTGTGGAGCATCACCCCGGTTGAGTGATCATCATTCCGGTGAATCAAAAGAGAGTGAGGACACTCACTCTCTTTTTTGTCCTTTACCCTGATCCCATCTTGTAGAGGTAGCCCTGGTAGTTAATCGCCCCCAAGTCTGGGGGAGATGGCCCGTGGGGCCAGAGGGGGTTGATCTTTGCCCACCAAATGGGGCCTGATCAAAGGTTCAGCAACCCCCTAATTTTACAATCCCATCCTCATGATCCACGTCCACACCTTCTCGAACAGCGGCGGCCCCAGCACCAGCAGCCCGACGATCACCGCCGTGCCCGCCGAAAGCAGCACCGCCGCCGCGCCCACGTCTTTCCCGACCTTCGCCAGCGGGTGCAGATCAGGGCTGGCTAAATCGACAATTGCTTCGATTGCCGTATTGATGAACTCCGCTGTCCACACCAGCCCGATCACGATGATCAGCGTCGCCCATTCGACTGCATTCAGTCTGAGCCACAGTCCCACGACAATCACCGCAATGGTAAAAAAAGAATGAATCCACGAGTTTCGCTGGGTACGCAGCATATAGCCCCACCCCGCGAAAGCGTGGCGGAAGCTGTCGACGCGGTTGGCGCTGCGATGAGGCTGATCCTGGTTGTTCGCTGAGTTCATTACGAATTGATGGTCCGCACCGTATCGAGCACCGCCGATTGGAGCGCCCACATTTCGGCCTGCTGGTCGGGGTTCTGGTGATCGTACCCCAGCAGGTGGAGCGTCCCGTGAATCGCCAGTGTTTGTATCTCCGATAGCAGCGAGTGCCCGGCTGCCTGGGCCTGCGCTTCGGCCACCGGCACAGCGATGACCACATCGCCCAGGTACGGCGGCTCGTCCGGTTCGGCGGCATATGGATCGCCCTCGACGCCAAATGACAGTACGTCGGTCGTTTCGTCGATCCCTGCGTAATCGCGGTTCAGGTCCCTGACCCGTTCTGCACTGGTCAATACCAGAGTCATTCCACACGGTATGGGTGCCTGGGCCAGGTTGAGAGTGTGCCATATGGCTTTGTAAATGCCGTTTTCGTCTACGTCTGTATCTTCTTCATATGAAATTGAGATCGAAAAATCCCCATCGCTCATAAAGATATCTCCCCGGTTAATTCAAAAGCAGGTTAGTCAGCGTCATCCGGCATTGATGAAGGTGCTTCATCTGGGGTAAGTGCTTCGGAATAAATGGCTGGAGGAGGTGTTGGCGTATTATCCTCCTCGACAGCATCCTGATCGGTGCTTGGGGGCAGCGAGGCCCGGGTGCCGGGCTTCAACGCTTCAGGATGTTTGTCGCCCGGATACTTGATGCGCGGGTGGTAAATGCCTTTCAGCGTTCGGACGATTGATTCCTTGATCAGCTTGATCTCGGTCAGTGTTAGCTGCGAGTCGTCAAGCTGGTTGTAATCGAGCCGCTGCTGGACGATCCGCGTTACCAGTTCTTCGATCTCCTGGCTCGACGCTGGCCGGTTGGCGCGGGCGGCCACTTCGCAGCTGTCGGAAAGCATCAGGATCGCCGTCTCCGGGCTGTGCGGGGTAGGGCCGTCGTAACAGAACTGGCTCTCGTCGATCTCCGATCCGGATTGTGCTGCTTCTTCCTTTGCCTTGTGCATGAAGAAAAGGATCGGCATCGTGCCGTGATGTTCGGCGATGAAGTCGGTCACACGCGGCGGCAGGCGGTGCCGCTTTGCCAGTTCCAGGCCGTCGGTAACATGTGCTCTGATGATCCTCGCGCTGGCTAACGGGCTGATATCGTCGTGCGGGTTGCGCCCGCCCTCCGTCCGGTTCTCGATGAAGAAGCCGGGGTTCGTCACCTTGCCGATATCGTGGTAGAGTGCCCCCACGCGGGCTAGCAGGCTGTCTGCATTGATGGCCTGTGCTGCCGCTTCGGCGACGTTGGCGACGGCCAGCGAATGCTGGTAGGTGCCAAGTGCTTCATTCTGTAGTTTACGCTGCAGCACATTGTCCGGGCGCTGTAGGTCGGTCAGTTTCAGGCTGGTTGCCATCCCGGTCAGCGACCCGATCACGAACAGCAGCACCAGTGCAATCCCCGCCGACAGCAGGCCGTTGAGGATGGTCAATAGGATGAGTTGTAAAACATATGTCGTGTCAGTTTGATTGGGCAGCTTGAAGATCAGGATGACGGCGATGCTCGCCGTCGCCGCCGCCAGACCTGAAATGAAGAACGTGTTCAGCCGTGACGTGCGCCGCAGGCTTCCCGCTGCAAACAACCCGCTGACCGTCATCAACGTGGCGATCTCGAAAGGGCTGTTGGCCAGGGAGCCTACCGTGATCGCCAGTACAACTGCCACCAGCGCGGCGAACTCCGCCCCGATCAGCGTTGTCAGCGCCAGGCTGAGCGCCGCCGCAGGGAACAGGTATGGCAGGATGTTGCTGTTGGGCACCATTACCTGCGCGATGAACGCGAAAATGAGGAACAGCGCCAGGATCAGCAGCAGCCGTCCGGGATTGTGCAGCCAGTCGCGGGCAAATCCAAGCAGGTAGACGGAGATCAGAACGGCGCTCAACAGGGCGATCAGAAAAGCGCTGGCGATATCCATCCAGGTGATCGACTGCGAAGTCAGTCCCAGCGCGGTCAGCGCCTCGTAATCCAGTTCGTCGATCCGTTCCCCGGCTCGAACCATCACCTCGCCCAGCATGTAATTGTGCCGGATGTCGGGAACCGCGTTGCGGGCGTTCTGCCGCTGTGTCTCGGTTTCCTCGACGTTGAGCATACTGTTCGCCTTAATCAGCTTGCGCGAAATCTCGACGGTGAGCGGAATCAGGTCTTCCGGCATATCGGTGCTGACTTTCAGTTCTAACTGGTTGGCGATTTCTTCGACATGCCCTTCCTTGACCGTCCCACTCATTGCTTCTTCGATCAGGCTGGCCGATTCGCTTTCGACCATTTCGAACTGGCTGTCCGGAATCTGGATCAGCCTGTCCAGTGTCTCGGTCGATAAATCAACCAGCGTGATCGCCTGGAGATAGGTCTGTTTCAACGATTCGCTGGCAAAGGAATCGGCGCGAACGTCTTTGATGTAAGACATCAACTGGCGCGCCTTGACGATCTGCTCGCGGCTGGTGCGTGGATTGGGGTCGGTGAAGATGTCCTGTATGTTGGCTGCTGCCGCTTCTTTTGCTAGGTCGGTTTCGATCTGGCTGACGTAGCTGATCTCGCGCGGGGCGCGGATATCTTCGGTGGCGATATCGCCCACTTCAAGCTCGTCCAATGCCCGTGACTGGAGCTTTGGCATCAACAGGATGAAAGTTACACCCGCGACAAACAGCACATTGACAGCCACGATCCGCGCCGTGAGCCAGAAACTCTGTATCCGCCCTGTCGATGTACTGTTTTTTGCAGTCATATCCTGATCCTCAAAACCGGGAATTCGAGTTACGAAAGCAGCGAACGCACCACTTCGCTGACGAGTTTGCCGTCGGCTTTGCCTTGCAGGGCCGCCATTAGCGGCCCCATGATCTTCCCCATGTCGCGCATACTTTCTGCGCCGGTCTCTGCGATCACCTTCCGCGCCACCACCTCGATTTCCTCGCGGGTAGCCTGTTTCGGCAGGTAGCCCTGGAGGATCGCCATTTGTTCGCCAGCTTCCTGTTTGAGGTCATCCCGCCCGGCGCGGTCCGCATCGGCGATTGATTCCTGCTGCTGTTTCACCAGCTTTTGAATCACGCCCAGAATCTCCGAATCGTCGAGCAGACAGTTCTCCTCGACCTTTTCCGCTTCGACCGCCGCATCGACCGCTTTGTTGTAGGCAGCCATTGCCTCCTCATCGCTGATCTTGCGGGGGCGTTCGACGTTGTGCTTGCTCAGTGCCTTTTTGACGAGGTCTTCTCGTTTGCGCTGTTCGTTCTCTTTGATTGCCGCCCGGACGCCGCGAATGGTCGTTTTTCGGGTGTTGTTGCCGCTTTTCATTGCGTCTTTCAAGTCAGCAGTCAATTGATCTTTGAGGCTCATTAGTCGTTATACTCTTTCACAGTTAATCCAAGATTGGCAGGTAATAATAGTATATCGATCCACTGAGTGAATACAAACGCTGGCAGGCTTTCTGTTAGACAAAATACTTCCCCCCATCTGCCGGTTTTGACTCTATTCGACGCTCAGGCATATAATGTGTGAAGTCTTTATAGATGGGTAAAGATACATGGCAAAACGCCCAATTCGTCGCGAACTGCTGACATGGGACGACGTCGAACAGTTAATGACTGTTTTATTGGGGCAGTTCCGGCAGGCAGGTGAATTCGATGCCCTGATGATGATCACGCGCGGCGGGATTATCCCCGGTGGCATGATCGCTGAGGCGCTCGACATCCACGATGTGCTGACTGCTTCGGTCAGGTTTCCTCAGGTGCTGGGCGATCAACCGCTCGCCGTCTGGCCGACTTTTCTCCAGTTTCCCGACGATTCGCTGCTCGTCGACCGGCGTGTCCTGGTCGTCGACGATGTCTGGGGCAGTGGCCGAACCAGCAGCGCGGTTCATGGGCGTGTGGTTGCGGCTGGTGGCCGACCCGCCATGTGCGTAGTGCACTTTAACCCTTACCGGTCATTGTTCAACAAGGCCGAGCCCGATTATTATGGCGCGGTGACCGATGCCTGGATCGTCTATCCCTGGGAGATCGATCAGGGGCTTGACAGGATTCCGTCGCGCCCTTCGGGAGCCAACTGAGGTCGTTTGACGGTCAATCAGGGGGAAAATCGAAAGATGGATGACGGCTGAACGGCTGTCCCGATTCACCGATAGTACTATTTTCGCTTTTTTCTTAAACAGAATGCTGTACAATGGAATTGCATATATGCTTTAGAGCCAGCCAGAGGTGAGTAATGACAACTGATCGTGATATCAAAGTAGTGTATGTTGAAGATGAACCGGCTATCGCCGAACTGCTCAAGAGCGGACTGGATTTATTTGGGATCGAAGTCAGCCCGATCTACGGCAATGCTGAAGATGCATTCAACCAGATCACCAGTAAAGACTCTGAGTTGCAAGAGTGTAAGATGCTCGTTTTTGATATCCGGCTGCCCGGAATGACCGGTCTCGAACTGGCGCGCAAGCTCCGTGAAGCCGGTGAAACCCGTCCCGTGCTGATCGTTTCAGCCTACCAGCCGCCTGCGCGGGCCGAACTGGAAGAGTTGAAAGCTTCGTTCATGCCCAAGCCCTTTGATTTCGCCGGGATCGTGAACAAGATTCAGGACCTGACCGCGTAATCTGCGTTTTGACCTGTTATCAACTGACCATGTGGGGGAGCCGGTTTTAGCTTCCCCTTAATGTATTGCGGGCTGTTCGACCGGGGGATCGTCCTTCGTTGGAAGCTGGCAAATAAAAACTCCCGGCGTTGTGCCGGGAGTTTTCTGTATTTATTTGATTAGCGTGCGGCGATTAACGAATTGCCTGCTCGGTGTCGGCGTCGAAAAGGTGCATGTTGTCGACGTTCATCACCGGGTGCATCGTATTGCCAACATGGGCGTCGGTGCGTGGGTCGACACGTGCGGTATATTCCAGGTTGCCGGACTTGAAGTAGATGAATACTTCGTTGCCCATCAACTCGGTAACGTCAACCATGGCCTCGACGTGCGCCGCAGCGATGCCTGGCGGTGCGTAATTCGGGTCGTGGATGTCCTCAGGACGGACGCCCAGTACCACCCGGCTGCTGGATGCACCTGACCACTGCTGCTTCTTCTCCTCGGTGGCCTTCACACGGAACGCCCCGGTATCGATGTACAGTTCCCCGTCTTCCTGAGTCAGTGTCGCATCGAAGAAGTTCATACTTGGGCTGCCGATGAAACCGGCGACGAATATATTGGCAGGATAATCGTAGAGAATCTGTGGCGTATCAATTTGCTGTAGAATGCCATCCTTGAGAACCGCAATACGCGATCCCATCGTCATAGCCTCTGTCTGGTCATGGGTGACGTAAATGAATGTCGTCTCCAACCGGTGATGCAGGCGCTGGATCATGGCGCGCGCCTCAACACGCAGTTTTGCGTCCAGATTCGAGAGCGGCTCGTCCATCAGGAAGACAGCCGGTTCGCGGACGATTGCACGCCCAACCGCAACACGCTGGCGCTGCCCGCCGGACAGTGCTTTCGGCTTGCGATCTAGCAGGTTCTCAATGCCAAGTTCCTTTGCGGCCTGTTGTACGCGGCGTTCGATCTCGTCCTTCGGGGTCTTGCGCAGGCGTAGCCCAAAGGACATATTGTCGTACACCGACATATGCGGGTAGAGCGCATAGGATTGGAAGACCATGGCGATATCGCGATCTTTCGGTGGTACGTCGTTCACCATTCGGTCGCCAATATAAATATTGCCCTCAGAGATTTCTTCCAGACCGGCAAGCATTCGCAGTGACGTGCTCTTGCCACATCCGGACGGCCCGACGAAGACCAGGAACTCTTTGTCAGGGATTTCAATGTTGAGATCGCTGACGGCGACTACATCGCCAAATTTCTTTGTGACACTTTCATAAGTAACTGATGACATTTGATGGACCTCCTAGCAACTGATCGCCAATTGGGTGACGATATCATCGTAATGGGGAAGAAAGCTATATTAATGCCGTATGATAAGCGACTATTCCCAATTGCACAACTGACACAAAGCAAATTGTTGGATTATCTTAGAGTGAGATTATGCCACCAGTTCAAAAAAAGCACAAACCGGTTTTGCAGGCGGTGGGTAATCGTCGTTTGGGGCAGTTGATGCTCTGAGATTATGGGCTGGCCCGGCGGCTTTGGCACGCCCGGCTGAATGCGCCATAATATCGGCGGATCGATGGTTGATGATTGGGAATGGGTGTTTTAGTGGCCGTTTCAGGAGGGGACAAACCGCGTTTCTTGCTTCTCGATGTCGCAGGCCGTCTGCTGGCGATATCGGTGGTGCTGATCGGCCTGGGCATCACCGCTGAAGATCGCCTGCTCCAGACGACGGTCGATGCCGGGGAAGCTGCCTTCGAATCGGGTGATTACCCGGCGGCGGTTGATGCGTATCGCCGGGCCGGTATCTACCAGCCCTGGGTTGTCGATCACCTTGCGCGCACGGTTCGCGCCGAAGTCCTCGCCGGGACTTACCGCGAGGCCGCCTACGATCTGGCGCGGCTCTCCGGCCTGCGTCCCCTTTCTCTCGAAGAACAATCCTGGTGGTCGCTGATCTACGGCGGCCTGGGTAAAACCGATCAGGCGATCACCTCTCTTGAAGAGTCATGGCAAAACGGAACCATCGATTCCGATGGCCTCCGGCTGCTGGCGAATGTCTACCGCGAACGCGGCAGCAGTGCCGACGAGCGTTCGGCGCTTGAATCCTTACAGGCTGCTCAGGCTGCCTCCGTTGGCGAATTGTCACGCCTGGTGATGCTCCAATCGCTCGATTCGCCCGAACAGGCCGTCATGACCCTGGGGCAGATCGCCTCGCAGGGTTCTGATCAACCCGTCTGGGTCAACGACCTGTTCCCGGTTCTCGATGCCCGGATGACCGATCCACCTGAATACGGTTATTTTCGTCTGGGCTTCTTCTTCGTCTCGATCGGTCAATGGGAACTGGCCGAAACAGCCCTCGAAAAAGCATTGGCTTATAATCCCGGCTATGGAGAAGCCTGCGCCGTGCTTGCGCTTGTTCGTGCCCGGCTCCGAAAACCGGCCCTGGGTGCGGCCCAGCAGGGAGTCGCTCTCGCCCCCGACAGTTCGCTGGCTCACTTCATGCTGGGGAGAATCTGGAAGGAGCAGGGCGATCCGCAGTCAGCCCGGCGGTCATTCGAACAGGCCGCCGCCCTCGATCCGCAGAACCCCGCCCTGTCTGTTGAAATCGCCAGCACCTACCGTCTCGAAGGCCGTCTCCCGGAGGCTGAGCATTGGATGGAAACGGCAGTCGAGCAGTCGAATGACGCCTATGAATTCCGGCTGCTGCTGGCGCAATTCTATATAGACGAAGAATACCTGTTAGATGAAAAAGGGATCGTGCTGGCCCAGGCCCTCGTCGACGAGAATCCGGGCAGTGCCGGGGCACATGCCGCGCTGGGGTGGGGGCATTTCCTGCTTGGCGAATTTGACACCGCCTTTTCCGAAATGGACACGGCGCTCGATCTCAACCCGGACTTGCCCCGCGCCAATGCCCACAAAGCCGTTTTGCTCGAATCACAGAATCGAATGGACGAGGCAGTTGCTTACTATTCACGCGCTGTCGAACTCGACCCCGATGGATACTTCGGGGCCTTTTCTCGACGTGCCTTAGAAAGGATCGTTCCATAATGCTTAGAAAACCACCCTCACGCCGTCAGGTTGAGCCTAACGCCACGCCTGAAGAACGGCAGGCGGCGCTGGAAGAAGGCCGCCGAAAAGCCAACCGGCAGGGGATCATTCGTTCGGTCATCATGTTGATCTTCCTGACCGTGATCGCTGTGTACATGGCGATCAAACCCCGTGATCCTCAGGTGCTGTCGATCACCACTGCTGCCGCGCTCGACGATAATTACGAGGCGGTCGACCCCACCGATACCTACGCGCCGGGTGACACCTTCTTCGTGTCGGTCGAGGTGATCGACTTCCCCCAGGGAGCCGACCTCACCGCCCGCTGGCGCTATGAGGGCGAGGTGATCCGCGAAACGGTGTTCGAATCTGAAGTCCCAGGCAGTGGGTTTGTCGGCTTCGTGCTCGACAGCTCCGAACCCTGGCCGGAAGCACGCTACTCGGTCGAGATCATGTATGAAGGTGAAGTGCTTGACAGCACGCAGTTCTGGGTTCGTGAGTGATTGGTGGAACCTTCTGATGCTGGTCGGCGTCCTCTATATGAATGGGGTTATTGATGTTGTCTTGTCGTCGACAGGCTGTTAAGGAGGGTTCTGATGAAAATTCAAAACACAGTGCGAAATATGATGCTGGCCGGTGGCCTGCTGTGTCTGGTCGTTTTTAGCGCTGGATGCAGCCAGTCGGTGGAGCCGCCAGCCGAAAGTGAGGATATTGAAGTCGTGGAGCCACAAGAATCTGAGGCAGACGCCTCTACTGACGGGTCTGTTTTGTCGCCCGGCGAATTTGTCTATGCCATTTCGGGAGTTGATCGTGATGCATCGCCCTCGGCGGATCAGGATCAACAGGCCGAACTGGTTGGTGGCAACAACGCTTTTGCCTTCGACCTGTACCAGGCTGTCAGGGATAACGGTCAGAACTGCATCTATTCACCATACAGTATCTCGCTGGCTCTGGCGATGGCCTATGCAGGCGCTGGCGGCAGCACCGAGCAGCAGATGGCCGAAACGCTTCACTACACGCTCCCGCAGGATCAGCTTCACCCGGCCTTCAATGCCCTCGATCTCTACTTCGAAAGCCTGGATGAAAGTGATCGTGTGCCGGAGGATGAGGAAGTACAGCCCTTCCGCCTGAATATCGCCAATGCAATCTGGGGGCAGCATGGCTTCCCCTTCACCGATGCCTATCTCGAAACGCTCGCCCGGAATTACGGCGCGGGCCTGCGGCTGGTCGATTTCGTCAACGAGCCTGAGCCTGCTCGATTGGCGATCAACCGGTGGGTGGAGGACGAAACCGAGGAGCGCATCAAAGACCTGCTGAAACCCGGCATCATCACCCCGGATACACGCCTCGTCCTGACCAACGCCATCTATTTCTACGGCGCGTGGATGATGCAGTTCGAAGAATCCGCCACGCAGGAAGAGCCGTTTAAGCTGATCGACGGCAGCCAGGTCACCGCCTCGCTTATGAACAAATCCGAGCAGTTTCTCTATACCGAAGGCGAGGGTTTCCAGGCGCTTCAGATGGGCTATCAGAGTGGTAATGCATTGATGATCGTTATTCTGCCGGAGGAAGGCAGTTTCGAGACGGTCGCCGCTTCGTTGGACAGCGCCCGGTTTGAAGAAATCGCCGGGGGGATGCAGAGTCGGCAGGTGGATGTGTTCATGCCGCGCTTTGAATACGAGGCCGAGTTCAATCTTGCGGACACGCTCGCCGCGATGGGTATGCCCGATGCCTTCGATCCATCTGCCGCCGATTTCTCTGCTATCGCCGGGCCGGATCAGCCGCTCTATATCAGCGAGGTGATCCACAAGGCATTCGTCAAGGTTGACGAGCAGGGAACCGAAGCCGCCGCTGCTACCGCCGTCGTCATGAAACTGGGTATGGCTGTGCCCGATCAGACGATCACCTTCCGTGCCGATCACCCGTTCATCTTTGTCATCGTCGACAACGCTACCGGGTCGATCCTGTTCGTCGGACAGGTTGTCGATCCGTCATAGCGATGCTTCATAAAAACAAATAGCCCCAGGTTTTGCCTGGGGCTTTTTCGTTGGTACGGATGACTGTTAATCGGGTATTACGGTTGGAACGACGTAAGACTGTTTCTGGAGAATTTCGGCGGTCCGCACCCGGATGGTTGCCATCAGTGTGTCCTTGCCCTGTTCTTCGGCAAGGGTCGAGGCTTTTTCGAGAGCCTCTAACGCGCTTGCATAGTCTTCCAGGTAGTCGTGGCTGATCCCCAGTATGAAATATCCCTCCACTGATTCAGGATTGATCGCCAGCACCGATTCCGCATCGGCGAGGGCGGATTCGGGCTGCTGCAGGTCGAGATAGGCAAACCCCCGTTCGATCAGGAACTGTTCCTCGTTCGGGCTGGCTGCCCTGGCCTGTTCGGCGGCGGCTTCTGCTTTGTCCGGCTCGTCCAGTTGTTCGAGTAGAACACTTTTCAGAACCAGGAGTTCGAGGTCTTCGGGTGAGTACAGGAGGGCCGCCTCGACTTCTTCCAATGCGGCGGGTAGTTCTCCCTGATAGATCAGGTCGTTGGCTTGAAGCGAGTGCCTGACGGTTTGTTTGGTCGCTTCATCTGGTTCGAAAAATGCTTTGTAAACGCCGGTCAATGCCAATGTGATGGCGGTGGCGACTGCCACACTGATCCCCACCTGACGCAGAAGGGTCTTCCTTTTTTCTTCGACGATCTGGTCGAGATACCACCATCTTTGTGAAGGTTCAGGCGAACGTCTTTCGCGTTCTGCTTCGAGCGATTGCGTACCGCCCAGCACGCGGAGCAGTGAGGCGGCGCGACGCTCGACTGCATGCTGTACCGCCACAAATCGAGCCGTTTCAGCCTGTAGCGGGAGGTCGTCGAATCTGGTCATTAGATCGTGTACGTGGTCGAGTCCTTCGAGTAACTCGATGACCCTGTCTCGGTTGATGGTCTTCATCTGCGCGAGACTGGCTTCTATCTGTTTTAGTTGGGCGCGTATTTCATCGCCGGGCGAGAGTTTTTGCTGTCTTCTGCGTTCGAAAATGGCTGCTTTGTCGGTCATATTTCCCGGTTTCGCTGCTGTTTTGTCAATATTTTGGTCTATTATCGCGCCAGAAGCGATCTTTTGTCCATAAGAATCTCAGAAAAATATTACAGAATGCTGCTCCGATTGAAGTCGACGATCGCGTTAGCTATACTCAACATACATAAAACAGATAATAGTGGTTGGAATTATGCTGTACATCTTGTTCAGGTGATCAGGAGATACGGTATGAAGATTCTGTTTTAAAGGTATATTTCATAACGGCTCCGGGTATTGAACCCGTAGGCGTGGAGGTAACGCTAAAAGTGGATATGGTTGGAATGTATAAAGACGGTAGTGAGGAGGAAGTCCAGGATTTCGGTGCGATGCTCGATGGCTATTACGAATATGATCAGCCCGATCGGGGAGATATTCGTGAGGCAGAAATTCTGTTGATTGACGAGAACGAGATTGTCGTCGATATGGGTGGTAAACGCGATGGCCTCGTTCCACCACAGGATATTGAGCGCATCGATCCGGCAGTGCTGGATCGGCTTCAGGTTGGTGACATCGTCCCGGTCTACGTGATGAATCCGAGGGACACGGATGGCAACCTGATCGTCTCGATCAATCTGGGCATGCAGGGCCAGGATTGGACCCGTGCCGAAAAGTTGCTGAATAGCGGCGATCTGGTCGAAGCAGAAGTCACCGGTTACAACAAAGGTGGTCTGCTGGTTCGATTTGGTCGTTTGGAAGGATTTGTGCCTGTCTCCCATGCGCTCGATATCCCCCAGGGATTGACCGGCCCGGAGCGGCAGGAAGCAATGGCGGCGATGGTCGGCGAGGTGCTTGGCCTGAAAGTCATCGAGGTCAATCAGCGCCGCCGTCGGTTAGTCTTTTCCCAGCGTGATGCCCAGCGCGAGTGGCGGGCGAACCAGAAACAGCGTTTGCTGGACGATCTGAAAGTCGGTGATATTGTCAGCGGGCGGGTGACCGGCATCCGTGATTTCGGCGTCTTTGTCGATATCGGTGGCGCTGATGGTTTGATCCACGTTTCAGAACTTGCCTGGCACCGCGTCCCGCATCCGAGCGATCTGGTCAGGCTTGGCGACGAAATCGAAGTCTATGTCCTCGAACTTGATCATGAGAAGCAGCGGATTGCCCTCAGTCGCTGCCGCACGCTGCCCGATCCCTGGGACACTGTTGAAGAGGTCTATGAGATCGACCAGATTGTCGAAGGCACTGTGAACAATGTGGTCGATTTTGGCGCGTTTGTCGTCCTGGATGATGGAATCGAGGGGCTGCTCCACGTCACCGAAATGACCGATGGCACGCTTGTCGAGCCGTATTCCTACGTCAAGCGCGGCGACAAGCTGACGATGAAAGTCGTCCGCATCGAGCGTGAGGAAAAGCGCATCGGTTTTACTCAAATCGGTCTTGGCCTCGCCCATCCCACCGACCCGATAGGCAGCGCTCCTGTAGTCGATGACGAAGAAGTTGACGCACCATTGGCTGAATTGGCTGACGCGCCGATGGCAGAACTGGATGATGATGCATCCGAGCCTGAACTTGAAGTCGGTGCAGCGGAAGTTGACGTGGTCGAAGCACCGCCGGAGGAACAGCCCGACGAAGAGGTCGAATAGCCAGTAGTCTCGACCCGAACAATAGTGATATGAAACAGGTGAGGCAGCAGGTCGCTGCCTCATTTGTTTTTACGCGATTTTGGCCGATCAATCACTTGAGCGGATCGGTAAATTGGGGCATAATGATCTGTGGCGTCCGATTGGCGCAGTCCAGGCATTTTCGTTCCGTTTTGGCGAGTTTTTGGTTATAGGGTATGGATGGTGGCATTGCTGTCTGTACAATGCCGTTTTTTCGGCGATGACCTGTGGCCCAGGTGCCTTGTAGCTGCCCTCGTATTCGATGACTTTCGAGTGCCATTCTGCATTCGCTGCCTGTTTTGACTCGCGTCCGGTTACCCGGTAACATTCGCGCCGGATACCTGGAACCATCTGTACGATTGGAGGAAACGCAGTATGACGCTTGTCCCCGGCATGTACGGAAATATCAAGCTGATTGCCGGTACAGCCTGCCCGGATTTGGCCGCTGAGATATCGGCGTATCTGACTGATCGCTGTCAATACCCGGTGCCGCTCCTGGATTGCGAGATCGTCAAGTTCGCCAATGACAACACTTTCGTTAGCCTCGGCGAAAGCGTTCGCGGGCAGGATGTCTATATCATTCAAACAACCTCGCGCCCGGTCAACGACAATCTGATGGAATTGTTTATCACCCTGGATGCCGTCCGGCGCGATTCTGCGGGACGCACTACCGCCGTGATGCCCTATATGGCCTATTCGCGCACCGACAAAAAAGACTATCCGCGCACCCCGATCACCGCCCGTCTGGTCGCCGACATGATCCAGATCGCAGGTGCCAATCGCTGGATGACCATCGACTTACACGCCGGGCAGATTCAGGGTTTCTTCACCATTCCCGGCGATATCCTCATGGCGCAGCACCTTCAGCTCGAATATGTCAAAAAGCATGTCAGCCTGGAAAATCTAGTTGTCACCACCGCCGACCTGGGTTTTGCCAAGGGTGGGCGTGACTGGGCGCGCGCGTTGAATGTTCCCCTGGCCTTCATCGAGAAGAAGCGGCTGGGCACCGAAGTCCAGGCGCGCTCGCTGGTCGGCAGCGTGGAGGGCAGCAACGTCCTCCTCGTCGACGACGAAGTTGATACCGGCGGGTCGATCATGAAGGCTATCAGCCTGCTTGACGAAAAAGGCGCGAAGGATATCACCGTTCTCTTCACCCACCCCGTATTTTCCGAACCGGCGCTCGAACGTCTTGAGAATCTCCAGGATCGGGTCTGCGAGATCATCTTTACCAACACCATTCCAATCGATCCCGATCAACGCCTGTCCAAAATGACAGTTCTGTCGGTTGCACCGCTGCTGGGTGAGGTGATCTACCGCGCGCACTACGGCCTTTCGGTCGGGGAAATGTTCAACGAGTAGCCGCCGCCGGGTCGATGGCAGTTGCCTTACAAGCCGAGGGCGGCAATAATCAGGGTGTTATAATCCGCTCACCAGTGGGAGGAAGGGAGTCTCTGCGATGTTTTGGAGCATTCTTGTTTGGGTCTTGACCGGTGCTGTTGCCGGGTATATCGCCAGCCTGATCTTGAAGACGGAGCGCCAGGGTTGTTTTATTAATATTGGGTTGGGTATTGTCGGCGCGTTTGTCGGCACCTTTGTGATCCGGTACATCTTCCCGGCCCTGTTTAATCTGTTCGGCGAAGGGCCGATTGTTGGCATCATCAACCAGATCGTCCACGCCACTTTCGGCGCGGTGATTGTTCTCATCCTGTATGAGCTGATCATGCCCGGCAAACAGTTGGGCGTTCGCAAAGATAAACCCAAGCGCCGCCGCCGTCGCTAAAAATAAAAGTCCCGCCGGAGAATGGCGGGACTTTTTTCTTATCCACAGGATTGTAGTGCTTCGTTTCCCGGCTGCACCTGTCGCATTGATTTTAAGTTTCAGCCTGAAGCAGAATCGCTTTTAGCTCCTCCTGGCAGAACGGCATGATTCCAATCGCGCTGTGTCCACGGCCCGCCACCACCGAAAATCGCATGTTGCCCTCCCCGCTGTTCTCCTCTGCATAGGCGTTCATCGCCCGCACCCAGGCTGATCCATTTCGCAGCCGGGTCGATCCCTGTTGACCGGGATCGGCGTACTGTGGTTCTGTATCGTTCAAACCAACCACGACGACTACCGGCAGGCCCGCTGCCTCGACCCATCCGCTGGGGTCAGGCTGGATATCCAGCATGATTTCGGGTTCGTTCTCGTCCCACTGAAATGGGGTCTGCAGACGGCCCATGCCAAAGGGCCACGCCACCGACGGATCGGGGTAGGGGTATCGACCGGCGGCGCTGATCACCGCACCCTTTACCCGTTCCGGGTGAGTGACGCTGTAGCGTGCCACAAACTGCCCTCCGGCGGAATGCCCGTAGAGATAAAAGCGCTCATCGTCGATGGCAAACGCGCTGCGGTAATAATCGACAATTTCCTCTACGAAAGCGTCCGCGTTGATGGTTCTCCCCATCAAAGAGCGGTATCCACCCAGGTCGCCGCCTTCGATGGAACCGTAGTTGTGCTGGTCGAATGCAACCGACAGGACAATAGCGCCGGTCTCTTCGGCAAAATCTACCCAGTGGCCGATGTAGATTTCGGCCATGTCGAAGGCACTCTTTCCCTTGTCAGGCGTGCCATGCGCCAGAATGATGATGTCCGGGGTTGATGCCACATTCGACGGAATGTATTGCAGGTAGCTGCCATGCTCGGCGTGAACTGGCGTAATGCGACCCTGCTTCTCCTCCGGGTGGGCTTTCTGCACAAGCACAGTGATCACACCTGCTGTAACCACAAGCAGGATTACGCAGGCAGCAATAATGTGCAGGTTCTTCGATCTACTCTGGTTCGCCCGCTTCACCTTCCGTCGGCTCCCCGGCTTCTGCCTCAGCGTTGCCTGCCTCTTCGACCGGCTCGATCTGCAATTTGATCCACTGTAAGCCGCCCTCAAGCTGCTGGGCCAGTCTCGCCGATATCTGGTTGTCTCGCCGCTGAACCTTGATCGCCGCCAGCCCGTCGTTGATCGTCGTCAATGCCTGCGCGTCGTCATCCCGCACCAGTGACCAGTTCAAAACGTCGAGGGCGGCCCGCCAGTCGTCGATCAGCCGTACGTCGCCTTCAAGCGAAGCCAGTTCCGCATCCAGCCGCTTGTTGAGTTCCGCAACCAGGTCGAGCGGTGTCATCACGATCCCGCTCGACTGCGGCGGGCGGTTTCCGGCCATCGCGCAGCGGAAGCCAAGATCGTTCCCGGATGCATCCGGGTTGGCTGCGTTGCGGATCGCGCTTGGCATGTAAGTCGCGCTGTGTGCCCAGCCGCCGCCCCGGTTGATTCGCTGGTTGCCGCTCGCCGGGCCGGTCGGATCGACCGGGATGCCGTTCCGCTGGTAGGTGAAGGCCCCATACCAGTCAGTCGTCCACTCCCAGACGTTCCCCGCCATATCGAAAACGCCGTAGGCGCTCGCCCCGTCCGGGTAGCTGCCGACATTTGCAGTTCCCCACACCGGGCCGTCGAGGAAGCGCAGTAGCGTCCCGTCCGGCGGTTCGTTGCCCCAGGGATACAGGCGAGCTTCTTCAGCGTCCGGGTCCCATGTCGCCGCTTTTTCCCACTGGGCCTCGGTTGGCAGCCCGATGGCCTGCCCGGTGACGCTCGACAGCCACAGGCAGTAGGTGACCGCATACGTGTAGGTCACATACACCACCGGCTGATCGCCCCGGTTCGGGTCACTGTAGTACTGCGTTGAGATAGGTGGCTGGCACAGATCGGCTTCAATGCACAATGCGTATTGATCGTTGGTTACTTCCGTCTGGTCGATCCAGTAATCATTCAGCATCACTGCGTGCTGTGGGTGGGCGTCCTCGTTCCTTTCCGGGTCGTCGGAACCCATCATGAAGGTTCCCGCCGGAACGAACTGGATCGCCGCGCCGTCTTCAACCCGGAAAGCGCTGGAGCCTGCGCCAAGCAGCGCATATTCGAGCGCCGGAACCGGCGTCGATTCGGCCACTGCCAGCGGAGTCGGGGTCGGCAGCGGGGTCAGGGTAGGGGGCGGCGTCGCCGTCGGGGGTTCCGGTGTCATCGTTGGCGTGATCGTCGCCTGGGCCGTTGCCGTCATCTGTGCGACTGTTAGCTGGCTGCTCCCCATTGGCAGCCGGAGGATGCCCAGCGCATCCAGTACGAACGCTCCTGCAATCAGGATCACGATCACCGCCGTTGCGAAGGCCGCCCAGCGCAGCCAGTTGACCGGCACCAGCCGCAGCGGACGCCGGATGCGCACGCCTTCCACCCCAGATTCTTGCTGAATTCCCTTGTAATCGCCCCGCATCTGCTTCATCCGGCGGCGTTCTTCGCGTCGAGGCGGCCCCCGGTGGACGACCAGCCGTTCGGCGGTTGGCCGTGATGCGATTGTTTCCTGCTGCTGGTGACGTTTGTATGCCCGCATCGCGCGCGGATCGGGGTAAGCGGCCCGCTCTAAGGCAGCGGCCATCTTCATCGCCCGTAAGAATCGTTCTTTTGGTTCTTTCGCCAGCGCTTTCAAGGTGACCGCCGCAATATCGACCGATATGTCCGGGTTGAGCAGGCGCGGATCGGGGGCGGTCTCCCCCAGCGATTGCAGCGCCATATCGATATCTGAGCCAAACTCGAAAGGAAGTTGCCCGGTCAGAAGCTGGTAGAGAATCACGCCCAGCGAGTAAACATCGCTGGCCGGGGTCGCGGCGCGTGGATCGTACACCAGTTCCGGGGCCATGTATTCGGCTGGGCTGGCGATCACGTCCGGGTTCTCGCCTTCACGGTCCCGGCTGTAAAGCAGTGACAGGCCATAGTCGGCCAGGATTGCCTGCCCGCTCCGGGTGATGATGATCGTGTGCGGGTTGACCGCCCGGTGGACAACGCCCTGGCTGTGGGCGTGGTCAAGCGCCGAGGCGATCTGCCGGATGATGAACGTGATATCTTCCATGTCGAGACGGCGTTCTCTCCGCTGCGCCTGCGCCATCACGTCGGCCAGCGTTTCCCCGTCGATATAGTCCATGATCACATAGTGACCGTTTTCGGCATGACCGAAGTCATGGATACGGACGATGTTCGGATGTCGCAGCCCGGCGATGGCCCGCGCTTCGCGCCGGAAGCGTGTATTGAAGACCGGGTCTTCCCCCTGCTGTCGGCCAACAATCTTGACCAGTACCGATGCTTCCCGCTCCAATGGGTCATCTTCTGGGTGATATACTGCCCTGTAGACCTCGGTCAGATCGTCCCCGCCGATGAACTCGACGATTTCGTACTGTCCCAGGTGCCGTCCTATGAGATCGTCTGACACGGCATACCTCGATTAGTTTCTTCTGCTGATTTAGTTGCCGGATAATACTGAATCGGTTGCTGAGGAGTAGTATAAATGAGGCGAGGATAGCGTGCCACTCTCAAAAACTGATACGGGTAGGCGTTTGGCTGCTGAAATCATCGGACAGGGCAGCCCCCCGCTGCCCTGTCCACACACACGAGGTACAACACAACGTGGATGGCCAGTAACATACTTGCATTCCAGGGTTAAGTCACCATTATGTGATCGTTAAGGCTTTTTTAAGCTGCCCGATTCTGGCGGTTCGCGGGGTGGATCAAAAAAGCCCCATCTTGTCGATGGGGCACGTGCCTTCGCAGCACAGATGACTATCCTTGAGGTACGTCCATGGCATCCCAGTCTGCTTTGCTGCAGAACTTGGTCAGTTTCCGACCGTCATCGGTCATCGCGCGGAAAGCATACCGAACCTGGCCATTCTTCTGAGTGATCTTGATCTTCGTGATCTTGCCTTTGTCGATTTTGACCTTCTCACGAATCTTGACATCGTAAAATTCTATGCTCATTTCACGCCCTTTCCACGAATGTGTAATAGATCATCACATGCTTACGATACTGGTTCATATTAAACCTGGAGTGGATAAATCGCAATTCAGAATAGCTCAATCGCCATCCGTGCTTATTTTCCTGCGCTCCCGGCTGAATTGAACCGGCACTGTACAGTGTTAGACTACCTGAAAGCGAACAAACGTGCAACTCCATCAGGGTCAAAAATGGGTGATTTTGCCCGAAAACCTAGCTAAAAGGCAGTTTTCCGGCCTTTTTTAGCTTGTTGAGTACCAGTTCTTCGGTTTCTTCCATGCTGTCGTCGACATATGGAATGGCTAACCAGGCGTTCCCCAGCCCGAACAGCGCCCCGGTGATCACCCGCAGGAGTGGGGTGCTCTCTCTGATCGGGTAGAAGGCCAATCCGAACCCGTTGAACGGTGGATTGGCGAAGAACTGGCTCACCCCGTCGATCCCCATCGGCACCAGCGCGATCAGCACGTAGGCCCAGAAAGGTAGATAAGGCACTTTGACTCCTGCCCGCTTCAGGATCATGAACAGGAACCCGGACAGGGCTATCGCGGTGTAGATGGCGACGTCGCGTTCACAAAACGCGACCTTCCATCCCATCTCTTCATTGCCCACGAACTGCTTGGCCGCGTAGATCAGGTCATCGTCGAGCGTATGGACGTCGACCCCGTCGAAGAATTGATCGCGGCT
The DNA here is from genome assembly GCA_016926255.1 of Anaerolineae bacterium. GTDB lineage: Bacteria > Chloroflexota > Anaerolineae > Aggregatilineales > UBA3940 > JAFGOY01. Next base: position 72,077 of record JAFGOY010000013.1, on the reverse strand, counting down.
GGCGTAGTCCTCGAAACTGCCGCCCTCCACCCCCGCCGCCTCTCGCGGATAGGCGGCCTGTTCCCCGTACAAAAACCAGGATCGAAACGCGAATTGGTGGCAGAGCGGGCTGTACAGTCGGTAGATCGCCCTGGCGATCATCGGATGCCCGGTTTCGATGGCGACCGGGGCCAGGAATGGGATACCCGCGTACAACAGCGATAGGATCGACAGCAGGATCACCCAGCGGCGTGAAAACCACAAAATGCCTCTGTCCAGCGCAATCACGACTTTACGCTTGTTTCCAGTCACCGGTTCTTTTGTCGACGCTGCCTGCTCTGCGGCAGCTGTCACCAGCGCGACTTTTAAGTCCTCGGTGTCGATCGGGGCTTCGAGCCGCTGCGCCCCGATCCGTATTATCGGGACGCTGTCGGTGTAATCTCCGTAGGCCGCTTCCTCGGCGGTCACGTCGATCTCGGTCACGTTGACCGGAATCGTCTTCCCGATCTCTTCAAGCTCACTTCGGATTACATCGCACGGGTCGCAGTCTGGTTTTGAAAAAAAGGTTATGTCTACAGTCATAAATCGCCATTCTGGAATAGTCTGGGTGATCGTTTAACTCGTTCATGCTGGGCCAATTGTAATCGAGTTGAGGTTATTCGCCACTTCCAATCAACCTGACCAGCCACTCGTCGAGCTTCAGCGAAAGATCGCTCCCCGCTGCGAGAGGGCCTAAGAGCCGCTGGAGCAGCCCCGAAGCGATGATCACGCCGATGGCGATCATCAGCAGCCCGCTGACGATCTCGATCACCCGCATGTGCTTTTTTAGGCTGCGCAGCAGCCCGGTCGCCCGGTCGAGCAGGAGTGCGGTCAGCAGGAACGGGATTCCCAGTCCTGCTGCGTAGGCAGTCAATAATAGAGCAGCCCGCCCCGCCGATCCGGTGCTCAGGCCCAGTGTCAGCATCGCCGCCAGGATCGGCCCCAGGCATGGTGACCAGCCCGCCGAGAAAGTGATACCCATGAATAACGATCCTGCGTATCCCAGTTCCGGGCGGGGTTTGGTCTGCTTCCGTGTATCGTAGTACAGAAACGGGATTCGGATGACGCCCATGATATGCAGGCCCAGGATGATGATCAGTACCCCGCCGATCCGTATCACCCAGTCGGTGACCCGGAGGAACTGTCGCCCTAACTGCCCGATTGCCCCTGCCCCGATGCCGAGCAGCACGAAAACCAGTGAAAATCCAATGACGAAGAATACCCCGTGCAGGAAAACTGTCCACCGTGAGGGGGATGCCGTCTCCGTCGATTCTTCCGCTGCCAGCGAACTGCTGGCTGTGTTCGCCGCCTGCCCGGTCAGGTAGCCGATATACGCTGGGACCAGCGGGAGGACGCACGGCGATACGAATGATATCAATCCCGCGAGTATGGCAATTGGCAGTGTAACCGCCGATGGGTCTACATACATAGTGTTAGCCTTTCCGATTTTGATTGATGTCTCATCTGTAAGATGGCAAATCGGCTTCCGATCTTACGCTGCTTTTCCGGTTCATTAGATGCATGAACAATCGCCGGATTCGATTAATCGAAATCGGTCGGCCAATCCGGGTGGCGCTGATGCTCGAACATCCGCTGGAGCAGGCTCTCGGTCGTCCTTCCCTCCGACAGCGCCGGGATTTCGTCCTCGCCGAAGAACCCGACCCCGTCTGTCTCCATGCTGCTTTTCGCTTCGCCGCCGGTCAGCTCGCACAGGAAGAACAGCTTGTAGATGTAGAACGGGTGAGGGGGATGCCCGTGACGTGGATCGTCCCGATCATAGACGGCCAGCAGCTTGACCGCCTTCGTCTCGTATCCCGATTCCTCCCAGACCTCGCGTTCGGTTGCTCGCGATGGCGAATCCCCGATATCGGCCCAGCCGCCCGGAAGCGTCCATCCACCGTCGATCCGCTCCTTGACCAGCAGAATCTTGCCATCTTTGAAGACCACGCCCCTCACGTCGACTTTGGGCGTCGCGTATCCGGCCTGCTCGGAAAACAGCCCGGCGATTACCTCCGGTTCTTCGTCGCTCTGGCTGGCGAACATCTCCTCGGCGATAGCCTGCATCTTGTGGCAGCGCTCGATCTCGAATGGGTTATCTGAGTAAGTCAACCCACCGCGTGCCAGCGAATGAAGCTGCCTGGCCCATGCCAGCCATTTTGGTTTCATGAGGTATCTCCTTTGCTTGCTGTCCACCGGATATTATACCGCCGCTGTATGGGCCTTTCTTGTCGACCTTCCCACCTGTTCGTATACTGGAACCATCTTACAGGCCGTTGTTCGACAATGATCGGAGTAGGGTATGGTGAATGATTGTGTTTTCTGCCAGATTGCCGCCGGGCTTCATCCTGCCGATGTCGTCTACGAGTCCGGTACCGTGCTGGCTTTTCGTGACATCCATCCGCAGGCCCCGACCCACATCCTGATCATCCCCCGGAAGCACATCGCCCGCATTGCCGATCTCCAACCGGCTGACGCGGCGGTGATGGGTGACGTGATGATCGCGGCGCGGCTGGTCGCCGAGCAGATCGGCGTCGATGATGCCTTCCGGCTGGTCGTCAACAGCGGTCGGAGCGCCGGGCAGAGTGTGTTTCACATTCATGTTCACCTACTGGCGGGGCGTCGTTTCGGCTGGCCGCCCGGTTGATGATGGTGTGGTCTTTCCAACTATCATTCTCCGCTTTCCATACTGATATAAAATTGTCCGGCATTCAAATGGTAAAAATAGATATAATATAGATCAGCAGAATAGTATGCAGACCTTTTATGAAAAGCCATCACTGATTGATTGTGACCATCTCAAGCCCTGCAGTTCAGCGCCGAAAGCCGTTGAACTGGGCACACGTGGTGACTGCCTTCTGGATGACCATCAATTGGCAAAGGAGTGTGTACCATAATGGAAGTTAAGAACCGCATGACCCCCAACCCGATCACCGCAGCACCCACTACGACCCACCGCGAAGCTGTCCAGTTAATGAAAGACCACCAGATCAGCCGCCTGCCGATTCTGGATAAGTCGGGGAAGCTGGTCGGTATTGTCACAGGCGAAGACCTTCACAATGCGGAGCCATCAAAGGCCACCACGCTGAGTGTCTATGAGATCAGGACACTGCTCGACAAAATGGAGCTTAAGCAGATCATGTCCAGCCCTGTGCTGGCCATTCAGGAAGATTGCAGCCTGACGACGGCGGCGCAGTTCATGATCGAGAACCGGATCAGCGCGCTTCCGGTGATGCGTGACGACAAGTTGATCGGGATCATCACCGAGGCCGATATCTTCAGGACGGTCGTCGAGGTGATGGGCGGTGGCGAACCGGGCTTCCGGGTTGAGATCGAAATAGAAAACGAGGTCGGTTCCCTGGCAAACATCTGCAAGGCTTTCGCGGATATCAACAGCAGCATTGTTTCCCTGACAACCTTCAGAGGGGCGGACCAATCGACCGGGATTATCAGCATCAAGGAACGGGGCGCGAATGAGGAACAGCTTCGGGAAATGCTCAGCAAATTGGAGTGTGTCAAAATCCTGACGATCCGTCCCAACCGCCAGGACGAACTATTGAAATATGGCTGATGATGTAGTCCTTTGACCATTATCAAGCGCCTGGTTTTGTCCAGGCGCTTGCTTTTATCTTCGATTTTCCCCCTTGACACGCCGCTCAAAACTCTGATACACTGTCGCTTAGTTGAATATCAAAACGACAATGAACCGGAGTAGTACATATCGAAGCGGCGTTTAGAGAGCCACCGGTCGCTGAAAAGGTGGTACGCGCGCAGATATCGAATGGGCCGGGGAGTTGCCAGGGCGAAAGAGTCAAGTAGTCCTGGTCGGGGCAGCATCCGTTACCAATGCTTGATATCGCAGTTTGCGGTACTCATCTGAGTGAAGCTGGCTCTCTCCCCTGTGTTTCATCACGGGGATTTTTATTTAATCCGAGGGAAGCGCTGGCTTAATGTGGGTGGCACCACGGGCATTTCGCTCGTCCCAATGCTGATCGATCAGCGGGACGGGCGTTTTTATTTCGAACGAATTAGTTGAGGAGAAAACAAGGACTTTATGGCAAAGAAGAAGGGACGCATCCTGACGGGCGACCGCCCCACCGGAAAACTTCATCTCGGTCACTATATCGGCACTTTGCAGAACCGGGCCAAACTCCAGGACGAGTATGATCTGTTCCTGCTGGTCGCCGATTATCACACGCTCACCACGCACCCCGAAAAAGAAGACGTCATCCGCACGCGCCAGAACGCGCTCGACGTCGTGATCGACAACTACGCCGCCGGGGTCGACCCCGAAAAGGTCACCCACTATCTTCAATCCGATGTCCCTGAAACGGCAGAGCTGACCCTGATCTTCTCGATGCTCAATACCGTTCCGCGCTTGCAGCGAGTCCCCACGTTGAAAGATGTGATGAACAATCTCCACATCGAGGAGCCATCGGCTGGACTGCTGAATTATCCGGTGTTGCAGGCCGCCGACATTCTGATCGTCAAGGGTAATCTGGTGCCGGTTGGCAAGGATCAGGCCAGCCACATCGAAGTCACCCGCGAGACTGCCCGGCGCTTCAACCAGCGTTTTGGCAAGGTCTTCCCGATCCCTAAAGGTATGATCCCTGAAGATACCCCGACCCTGATCGGCGTCGACGGGCAGGCCAAGATGAGCAAGTCGCTGGGCAACGCGATCATGCTCTCCGACTCCGCTGACGAGGTGCGCAAGAAGGTGATGAGCATGTACACCGACCCGAATCGCATCCACGCCACCGACCCCGGCACCGTCGAGGGGAATCCATTGTTTATCTATCACGACCTGTTCAACCCGGATGTCGAGCAGGTCGCCGAGTTCAAGGAACGCTATCGCCAGGGCACCATCGGCGATGTCGAGTGCAAGAAGGTGCTGGTCGAGAAGCTCAATGCCTTCCTCGATCCGATCCGTGAGCGCCGCCGTTTTCTCGAAGAGCGCCCCGACGATGTGATCGACATCCTGCGTGCGGGGGCCAATCGTGCCCGTCCGATTGCCCAGGACACCGTCGCCGAAGCCCGCGAAGCGATGGGCCTCACCAGCCTGCTCACCGATCATGTGATCGATCTGTACCGGTAATAATCTTGTGGATGAACCGCAGGTGTTGATAATGTCGCGAGAGTGTCTAATTCTCTGGAGGGGCTGGCCTACACAGGTAAATATCTGCCCCCTGGTAGGGGGAAGTGGCGCGTAGCGCCGAAGGGGGGCAGCCGGTCTTAATATCACCAACACCGCGCTGTTAGCCACTCCTATTGTCGCTGTTGTCATCGTTGAACAAAGAGAGGTGCTATAGAACCAATTACCCTGTCACCAACTGATCGAATCCCTGGCCGATTCACCCACGCTCAGAACGTTGCGCAGGTTCTTATCGTGAGGTTGAACCTGGAAAATTGATCAGTTCTGTATCAACCAAGGAGGAGACAAATGGGTGACGATAAAACCCGCAAGTACGTGCTTCCTGAGAGCGAGATGCCGGAAGCGTACTACAATATCCAGGCCGATCTGCCGGTGCCGCTTCCACCGGTGCTCCATCCGGGCACCCTGGAACCGGTGACCCCGGATGATCTTGCCCCGCTGTTCCCGATGTCGCTGGTCATGCAGGAAGTCAGCACCGAACGCGAGCATGAAATCCCGGAGCCGGTTCAGGACGTCTATCGTATGTACCGCCCCAGCCCGCTGATCCGTGCGCGCGGGTTGGAAAAAGCGCTCGATACCCCGGCGAAGATTTACTACAAGAACGAAGGCGTCAGCCCGCCAGGGTCGCACAAACCGAACACGGCCATCGCCCAGGCTTTCTACAATAAGCAGGAGGGCGTCACCAAAATCTCGACCGAGACAGGTGCCGGGCAGTGGGGGTCGGCACTGTCAATGGCCTGCGCCATGTTCGATATCGACTGCACTGTCTTCATGGTTCGCGTCAGCTACGATCAGAAGCCCTACCGTCGCGCCATGATCGAAACCTACGGTGCGACGATCTACCCCAGCCCCAGCGATCAGACCAACGCCGGTCGTGCCATCCTCGCTGAAGACCCCGACTGTCTCGGCTCTCTGGGCATGGCTATCTCCGAGGCGGTAGAGGTTGCCGCCCTCAACGACGACACCAAGTACAGTCTTGGCAGTGTCCTGAACCACGTCCTGATGCACCAGACCATCATCGGCCAGGAAGCGATCAAGCAGATGGAAATGGCCGACGACTATCCCGATGTGATCATCGGCTGCACCGGCGGCGGCTCGAATTTCGCGGGGCTGGTCTTTCCCTTCATCGGCCAGCAGCTTCGTGGTGAAGCGAATGCCCGCGTGATTGCCGTCGAACCCGCCGCCTGCCCGACCCTCACCAAAGGCCCCTATGCCTTTGACTTTGGCGATACTGCCCACCTTGCCCCGGTTGTCAAGATGCACACCCTGGGCAGCACCTTCGTCCCGCCCGGAATCCATGCTGGCGGCCTGCGCTATCACGGTATGGCCCCGCTCGTCAGCCACCTGCTCGATCTCGGCTACATCGAACCGGTTGCCCTGCACCAGCTCGACGTTTTCGCTGCCGGTGTCCAGTTCGCCCGCGCCGAGGGGATCATCCCTGCGCCGGAGTCGAACCATGCCATTTCGGCGGCGATCAGCGAAGCCCTGCGCTGCAAGGAAGAAGGCTCCGAGGAAACGATCCTGTTCAATCTCAGCGGGCATGGTCATTTCGATATGGGTGCGTACATCGCCTATATGGGAGGCCAGCTTGTCGACTATGACTATCCTGAGGAAGAGATCGCAATGGCGCTGGCCGGTTTGCCGGTCGTTTCTGTCGAAGCCGTCGGCGACTGAAACTGTGTAAACCTGTACAAATCGAATTTGGGGGCGGACTCTACATCCGCCCCCGGAACCCAACTTGCGATAGGTGTCGATCTGGCCTGCAAAATGAACATGAGGCCGATCAAAAAGTGATTGACATTCGCCTCAATTGGGGGTTAGAATACGTTGACAGTTCCATGCTAGGTTCATTGATTCCCATTTTGTAAAACGTTTAATCATATAACGGTTTAGTAATGGGCATTCAGAGAATCGCTGGGCTGTAAATACGGCTGGGGGATGCTTAGATATGGTGTCGTCAACTGTATCAACTGATGAGTCTCAACTTGATTTCGCCACCCTGCTCGAACGGTCATTTGAAGACCTCGAAAGCGTGTCGCGGGGCGATATTCTCACCGGGACGATTCTGGCTGTCGATGACTATGGTGTCATCGTCGATGTTGGCTTGAAGCGCGACGGTGTTGTTCCCCGGAGCGATGTCGAGGCGATGGGCGAGGCGTTTCAGTACAAAGTCGGGCAGTGTGTCTCGGTGATGGTGATCAGGGCTGAGGATCGTGACGGGAATCTGGTTGTCTCGCTTCATCAGGCTGCGGCCTGCAAAGATTGGGACGCGGCGCGTGAATTGATGGACAGCGATCAGATGTTCTCCGGGACGGTGGTCGCCGTCAACCGGGGCGGCTTGATCGTCCCCTTCGGCGAACTGCGCGGCTTTGTCCCATCCTCACATATCTCCGATCTGCCGCGTGGTGACACCGACGACGAACGGCTCGACGCCCTGCGGCAGTTCGTCGGGCAGGAGCTTATGCTCAAGGTGATCGAGGTCAATCCCCGGCGACGTCGGCTCGTTCTTTCTCAGCGGTTGGCCTTCTCCGATGTACAGGAAGCGGCCAAAGACCGGCTTCTTGAGACTCTGAATGTTGGCGACGTTGTCCAGGGGAGGGTCAGCAGTCTGCGCGATTTCGGCGCATTTGTCGATATTGGCGGGGCTGACGGGCTGATCCACGTCTCCGAACTGGCCTGGTCTCGCATTGACAGTCCCGGCGAGATTGTCCGGGTCGGCGAGCAGGTCGAAGCCAGTGTCATCCAGGTGGATCGAAACAAGAAGCGCATTGGTCTGAGCCTGAAACGGTTGCAGCCCAATCCCTGGGAGGAAATCGAAGAAAACCTGGAGATCGGGCAACTGGTTGAAGGAACCATTACTCGTGTGGTATCATTTGGGGCGTTCGTCGAACTTGATAGGGGCATCGAGGCATTGCTTCATGTCTCTGAGATGGGTGAACTATCGCTTGGTGAAGATGACGGAAACGTCTCCATCGGCGACCGCATCCGCGCTCGGATCATTACGCTCGATCCCCGGCGGCATCGTATGGGACTCAGCATAAAAGATATGGCTGCTGGTGCGAGTGGCTGACCCGTTGCTAATCGGGTAGGGGGTCACCGCCCATTTGTGATGACGAACGATGCAGTGTCTGGATCAGGCGTTGCAAAAATCAGAAACAGCGAGGGGGTGAGACCCAGATTGGCTAAAGTAGTTCTTCGTCCTGGTGAAAGCCAGGATCAACTGTTGAAGCGCTTCCGCAAGGAAGTAGCAAAAAGCGGCGTTCTAAGCACGGTTCGACGGAAGCGTTGGCATGTTAGCAAGAGCGAGCTTCGTCGTATCCAGAAGAAAAAGGCGATGCGCCGTATCCGTCGGCGAGTCGCCAAACTTCAGCGGCGAGGCGGCTGATCGAATTGGACGGTTTCATAACCACGAGGTAAAGAAAGGGTCGCATGGGCTCTAAAGATAAAATAGAAGTCGAAGGCACCGTCACCGAAGCTCTTCCCGGGATGATGTTCCGGGTGGAGTTAGAAGATGGACATGAGGTGCTCGCCTATCTCTCCGGCAAGATGCGCAAGTATTACATCCGCATTCTGCTCGGTGACCGGGTGCGGGTTGAACTCTCGCCTTACGATCTCGAAAAGGGGCGTATCGTCTATCGTTATAAAAAAGGTGCCTCTGGCCCTGTTGAGGACGATATGTAACAGGTTGTGCGACCCGTGTGATAATCGAGTTGAGCGGACTGGCTGCCGCCCCGAAAATGGGGTGGTGTCAGTCCGTTTTGTTTTGGGTCGATTCCAGCGGCCACCGGTTGAGCAGGACGGCGTGGAGTGTGTCCAGCCGGTCGGCGATTGAAAACGGCAGTTCGCCATCGAAGACGATCTCCGCTGCTCCCCGAAGCCACTCGTCGATTGAGTTGGCGGCATAAACCCAGCCCTCTTTGTTCTTCACTTTTGTGAGCCGGGCCGCCCAGTGCGCGGCGATCCCGATATAGCGCAGCGGCACCCAGGTTGCCATTCGTTCCAGCAGGTCGTCAGGATTGCTGAGTGGATAATGTTTCAGCAGTTCCCGGTGCTGATCCCGGTCGGCGAACCATGTCAGGAATATGCCCAGGTCGGCGACCGGGTGGCTGAGCGTCAGTTCCTCGAAATCGATCATTCGCAGCCTGCCCTGCCGGTTGACCATGAAATTTCCCTGGTTCGGGTCGTTGTGTGTGGGGACGATCAGTGTAATCGGTTCTGGCGCGGGGATTTCTGCTTCGATCCGGTTGATCAACTCGCTGACGATCTCCGTCGCGTCGCTGATCTCGACCAGCCCCGCTTCCAGCCATCGACCGGCCACCGCCTCGAACCACCGCTCGCGGGTTTCGCTGAACAACCGTTGAATCGGCTGCATTCGCTCGATGTCCACTTCGGTCAGGTTGCCGTATAGAGCCGCCCGGAGTGGAACATAGGTATGCAGGCGTGAGAACAGGGTGATCGCCTCGACCGCCCGCGCCTCGATTTCTTCCCTGGTAATCGGTTTGAGTGCGGCCTCGACAATCGCTGCCCGGCGTCCGAGCACGTTGCTCTTTGGCGTCAGGCCCAGCACGCGCGGCCCGACATGGGCGTCGTGGAGGATCGTGCTGAGCTGCATATGCCGCCAGCGGTCGGGGTAGTCGTCGGCAGACCCGATCAGGTAGCGGATATAGGCCCAGGCTTCGCCGTTGACCGATACCTGCCAGACGTGTTTGGCCGCCCACCGGCTGACCAGTTTGAAGGTAGGTCTTCCCGGCGGGTTGACGTCCAGTTCGCGCAGCAGCGCAGATAATCCGTCCGGGGTGGCCGCCAGGTGTCGTGTGCGCCCCGAACCGGTCAGGCGGTCAGGATCGTCGATCAAGTTGTCTGCCTTTCGGTAGTGATCAGCAGCCAGTCGCCGCGCTGTTGGATGTCGCTGACCATCAGCCCGATCTGTTCGAGCGCGCTGCAAACCTCGTCCTGTTGTTCGTCGATGACGCCTGAGAAGATGAACCGTCCACCGGGCATGACAATCTTTTCCAGGCCATCGGGTATCACCGTCTGGATGATTTTTGCCGTCAGGTTCGCCAGCCCGATCTCGAACTGTTTGCCTGCTGCCAGCAGTTCCTTGACGGAGCCTTTGCTCACCCTGATCTGTTCGCTGACCCCGTTCCGGGCGGCGTTTTCCTGCGCGACCTGTACCGCCTTCTCGTCGACGTCGACCGCCACCACCACCCTGGCTCCCAGCCGGGCGGCGGCGATTGCCAGTATGCCCGATCCTGTGCCCAGGTCGGCGACTGTCATGCCGGGTTTGATAAATCGTTCGCACGCTTCCAGGCAGAGCTGCGTGGTCGGGTGAGTCCCCGTCCCGAATGCCATCCCGGGGTCCATCTCGATGACGATATCGTTCTCTCGCACATCTGCTTCAAGCCATGCCGGTTTGATCAATATGCGCAGCCCGATCCGCACCGGGTGATAATGCTGCTTCCAGGCGTCGGCCCAGTCCTCTTCTTCGATTGTCTTGAATGTCGGCTTTGGGATTGGGTAGAGCAGTCGCATGTAATACAATGCCTGCTCGATCTGCTCCTTGACCGTCTCCGTGTTTGCGTCGGCGGGGAAATAGCCGCGCACTACCAGCGGCCCCGCCGGGCGTGGTTCGTCTTCCCAGGCTTCGCCTGGAAATAACTGCTCGATGGCTATTCCCTGGTGGACATACCGGCGCAGCACGTCGGCAACTGCTTCCGCGCCTTCTCCGTCCACCTGGAGTGATACTTCATTCCAGGTTGTCATAAGTGGCTGTTCTTTCTATCTGGTGCGCCGGGGTAGGGAGAAATCAGGTTGAAGTCCGGTCGATTTTTCACCAGAACCCCACGTCTTGTGGGGTGTTCGTTTGGCATATACGACTATAACAGTGATCAATAGTGATAGCGAATTTGCCGGGCAGACGACTGAAATGGTTGCTATTTCGTCGGATTAGCGCCTGTTGACAGTCCTTACCCGGCACGGTAGACTACGGCACACGTTAAAAATATCAGATCAGGTTAATTGGAAAGACAGCTTCTCATCCTGAGAGGTGGAGGGACCGGCCCTTTGAAGCCTCGGCAACCGCCTGATGGTCAGCTACGCTGGCCTGGGGAATGGTGCCAATTCCGTCAGAGTGACTCTCTGTAGGACTTTGGAAGATGAGAAGAGACGCCAAATACTGGAATCAGTCCTGTTGCGCGCCTCTTCTCGCATTGAGAGAGGCGTTTTCCTTTTTACCGCAGCAGGAGGAATAAGTAATCATCATGACCGACCGTAATATCGTAGTAACCAAGGCAATTGGAACCTGGATCGAGGATCGCCCGGTTGAGATCGTCGAGCGCAAGGGCATCGGCCATCCGGACAGTCTGTGCGATGGAATCGCCGAGCGCATTTCAGTCGAATACACCAAATGGTGTCATAAGAACCTGGGTGCGCCGCTCCATCACAATTTCGATAAAGTCCAGTTAGTTGCAGGTGATGTCGATGTCAGGTACGGCTATGCCGAACTGCTCAAGCCGATCCGCATCCAGATCGCCGGGCGCGGCACCCCGGTTGCTCCCAATGGCACTAAAATCCCGATGGACGCCATTGCTATCAACGCGGCGAAGGCCCACATCCGTGAAACGATGAAGCACCTCGATCCCGACCAGCATTGTGTGATCGACAGCTACGCCGGGCACGGCTCAAGTGAGCTGATGCACGCCGTGAATGAGGTCACCGCCAACGATACCAGCTTTGGCTGCGCGCACTGGCCGTATTCGCACCTCGAAGAGTCCGTGTACGAAACCTGCAACTACATCAATCTCGATCTGGTCAACCAGTTCCCCGTCGGCGAAGACGTCAAGGTGATGGGTGCCCGCGTTGCCGGTCAGACCGTCCTTACCTGCGCGATCCCCTTCATGGCCCGCGAGATCAGGGACGCTCAGGAGTACGTCGAGGCCAAAGACGCGGTGCGGCATGCCGTGCAGTCCTTTGTCGACAACCTCAACTCTATGAAAGCCCGTGTCGATGTCAACACGGCTGACGATGTGGACGCGGGTGCCGTCTACCTGACCCTCACCGGCACCAGCGCCGAGATGGGTGACGACGGTTCCGTCGGGCGTGGCAACCGTGTGACGGGTGTCATTGCGCCTTTCCGCTGCGCCTCGCTTGAAGCGGCAGCGGGCAAGAACCCGATCAGCCATGTCGGAAAGCTCTACAACGTCCTGTCTTTCCTGGTCGCCAGGGACATCGTCGATCAGGTCGCCGACGTCAAGCAGGCCGAGGTCTATATCCTCAGCCAGATCGGTAAGCCGCTCGACCAGCCCCTGGTGGCGACGGCCAATGTCACGACGATCAGCGGCGATTTGACCGACGCGGTGAGAGCCGAAGTCACCGCCGTGCTCGATTACCGGCTGAGCGACATGGTCGGCCTGCGCGAAGTGCTGCTGAACCAGGAAGTCACCATGTACTAGCCAGCATCTTTGATCGATAAGGCTGGGGGAATTTCCTCCAGCCTTTTTTGTCGGGTGCTATCCATGATGAGACGTACGGGCACAGCGCGCTGTGCCCGTCGTGTGTACGTCCGCCGCGCTGACTGTGCTATACTCAGCGGTAGTGGATTTAGCGCAGCATAATGTAGTTCTTTTCGAGACAAGTGTCCCCGCGAATGAAAATCCTGGCTCTCAGTGACAGTGTTGTCGCAGGCGTCTATTCACCGAACATCTGCCAGAAATACGCTGGTGTCGATCTGGTGATCGGCTGCGGCGATCTGCCCTACTACTACCTCGAATATGTCGTTACCATGCTTCCCGCCGATCTCTACTACGTGCATGGCAATCACGATAAGCCCCAGGTGATGTCGAGCGGCATCACGGTCACTGAGCCTCGCGGCTGCGTTTCCCTTGAAGGGAGATCGATTCGCGTGGGTAATACGATCCTGGCCGGGCTGGGCGGTTCGATGCGCTATACGCCCGGTGCTGCCCATCAATACTCCGAGGTTGAGATGCGTCAGCGGATTTTTCGACTGCTTCCCTCGCTGATGCTGAATAAGATCAGGTATGGCCGCTACCTCGATATTCTCGTCGCCCATTCCCCGGCTCACGGAATCCACGATGGCAGCGACCTGCCTCATAGGGGTTTTAACAGCTTTCTAACCCTGATGCGCCTTTTCAAGCCGCGCCTCATGCTGCACGGTCATGTGCATATCTACCGCACCGGCACGGTCGTGACCACCCCCTACATGCAGACCACCGTGATGAATGTCTATCCCGAACGCCTCATCGAGTGGGACGAGGATGCTCGTGTAGTCCTGTCGAAGTAATTCGCCCAATGTTCTATATTGTCAATTCGCGGATAACCCCCCGGGGTTCTTTACAGCCTCGCCAGGCACGCCTCGACCCATTCGCCGTCCATCCGGGCTAACCGTGCTTTCCCCAGGTTCTCCTTCACGATCCACCGGATGTCTTTGTCGTCACACGCCAGCCATTTCTCGATCAGTGGTTTGCCTTCGCCCGGCAGCGCAACCACTGCGACGCTCCAGCAGTACCCCAGCCCTTTTCTTAATGCCTTGAAGTCATCACTCCGCCGATCTTCTTCTTCGATTATGGATTCCGTGATTCCGTCGAGTATTGCCAGTGTCCTCCTGGCATACTGATCGTTTTTCAGCAAACGTGGTTCACATATCGCAGCGGCTGCCGCCCGTTTCTCCAGCAGGCTCCCCTGTGCCCAGCCTTCCATCTCGCTGATCAGCCGATCCATATCCCTGTCGCCCAGCCGTTGCAGCGCCATTGCGACCCCCTCCCGCATCCGCCACCGGGGATCATTTGCATACCTGCGGATCACATCCAGCCCTTCGATCTGCCCTTCGGCCAGCAGCCGTCCCATCCCCACGATGCCGCACGTCGCCAGGAACATCTCCGGGCTGTTGACCGGCGCTTCCTCCGGCCCATAGGCGAGGTACGCCTCGAACAACGCCTGATCCCCCTTATCGGCCACCACCTGTATCAGTTCGAGGTTTGCCCTCGGCCCCGGCAGCCCCGACTCGGCTAGCAGATAGGGTGTCCAGTCGTCTAGCGTAGATAAAACCTCGCGGTATTGATCGGCTTTTGTCATTGCGTCACTCCATTTTGTGTGCTGTAAACATGGATTTTGAGGGGATGCCACTTTACTCGATATATCACCTTCCCTGATTCCGTCTCGTAGGGGTAGGTCTTGTGCCTACCCTCTGGGGTCGCCGCAGGCGACAGTTCGATTTTAGCCCGGTGACTTCAGCCGGGATGACTCCACCACCGCCCGAATCCCCCGCTTCCCGATTCCCTCAAGCCGCGCCGCCCTGATCGTGTTCCGCAGCTCTTCCGCCGACACCGCGATCACCCGCAGCATATTCCCCGTCAGCCCCGACCAGATCGACCCGTCCGCCGTTTCCCCCTTCGAAGATTCCCATAATACGTCGAACGTCCGCCCGATGTGCTGCTCCTGATAGGCCCGCCACTGCCGTTCGGAGAGTTCCAGCAGCCGCGCTTTCCGTGCTGTCTTTGTCGCATGATCGACCTGACCCGGCAGCCGCGCGGCTGCCGTTCCTTCTCTCTCTGAGTATGGGAACACGTGCAGCCGCGAAAATCCTATCGCCTCGACCGTCCGCGCTGTTTCCTCGAACGTCTCGTCCGTTTCGCCCGGAAACCCCACGATCACATCACTCGTGATCGACACATCCGGGATGCTCTGCCGCGCCGCTTCGATCAGCCCCTTGTACGCCTCGACGGTGTACTGCCGCCCCATTCGCTGCAGCGTCCCGTCGCTCCCCGATTGCAGCGGCAGGTGCAGATGCGGGCACAGTCTTGGATTTTTCCACAGTTCAAAGAATGCCGCGTCGATCTCCCACGGTTCGAGCGACGACAGCCGCAGCCGTTTGATCGGAGTCTCGGCCAGTATCGCCTGCACCAGCGATTCCAGCCCGCGATCCTGCCCCCAATCCCGCCCGTACGATCCCAGATTGACCCCTGTCAGCACCACTTCGTTGTAGCCTGAGTCGGTCAGCCGCCGGATTTCTTGTGTGATCTCGCTGGCCGGTCGACTCTGCCCCGATCCCCGCGCGATCCGCGTCACGCAGTACGTGCAGTGATTGTCACAGCCGTCCTGCACCTTGACGAATGCCCGCGTGTGCCCCAGCGTGCCGGGCGGTAGCGGCGCGATGTCGTCCAACGCTTTACCGGTGAGCTCGTCGACCAGCCGGGCCTTTTCATCGTTGTCGAAAACATGGCTGACGTTCGGGAGCCGGGCCATCTCGTCAGGCGACAGGTGCGCGTAGCACCCCGTCACGATGATCTCCGCCCCCGGGTTTTCCCGGCCTGCCCGCCGGATCGCCTGCCTGCTTTTCCGTTCCGCTTCGTGGGTTACCGCGCAGGTGTTGATCACCACCAGGTCGGCATTGTGCTCGCCGTCTGCCAGCGTATAGCCGCGTGCCATGAACTGCCGCGCCATCCGGTCGATCTCGGCCTGGTTCAACCGGCAGCCGATGAACGCCAGGTGGACGCGCCTCGGCTCTGTGATTTTCTTCTTGGTCAATCTATGGCTCCTGGATCACCAGGTTGTCGAAGGCTGCTGCTGCCGCTGCCGCAGTTGAAGATTCCCCGTCGAACCCGACGTATGCGTGTACCCCCAGCCCGATCTTCCCGCGCGGCAGATCGCCGTTTTCCCACGTTTCGGTGATCTCCCCGCCCAGGCACAGCCCCGTTTGGATGTCCCACAGGGGCCGCGTTTCTTCGTCGACCGCGACGCACAGTGGCAGCGTTTCCCCGTTGACCGCAAAGCTGAATTGATCGCCCCGCGCCGAAACACTGATCCGGTTGATCTCGTTCCCGGTGATAATTGCCTCCGACTTGTTGAAGTCGCTGATCACCCGGAACTCTCCATCTCGTATCGCGCTCAATGAATAGTACCCGTCGGTGTAGATGTCCAGCCGGTTGTAGTTGTCCTCGTCGGTCATCCTGAACAGGATCAGTACCGCGCTCTCGTCTCCCCCGTTGACCTTCTTCGCGTCGACTTCGAGATCGAAATCCTCGAACGTGTAGTTCAGCCCTGCCCACGTCCCGGTATCGACCAGCGCCTTGACTTCGACCATGAGCTGTCCATCCGCAATCGCCGCCGAGACGATCCCGTCGTCGAACTGTTCCCATTCGTCAGCCGGTTGATCCCCGTCGAAAGTCGATTCGTAGAGCGGCCCTGCCGGTGCGAGGTTGTCAGGGCTGGCCGAGTCGTCTGCCTGCCGTGTTGGTGGAGGAGGGGGAAGCGTCGCCGCTGGTTCGAATGCCCGCTTGATCTTGAACCGGTACACGTATACAGCCGCCCCTCCGATGATCACCACCAGGATCACCGGGATGATCCACCGGCGGCGTTTGCGCCGGGGACGTTCGGGCTCGCGTCTCAAGCTGATCGGATCGGTTCGTTTTCTGGTCATAATTCCTGGGCATTCCCACCCTGTTGATTTGACGGTGCAGCGATTGTAGCATGGGCGATTTCGGGCTGGCAACAGGCAGCCTGTGAAAACAATTGAACCCGGTCTTTTCTGTCGCTATAGTCAGGATAGTGTTTTTGTCACGCTTTGTTTGGTAGTTTTATGCTTTGTATAGACAACTTAATCGGGTTCGTGTATGCTCACATAGGGATTGACAATGCGTAAATATAAAACAGCTTTGATTACCGACAGCGCCTGTGATATTCCACAGGAGCTTTTGATTCGCTACAAGATCGATGTCGTGCCGCTGTATGTGATCTGGGGCAGCGAACAGCTCCGTGACCGAGTCGACATCCAGCCGGTTGACTTTTACAACCGCCTGCAAACCGATCCCGTCCACCCGTCCACGTCTCAGCCCAACCCCGATGATTTTGTCAGGGCCTTTGAGAAGGCGCGGGCGAATGGGGCGAAGGATGCCCTGCTGCTCACCATCAGCGGTGCGATGAGCAGCACGTATGATTCGGCTCAATTGGCACTGGAAGCCACCGACTTCCCGGTCACCATCGTCGATACGCTGGCAAATTCGATGAGCCAGGGCTGGCAGGTATTGGCTGCTGCACGTGCCAGGGAGAACGGCGGCGATCTCCAGGCGATGGTCGACGCCGCTGAGAAAGTCCGCAAGAACGTGGTGACCCTCCTGTATGTCGATACGCTCGAATACCTTTATCGCGGTGGGCGGATCGGGCGGGCGGCTCGCTGGCTGGGGGCGATGCTCGATCTCAAGCCCCAGTTGTACGTCGACCATACCACCGGCAAAATCGAACCCGGCGAACGGCACCGCACGCAGAAAGTCGCCCTCGAAAAGATGTACCAGCGGTTCTTTAGCCTGGTCGATACATCAAAGCCGCTTCGCGTAGCGATCCTGCATGGCAACGTTCCTGATCGGGTTGTCCAAATCTCCGAGCGCATCATGCAGGAATACGCCCCGGTCGAGATGTTCTCCGAGCTGACCTCGCCGGTGATGGGTGTTCACACCGGCCCCGGTGCGCTGGCTTTGTGTGGCTATGCTGTCGATTAGGGCCTGTGACGGACTCTGTGTACAGAGTATCCCGGTATAAGGCATAAGGGAGAACTGGCGGCTGGAAGTCCCTCTCCCTGAGGGAGAGGGATTTAGGGTGAGGGCTAAGAAGTGCTTGAATCTTGTTTGCCAGTAACAACAGAGCCACCCCATGCTTCGGGATGGCTCTTCTTGTTGTCTTTTTCGTTACCTGCCGCACGTTTTGATTTTAGACGCTGCTGTCTTCTGCCGGTTTCTTTTTCTTCCGGGGCGTTTTTGCCGGGGCCTTCTCCGGTTCCGGTTCTGCAACCTCGTCGACAGACTCGCCGATCTCCGATTCTGCCTCATCCCGTTTCCCGGTCACCAGCGCCAGCCGGTCGAGGTAGAACACCTGGAAGGCGGCGAAGATCAGGAAGAATGCCACCGCCAACGGTCGACCGAATCGCGTTATCAGTGCATTGACCATTTCAGGCCGTTCATAATTCGCCAGTGACGTTCTGAATATCAGTAGCGGCATCGGCATGGATTCTCGGCCTGTCATTACTACCATCGGCCACTCGATATTTTGCAGGTTGATGAGCAGCAGCCCCGCGCCGATCAACCCGATCAGAGGCAGGGCAGGCAAAACCACGTGCTTGAAGAATGGCGCTTCGCCCGTCTCGCGTTTGCTATTCCACTGTTCGGCAGCCCCTTTGAAAAACAGCGTCAGCACGAACAATGCCGGGACGTTGATCAGTGTGGGGAGAATCAGCACAGGCCATGTATTCAGTATGCCGATTTTTGAGGCTTGCAGAAAGAAGCTGTACATCAACGGGGTGATCGTGACGAACAGCCACGGGCAGAACAACAGCAGCAGCAGTTCGCTCCGCTTGCCGAGAGGACGCATCGCCCCGATTCCCAGCGCGGTCAGCGTGGTGATCGGCAGTTGCAGCATGAATACACTGATCAGTGCCGGGATGAGTGTATACAGGAAGAAGGCCCGCCCCAGCTGCAAATTTTCGTCGCGCAGGTCTGCAAATCCACCGTTCAACCGGGCATTGACCCCGGCAGAGACAATCGGGAATGCCCACATGATGAACAGCACCAGCGCGGACAATCCGGCCAGTGCCAGCGCGATTCCGGCCAGTATGCGTACTGATTTGTTTTCGTTCCCGGTTTCAGTGGTTCCCGACATCTTTGATATCGGCACTCTTTCGATTTGCAGGTTCCCGAACACGATCAACGCGCTGACCACAATCCCCAGCAGGCCGAGAACGATCAACAATGGTGTGCCGATGGCCCCGCCCACCGGGAATTGAAATTGGACGACCGACATTCGCAATTGCAGCAGCGGCAGTGTGGCTGTTGCATAGATCGGGCCGCCTGAGGTGGTCAGCAAGGGGAGCCTGATTTCTTGCAGCGAGAGTGCGACGACCGCCGCGATAGAAACGAACCACGTTGTTCCGACGGGCAGCCACAGCGATTTGATCGATGGAACATCACCTTCCCGGCCTCGGAAAGCCAACAGGTAGATGATCAAGCCCAGTCCGCAGGCTAATCCGAAGGTCGTCAGCGCATCGATGGTTAGCAGCTGTAGGCGTGCGCCTGTCGGACTCCCGATTCTGAACAACGGGATATCGTTCGTTAGATCGGATTGTCGATAGAATATACTGTGCCAGGTCAGGTACGTCACTATCGGCGAAAACATCGCCAGCGGTATGGTGAACAACAATCGTGCTGGTATGCGGACGGCTCTGCCGAAATCGTTGACCAGCAGCGCCAGTACCAGCGGCAGTAGACAGACAATCACCAGCCGCTCGACCATCAGCAGCATAGTGAAACTCAGTGCCTTCCCTGTGCCGGGGAACTCTAGCAGTTGTGCGTAGGCTTCTAACCCAATGAATTCACTGCTTCCGCGAAAGATATCGACATCGAACACGCTGAGAATCATCGTATGCACCGATGGGATCAGCAGCGTGGCCAGACAGGCCAGTGATCCCGGCAGCACACAAACGACACCAATGATTATAAAAGTGGTTCTGTTTCGACTTTTTGTTTCGCTCATTGTCGCTCCTCCGCTGAAAAAGGTTTGCTGGCTTTCCGTTACGATTGTATGTCAATCTTCCCGGAGCACGAATCGGGGCAGCGAGTCATCCGCATATGAGAATAGAGGACTGTTCGCACCGGCCTATCTCCGTGATATAATGCCTGATGTATACGCTGCCCGGTATCTTCGCGCAGCATCCGGTTTGTTATTAGGCTATATATTGGAATAAAGGAAGAATCCATGTCCGATTCGTCTCGCCCAGGTCAATTCGCGGCCTACAGTTACTATCTCGCCTTCGCCTCGTCCGGCATCATGCTGATTGCCTTTGTCGCCTCGATGCTGAAATCCCCATTCTTCAACATCGTCTGGTTAGCGCTGATCACCGGGGCAGTTGGTACGTTTTTTGCGATGGCTGCCCGCAGCGACTTCAAGCGCAAGGGTGCCTCGCCGGAAGACGAGCAGCGCGCCAGGGTTGGTTTCCGGGTCAATCTGGCGACGTCGATCTTTATGATTCTCCTTGTGATTTTCATGCTCATCGTCTCGGCAATTCCCGGCCTGCGGTAAACCTGCCTCTCCCTGGATCAAAACAGCCGCAGGGAGTACTCTGCGGCTGTTGGATTATCGTAAAATCCTTCGCTGGCTACTTCGCGACGGCGGCCATCTTCTTTTCGATTGCGTTCATCAGCACCTTGAAGGCATCGGCAAACTTGACCACGCCCTCGTCCAGCAGTTGATCGGTGACATCCACCATGTCGATCCCCGCTTCGGCCAGTTGATCCATCACCGTTTGCGCGTCTTCGACGCCCTTTTCCACCGTATCCTCGACCACACCATGATCTGCGAACGCCTCAATTGTCTGGGGTGGGGCGGTGTTGACCGTGTTCGGCCCGATCAGTGTATTGACGTACAGCAGATCGTCATAATCGGGATTCTTCGTGCTGGTGCTGGCCCACAGCGGGCGCTGCTTCCTTGCGCCTTTCGCTTCGAGTTCCGTCCACACCGAACTTGCCGCGAATGTCTCTTTGTAAAGTTTGTAGGCAAGCTTCGCATTTGCCACCGCCGCCTTGCCCTTCAACGTTTCCATGTCGCTGCCCGCCGCGATCTTCTCGTCCAGCAGGTCATCGACCAGCGAGTCGACCCGGCTGACGAAGAACGACGCCACCGACGCCTGTTTGCTGACATCTCCACCGGAGTCGGCAAACCGTTTCGTTCCCTTGATGAACGCCTCGATCACCTGTTTGTACATCTCCAGGCTGAAGATCAGCGTCACGTTGATGTTCAGCCCCTTCGCCAGTGTTTCTTCCACCGCCGGGATTCCTTCCAGGGTGGCCGGGATTTTGATCATCAGGTTGGGCCGGTCGACCCATTCCGCCAGCCGCAGCGCCTCGTCGATGGTCGCCTGCGTTTGATCGGCCAGCAGCGGCGAGACTTCCAGGCTGACGAACCCGTCACCCGCCTTGCTGCTGTCATACAGCGGGCGCAGCAGGTCGGCGGCGGCTTGAATATCGCTCACCGCGAGATTTTCGTAGATTTCCTGTACTGATTTTCCTTCCGCGACGAGCGCCTGTAACTGCTCGTCGTAAGTCTTCCCCTCGACGATTGCCTTCTGGAAGATCGCCGGATTTGAGGTCATCCCCCGGATGCCTGCGTCGATCAATGCTTTGATCTCGCCCGATTGAAGCAGGTCCCGTGATATGTTGTCATACCAGAGACTCTGCCCGTGTTCATGAAGTTTGTAAAAAATCTCTGCCACTCGTTTCTCCTGACGCTTATAAGGCACACGTTTGGTGCCGGATTGTCAAATCACATACGTATTATAACCTGCGTACTGCCAGTGATCTATGCACTTAAACAGACTTTAACAGGGTAGCGAAAGTAGCACCAGAGTTATCTTGACTCCTGTCAGTATATCCAGCACACTTGTTCTATGGTTGCGGGCAGTACATTCGATGTTCTGAAGACATCGGAGATGATGATTGCTTTTTGGGCTGGATACCGGGTGATCAACAGATGAATCGTCGTAAACGCAGGTGGCTGATCGTCCACCCAAAAGGCCCGCGACATCCAGCCCCAGATTCCACGTTACAAAACCCCTGAACTGGACTGACCGGTCGGGTATTTTCGTTTGACCTTTACCGTCCCAATTTGTACACTCGTTCCATGACCACCTTTGACACACTCGATGATCTTCAACACCAGCTTTCACAGTGCCGTCTGTGCCTCGAAGCAGGCTACCGGATCGAATCGCAGCCTATTTTTTCAGGTTCGGCTTCTGCCCGCCTGATGTTGATCGGCCAGGCTCCCGGCGCATCGGAAGGCGATCTTGGCTACCCCTTCGGCGGTAACGCCGGTCAGCGCCTCTTTCGATGGCTGTCCCGTGCCGGTTGGGATGAAAAGACCTTCCGCGAAACGTGCTATATCACCGCCGTCACTAAATGTTTTCCCGGCAATAATTCGAATGGCAGTGGTGATCGTGTTCCCTCGGCTGCCGAGCGCAAACTGTGCCGACCCTGGCTCGATGGCGAACTGACCTTCGTCCAGCCCGAAGTCATCGTCCTCGTTGGTCGACTTGCGATCCAGTTGTACTATCCGACTAAAACAAAACTCTCCGACGTGATCGGCGATACGACCGTCAACGAAAACGGGCAGGTGTTGATCCCCCTGCCGCACCCATCCGGCGCATCCCGCTGGTTCCACGAACCGGCGAACGTGGGCCGTCTCGAACGTGCCATCTATGCGCTGAAGCGCATTAAAGCGGAGTTGAACCTGTGATCGAATCGTCTATCAGCCAACAACCACCACTCGATCCCGCTCACGAATCCCCGGCCCCTTCCATGTTAGGGCGTTGGCTTCTGGTCGGGACATTGTTGAGTACGCACATCCTCTTGCAGTTGGTCGGGGGCGTGGCTTATTTCTACTGGATGACTAATCTGGCCGTTATGCCCATGTCGGTCGATGAACTGCTCGCCGATCCGTCCTTCAACTGGGCAGCTCTCCTGGCGGCGGGTTTCGCGGCGGTGATGACCGTTTTCGCTGCATTGATCTGGCCGGTGGCCTGGGGAAAAATCACGTCGTCGGATTTCTCGTTTGCCGAATGGTTTTCCTGGCAAAAACCCCGGAACATATCTCTGTGGGTTGTGCCGGGCGGCACCATTATCGTGATGATGATCGTCGGCTACGGCGTCAGCGCGTTGGTTGGCCCGACCGAAGTCGAGGCACAGCAGGGTTTGTTCTCGACCCTGAGTCTCGCGTTTGCCTCCACTATCACCGTTACGACGGTCGTACCGCTTGCCGAAGAACTGCTCTTTCGTGGCGCGTTGTACAATGCGCTGCTCAACATCGCCTCGAAGGAGCGCCCGGCCTGGCTGCGCCACGTTCTCCCGTTCGTCGTTAGCGTTGCTTTGTTTGCCGGGGCGCACCTGCTGACCGGGTTTGTCAATCCCGGATCGATTGTGAGCATCATTTTGCTCTCTGCCTTTCTGACCGGCCTGCGTGCATTGACTGGTTCCCTGTGGCCCAGTCTGGTGGCCCATATCGTGTGGAACGGCACTGCTGCTATTGGTGCCCTTCTGATGTCCTGACCCAGCCTGCTGCCGTTGATTTTGGCTTGTATTTCCGGTCGTTTTCTACCATTCCGGCATTCAGGTGGTAAAATTGAATTGGCGGCCAGTTCAACAGATGGACGGCTGTTATTGACGATATTGCGCTGCATCTATTGAAATCGAGAGTATCGAATGAGTGACTCAACCGGCAACGGCGATCTTCCCGGCGGACAGAGCGTCGATTCGGCACAGCAAGATAATGATCACGGGATTGTCGAACCCCCACTGAGTGATCAGGATACCCGCCCGTTGAAACCCTTGAACCCCTTGAGGCCGGTCGATTTGTCTCCTGAGCAGGAACCTGTCGAGCCGGTTGATCTGCCCAGGGCGACGATTCTTCAGGAGGCGAAGCCTTCCAAATGGCTGGATCGGCTGCCTCCTTCTGCCATTGACGAAACCGATCGGGTTCGACTGCTTCCACGTCTACCCGATCCGGTTCCCTGGCGGGTGATCCTCCAGATGATCCAGCCGGGCCAGACCCGGATCGGCCTGAATGTCTGGAGATCGCTGATCATCGGGCGCGCCGATCTCACCGCCCATGTCTCCCCCGATCTTGATATGACTCCTCATCAGGCTCATGAACTGGGAGTCTCTCGCCAGCATGCCGTCCTGACGCCGGGCAACAATGCCCTGTTCCTTTCCGATCTCGAAAGCAAGAACGGTACCTGGGTCAACGGCAAGTACCTTCCCCCCGGCGTTCGCTACCCGCTCTCGGAAGGCGATCAGATCGAGTTTGGCCTGATCAAGCTGGTCGTCCGGACGGTCAGCCCGCTGGTTCGTGACGGCGAAGAGTAGTCGATCCCTGTCCCCGAAAGCGAGTCATTCATGACACTCGCCCAGAATATTCAAAAAGCCGCCGAAGCATTCAACCGGGCTGAATTTATCGTCGTCAGCACCGGCTCTGGCATTTCCAGGGAAAGCGGCATCCACACTTTCCGCGAAGCCCAGACCGGCCTCTGGGAAAAATATGATCCGGAGGAGCTTGCCACACCCCAGGCGTATTATCGCAATCCTGATTTCGTCTGGAAGTGGTACCAGTATCGTTTTGGCCTGGTATCTGATGCCGAGCCGAATCCCGGCCATTACGCCGTCGCCGAACTGGAAAGCCTCGTTTCCCGCCTCGTCCTGCTGACCCAGAATATCGACAACCTTCACGCCCGCGCTGGCAGCACTGATGTCGTCGAGCTTCACGGGAATATCAGCCGGTTCAAGTGTTCGGTCAACTGTCAGGGTGATCCGACGGTGATCGATCTGAATACCATCGACCATGACGAGGATCATGCTCCTCACTGCCCATACTGCGATGCGCTGGTGCGTCCCGATGTCGTCTGGTTCGGCGAGAATCTCCCGGCAGCGGCTATCGACCGCGCTTTTGCCGTCTCTGCTCAATGCGACCTGATGCTGGTTGTCGGTACGTCGGGGATCGTCCAACCGGCGGCGTCGCTGCCCATGCTTGCTCGCCGCTCTGGTGCGGTGGTGATCGAAGTGAACCCCAATCCCAGCCAGATCACGCCCCTTGCCCATATTTTCCTGCAGGGGCCGTCTGGTGAAGTCCTACCCCGCCTGGTTGATGCCGTCCGCGAAGCACGCAGCGGGTAAAAAACAAGAATGCTGACTATCTGCATGTCAGCATTCTTGTCGTCCATCGGCGAGCCTCGCCGCGTGTAATTTCTCCTATGCGCCAACCCTTGATCGGGTGACATCGGGGCAGGGGGCCTCGCCGCCCTGCAGTTCGGTGCCGACCATGACCATCCATTCGCCCAGCCGTGCGGCCAGGACATGCTGATGGTCGCGTGCTGTCTTCTTCAGGTGATGGGTATCCACCTGTTGCAGCTTTATTTGTTGGTGCTGGAGCATCTTCTCCAGATAGTATTCATTCCTGTACATGATCTTTTCCCCTGTTGTTCTACAAATAAAAACCCGTCTCGATGCTGCCTGTCTATCCCCTCGATTAAACGCCGGTTCCGCGTTTGGGTTCCAGTGAAACACCGGGTTCGGTCAGGCTTCCATATCGTTCATTGAGCGCTGTCCCCGTCTCGATCATCCATACTCCGATCTGTGCCAGGTGCGGCCTGCTGCGCCTTTCGCCCCGCTGATCGAGGCGCGGTGCTGCCAGCTTGCGCTGGACTTCGGCCTGGCGGTGCTCAACGAACTTTTCCAGGTAAAAACTGCTTCTCTGCTCCATCTTTAGTTTCTCTCCATTACCAACGTTGTCTAAGAAAAGATGAGCAAGATACCAGTACGTCGTAAATTCGGCTAAGTTCCAATACCAGGCGTTTTTGTATACCGGTAATGTTCTATAACTGTACTAACCGCTTCACCGCATCGAATGTGCTGTTGAACCGTCGAGAGTTCAGGCGGAAGCACTTTGCTCCTTCTTTTCGTTGTGAATTGAGATATCCTGCAGCCGCCAACTGTGTCAGATGCCGCTGCGCTGTCGACTGTGTCAAATCCAGTTCATCCATAATTGCCGATGTACATAACTCACCTCTTTCCGCGATCAGCGTTAGTATCCGCAGTCTGGTTTCATCAGACAGGGCATTGAGTCTCACCAGAATCTCGTTGATACTCAGGTCGGGCGAACTGGTGTGTACGCCTTCCGGCACCCTTGCCCCGAAAACGCACCAGACCGTGTCTTCGCCCATGAACCAGTACTTATACGGCCCGATGTGCGCCGCCGGTGAGAAAACCAGCTTCTTTACTGTGTCCATGCAGTACAGTGATTTGCTGCATGGTTCATCGTCGAATACGAACCGGTATGCATCCATCTTTGACATCACGCCGAAATCGACCTGTTTGAATGCGTCCGCCGATTCTTGAACAATAGGTTTGACGCGTTCCCATTCGTCCCGCATGGTCGTCTCCCACCAGCGTTCGAGGTGTGATACCACTACCTCCTTGAGGCGGGGTGGGTCGATCAGCAAGCGGTAGCCTTCGGCTTCGACTTCCATATCAATTGGGTGTGATGGCAGCCGCATCTGTAAATAGCTCAGAAAGTCATCCATGTTATCCAGCAGAGCCATCGGTTCTGGCGTGCTGCTGATGTCCACTTCGGGTTCGCTGAACTGTTCACTGACGTATTTTTCTAGCACCCGGTCACGGAGTTCTTCCGGTTCCCTCGCGTGCAGGTCGGCTAGGTAGCTCTCAAAGTCGTGATAGCTGCGTCTGGGTTCGACGGCGTAGTGAAGGCCGATCATCACCACCTGGTGATGGAACATCTCTTCCTTTGACATTGCCGCCGCTGTCTGGTTGATCCAGTCCGAGAAGCCGGAGGCTTCGTCTGCTTTTGCAATCGCGAACAGGCTGGTAAATGTGTTATGTACAGGTTCAACTGCGGTCGTAATCAACGATTGTCGCACCGGTGAGATGAAGTCGGGATTTGGCATTGTAGTTCTCCTTCTTTCCAGGTTTTTACGATGGTAACACATAATTTGATGTTATCCAATTACCTGGGTTACCCGAATTATCGGGTTACATGAATAATATATCATGCTTCCTCATTCCTGTCAAGGGGGAATGTACCGGTTTTCCGTGCGCTGCGCCCTCCGGGGTCGACCGGGGAGCGATGTATCATTCCTCCCTACCGCCCTTTTTCCTTTTGCCCCGATGCGTGGTATGGTAGGCGTCGTGCAAGGGCCTGATTGTAGTGGTTTGCCCGTTCACTCTTTGGAGTAAAATCTGGCGCATGGAAAAACCTTCGGCTTCGAAACCGCGTAAACTGGTTCCCGATTGGGCTGACTCCGGTCACCCGGTTTTTCACCTTGAGGTCGAACGCAGGAAGCAGAGCCGCGTGCTGCTGGCAATGCAGCAGGGCTGTCTCCCGGTGATCCTTGCCTGCACCGGGTTGATCTCCCTGGTTTTGACCGCCCTGATCCTTCCCACTCAATTGTATTGGGACATCGAAAGTGGCTTTGGTGGAACCCTCGCTGCATTGTTTTTTGCGATGCTGCTGATCCAACTCATTGTGGGGGCAGTTGCCGGTGTATTGACCGTTACCCAGGCTTCCCCGGCCATCAGTGGTGAAGTCGAACTCCAGAGCTGGCACCTGCTCCGCACGACGACTCTGTCCCTGAAAGAGATCATCTTTGCCAAGTTTGCAGCGGTGATCCAGCAGAGCCGTTCGACGTTGATCGGCCTGATGCTGCTGCGCTTTGCCAGCACCATTACCGGGATCATTGGCACGGCCTACATTGTCCGGTCGATCTTTTACTGGGAGTCGTCAGGCTGGGAGAAGATGATCGACGAGTGGCTCTGGGTTCTGCCGCTGATAACTTACAGCATTTTCGTGTTCTGGTATTTTGCCCAACCGATTATCCAGATGGTACTGAACAGTTCCATCGCTTTTCTGGCTTCGGCGGCGTCGTGCACCCGGTCGCGCTCGGTGGCCTTCGGATTGGTGGGCAGGTTGATGTTGTGGGTGTTGTCGATCCTGCTTAATGTCGGCCTGATCTATGGTCTGATTTATATCCTTATCATCAACTGGGCCGATCCCTCCTACGCGCCGATTGAGTTTTTCCATGATTTACCCCAGCCTGAGCCGGAAGTCGTGATATTTGTGCTCACCATGACCATTCTGCTTTATATCCTTGCTGTGCTGGCCCTTCAGGTTGGATCGATTGCCCTGCTGCTCAATCTGACGCAGCGCCGCGCCCGGAAACTGTGAGAACTGTGCTGATGGATCATGAATCTGAGGCAAATTCAAAGCAAGCAAAGAAACCAATAGGCAGGCGCTGGAGGAGGCTCTCCCGGCGGCGGAAGCGGCGTATCGTGCAGATCGGCTGTATTCCCCTTGCCCTGGTTTCCAGTCTGTGTCTCTGGCTGACAGTCGTGTTTTTCGCCGAAATCGACAATTACAATTATGGCTATTCTTATGATGAGCGTCTGCGCACCTTCGCCGGGGTTGCGATCATCATCCCGGCGATTTTGCAGTTACTGGCAACCTGGTTCATGACCTGGCAGGTCGCCGCAGTCGGCGCGAGAACCGTCTCCGGCGGCGATCAGACGTTTGGCCTGCGTCAGCGCGTGATGTTTCGCCGCTGGATCGTTTCGCCGCTGGCCGTCTTTCTGCTGCGGTTGTTAATGCTGGGCGGAATGGTCTTCCTCGTCCTGATCTACACGACCCGCATCTTTGGCCCCACTGTCTATGTCGATATCCTCGATACGATTGAAAGGAGTCTGGCCAATTCGGCGTATTATCCAGGTTTTCGCCTGTACTATGTTTTGACGATTTATACAGCGGTTGTCACGGTCTTGATGCTTCTAACCGGGCCATTTCTCCGGGCGCGGTATAATCTCTCGCTCGGCTCGCTCGTTTCGACTTACCCTCGACGCAGCTATCAGCGTCCCTGGACGGCGGTCAGTTTCCGGCTGGCGCTTGGAATGTTCACCACGCTTGGCCTGGTCTGGATCGGATCGTTGGGTGGGCTGGTGTATTTGTCTGCCGTCGATCCCTTCTACGATTCGCCCGATTATTCTTCCCTGGTCAACCGGGCCATCCCGTCCATTGTCGACGATGTATTCATCTATGTTGCACTGACGGCGCTGCTGTTGACCCTGAACCTGTTGGGGCAGGTCGTTTTACCGTTTATCTATACCGCGCTGGCGAAGAAGCGTCTTCGCCGGGGCTTACCCAAAGGAACGGTACAGTGAAAATATTCATTACCGGTCATCGCGGTCAGCTTGGGCTGGCTTTGAAATCAGCCCTGAAGGGGCACAAATTGTTCGGCGGCGATCTCCCCGACTGGGATATGACCGACCCGGAGCAGGTCAAACGGGCCTTTGCCGAATCCATGCCGGATGTCGTTGTCCATTGTGCGGCGTTGACCGATGTCGATTACTGTGCCCAGCACCCTGATGAGGCGGTCAGGGTCAACGGGGTAGGGACGTATAACATTGCCAACCTTTGCCGCGAGATCGGGGCGATGCTGGTTGCGATCAGCACCAACGAAGTGTTCGACGGCAAATCCCAACGCCCTTATCAGGAATACGACCATCGCAGCCCGATCAACCCCTACGGCTATTCGAAGTTCGTCGCCGAGCAGGTCGTCGAGCGCTATGTCCCTGCCTATATGATCGTCCGCACCGCCTGGCTCTATGCGCCCGGCGGCGTGAATTTCATCCACAAGATTCTCACGCGGGCGCGATCCGGCCAGCCGCTCCAGGTTGTCACCGACGAAGTTGGCTCACCAACCTACGCTGTCGATCTGGCGCAAGCTGTCGCTAAATTGATCGAAGTGGGCAAACCGGGGATTTACCACATGGCCAATGATGGGGCCTGTTCGCGTTATGACTTTGCGGCGGAGATTCTCCGCCAGTCGGGGATCGACGTGGAGATCGCGCCGATCACCTCTGACGCCTTTGATCGCCCCTCGACGCCTCCCGCTTATGCACCGATGAAGAACGTCTTTGGTGCGGCGCTGGGAGTCACCATGCGCTCCTGGCAGGATGCGCTGTCGGCTTACCTTGCCGATCACGAATCGGAGTAGGCGACCTCATGCCTGTCGATCCGCTCGCCTCGGTGATTATCCCCAACTGGAACGGGTTGAAGTTCCTCGTCCCCTGCCTTGATTCGCTCGGAAAGCAAACGGTCGAACCGGTCGAGGTGATCATAGTCGACAACGCCTCGACCGATGGATCGCAGGCGTTGATCCGCGATCAGTATCCTGAAGTCAGCCTGATCGAACTGCCGGAGAACCGGGGATTCACCGGTGCCTGCAACGTCGGGATGGAAGCCGCTCACGCTCCAATTGTGATCCTGTTGAACAACGATACCGAAGTCGAGCCGGACTGGATCGAGCAGGTGCTGGCTGCATTTGATCGCCATCCCGAAGCCGGATCGATAGCCAGCAAGATGCTGCTCTACGATCAACGTGACACGCTCCACAACGCCGGAGATTTTTACCGGGTCAACGGGGAAGCCGGGAACCGGGGAGTCTGGCAGAAAGACGGCCCTGAATTCCGGCAGGAGCAGCCTGTGTTCAGCGCCTGCGGCGGATCGGCGGCTTATCGGCGCGCCATGCTTGACGAGATTGACCTGCTCGACGATGGCTTCTTCTTCCTGATGGAAGATGTCGATCTCGGCTGGCGGGCGCAGTTGGCCGGATGGCAGTGTTTCTACGCGCCAAAGGCAGTGGTATATCATCACCTCTCGGCGACCGGCGGCGGGAAGACCGCCAGCTACTACGCCGGGCGCAACACGCTCCGGGTGATCGCAAAGAACTACCCCGGCCCGCTGCTTCGAAAATACCTGCCGCAGATCATGCGATTGCAGATCAGGCAGGCGGTCGATGCGATCAGGGCGTGGCGCGGCGAAGCAGCCCGTGCCCGGCTGCGCGGCATGCTCGCCGGGCTGATCGCGCTCCCCGGCCTGCTAAAACAGCGGCGGCGGATACAGTCCGGGCGTAAAGCCTCTATCGAATATATCGAGTCGATCCTGACCCCGGTTGAGGAGCAGGTTTCATGAGGCAGATTGTCATCACCGTCGGGGATCGCACGTTCAAGGCAAGGCTCAACGACAGCCCGACCGCAAACCTGATCTGGAACGTGCTCCCCATCGACGGGGCGGCCAATGTCTGGGGTGACGAGGTTTACTTCGAAATCCCGGTAAACGCCGATCAGGAACCCGGTGCGCGTGAGGAGGTCGAGATCGGCGAGTTGGGTTACTGGCCGGTTGGTAAAGCCTTCTGTATTTTCTACGGCCCCACGCCCGTCAGCACCGGCGATCAACCCCGTGCCTACAGTCCGGTGAATATCGTCGGCCAGATGCTTGGCGATACCACCCAACTGCGCGGCACGCGCTCTGGCGCACCGGTTCGGATCATCCGCGATATCGTCGGTTAAACAACACCATATCGTATGTTGCCTTTATTTGATCTTTTTTATACGCCGGGCGATACTAGCTGCCTTGACTTGAACCCGAAACAACCTTGAGGAATGTATGACAACGCAGGATCGTCCACTGCTTTCAATCATTATCCCTGCTTACAATGAGCAGGAACGCCTTCCCACCAGTCTCGATCAGCTCGTCGAATTCACCGCGCGCCAGGACTACGGCATCGAAGTGATCGTCGTCAACAATAACAGCAGCGACAAAACCTCGGAAATCGCCGCCGACTATGCCAGCCGTTATGATTGCATCCAGGCACTGGACGAACCGCGCCAGGGCAAGGGGGCGGCGGTCAATACCGGGATAATGGCCGGAAAAGGCGACTATCTGTTCGTGTGTGACGCTGACTTCTCGATGCCGGTCGAGGAAATCTCGAAGTTCATGCCGCCTGCTTTGAACGGCTACGACATTGCCATCGCCAGCCGCGAACTTCCCGACTCGCGCCGGATTGACGAACCGGCCTACCGGCACCTGATGGGGCGGGTCTTCAACTTTATCGTTCGTGTTCTGGCGATTCCCGAAATCCAGGATACCCAGTGTGGATTCAAGGTGTTCAGCCGCGAAGTGGCCAAAAAAGTCTTCCCGATGCAGACCATCGACGGGTGGGCCTTCGATGTCGAAATCCTGTTCATCGCCCAGCGGCTCGGCTACTCGATAGTCGAAGTGCCGATCACCTGGCACTACATGCCCCAGAGCCGGATCAGCCCCCTGCGTGACTCGATCAATATGCTGCTGGAAGTCATCCGGGTGCGCCTGAACGGTTGGCGCGGGCAGTACGGGTAATCGCAGTGACGAAAGAACCCCCTCCCCGGTTGACGCACGAGCATGCCTTTGTCGAGCAGGGCCTGCTGACCGTCTGCGGCCTCGACGAGGCCGGGCGCGGGGCCTGGGCCGGGCCGGTCAGCGCCGGGGCGGTGATTCTGCCCTATGATCAGCCGGATATATTCGAGGTTCTCGAAGGCGTGCGCGACAGCAAAAAATGTACTCCTTTGCAGCGTGAGCGTCTCTTCCCGGTAATCTTCGAGGCTGCCATCGCTGCCGCGCCAGGGCTGGCAAGCGCGGAAGAGATCGACGAGTTCGGTATAATCGGTGCAACGCAGCTTGCCATGCGCCGGGCGGTTGAATCGCTGGGCGTTTCACCCGCTGCCCTGCTGATCGACGGGCGCTATTTGAGGCTGCCCACCGTCAACCTCCCACAGAAGAGCATGAGTCGGGGCGAGCAGCACTCGTTGAGCATCGCGGCGGCGAGCATCGTCGCCAAAGTCACCCGTGATCGCCTGATGGTCGAGATCGACGACCTGTATCCGGGTTATGACTTCGCCCGGCACAAAGGCTACGGGACGATCCATCACCGTCGGGCGCTGGTTGACCTGGGGCCGTGCCCGCTGCACCGTCGGACGTTTGCACCGGTGCGCCGCAGAATAAAAGGGGAGTTGTTCTATGAAATTAGCGCTGGTTCATGACTGGTTAAATCAGCATGGCGGCGCGGAGAACGTACTGGAAGAACTGGCCGCGATGTACCCGCAGTCTCCAATCTATACCTCGATCTATGCTCCCGACCGCATGCCGGAGCGCTACCGGGATTTCGATATTCGCACCACCTGGATGGATCGCCTGCCGGGAATCCATGCCCATCACCAACCCTATGTTGCCGTCTACCCGCTGGCGTGGCAGGGCCTCGATCTCGGTGACTACGAGATCGTCCTTTCGAATAAAAGCGGCTTCTGTCACGGAGTCGATGCTGGCGACGCGCTCCACATCTGCTACTGCCTGACGCCTACACGCTTCGTCTGGCAGTTCGATCATTATGTCAAGCGTGAGAGGTTTTCATCCCTCACCTCGATGATCAGCCGCCCGGCGATGCGCATGCTCCGCCGCTGGGATTACCGGGCCGCGCAGCGAGTCGATTATTTCATTGCCATATCGTCGGCTATTCAGCGCCGGATCGAAAAATTCTACAACCGCGAGTCGGTTATCATTTACCCGCCGGTCGATGTGGATCGGTTTGCGCCTGTTTCCAGATACGGGGATTACTTCCTGGTCGTTTCGCGGCTGATCCCCTACAAGCGGGTCGATCTCGCTGTCGAAGCCTGCACTGCGCTCGATCTGCCGCTGATCGTCGCCGGTGACGGGCGCGACCGGGAGAAGCTGGAATCAATCGCCGGGCCGACCATCCAGTTTGTGGGCCGTGTGGCCGATGCGGAACTGGTCGATCTGGTGGCGCGCTGCAAGGCATTCATCTTCCCCGGCCTGGAGGATTTCGGGATCGCTCCGGTCGAGGCGCAGGCGGCGGGTCGTCCGGTGATCGCCTTCCGGGGTGGCGGGGCGCTCGATACCGTCGTCGAAGGAAAAACGGGGTTGTTCTTCGATGAACTGACAGCAGAAAGCCTGATTGCGGCCTTGCGGGAATTCGATGCCGGGGCCTTCGATCAAAAGGTCATCCGGGCAAACGCCGAACGCTTCGACGCCGCGATTTTCCGGCGTGAGTTGGCAGCATTTGTCGATGCAAGGTACGATGAAGCGGTCAGGAATCACAGGTGGGGATAATCGGCTGTTTCGACTGCTTTCTTGCCGGGTAGCTGAGGTTGGATTATGGAATTACGCGCAATCTGGAAGATCATCCGACGCCGCTGGTGGCTGATTGCACTGCCGACGCTGGCAGCAGCAGCCTATGCTGCGTTCACTGTGCTGCGTGCCCCGGGTGGCGGCGGCTTTTCGACCAGCCTGCATTTTACCGCCGCCCCGCCAATCGAGGGGGAGACGGTCAGCTATGAGGACAGCGAATACTATCCCTGGTTGACCAGTGAATTTGTCGTCAACGGCCTGACCGACTGGGTCAAGACCGGATCGTTTGCCAAAGAAGTGAGCGCCGAACTCGCTGCTACTGCCGAACTGGAGATTCCCGCCGCCGCATTACAGGGCGCGATCAACGCCGACAACGAACGCAGTGTGATGGTCGTCTACCTGAACTGGGGTGATGCCGATCAACTGGCCTCAATCGCCGAAGCGGTCAGCGTGGTGCTCAACGAGCGCAGCGCTGATTATTTCCCCCAGTTTGGCGCGGATGAAGTCGAGGTCGTCCAGTTCGACGAACCGGTGATCGCTCCGGTGCCGCCGCCGCTGAGTGTGCGCTTGCAGCCGCTGGTCCGGGCCGGGCTGGGCCTTGCTGCCGGGATCGCGCTGGCCTTTCTCGTCGAATATCTCGATCCGACCATACGTGACCGGGGAGATATCGTATCACTGGGTTTTGAGGTGCTGGTTGAAATTCCGCGCTACCGCCGCTGATATGATGAATGCTGGCCGGTGTGTTGACCGGTAATAATGGCTCTGATCGACTAAAATAGTTGATGTTTTACACAAGCAGGTGAGGCAATATGCAACTACGAGATTACTTGAAAATTTTATGGCGGCGCGGATGGATCATGGTGCTGCTCGCTGTCCTGACCGCTGCGGCGGCCTTTGGGTTCAGCCTGATCGTCAAGCAGCGTGCCCCGCTCTACAAATCGACGATCAAGATACTCGTCCAGCCCGCTCAAACGGACTACGGCCAGACAACGGCGGCCAAGCAGCTTCTCGCGCCCTATGAAGGGTGGATCACCAGCACCTACCGGGCGCAGGAGGTGATCGAGACACTCGATCTCGACATGACCCCCCTGGAACTGCTCGGCGATGTGCGTGTCGCCAGCGATATCAACTCGATGAACCTTGTGATCGAAGTCGAAAACCCGGATGGCGAACGCGCCAACGATATCGCCCGCGAACTGGCGAATCTCTTCCTCCAGTGGCGTTTCGACCAGAACCAGACGGTGCGTAAGGAAGACCGCATCGACGCCGAGATACTCGACGATCCGCGCTACAGTCTGGAACGGCCCAAGACGGCGATCAACACTGCCGCCGGTGGGATCATGGGCTTCCTGGTTGGGCTGGCGGTTGTCTTTGTGCTGGAATATATCGAGGCGGGGATCATCCGTTCGCCGGAAGATGTCGACCGTTTCCTGGGGATGCCCGTTCTGGGGGCGGTGCCGCCATCGGGCGAATCGTGACACCTGAGAGGACTTTTCGCCTGATACGTAGAAGATGATAACTGCGAGCAGTAGAGGGAATTATGACACAACCTGATCTGATAACATTGAAAGACCCGCGTTCGTCGGCCAGTGAAGCCTATCGCACCTTGCGAACCAACCTGATCTTCACCAGCCTCAACGAGCCGCTGAAAACGCTGGTGATCACCAGCCCGGCCCCGCAGGAAGGGAAAAGCACCGCGCTGGCGAACCTGTCCGTCACACTGGCCCAGAACGGTAAGCAGACGATCATCGTCGACTGCGACCTGCGGCGTCCCTGCCAGCATACTATCTGGAACGTCGATCAGGAACCCGGCCTGACCAGCACCGTCCTTGACAATCTGGCCGAACCGCCGCTGCTCGACGTGGGTGTCGAGAACCTGCGACTGGTGCCAGCCGGGCCGCTTGCTCCCAACCCTGCCGATTTCCTGGGATCGGCCCACATGGAATCGCTGATCGAGAGCCTGAAAGCGCAGGCCGACTTTGTACTGTTCGATGCGCCGCCCGTGCTGGCCGTCACCGATGCGGCTCTGCTGTCGTCGCGGGTCGATGGCACGCTGCTGGTGATCCGCGCCGGAACCACCCGCCGCGAAGATGCTGAGCGGGCCAAAGAACTGCTCGAACAATTGAACGTCCGCGTCGTCGGCGCGGTGCTGACCAACGCCCCGGTCGACGCGCGTATGGATGGCTATTACGGCAAATAGCTTCATTGGCCCTTTCGCTGGTTGAGTTGATC
The DNA here is from genome assembly GCA_016926255.1 of Anaerolineae bacterium. Taxonomy (GTDB): domain Bacteria; phylum Chloroflexota; class Anaerolineae; order Aggregatilineales; family UBA3940; genus JAFGOY01. The sequence continues at coordinate 36,112 of JAFGOY010000013.1, read as the reverse complement.
AAGGGGGAGTTCGATGAGCGCTTTGTATAACCATGCCCGTCTGCATCGTCTTGAGCAGATTTCGCTGAAAACGCTGCGCTCGCTTGACCGCGATCACACCGTCGTCCTGGTTCCCTTTGGGATGATCGAACAGCACGGCGAGCATCTCCCGATGGGCACCGACGGCTACGCGGTCGAGGCGGTCAATCTTGCCGCCGTTGCCTGGCTGCTTGAAAACGACCCGGCGCTTCACGCGCTGCTGCTGCCTGCTATCCCCTTTGGCACCGACCCGGTCGACCTGCGCCGCCCGGAATTGTTCGAATCGTCAGGCAGCATCTGGATCAGCCGTGAGACGCTCAGAGCCATTCTGGTCGATATTACCGGCCACCTGATTCGCTACGGGTTCCGCTATATTTTCCCGGTTGGGTTTCACGGCGGGGCTGATCAGAGCCGCGTTTTTTCCGAGGTCTGCGCCGAGATGCGCGAAAAGCATCCGGGACTGGTCATGTACGAGCCGATTGGCTATGTGCTGGCCGGGGCCGAGATGGATGTCAAGCCGGGGATCGCTACCCTGCTGGGCCGCCCGCTGACCCCGCAGGAAGAAGTGGTGCTCAAAGGCAGCATCCACGCCTCAATGTTCGAAACGTCGATGATGCTGCATCTCAGGCCCGATCTGGTCGACCCAATGTACAAAAAGCTGCGCTCGATTGAATGGAAGCAGTTATACTCCATGCCTGACTGGCCGGGCTATGTCGGTGCGGCTCCTGCCCATGCCAACGCCGACATCGGTGCGGCGTTTGTCCGCTGGCGCGGGGTCCGCGCCGCCGCGCTGATCCGCCGGGCGATGGCCGGTGAAGACCTTTCGACGCTCCCGCGCCACCCAACCTGGGAGGAAGAAGAGACACCGACGGAAGCCGGTGTCGATGTCAGGCAGGCGGGCGAATCGATAGAGGAAGTTGTTGAAGAAACTGTCCCTGCAGTTGAAGAGGAAAGCGGCGATACGGAGAAGCCCTTCGACGAGCCGTCGACTCCGGCGTCTTCCGACATGGATACGCGACCGTTGAAGAAACCAGACATACCGGGCAACGACGAAAAGGGAGAAGAATAGTTTGAAGGGATTGATATTATCCGGTGGCAAGGGAACTCGCCTTTATCCATTGACTTATACCCGCGCCAAGCAGTTGATCCCGGTGGCGAACAAACCGGTATTGTTCCGGGTGATTGAGATGATCCGCGATGCCGGGATCGATGAGATCGGGATCGTCATTGGCGACACCGGTCCGGAGATTCGGGAAGCGGTTGGGAATGGGGATCGCTGGGGCGTGAAGATCAGCTATATTCCGCAGGATGCGCCGCTGGGGCTGGCCCATGCGGTGAAAATCTCCCGCGATTTCCTGGGCGATGACCGGTTCGTGATGTTCCTGGGCGACAATGTGATCGAGGGGGGGATCAGCCCGCTGATCGAGCAGTTCGCTACCAGCGAGTGGAACGGCCAGATCGTGCTGAAAGAAGTCCCCGATCCGCAGCATTTTGGTGTCGCCGAACTGGACGGCGACGGGCGGATCAAGCAGCTGATCGAAAAACCGGAAGACCCGCCCTCGAACCTCGCGCTGGTCGGTATCTATATGTTCGATTCGAATGTATTCGAAGCCGTTGACGCGATCAAACCCTCCTGGCGCGGTGAACTGGAAATCACCGATGCCATCCAATGGCTGGTCGCCCACGACGAGTACCGGGTCTACCCCTACGTTCACAAAGGCTGGTGGATCGATACCGGCAAACCGACCGATATGCTCGATGCCAACGCTTTTGTATTGGAGGAACTCACTCCCCGTATCGAGGGCACAGTCGATGCGGAGTCGCTGGTGGATCACCGGGTGACGGTCGAGGCAGGCGCGGAGATCGTCAACAGTATCGTGCGTGGCCCGTCGATCATCGGGAAGCACACCCGGATCGTCAACAGCTTCGTCGGGCCATTTACCAGCATCTATCATGACGTGACCGTCCATGACAGCGAGCTGGAACGCTGCATCGTGCTTGAGCATTCGCAGATCGTCAACGTCAGCAGCCGTTTGCAGGACTGCATCATCGGGCGCTACGCATCAATAGAGCAGAATGGGCGAAAGCCCAAAGCCCTGCGCATGAACCTCGGCGATTACAGCAAGCTCTGGCTGCCGTAGAGCATTCTGATGTCACCACCCAACGGCCTGGATTTCCAGGTCGTTTTGTTTGGTGGTAACTGAATCGCCTCGAACTGCGTATTGATTGTTGACCCTTTGTCACCAGCTTTGTTGTTAACTAGAATCATATTCATACATTCCACACTACCGGCATCACAAAAGGTTGAATCCCATGACAGACTTTGAAGGGCTTCGTAAAGAACTGGGCATCGAAGGAAAAGAGGAGCGGCGGGCGCGGCTCAAGGCCCTGCACCAGCACGAGCGGCAGGTCTTGAAGATGGTGAAGGGCGTCCTGAAAGACCTGCAAAAACAGGTCTTCCACGAGAGTGATATCCGCGAGTTGGACGATAAGAACGGCTGGTGCATCTGCCGCCAGATCGAGGAGAAGACTGGCGCGACGCTGGAGAATCCCAAATACAAGAAGAATCGCCGGGGGATCATCACCGTCTATGATATCGGCGTGCAGATTGTTCTGAATGACGATAAAGAACCCACCTATGTCAGCCAGTTGGAATGCTGGCGCGAGCTTCCGGGCGGCATCCCGATTGGCGGCGGCCATCCTTCCTCGGTTCTCTGTGAAGCGCACCGCAAGGCGCTGGTCGATACCCTTAAGCAGTTGATCTACCGCTATCCGCCGGGCCGGTGATCCCCGCCTGCCCGAATTTCCAAAAAGCATCGGGATAACGTAGCCTGCCGGGCGTCCGGGCGGGTTATAATGGTTCCTCCTGTAGAGCATTTTGAGTGAAATGAAAGGAACTGCTCCCCCGTGAAAGACCTGATCGGACGCCTGACCCACCAGCTTGGACTCCACCGCGCGCAGGTAGAGCGCACCGTCGAACTCTTCGACCAGGACAACACTGTCCCCTTTATCGCCCGCTACCGAAAAGAGATCACCGGCGGGCTGGACGAAATCCAGCTTGCCGATTTTCGCACCACGTTGAATTCACTGCGTAAGCTCGACGACCGCCAGCAGACGATTATCAAAACGATTTCCGAACAGGGCAAGCTAACCGAGGAACTGGCGGAACAGATTGAGGAGGCAGAGACGCTTCAGGAGGTCGAAGACCTCTACCTGCCTTACAAGCCGAAGCGCCGGACTCGCGCCCAGGTTGCACGGGAGCGCGGGCTGGAGCCGGTCGCTCGGTGGATACTCGATCAGGAAGTGTTCGACCCGGCCCGGCGTGACGAAGCCGTCGCCGATTATCTCAGCGACGAGGTTCCTGCACCCGACGACGCCTGGCAGGGGGCGCGGGACATCATGGCCGAGCATATCGCCGACGACATCCGCACCCGTGAGATGGCCCGCCGGATAGCGTGGCGGTATGGTGAGCTTTCGTCAGCGGTGACTGATACGAGCAAAGACCCCAGAAAAACCTACGAAACATACTATGAATTCGCCAATGGGCTGCGGAATCTCAAGCCGCACCAGATACTGGCCCTGAATCGCGGCGAGTCCGACGGTGTGCTGCGGGTTTCGGTCGGCGTGTACGACGAGGAGATCACGGCGGCGATCCGCGAAATCTATCCCCCCGACCGCCGCTCGCCGCTGGCCGACGACCTGATCCGGGCGGTCGACGATGGCTACCGCCGGTTGATCTTTCCCGCCATCGAACGCGAAATCCGGCGCGACCTGACCGAGAAGGCCGATGCCCACGCGATCAATGTCTTTGCCACCAACCTGCGCAACCTGCTGCTCGTCCCGCCGATCAAAGGGGAAACCGTCCTCGGCATCGATCCCGGCTTCCGCACCGGCTGCAAGGTCGCGGTAGTCGACCCCACCGGTCGTGTGATCGACATCGGGACAATTTATCCGCACCCACCCCAATCGCGCTGGCAGGAAGCGTTGAATACCCTGTTCAATATGGCGAAGCGCTATTCGGCCACGCTGATCGCCGTCGGCAATGGCACGGCCAGCCGTGAAACCGAGGAACTGGCAGCAGAACTGATCGCCTCCGGCCTCGACGCCAAATACCTGATCGTCAGCGAGGCAGGGGCGTCGGTCTATTCGGCCAGCCCGCTCGCCCGTGCCGAACTCCCCGACCTCGACGTGAGCATTCGAGGCGCGGTGAGCATCGCCCGCCGCGTTCAAGACCCATTGGCCGAACTGGTGAAGATCGATCCCAAGAGCATCGGCGTGGGGATGTACCAGCACGATGTCAACCAGACGGCGCTGGCGGAATCGCTGGCTGCCGTGACCGAGTCGGTGGTCAACAATGTTGGCGTCGACGTGAACACCGCTTCGCCCGCGCTGCTGCAATATGTCGCCGGGCTGGGGCCGAAGCTCGCCGAACGGATCGTCCTGCATCGTGACGAGAACGGCGCGTTTGCATCGCGCAAGGCGATCCAGAAAGTCAAGGGGATGGGGGCGAAGACTTTCGAGCAGGCGGCGGGCTTCCTGCGGATCGCCGGGAGCGCCAATCTGCTCGACAATACCGGCGTCCACCCGGAGAGTTACAAGGCCGTCCAGAAACTGCTTTCTTTGATCGGAGTATCACTCGACGATCCCGATCTGGGCGAACGATTGAGCGCGGTGCAGGGCAACGGCGATCTCGAACGGCTGGCGGGTGAGATCGGGATTGGTGTGCCGACGCTGTCCGATATCATCGTCGAACTGCAACGACCGGGCCGTGACCCGCGTGAGGATGTTCCGCCGCCGCTGCTCCGGGAAGACGTGTTGAAGATGGAAGACCTCCAGCCCGGCATGCGCCTGAATGGGACGGTGCGCAACGTGGTCGATTTCGGCGCGTTCGTCGATATCGGAGTCAAGCAGGACGGGCTGGTGCATATTTCCGAGATGGCCGATTTCCGTGTCGAATCACCGTATGAGGTGGTCGGGGTAGGGGATGTCGTCGAGGTGACGGTGCTCAACGTCGATATCGACCGGGGACGAATCGGGCTGAGTATGTGCCGCTGAGAGGCGCAGATCGGTGAAGTTGTCGTTTTTGTGGCAATGAATAAAGTTGTAGGTAGGTTGAAGCAGGCAAAAAGGAGACTTCACAATGAGCGAGCAGGAGCGGATTCGACTGGCGGCCTTTGCGATTTCTTCGGCATTCGAAGGTGGCAGGGGCTACGCCAATTATCAGAACTATGACCGGGGGATTGTCAGCTACGGGCGGTTCCAGTTCACGCTGTCGTCGGGCAGCCTGGGACGTGTTCTCGGTATTTACTTCGATACGTCTACCAGCGCGGTTTCGGATCAACTGCGGGCGTTTCGGGACCGGATCAACGTCAAAGATGAAGCGCTGCGCCACGACGATACTTTCAAGGCACTGTTGATCGAGGCAGCAGAAGAAGACGAGATGCGCGACGCGCAGGACGCGATCACCATCCGTAATTATTGGGCCCCCTCGCAGGACAGCGCATCGGTTCGCGGGATCGAAACACCACTGAGCCAGGCGCTTTTATTCGACATGGCGATCCAGCATGGGCCGATGCATATGTACATCCAGCGTGCTGAAGCCCATTTCGGGGTGTCGCCGAAAAGCCGCCTGGTCGAAAATGGAATCACCGAGGTGCAGTTGATCAGCCAGACGGCCATCGAGCGCCGTGATTTTCTCCACGATTTCGCTGAACGCAACAACTTCCCCGGCGTGAAAGCGCGGGGTGACTTCTGGGTTAATCTGACAACGGCGGGAGATTGGCAGCTTCACGGCGACGACGATGGGAATGTCTCTGTGTTTTCGCGGGCCGTGCAGGTCAGGAACCCCGATCCGCTGCGCATCCGGACTACAACAATCGACCCCGGCGAAGCGATATCGGGTGTGTTTATTGCCAGGACGTGGGTGCAGGGACGCAAGGAGCCGGACATTACGGCAGAGAAATCGGCAACGCTCGACGCAAATGAGTCGATTCGCGTCACCCGCCGCTACGATGTATCCGACGACGAGGTATGGTTCAAAAGCGACCAGGGATGGTTCCCGCTCAAGCACCCTTCGACACCGGGCGCGGCCTTTGCGACGGTCAGACTGGACGGTTAGCGGGGGAATCGCTACGCGCCGTCTCTGGCTTCCTGGCTTTCCTACTGGGCCAGCCATTCTGACTCGTCGACCAGCTCGCCGCCGTCGACATCGACTTTGTCCAGCATTCGGCTGGCATTGAAGGTAAACACCGCTTCGGCCCGCTGGAACGTTTTAGGGCCGACAACGGTCTTGCGCGTGGTGTAGCCTTCCGTATCGTAGTTTGGCACCAGCTCGTAGCGGGGTTCCAGCCTGATCCGGACGATCTCACCGCCGCGTTTGAGCTTGATGTAATAGTAAAGACCGGAATCGGCTTCAGCGTTTCCACGCAGCGCGCGCCCTAGCTTCTTGAATAGACCCATGCTTTGCCTCGATTATCTCTGATGGAAAGTGTCCCTTAGTGTGGGCGAATCGTAGCGCACTTGCTGCCGGTTTGCCACCGTTATAAGACACGCTCCGGTTGTTTTCGGGGGTAACGCCTGATACAATCGCCCCCTGCGCGTTGCCAGAGAGTAGGGCGGCTGGATAATGACCGTCCGGGTTAGCCTGCGCATCGTGGGTAGAATACCGGCAGAGGCGGCAGAAAAGTCGCCCCAGCAGTCCAACGAGTAAAGCGGAGTATAGAATTGATGAAAAACATCATGGTGACCGGCGGTGCCGGGTTTATCGGCAGTAATTTTGTTCGCTATATGCTGAGCAAGTATGACGACATTAACATTGTCGTCTACGATAAGCTGACCTATGCGGGCAATCTCGACAATCTCGAAGACGTATCGCAGGACATGCGCTATAAGTTTGTTCGCGGCGATATCGCCGACCGGAATGCGGTGGCCGGGGTGCTGGCCGCCAACCGGGTCGATGCGGTGGTGAATTTCGCCGCCGAGTCACATGTCGACCGGAGCATCCTCGATCCCGATGCGTTCATCAAGACCGACGTGATGGGCGTCTACGTGCTGCTGGACGAGTGCCGCAAGCACCGCGTCGACCGCTTTTTGCAGGTCAGCACCGACGAAGTCTACGGGACGATTGAAGAGGGATTCTTCAAGGAAGGCGACCCCCTCGAACCGAACAGCCCCTACTCGGCGAGCAAGGCGGGCGGGGAACTGCTGGTGCGGTCGTATCACGTTACCTATGGAATGGATGCCGTCATCACGCGCGGAAGCAACACCTTTGGCCCTTACCAGTACCCGGAGAAACTGCTCCCGCTGTTCATCACCAACGCGATTGACGATCAGCCGCTGCCGCTCTACGGCGATGGAATGCAGGTTCGCGACTGGCTGTACGTCGAGGATCACTGTTCGGGTATCGACCTGGTGCTGCACAAAGGCAAAGCGGGCGAAGCCTACAACCTCGGCGGCGAAAACGAGCGCCACAACATCGACGTGATCAAGCAGATGCTGGCGGTTCTCGGTAAACCCGAATCGCTGATCACGCTGGTAGTAGATCGGCCCGGACATGATCGGCGCTATGCGCTCGACAATGCGAAGCTCCATGCGCTGGGTTGGGAACACAGCCGAACTTTCGACAAGGCGCTCGAACAGACGGTCAGTTGGTACGTCGAAAATGAATGGTGGTGGCGCAAGATAAAAAGCGGCGAGTTCCGCGAATATTACGAGCGCCAGTATGGTTCCCGCCTGAAGTAACAGACGAATCGATAAGCAAACGGAGAAAAAAGACCCGGCGATCTGCTCTACCGCCGGGTTTGTCTTTAGCCGCTTCCGAGACGTTTCTTCAATACCCAGCAGGGTTCATTGATCGTATGGCCCTGCCCGTCGGGATCGATATAACTCCAGATGCCGCTGTCTTCGTGATACTGAACGTAGCCGAGCCGCTCGTACAAACGCCGGGCAGCGGGGTTGTCTTTCGCTACAGCGATGGTCACCCAGGTGTATCCCCGGTTGATCAGTTCACGCTCCGCGTAGTTGATCAGTGCCGTCCCGATCCCATTTCCCTGCAATGCGGGAAGAACGTGGAGCGAATACAGGTAGGCACGGTCGAAGCCATCGGCGTAAACGGGGTTGCCCGTCGAAATCTGGACGAACACGCGGCCAACCGGGAAGTCGTTGAGCGCCGCGACGATCATCAGCCGGTGGCCCTGCTGATATTCCAGGAACGTATCCCGAAACACGTTCCTGAAATGCCAGAAAAGGCCGTGCCACTCCAGGAGAGGCAGGTCTTCATATCTTGCTGGCCTGATAACAATGTCGGCAGTCAGCGTAAAGGTTGTGAGCGCAGCCAGTTGATCGGACATTGTGTCACTCGCTCAAGGACAATGAACGTCAGCTTTTGACCATGTAGCCGACGCCATGAATTGTGAGAATATAGATCGGGTTGCGCGTGTCAGGCTCCAGTTTGGCGCGCAGATTGCGGATATGGGCGCGGACCAGGTCCGGGTCACCGGTTCCGGGTGGATATTCCCATACCACATCGAGCAGTTCGTGTACGGAATGCGCCTGATCTGGTTCGGTCATCAGGTGCTCGATCAGTCTGAATTCGGTCGATGTAAGCTGTATCCTCTCCAGGGCCGGCGTCGAAATCTGGAACGTGTTCGTATCCAGCTTGAGATCGCCGACCGTGATCGAGCTTGGACTCTCATCAGAAGGCGGTGATCGCCGGAGCATCGCTTTGACACGGGCATTCAACTCTTTGAGTTCGAAGGGTTTGGTAAGGTAATCATCACCCCCGGCATCCAACCCGGCTACAACGTCGTCGGTGTGCCATTTCGCGCTCAGGAACAGGATCGGCAGCGTGCGGTAGCGTTCATCGTGCCGAAGCTCCTGGCAAAATTGCAGGCCATCCTTTTCGGGCATCATGATGTCCAGGATCAACAGGTCAGGGCGGCGCTGTTCGATCCGTTCGCGGGCCTGGGCAGCCGAGTCGGCGAGGAGAACCTCGAACCCTTCCCTGCTCAGGGCGCGCCACACGGTTCCCAGCACCTCGGCGTCGTCGTCGACGATCAGTATGTAAGCCATCATGCCTCCTTGGAAAGTGAAGTCGCTATGGGGATCTGTACGGTGATCATGGTTCCTTCGTTCGGGACACTGTTGATTGTGATTTTTCCTTTATGATCGTCAACGATCTGGCGGCAGACATACAATCCCAGCCCGGTGCCCTTTCCGCGCGGTTTGGTGGTGAACAGTGGATCGAATACCGATTCAAGGTGTGCGGCTGGAATGCCGCTGCCGTTATCACTGACGGTCACTACTGCCATTTTACCATCTTCGCTCAGGGCGGATGTGATCGTAATGACGCCCTGTGTTGGATTGCGCTGCAAAACGGCGTCGCGGGCATTTGTCAGGAGGTTCATCCACACATCTTCGAGCTGACCGGGGATGGCGTAGACGGGGGGTATACCGTTGGCGGTTCTGACGATCAGCTTGACCCGGTGCCGGGATGTCTGCGGGCGAACCAGTTGCAGCGTATCCTCGATGGTCGCGTTGAGATCGAGGTCTTTGAATTCGCGTTCATCACGTGACATGACCAGAATCCGCTCGACGACTTCTTTTGCCCTCCGACCCGCGTGGAGAATGGCCTCTGCTGAAGCGTGATTCGGATCGTCTTTGTCGATGTCCTGCACCAGGATTTCGGCGTCTCCCATGACGGTGGTCAGCGGGTTGTTGACCTGGTGTGCAACGACCGCGGCCAGTTCGCCCAGGGCCGATAAGCGGGCTGTGTGGATCAACCGCCCCTGCATGGCCTTCAATTCGGTAAGGCTCTGCTGTAAATCTAATACCAGGCGCGCGTTTTCCAGTGCCGCTGCTGCCTGGCTCGCAAGCGTGTAAGCAAGTGCCAGTTCCCTTGATGGGAATTCGCGGTTCGGGTCGAGGTCTAAAAGCTGAACGAACCCGACCGATCTTCCTTTTAGAACGAGGGGCAGCGCCAGCATGGAGCCTGCTCCCACCGATTTGAACAGATCGGCTTCCGATTTTGGCAGGCTGGAGTCTGAACTGCGGAGCACCGCGATACGCTGTTCTCTGGTCACGATGGTCAGCGTCGGATAGGCGTTGACAGCCAGTGCCGGCCCGCTGTCTTCGAGCCAGATGCCGGTGCCATATGACAGCCACCTGGTGGCGATCTTCTTTTCGATGTCAAATAAATACAGGTTGCACCAGTCGGCGTTGAGATTGTAGAGCATCACACGGGACGTTTCGATCAACCGCTGGCGCTGCTCATAAAAATTATCTTCACTGTGAAGCAGTGCCAGTTCAAGCGCGAATCGCAGACTCTGGCCGATCTGGGCGGTGGTAAAGGGAGTACTGTCGTTCTGGTTGACCAGCTCCGCGGCTCCGATAATCTTGCCTTCAACCTGGAGCGGAACGATCAGATTCCGGCTGATCCCCCGCTGCTTGAGAAGAGTGATTTCCTCTTCCGATCCGTGAAGGTTGTATTGAATGGAGGCCAGCGGTTCCTGAAAGAGATTGTCCGGTTCACAAACGATAGAGGTGGTATCGACAACCGGACCCTGCCCCGGTTTCCAAACGGCATTTCGATATTCGGCCAGCCTGATGAACCGGTCGATTTCAGGGCCTATGGTCGAGTGGATGATGCACCAGTGGGTATCCAGCGCGCGGGTCATGTAGCGGGCGATTGCGTTCAGCACGCTGGTCAAATCCAGCGACGATGAAATCGCGTTAGACGATTCGACCAGCAGGCTGAGTTCGCGTGATAGTTCAATTGCGCGCTGGTACAGGAAGGCATTCTCCAGGGATACTGCCGCGTATCCTGCGAGACCGTTCAGCAGGTCGACTGTGTGTTCGGGAAAAGGCGGGGAGTCGGGCCCTCGTTTTATACCCAGGACACCCGTCAGGTCGCCCTGATTGATGATCGGTATGTATATCTCAGGGCGCTCTGCCTTGTGCCTGAATTCAGCATCTTCGTAGATATCTCCGCTGCCGAGGAGAATGATCGGCCCGTTTTGCCTGAGCACCTGAGCAGCGACAGGTTCGTCGTCGATGGTGATCGGGGTGTAGTCGAGAGGACCCGATTTCCTGACAGCCGCTTTGATACTGTACTGGCTGGTTACCGGGGTATTGAGAATAAGTAGGCCGATCTGGGCGTCACTTAAGCTGATGGCAGCACCAACTACACGCTGGCATAGATCAGGCAGTTCGAGTCCGGCGTTGAGGGACTGTCCAAGTTCAAATACACGTTTGACCCTGGACTGCCAGTTAACAGTGGCGTCTTTTGCTTCGCCCATGACATTTTCATGATAATGCATTCTTGGTGCTCACGCCAACCGCAAAAAATCATCGCGCCAATTGGTGAGTGAGAGATAGTTACAAAGAGGTAAAAAACGGCAAAATGTGGGTGGTTATTGCCTGACCAATGTGTTAGACTACCGCCACTATGTTTCGCGTTCGTCATAATGACCTTGCATACTATCAATTCGACAACCTGAGATACCTAGATGGCGTAACGCACGGGATATTCACCCGCCGGGGTGGAGTCAGCCAGGCTCCTTTCGATTCCCTCAATGTGGGGTCGACGGTAGGTGACAATCCTGAGCATGTCGAAGCGAACCGGCAGCGGATTGCCGCCATCGTCGGTGTCCCGGTTGAGAATACACGGACTACCTGGCAGGTACACAGCGCCAGAGTGATCGTTGCCCGCCGTGATGTCCCTCAAGAATACCCGCCGGAGCAGGCCGACGGCATCATCACCGCCGATCCGGGCGTGATGCTGATGATGCGCTTTGCCGACTGTGTCCCGATGATCTTTTTCGATCCAAGGAAACGCGTGGTTGGCCTGGCTCATGCCGGGTGGCGGGGAACGATTGCCGGAATCGGCCCGGCGACGGTCAACGCGATGGTGGCCGAGTTCCGGTGTAACCCTCAAGACATCATCGTCGGTATCGGCCCCAGCATCGGCCCCTGCTGCTACGAAGTCGGCCCGGAGGTAACTGCCCAGGTTCGCGAAACGTTTATCGATGGAGATAATTATATTTTCTCGGTAAACGGCAGCGGTGCGCATCTCGACCTGTGGAAAGCAAACCAGTACGATATTCAGGCCGTCGGGGTTCGAAAGATCGAAGTCGCGGGGCTGTGTACGGTCTGCCATCGCCATGAGTTTTTCTCCCACCGGGCAGAAGCCGGGCGGACGGGCCGTTTCGGTGCGGTGGTCATGCTCAATGGCGATTGATCCTGCCCCCTCTTTGGGTTCATCAAACTGGCATAAGTCGAAGGATAGATTTGAGACCAACCGGCCAGCCCTGCGTAATGGATTGTGAGCGCATGTGTTTGCCATAACAGGGTTACCGGCGTGATGTTTTGCCTGTTGTTGGTGCGAGTGGCACCGTTTGCCAATTAGGATGGTGATATGTCTCCTCTGAGGATTTTGTTCCAGGTGCTGATTCTCCTGATCCGCCTGTACAATGTTGTGCTGCTGCTGCGGGTCATGTTGACCTGGCTGCGGATCAGCCCTTATTCCAACCGATTCGCCAAGATACTCTACGATTTGACTGAGCCAGTGCTGGAACCGATCCGTGCCATCATTCCGCCGATTGCCATGCTCGATCTCAGTCCGCTGGTTGTTATGTTACTGTTGCTTGCGCTAGAACGTGCACTGGGTATACTGGCTACAGGGCTATAAACAACTTCAACCTCATTCTAGCGACCAGTGGTCCGGTGTGGAATGGCAGCACAGTATGGAGTCGCACCATGACAAAACGCGAATTCAAAATCACGCAGGCTTCAAGAGGGGCAGCATTAGCTGTCAAAATCATTCCTAAAGCGAATACGACCGAAATTGCCGGTATCGAACCTGATGGAACGGTCAGGATCAGGTTGACTGCACCGCCGGTGGATGATCAGGATAACCAGGAACTGGTTCAGTTCCTGGCGAGTCTATTCAACATCAGCCAGCAGGACATTGAGATCGTCGCCGGGATTGAAAGCCGGAACAAACTGATCAGCCTGCTGAATATTGGGGCCGGTGATGTTGAACGGATTATCAATCAAACGGTGACCGGCGGCTGAACGAGTAAACTCACATCTGATCAAGGTTGGAAGAAGTATGCAGATCAGTGGAGGGCAGTATGCGGGGGAAGGCAGTACTCTTTTTGGCGTGTATTATCGTATCAATTGGATGCTGCGCCTGCCTGTCAACCCAACCGGCGACATCCACACAGGTCAACACTATTGTTCCCCCGGTCGTTCAGGAAATGCCCACCACGCAGCCAACCCCAATTGTCCGGACGGAGGTACCGGGTGAGGGCGGCTCGTCTGGAGAGCCGTCTGACCTGATGCCGGTCGAAACGCCCGACCCGGTTGAAGCGGCGGTCGAGGTGCTGTCGCAGACGCTTGGCATCGATCCCACTTCGATTACCGTAGGCGAAACGCTCCCCGTTCAATGGACAGATTCAAGTTTAGGCTGTCCTGATCCCGACAAAGTCTATCTACAGGTTGTTACACCGGGATATCTTGTCACGCTGGTCGTTGGCGAGAATGTCTACTCCGTCCATACCGATCTGGCCGGGACAGCGATAATCTGTGAGGCTGAAGGCGACCCGATTGGCGCGGGCACCGTCTCCGATCCGGTCGCTGCCGAGTTTGTCCAGCAGGCCAGAGCCGATCTCGCCGGTCGGCTGGAGATTTCGCCGGACAATGTCGACGTTTTGGGCAGTGAACCGGCTGAGTGGATGGATTCAAGTATCGGCTGTGGCTTGCAGGAGGGTGAAGTCGCTGCCCAGGTAATTACCGTTGGTTATCGAATTTTACTGGCGGTCGGCGATGACCTGTACGAGTATCATACCGATCAGCATCGGCTGCTGTTCTGTGAGAACCCGGTCGAGTGAATCATAATACGATAACAAAACAGGACCGGTGGTGAAGGGTACACCGGTCCTGTTTTTTGTTGGTTGGCGCTGTTTGGATCAGCCCGCCTTGCGTGCTTCGCTGCCCTTGAATGCGCCACCAAACAGCGGCGCGAAGAAACAGATGTCGAGCAGACCGGCGAGCAGCGGGACAAGCCCCACCACTGCCACAACGATCCCGGTAGTAGTGAAGCCGATCACAACCAGTCCAACGACTACCAATACGATTCCTGCCACAATCCTGATCAGACGACCTGCTGTGCTTGCCATAAACCCTGCGAAACCCATCGTACCACCTCCTGAGTGAGAAAATCATTTCCAGTAAACACTTTCACTTTATTTGATGCCGGTTTGATCAGAACGGTGCATCGAAAAAGCCTGTCGCACATCGACAGGCTTGGAGATGTTGGATAGATATTCGAATCTGAGCAGTGACAGTCTACAGAACGCCGGGCAGCGATACACCCACCGCCAGACTGATCGCCTGCAACGCCCGGTACGAAGCATCACGGATTTCGGGATGCTGATCGTTTAACCGGTCGTAGATCGATTTTGCTGCCCTGCTCATCCCCAGCGTGGGCAGCGATTCAATCGCCGCCAGCCGGGTGGCGTCGTCGCCCTCGTGCATCGCCTGGAGAATCTGCCCAAGTGCGTCTGTGCCCTCCTGGACATTCTGGTCGCGCATTGCATAGAAGTTGACCAGCCAATCCATTTTCTGGGGAGGGGGCGCGCCGTGTGGCCCAATGACTGCTTCGATATCCTCTTCTTCGCTGCCCTGGAGTCTGATCAGGGCGGCTCCCGCCGCCGACCGCACCAGCCATTGCTCGTCGCGTTTTTCGAGGTCGGTGAGGATTTCGATCACCCAGTCTGCGCCGATTCGTTCGAGGCCGTAGACCGTCGCCTTGCGAACCAAAGGGTCGACTTCTTCGAGCGCTTCGCGCAGAACGGCATGGCCTTCTCCTGCGGTATTTGTCGCGCCCAGCATTTCGGCCACTGCCCGGCGGGCAAGTTCGCTGCCGGTCAGCAGCACCTGGATCATGTAGTTCATGGCGGTCTGGGTGCCAATTGCGCCCAGGGCCAGTGCCGCCGACGCTTCGATGGCCGGGTCTTCCTCTTCGATCAGTTCGCCGAGGATCGGGATCGCATCCGGGTCATCCATCGCTCCCATCCCGATTGCGCACAGGCGGCGGATCAAGGGGTCGGTGCTTCCGATCCCGCGTTTGAAGATGTGGAGTACATTCGGCTCGCGCGAACTGACCAGCGCGGCCATCACCCGCTCGCGCACCGCCGGGAAGGTTTCCTGGTTGAGCAGCATATCGGACAGTTGCGAAAAGACCGGGTTTCGCCAGCTGTCGGAAATGTCCGCATCGGCAGCCCAGCCCATCGTTCCCAGGATGTTGTCAAACAGAATGCTGCTGCTTTCCGACAACCGCCTTTCGACGTAGGGGCCAATATCCCTCATCTGAGCCAGGAAGGTCAGGATCAGGTTGTTTGTTGGCGTATTGTCGAGCAGGCTCTCGCGGAATTCGAGTCCCTGGAATGATTCGGCGGCGAGAAAAGCGGCGATTACCGGGTGGTTGACCAGCAGATCACCATTAGTGGTTTCGGCCAGGAGATGTGTTTTGTTGGTCACTGCGTAGATGTAATCGGGTGTGCTGATCGATGCTCTTTCCGGGAGCGCCGCCCGCATCGAATCGATGATGTTGACAACGTCGTCGAAGGGCAGGGCCACCTGATCGCTCACCAGCAGAACTTCGGCCATCCGGTCGAGCACAGGACGAAGAATCGGGGCCGGGCTGACCCGGTCGACGTATGACTGGTACCAGTCGAGTTTTGTATCAGAGGCGATATCATCGGCATAGATCGCCCAGATGTGGAGGGTGACATCGAGCGGGCTGCGTGCCCGGTTACCCCGCACTGCCCGCTGAATCTGCTCGGCAGATGGCGGATCGGCGGGCCGTCTCTCCGTCCCCCCGATCTCCGGCCACGCATCGGCCCATAGTTGGGCCAGTTCAGCGCAGTCCTGTTTGCTCCAGGGCATGACATAGACCGGCGAAAATCCGATCTGGAGCAGCGGTGCGTATCCCCGGACATCCCCGCTGACGACGATTTTGTTCCCCGGATAGGAACCCTTCAATACAGACAGCCACTCCGTGACACGCGGCTGGTGTTCGGCGGGAATCTCATCCCACCCGTCGAGCAGGATGATCCCGTCTCCGTTTGCCAGTATGCTCTGTGCGGAGTAGACCAGCCGCCCTCCCGATCCCTCGAACGAGGATTCGGCGGCATCGAGCAACGGTTGGAGCGGATCGACGTTATTGCCGTAGTTTTCCGGGTCGAGGTCGAGATAGCGTAAGTGCAAATAGACAGGAAGACGTGGTTCGTCGGTCAGGCTTCCCGGCTGGCTTGCTTCTCTCTGCCGGGAAGCAAGGATCGCGATCAGCGCCAGCGCAGCAGTTCGTCCGCTGCCAGGAGCGCCAAGCAGCAGCAGGTGATCATCCCCGCGCAGCAGTTCGGTCATCGGGATGGCGGGCATTGCGTAGGGGGCCATCACCTGGGGCCAATCCAATACGATGGGCACCAGATAGTGAGGCCGGTCATATTCGGGATTGTTTTCGCTTACCGGGTCGAAGGGAGTGAGCGGGGCAAAAAACGACGGGATGCGGGCGATCTGCTCAAGTGGGACGAGGTGTCCGGCGACGTGGAAGCTGTTGATCATCTTGATCAGCGCGTCCCGGTAGCGTTCGGCGGCCCCACGTGAAAGCTGTTCCCGCGTGGCGCTGACGCCTTTCCGGGTGGCCTGCCCCAGGCTCATCAGGCGCTCGCGCTGGGTGATGATCAATACCGTCAGGCCCGCCGCGACAAGTGCGCCGATTACCAGCGATAGGACATCAATAGACATAGTTACCATCCTCGACTTATGCGCGGTATAGAATGCGCCCGCAGGTGGGGCAGGGCGTGACCTCTCCTCGCCGTACCTGCTGGTTCAGACTCGACGTGACCTGAACCCCGCATACGCTGCATTCGGCATTGGCATTCAGCGTCGCGACGGCAATCCCTCCGGGGCGTTTCCGCAAACTGTCGTACAGGCGAAGATTCGGGGCCTCGATTAGCACCCGCTGCTGTTCGGCTTCGCTCATCTTTTTGTCATGCTGGCTTAGAAGCTGCTCTCGTTCAGTCGTCAGTTCGGCGAACTGGTCGGCGAATTCTTCGGTGATCCGGTCGAGGTCGGCCTGCGTTGTGCTGACCGACTCGGTCGCTTCCTCGATTTCGAGCATCGCTTCGATGACCGGGTCTTCCAGGTCTTCGATGCGGCGGTTCAACTCGGCCAGCTTGTTTTGCAGATCGCCCAGTTCTCGCGGGTTGTGAATCCGCCCGGAGTAGAGGCGCTCTTCGGATGTTTTTGCTTCTTCTTTTAGCTGCTGGCGTTCGAAGTCCAGGTCTTTCTGGCGGGTTTTCCAGTTCCGGAGCGTTTCTTCGGCATTATCTCTGGCCTGAACAGCCGCCTGAAGCACTTCGTTTTCACTGAGCAGCCCGTCGATCTCTTTCAGCCGTTTGCGAATGGAATCGAGTTTGCTGTCGGTGGTTTGTAGTTGGTACAACGCAGTTGTCTGGTACACGGGCGGCCCTTCTTTAGATTAGAACTGCGTAACAATGAAGGCGGCTGGATAACTGCCTCTTTTTCTAACGGTGCAAGGCACATTATACTACTGGCAGAAAAATCGTAGCAACCAGATTGAATTGCGATAAACCGGGTGAAGGGTCACAATACGGTTTGAACAGACGCTGCCCCTGATTCGAAATCTCGCCTGGGAAGGTCTTCTGGACAAGGACATTCACCATGATTAGTATAGGATTAATTGAAAATGCGGAATGGCGATGGGTGTTCACCTTCAGCACGATCCTGTTGATCTTGCTGCTGATCCCCTTTGTCTGGGCATATGGTGTTGCCACCCCCGGTTCTGTTTTCATGGGGGCGCTGGTCAACCCGATTGACGGCGCATCGTACCAGGCCAAGATGTACCAGGGATATACCGGGAACTGGCTTTTCCATCTGCCCTATACACCCGAATCTCACCAGCCGGTGCTGCTCTTCACCTATTATCTCGGGTTGGGCCACCTGGCCCGCATACTTGGCACGTCGACCATTCTGGTCTTCCATGCCATGCGGATGATCGGCGGGATGGTGATGTTCCTTGCCATCTACCGGTTCGTCTCCGATTGGACGGATAACGTCACCCAGCGGCGGATCACCTGGGCTCTGGCCGTTCTCGGTTCCGGGTTTGGATGGATTGCGTTGATGTTTGGTCATCTGTCCCCCGACATGCTGGTCCTTCCAGAGGCTTTCCCGCTCCAGGCGGCCTATGCCAACGCCCATTTTCCTCTGGCGATAGCCAGTATCCTGGTTGTCGTCCACATCCTGACCAAGCACGCGCTTGGCGAGGAAGAATACTGGCCGGAACTGAATGTCGACTCGATTGCGCTGGCCCTGACCACCGTTTTCCTGGTCAACACTGCCCCGTTTGTCCTGCTGCCGGTCGGGATCGCCTATGGCGCGCTGCTCGCCGGTATCTGGTGGAAAGAAAAGCGCCTCCCGCGTCGAGAGCTAAACTGGGGATTTGTAGTTATTATCTTTGGTCTGCCGTTCATCGCCTATAACATCTGGGCGATATCTTCGCTGAACCCGGTGTTTCACGCCTGGATGAGCCAGAATATCACGCCATCTCCGCCAGTCTGGGACTACCTGATTGCCTTTGGCCCGATCCTGCTCTTTGCCCTGGTCGGGATGAGCAGCCTGCTTAAAAAGTTCGATCTTCCCGATCTGTTTCTGATCGCGTGGCTGGTCAGTGGGCTGCTGACTCTCTATGCCCCGCTGGGTTTACAGCGCCGCTTTTCGATGGCGCTGATCATGCCGATGGTGGTCTATGCCGGATGCGGCCTGTGGCGGGTAGTCGTTCCCAACCTGTTCAATCGCAGGCAGTTTCTTGGCGTGGTGCTGGGTATCCTGGTATTCCTTCCGACGACGCTGACGGCGTTAATTGCCCCGATGCTGGGCAGCCGCCAGCTAATCGAGGAAAGCGGCCAGTCGTATTTCATCAGCCGGGAAGAGGATGGCGCGATGAAATGGCTGGAGTCAACTGCGCCGCATTCGCTGGTGCTGGCCTCCCCGGAAATCGGGCTGATTCTCCCAACGCGCGGCTTGAGAGTAGTCTATGGGCATCAATACGAGACGCTCAACGCCGGGCAGCGTGAGCAGGCGGTGATCGATTTTTACAGCGGCGCTGACTGCTCGGTCGTCGAAGACGAGGGCGTCGAGCACATATTCGTCGGGCCGCGTGAACGGGCGTTAAGCGACGGCGAGATGTGCCCGGTTCAGGGCGATCCGCTTTTCCGGTCGGCGGACGGCGAGGTGGAGATTTATGCTGCCGGAGCGGAGTGATCCCTCTCGTTCCTGGCAGATAGCCCGCTGGGTTAGCGTTTTTATCCTGGTGGCGACGGCTGCCATTTTGATCCCACCGGGGCGGCTACCTTATCCGCCCGGCAGCGATGTCTCCGACGCGGCCCTCGCTCACTGGCCGAATGCCTACCGCCTTCAGCAGTCGGTCAGGCAGTTCGGCGAGTGGCCCCTGTGGAACAGTGCCCGGATGCTTGGGCAGTCATTCGCCGCGAATCCGCTCTCTAAGGTCTGGTATCCTCCCCAATGGCTGGCGCTGATCCTCCCGGTGACGCTTCACCTCGACCTGATGATCTATCTGCATATGGTCTGGCTTGCCCTGGGGATAATCGCCTGGGGCAGGGCGGAAAAGCTGCGCCCGGTCGCTGCCCTCTTTGCTGCGCTGGCCTGGGGACTGAACGCCAAACTGCTCTCCCACCTGGGGGCCGGTCACCTCGATATTGTCTATGCGCTGGCATGGACACCCTGGCTGATGGCGGGCGTCAACCGACTAGTCGATGAGAGGCGCGGTTGGTCGGCGGTGCGATTGGCTGCCATCACCGCGATGCTGGCGCTTGCTGATCTGCGGATCGCGTTCTATATGCTGCCAATGGCATCGGTCTACGGCCTGCTGCTCCTGATTCGATCCGGCGTGAAGATCGGGCGGATCGCCGGGCCGGTGGCACTTGCGGCGGGATTGTTTGCGCTGCTTATCGCCGTCGAAGTGGTGCCGGTGATTGGGCTGGGATCGTCGCTCACGCGGGACTGGATCACCGCGCAGGATGCCGCCGTCTATTCGCTGCCCCCTTCCTACCTGATCGGCATGTTGATCTCCGACCTGGGCGGCTTCCACGAGTGGATGACCTACCTCGCCGCGCCGGTCGTCCTGCTGGCGATCCTGTCGCTGCGCCGGTCACCGCGCTGGGTCGAATCGATGGTCTGGTGGGGCGTGGCGATTGTCGCTGCCGTCTGGTCGCTGGGATCGAATGGGCCGCTGTTCATGCCGGTGGCAAACATGCTGCCGCTGGTCGGTTGGTTCCGCGTGCCGTCGCGCGCGTGGTTCGTCGTGATCCTTGCCCTGACTGTTATCTCTGCGTACGGCTTCGACGATCTGCTCAGGAGCGGGATCAACAAAGCGTGGCGAATGGCGTTCTTTGCCATCACCGCCACCGGGCTGACCTGGTTTGCGGCGGCGCTGATCCTCCTCCCGGATGTGCCCGCTGCGAGCATCGCCGGGGCTTCGGTAGGCGTCAGCGCGCTGGCCCTGCTGCTGATTGGATCGCAGCAGTTGAAAATCGCAGAAGGCGTCGACTGGCTAACGCCCCGTGCCGCCGGATCAGTGCTGCTGGTGGGCGCTGTCGTGGTGGTGGGCTGGCTGATCGGCGAGTCACTTGTCGATGGGCGCACAGTGGAGCAGGCGGAAGCGGTCGACCGAGCGATTATCGCCCGGCTGGGCGATGTCGACGGGCGGGTTTACTCTCCATCGTTTGATCTGGTCGGCGCGTCGGCGGCGCAGGCCGGGATCGAGACGCTGCACGGGGTCGACCCTTTTCAGTTCCAGTGGAGCGCCGAAGCCATCGCCGAGGCTGCCGGGGTCGAAATGGCGGGCTACAGCGTGGTCGCACCGCCGGTCGCTTCCGGCGGGGAGGTCGACCCGGCGCTGGCGCTGGCCGATGCCGTCCCCGATGTCGGGCGGCTGGCCGTGCTGGGCGTGAGCGATGTCGTCGCCCGCTTCCCCATCGAGGCCGATGGGCTGGCGCTGATCGCCCATTCCGGCGGCGAATACTATTATTCGGTCGACTTGGCGGCCTTCGATCTGCCACCCTTCTATGACGCGGAATGGATCGAGACGCCCAACCGTCTGTCGACGACGGTCAGCGCCGATCAACCCACAACACTGATCGTGCCGGTGGCCTGGGCACCCGGCTGGCGGGCGGCGATCAACGGCGGGGCGGTGCCGGTGCGCCGCGTCTCCGGCGCGCTGATCGGGCTGTGCCTCCCGGCGGGTGAATCGGATATCGAGCTGGTCTACCGCCCAACCGCCGACCTGCTCGGTGCGGCGATCAGCGGGATCACGGCGCTGGCGCTGCTGATCATCTGGATAGTGCGAACGGTAGGGAAGGCCAATCATGGCGAACGAGAGTAAATCTGCTCCTGCGGTTACGATCAAAGAATGGGGCTGGGTGATCATCGTCAGCCTGCTGCTGATGGCTTTTGTCAGCATGCCCTATGTCGTCGGGCTGAATCACTCGACGCCGGAGATGCGCTTCGGCGGGTTCCTGCTGGGCGTCCCCGATATGAATTCCTACATCGCCAAGATGCGCTATGGAGCCTACAACGGTTGGCTGCTCCAGATCGTCTACACGCATGAGCCGCACGCGAGCGGCTTCGCTTATTTGCACTATATCGCGCTGGGGAAGCTCGCTGCCTGGATCAGCGGGGAGGGGGCGAAGGTCTCCGCCGGGACGTTGATCGTTACCTTTCATGTCGCGCGGGTGTTGTGCGGACTGCTGCTGCTTGCGGTGATGTATCGATTCATAGCCCTGTTTCTTGACGTGCCGCCCAAACGCCGGTTGGCCTGGATCCTCGCCTCGGCTGCCGGGGGAGTCGGCTGGCTGCCGACGGTGCTCTCGACGCTGAACCTGCTCCCCGGCTGGGAGTCGCTGCCGGTCGAGACTTATGTGCCGGAAGCCTTCACGATTCTGCTGCTGTACAGCCTGCCGCATCTGTCACTGGCCCGTGCGATGATGCTCGTTGGCTGGATGGGGGTGTTCTTTGCGCTGGAACGGAAAGACCGGCGCTGGATCATTGCCGTCGGGCTTGCCTGGGGCGTGATGGGCGTGATCGTCCCCTTCTATATTGGGCTGCTGGGCGTGCTGATCGCCGCGTGGCTGATTATGTTGTGGATCACCCGGCGGGAAATCCCCTGGGACGAATTCAAAAGCTGTGCGCTGGCGGCGGCAATCCCGGTTGGCCTGCTGATCTACAATGCCTGGTTGTTCAGCACCAACCCGGTTTTCGCGGGCTGGGCGGCGCAGAACGATCTGCCGTCGCCACCGCTGATCGATTACCTGCTGGCCTACGGCCTGCTGCTGATCCTGAGCGTGATCGGCCTGTTCGACCTGCGTAAGGATCGGCTGGACGACAAATACCGGCTGCTGATCGTCTGGATCATCGCGGCGGCGATGCTGGTCTATATGCCGCTGAACGTTCAGCGGCGCCTGCTCGAAGGCGTGATCGTGCCGCTCTCGATCCTGGCGACGGTCGGCGTGTTCCGGCTGGTCGGCGAGAAGCCCGGTGATGACGATCCGAAACTCGGCTGGCGGCTGCGCCAGATTGCGATGGGCACCGTAATCATGCTGATCCTGCCTTCGACGCTGCTGGTCGTCGGCGGTGGGGCGCTGACCGCCACCCGCCTGGAAAGACCGGTATTTCATTCGGTTGAGGAGATCGAGGCGATGAACTGGCTGCGTGACGAGGTGCCGCAGGGGAGTATCGTGCTGGCTTCCCAGCAGCAGAGCAACGTCATCCCGGCCTACGCCGGGGTGCGGACGTATATCGGGCAGGGGCCGGAGACGAACGACGATCATCGAAAGAACGAGATCGCAAAGGCATTTCTCTTCGGCGGGATGGCGGACGACGAGCGCCGGGAATTTCTCGACGAGATCGGCGTCGACTATATTTTGATCGGGCCGCTCGAACAGGCTGTAAATTGTGTGTCCAATTGTTTCGATCCCGCCGCCCTCGATCTGGAGGCCGTCTATACTAAGGGCGATTATACAATTTATCGGGTAGGTGATTGACGTGCAAAAGAACCGGAAAGTCTGGATTCCTATCGCCGTGCTGAGTTCGGCGGTCGTTGTATTGTTTCATCGCCTGCTGCTGGGTGAAGTGATCTTCTGGGGAACGCCGCTCTTGCAGTTCATCCCCTGGCGATCCTTTGCCTTCGACGCGATCAGGGCGGGCCAATCGCCATTATGGAACCCGTACGCCGGGTTCGGTGCGCCGCTTTTAGCCAACTACCAGATCGGGATATTCTACCCACCCAACTGGCTCTACCTGATCATCCCGGCAGCCTACGCCAACGGCCTGGTCGGGCTGATTCACGTGATCTGGGCCGGGTTCGGGATGCGGACGCTGCTCCGCCGCTGGGAGATCAACCGGCTGGGGCAGGGCGTCGGAATGATCGCCTACGCGTTGAGCGGCTTCCTGATCGCCCGCTTTGGCATCCTCCCGATCCTGTGCGTGGCAAGCTGGCTCCCCTGGCTGATCGCCTCCGTCGATGCGCTGATGCATGCCGAACCCGGATCGTGGCAGGCGTTCAACGGGGTTGTACAGCTTTCGGGAATCGCCGCGCTGATGCTGCTCGCCGGGCATGCCCAACTGAGTTTTTACAGCCTGCTGATGGCCGGGTGCTATGCGCTGTGGGTGTTCTTCAAGCGTAAGGGCGACCGCAAACAGTCGGCGCGGGTGCTGGTGATGGCGCTGATCGCAGTCACTCTCGGGATCGGGCTGGCCGCCGTCCAGTTGACCCCCACCCTCGAATTGATGCAGACCTCGCAGCGTGCCGCCGGAGTCGACCGGTATGTTTCGCTTAGCTATTCGTTCTGGCCCTGGCACTTCCTGACCTTCCTGATGCCGAACCTGTTCGGCAGCCCGGCGACGGGCGATTACGTCGGCTATGGCGCGTACTGGGAAGATGCTGTTTTTGTCGGCCTGCCGACCCTCTATTTTGGTGTGATCGCGCTGGTTCAGTTATGGCGTGGTCGCAAAGAAGACCCGCCGCCGACTTCTCTATCAGTCGTCCCGTTCTTTGCTTACAGCCTGCTCCCGGTGCTGATCTTCGCCCTGGGCTGGAACACGCCGATCTTCCCCTGGCTGTTTGATCATATCCCGACCTTCGATCTGTTCAACGGGCCAACCCGCTGGATGGTGCTGGCGGTTTTCGCGCTGAGCGTCCTGGGCGGCATCGGGGCCGATCAATGGCGGGGGACCGTCCGCACCCGAAGCTGGGCCAAACGGTTGATCGCTGCCGGGCTGGCAATGGTGATCGCGGTGCTGGCTGCGTCGGCGGTGGTGGGTGAATCCGTCCAACCCCGTTTTATCCTGGCCTTCGTGCGCTTTGGGCTTTCGCTGGCGGTGCTGGGCGGCCTGATCCTGCTCTACCGCCAGATGGCCGCCGCGAAGCGCATCACAGCCTGGGAACTGCTGGTGATGGTTTGCCTCGCCGCCGACCTGGTATCGACCCACTGGGGGCTGAACCCGACCCTGCCCGCGAGTGTGATCAACACCCGCTCGCCGCTGGCCGATCTCGTCCCGTCCGGCACGCGGATTGCCACTCTGCCCGCCGACGAGAATACGGTCAAGTTTGAGCAGTATTTCACCTTCGACGATTTCCACAGCGGCGATATCGATCACTGGGCGAGCCTGCGTGCCTCGCTGCTGCCCAACCTGTTCATGCTCGATGGTGTTTCCAGCATCAACAACTTCGATCCGCTGCTGATCGGGCATTACGCCGACACAATGGACGATCTGGACAATCTGCCACCGGAGAAACAAATCGAACGGCTGGTTGAATATAATGTAAGTGTTCTGCTGACACCCAACCCACGTGACGATCTTGATCTACTGGCGAAGGCTGGCGATATTTACGCCTACCAGACACCCTGTACGGTGCCGCGTGCAACCTTCGAAACCTGCGCACCGGCTGATAGCGGTGTCGTCTGCCAGCCGCTTACCAGCGGGCTGGTTTTTCCGGACATCGAAGAACCAACACACATGTCGTTCGAAGTCGTGACGCCAATGGCCGGGTGGCTGCTGCTGCGTGACACCTATTATCCCGGCTGGGATGCCTATGTAGATGATGTCTATGTCGAGACGAAGCTGGCGAACGGGGTCTTCCGCGCCGTCGAGGTTCCCGAAGGAACGCACACCGTCGATTTCGAATACCAGCCGGGCAGCGTCCGCCTGGGCTGGATGATCAGCGGGGCGGCAATCTACGCGTGGGGGATCGTCTGGACAATGGGGCTGACCCGCAAGCAGGCCGAAGAACAGTCAGGCGGCGACGAGGAAAGCCAATCCGCCGAGCCAGACGAGGCTGAAGCGTAGCATCCGCGCCCGGTTGAAGTGGGCGCTGTACAACATCACCGAGATCGCCAGCCCCGGGATGAAGCGCAGCATCGCCAGTGTTTCACGGTAGGTGCTGTAGGGGATGATCAGCATCACGGCGGCGTTGGCGAGCAGCAGATACACATAAAGGTGATGGCTCCGCCGGGCGATGCTCTGGATGCTGCTGATCAATCCCCACAGGCCGGGGAAAAGCACCATCGGGGCCATGAACAGGGAGAATACCGTGAAGACTTTCAGACTGCCGGTCTCGGTCAGGATGCGGAAGAAGCCCATGAATGGGATCAACTCGAAAGAGGTCTGCCCCGCGCCCCCCGATCCGAAGCCCGGCTCGCCCAGCCATAAGAAGAGCACAACCTGCCAGACGATATAGGGCAACCAGGCGATCAACCCCAGCCGGATCGCCTCCCACCAGCGCTTCTCGACCGCCAACCACAGCATGAATCCGCCTGCAAAGACGAGCGCCGGTTCCTTGCTCAGCCCGGCCAGCGCCAGCATCACGGCGGCGCCGATCGGTTTGTCCTGCCGGTACAGGGAGATCGCGGCGACGACCAATCCAAACGCCAGCGGCTCGTTGACGCTCAATCGAACAGAGATCAGCAGGCCGGGGAACAGCCCGTAGATCAGCGCGAACCAGCGGTTTTTGTTTTCGGCGGTGAGTAGTTCTTCGAAGAGATACGTACTGCCCACCAGCGCCGCGCCGTTGATCAGTATCAGCATCCAGGGGACGAGCGCCGCCTGCCCGAAGCTCAACAGGTGGGCGGTGATCGGCAGCAGGATGCGCTGCATCCGGTAGGCGGGCGCGTCGAGCTTCGCCGGAGCGGTGACCGGATCGACAGCAATGTGATAGGTGTACTGCCCGTCGTAGCCCTCGTCACCGGTTGGGCCTTCGGCCAGTGTCACGAAGGTCAGCGGATCGAAATTGTGGACGGCAAACACAACAAACAAATAGACGATGAGTACAAACAGCACAACCATCCAGGGGCGGATCGTATTGTGTTTATCGGGTTTACTCAATGGATTCCTCGGCTTTGTATGTCACAATTGGTTTACATTCGGCGGCGGTTGTTGACTCACCTCACTTGAACCGCTATAGTCATGCCCATCCAACTGGCCTTATTTTTTGACGAAAAGAGCCTGGTAGGTTGACCACCACACAGATCATCGTCCCGACTTATAACGAGTGCGAGAACATCAACCAACTGGTGCTGATGCTCTTGGAGCTTCCGGTCGATGTCAGTGTGATCGTCGTCGACGACAATTCGCCGGACGGCACCGGCCAGCTTGCCGATCAGCTTGCCGAGCAGCACCCCGGACGGGTGCGGGTGATCCATCGCTCAGGCAAGCTGGGCTTAGGGACAGCCTACCTCGCCGGGTACCGGGAAGCGTTCACGCTCCAACCCGATTTCATCATCACGATGGACGCTGACTTTTCGCACCATCCCCGCTTCATCCCCTCGATGGTCGAGAAGGCCGGTAACGGATTCGACCTCGTCATCGGGTCGCGCTACGTTCCCGGCGGCGATACCCCCGATTTTCCCTGGTACCGCCGCCTGTTAAGCTGGGGAGCCAACCAGTTTGCGCACGTTCTGCTTGGCCTGCGCGCCCGCGATGCTACTGCCGGATTCCGCTGCTACCGCCGTGAAGTGCTCGAAACCCTGCCCATCGACTCGATCAAAAGCAGCGGTTACTCTTTCCTGATCGAAATGCTGTTTCTTGTTCAGAATGCCGGGTACCGGGTCGGCGAGGTGCCGATCATCTTCGAAGATCGCAAACTCGGCCAGTCGAAAATCTCCCAGCAAGAGATCGTCAAAGCGCTGAATACCGTCTTCCGGCTGTTCTTCCGCCGTCTGTCCGGTTGATTGATCAGTCAGTGATCTTCTCTAAAATGTACATCCCCTCGCTGTCGTAAATATCCGTATCGAGAATCTCCCTGACCTCGTACAGTTCCCAGAATCGATCATCCACGAATAGGCCGTTGCGCCCGTAGGTTTCCAGAATGATGATGTAGTCCGGCTGCAAGTCGACGATCAGGTCAGGGGCGATGGCGTAGACGGTGCTGCCCAGCATCTCTTCGGGGATTGGGTAGTAAGCGGTCGACTCCGGCGAGATCAGCCCCAGTGTATCGAGGATTCTCGCGCCCGAATACCAGCCTACCGCGCCGATGTCCCCCGCAGCGACGACCGTCTCACCGGTGACTTCCGGGGCGATGCTCCGCGCGGCCTCTTCGTAGAGCAGTTCCAGCTTGTACCACGCCATGTTCGGTGCGGGGCGGTCGGGGCCGTGATCGGGGTGGATGTCCCAGGCGTTCAGACTCGTAAACAGCCACAGCAGGCCGAAGGGCACCAGTACCCACTGCTTCCACGGCGCTTTGATCAGCCGCTCGATCAGCCCCCACACCCCGGCGACGATGCTCAGGAAATAGAAGGGGATGGTAGGCGTGGTGTACCAGCGGAAGATCAGCGGGTTGGCGATGGCAAAAACCAGGAAGAAAAGCCAGGGAAAAACCATCAGCGGCAGCGAGCGCCAGTCGGTGTGAAACAAAAACAGCGCACCCAGAATCGACAGAAGCGTATAAACCAGCGAACCGACCATTGCCCCGGTCGAGCCGAAGGTATCGAATTCGAAGAAGGGTGTCGAGTATTGCTGGATCAGGTTGATCAGCGCGTTGGTCGGCTCCAGGTGATAGGCCACCGACTTGGCCGCGACGGAATGCGTCAGCGGGCTGCCGAAGGTGATCGTCCCGTAGATCAGCCAGGGCAGAAGCACCATAAAATAGATCAGCCCTTCCCGCCAAGGGAGGCGCTTCAGGATCGGCTGATCCTTGTAGCCGATCCAGTGCTGGACGATCATCGCCAGTCCCAGCGGCCCGGCCCAGATCAGCGCGTCAGGGCGAGTAAGTGTCGCCAGCCCGGTCAGCACGGCGGATAGCGGCGTCCGGTCGAAAAGCCACGCGGCGAACGCACTCAGAATCAGCATGATGTAAAAACTGGTTTCCATCCCGCCGATGGCAAAGGTGACGCTTTTTGGCGCGACCGCCCAGAGCAGCCCGAGAAATAATCCGGGCAGATCGTTCTTCATCAGCTTTTTGCCGATCAGGTAGAGCAGCGCCACGCCGATGCCATCGGACAGCGTGTTGACGATCACCGAAATTTGCGGGATCGCTTCTGGCTTGAACGGCAGACTGAGGATCGTCAGCAGCAGCGTGTAGAGCGGGGTGGTCGTGCCCAGCACAGGTTCGCCCGCGTTGTAGACGAAGCCTACACCCCCTGCGACGTTGGCCGCATAGCGGTAGGTGATATAGGCATCATCGATGATCCGCAGGCCGGGGATCACCCGCAGGATGATCGCTACAAGGGCCAGCGATCCCATGATGATCAGATCGGTGCGGTTGATGGTCGGGTCTTTTTTATCGTTCATAGGTCGAAGTATAGTCTGGCCTTTGGGAAATGGTCAAAGTGACCGGGTGGCCTTCGACAATGTTGTCGTTCCTGATTGTGATGGTGTAGCATAAGCTTCGAGCGATCACGCTCACCGCAACCGTCGATCTATCAACACGGGTACACACACTCTGATGCCAGATGAACTACAATCCGAAAAAAAGCAACCGCCTCACACCGGCCTCTGGCTGGCGCTGATCGCTGCGCTGGCGTTGAAGCTTGTCGTGCTGCTTTCGAACGTGATGACCTTCAACACCGACGAGGCGATGCTGCCGATCATGGCCCGCCACATCCTGCGGGGTGCCCGCCCGATCTTCTACTACGGGCAGGCGTACAACGGCACGCTCGAAGCCTACCTGATCGCGCTCGCCTTTGCCGTCTTCCCGCAGACGGTTCTCGTCTCGCGGCTGGTGCTGATCCCTCTCTACCTCGCGATTGTCTGGACGACCTACCTGCTGGCCTATCGACTCTCGGAGGATCGCTTCGCGGCGATGTCGGCGGCGCTGCTCACGGCAATCCCTTCGGTGATGATGATCGTCTACACGACCGTGCCGCTGGGGGCCTATGTCGAAATCCTGCTGCTCGATAATCTGCTCTGGCTGATCGGCTTCGATCTCATTACCGGACGTAAACAATCGATCGGTTGGTGGCTGCTGGCCGGGCTGCTGGCCGGGATCGGCTGGTGGGAGCAGCCGTTGATCATCACTTCGCTGGTGCCGCTCGTTGTGATCGGTGCGTGGCGATGCCTGTTCGCTCCCAGATTAGAGGACGAAAAACAACCATTCTTGAATCGCGTTCCCTGGAAGAATCTCGGCCTCGTATCGCTGGGTTTTGTCGCCGGGGCGGTGCCCTGGATCATCGGCTTCTCGCGGATCGCCGGGCGGATTCTCTCCGAGGCGGGCGGATCGCGGGTCGGGGCCGCTTTCGCCGAAGGATCGGTCGAGGCGTCGTGGCTGGGGCGGGTGATCTCGGTGCTGTTCTTCAACCTCCCGGCGCTGATCGGTCTGCGCCCCTCGTGGTCTATCGACTGGATCGCGCTGCCGGTCGGCGTGGTCGTCGCGGCGATCTATTTATTCGTGCTCGTTCGCGCCTCGCAGTGGCTCCGTGACAAGACCGAATCGGACTATCTCCGCGTCGGGGCAGGGAGCCTCATCTTTGCCATCCTGATGACCCTCGTTCTGCTGATCGCCACGCCCTTCGCTGCCGACCCAAGCGGGCGCTACGTGATGTGGCTCTATCCGCCCTTTGTGATTCTGGTTGGCGTGTGGCTGGGGCGGCTGCGAAAGGGCGGCGAGGTGATCAAAGGCCGGGCGGCGATCTGGCTTGCCCCGGCGATCCTGGCGCTGATGGTCGGCTACAACCTGACCGGCACCATCCGCTCGATGATCTGGAACCCGCCGGGCATATCGACGCAGTACGCCGAGATCGCCCGGATGCCCCACGAATACGACGATGACCTGATCGACTTCCTCGATTCGATTGGTGTCGACCGGGGCTACAGCAATATCTGGGTGACCTTCCGCTTTGCCTTCCTCACCGACGAGCGGATCATCCTTGCGCCGCTGCTGCCCTATCACGAGGACATGAGCTATACCACCCTCGACAACAAGTACCCGCCCTATACCGAACTGGTACGCGAGGCTGATGAGGTCGTCTATGTGACGGCCAACCATCCCGCCCTCGACGAAGCGATCCGGGCGCGCTTCGCCGAAATGGGGATCGCGTTCAAAGAGAAATCGATTGGCCCCTACACAGTATTCTATGACCTGCCTTATCCCGTCACCCCGGAAGAGCTGGGGCCGTTTGGCGACGTCATCGTTCAGGAGACATACGATCAATGAGAAAAGCACTGCGCTGGCTGACACTCGACCGGCTGCTGGTGATCCTGGCGTTTCTGGCCGTCTTTGCGATGGCGATGCGCACCCCGCTGGATACCGATATGCTCTGGCACCTGCGGGCCGGTCAGTGGCAGGTGGAGAACCGGGCGCTGCTGCGCGTCGATCTCTTTTCCTATTCGCGGGCGGGTACCGAGTGGATCAACCATTCGTGGCTGTCACAGGTGATTCTCTACGGCCTGTATGCCGGGCTGGGCAATGTCGGGCTGGCGTTCTACACCGCGCTGCTGGCGACCGGCGGGCTGGCCTTTGTTTACCGCCAGTGCCGGGGCGATTCGATGATCAAAGCCTTCGTGATCATCCTCGCGGCGGCAGCGGCGGCGATCTTCTGGTCACCGCGCCCGCAGATGTTCTCGTTCTTCTTCAGCGCGGTCGTGCTCTACCTGCTGAGGCTGTACCAGCAGAAGGGAATCGACCGGTTGTGGTTCATTCCCCTGATCGTCGCCCTGTGGGTGAATTTTCACGGCGGGTTTGCCATCGGCTTTATCCTGATGGTGCTGGCGACCGTTGGCGAGTTCCTCCGCTGGTTCTTCGACGTGGTGATCGACGGTCGGGGCGAAGCCGATGCCGATAAACGCCGCGCTGCCCTGATCGATGGGCTGCGCCCGGTCGGGCGGCTGGTGGTGATCGGGCTGGTGTCGGCGGCGGCGGTATCGCTGAACCCTTACGGGCCGCGCATGCTGCTCTATCCCTTCCAGACGGTCGGGATCGGCGTGCTTCAGGATTTCATCCAGGAGTGGGCCTCGCCGAATTTCCACCGGCCTGAGACCTGGCCCTTTATCTGGATGCTGCTGGGGACGCTGATCGCGGCGGCGCTGTCCCCGCGCCGCATCGACTGGCGGGACGTGGTGCTGGTCGGCGGGACGGCTTACAGCGCCCTGCTTGCCGGTCGGAACATCGCTACCTTTGCGATTGTCGCCGCGCCCGTGCTGTCGATCCACCTCGCCGACTGGTTAGAGGAGCGAGGCTGGATGCTGCGCCTGAAACGACCGCCGCGCGGGATGTTCGTCGCCATCAACTGGCTGATCGTACTGCTGGCGGCAGGGGCGGTTGTCGTCAAATCGGTCGCCGCCCTCAACGCCGAACAGATCGAGACAGCCCGCCGCGATCTGCTGCCGGTCGAGGCGGTTGACTATCTGCACGATCACCAACCGCCGGGGCCGCTCTTCAACAGTTATAACTGGGGCGGCTATCTGATCTGGGAACTGCGCGAATACCCGGTCTATGTCGATGGCCGCACCGATCTCTACGACGACGAGATGCTCAGGGGCTATCTCAACACGGTATTCGCCCAACCCGGCTGGCAGGATCGCTTGGACGAAATCGGCGCAAACACGGTGCTGATCGAAACTTCTGGCCAGTTGGCCCAGGTTTTGCTGCTGGATGACAGGTGGAATCGCGTTTACAATGACGAGAAGGCCAGTATCTTTGTCCGGGAGGTGCTGCTTGCCGAGTGAAACGACATCCGGGGAAAAGCAAATCCCGATCTTTTACGATTTCCGGCTCCTGCTGTTCCTGTTCATCGGGCTGCGGCTGGTCATCCTGATTGCCTACGACACCGGCCAGCTTGCCTACTACGGCGAGCTGGACATCTTCTACGAGTACGGCGAGCTGACCACGATCACCGGCAGGCTGCCCTATATCGGCCTGTGGATGGAATATCCACCGCTGTTCATCTGGCCCAATCTGGCGATCTATACGGTGTTGATTACCTGGCTGGGGCTGGCCGAACATTCATATTACACAGTCATGGCTCTGATCTTCCTGCTGGCCGACATCGGCAGCCTGGTGATGATCAGGAAGATCGGCACGAAGATATACGGGCCAGATCAAGGGATGGGGCTGGCCTGGTGCTACGCGCTGCTGGGCTTCCCACTCGTCCAGATGGTGTGGAACTACGAACCGCTGGTTACATTCTATATGCTGCTCGGCCTGTGGCTGCTGATCGATCACAAAGAGGTCGGTTCGGCATTTGCGGTTGCCGCCGGTGCGCTGACCAAAATCTTTCCCGGATTCCTGGTGCCGGTCGTGTGGCGATTCAAGGAGTGGAAGTCGGCGCTTCGCTACACGGCGATCATCGCGGGCTGCGGCGTGCTGGCCTACCTGCCGTTTCTGATCATCAGCCCTGAGTTTGCCGTTGCCTCGCTGCGTGCCCTTTCGGGGAAATCAAGCTGGAACACGATCTGGGCGCTGATCGATGGCAACACCTCGATGACCGGCAACTTCGGCATGCTGGGTGACAGGCTTGACCCGGCCCAGGCGACCCAGATCATGGGCAATCCACCCGTTATTCCGCCCTGGATAGCACTTCTTGTGTTTGGGGCCTTGTACGTGTTTTTGTTCACCCGCCCCATGCGCAAAACCGACCGTTCGCTGGTTGCTTTCCTGGGGGTGACCTGGTGTGTGTTCCTTCTCTGGTCGCGGGGTTGGAGCACCCCCTGGACGCAGATGATCATCCCGCTGATTTTATTTGTCTTCCCCGACCGGGAAGGTGTGCTGGCCGCCGTCCTGTTTTCACTCATCAACCTTGTCGAGTGGCCGCTGCTCATTTCGCGCGGGTTGTGGTGGGGAATGTACATCACCGTTCCCCTGCGCACCCTGATCGTCATCGGGCTGTTGATCGCCTTTTACCGGCAGACGCGAGCAGTCGAACCGGCAGTCGTTGGAGATGAACTATGAACCGTCGTCGCATCGGGCCGCTGCTGGCGGTTGTGTGGTTGGGGGTGATCGTCAGCGGGTACGTTCTCGTCCACTTTCCGATTACGGCGGGGATCGCCGCCGCTTTACTTCAAACCGGGCTGGGGATCGTCGCGGTAATCGCCCTGGTGATTCTCGGCGGGGCGATTGGTGCGCTGATCACTCCCGATCTATCCCCCCTCTCCGACCTGGAACGCGCATCAGTGCAGGCATTGCTGGGGCTGGCGTTGATCAGTTTTCTGGCTGTCGTGCTGGGACTGCTGGGCCTGTTCCCGCCGCGCTGGTTGGCCTGGCTGCTGATCGCGGCGGCGCTTGGCGGGCTGCATCGGCAGGTGATCGCCTGGGCGCGTTCGATGTGGAATGGGCTGCGCGGGGTGATCACGGCTCAGGATGAATGGCATATCCGTGCGATCCAGATCGCCATGCTGGTTCTGATCGTGATGGCGGTCATTCTTGCCCTGCTCCCGGAGACGAAATGGGATGCGTTGACCTATCATCTGGTTGCTCCTGACTGGTATCTGAAAGAGGGCCGGATATTCAGCTACCCGGAGAATCACTTCTTCGGGTTCCCGCAGCTTGTCGAGATGCTGTTCCTGTGGGTGATGGTTCTCGCCGGGCCGAATGCGGCTGCGTTGATCAACGGGATGTTTGGCCTGCTGCTCCTATCGATGCTGCTGGGCCTGCTGAATCGATACGGCAAACCGGCGGTCGGCTGGGTGGTGGTGGCGATGCTGCTGATCTCCGATTCGGTCTGGGGACAGTTCTTCTGGGCGTACAACGACCTCGCATACATGGCCTACACCCTCGCCGCGATCATTTTGATCCTCGCCTGGGGGCGCGACAACAACCGGCCAGACAACCGTCTCCTGATCCTGTCCGGGGTGATGACGGGCTGCATGATGGGGGTCAAGTACCTGGCCGCGCCCTTCACGATCGGGATCGGCTTGCTGTCCGTCTGGCTGACCTATCGCAGCGGGTGGAAGAAGGCTGTCACCGCGACGGGCCTCCTCGTCCTGATCGCGCTGTTGGCGTTTGCGCCCTGGCTGTTGAAGAACCTGATCATCGACGGCAACCCGGTGTCCCCCTTCATCTGGGGAACGAGCGGCTACGACGAGATCGACCAGTATCACTATTTGAGGCCGCAGACCGGGCTGAAGATCGGGAATCTGCTGCTTTTGCCGATCCAACTGGCGATTTTCGGCACCGAGGGCGGCGTATTCCAGGGTTCGACCGGTGCGCTGCTTTTCGGGCTGCCGCCCCTGGCACTGATCGGCTGGCGCAGGCGCGATGAAGCGACACGCGGCCTGATAACAGGGCTGTTCATTGCTGTCCTCCCCGGCTTTCTGACCTGGCTGGCCGGGGGCGTGATCTCGGAATTCCTGGTCGGGCATCTGCGTTACATCTTCCCGATGCTGCCCGCGCTGGCGGTGATCGGCGCACTGGGCTTCGATGGCCTAGGTAGCTCCAGTTTGCTGACCGATCTCTACAATATCTGCCGGGTGATCATCCTGGTGATGGTGGCTTTCGGATTAGTTGTCGCCAGCCTGATCTTCATCAGGATGCAGCCGCTCCGCGTGCTGGTTGGGTTGCAAAGTGAAGAGGATTATCTGTTGGAAAAACTCCAGGCGTACTATTTCACGATGCAGCAGATCAACGATCTACCCGAAGACGCGAGTGTCCTGTTCCTGTGGGAGCCGCGAACGATGTACTGTGAGGATCGCTGCACCCCCGATTCGCTGATCGACCAGTGGTGGCACGACGAGCGCAAATACGGCGATCTGGCGGCCATCGCCGAGAACTGGCGGAGCCGTGGATTTACCCATGTGCTGGTCTACGAAACCGGGGGCCGCTTTCTGATCGAAGAAGACCCGCTCACCCCGCTGACCGAGGACGACTGGCAGGCGCTCGACACGCTGCGCGGCACCGAACTCATCCCCGTGTGGGATGAACTGGATTCGTACACCCTGTACCGGCTGGCAGATTGATGGAATCAGAGCATCAGAGTAACAGTAAATATACCCGGCGCGATCTGATCATACTCGTCGTTTTGAGCCTGCTGGTCAACGGGATCGTTGCCCTGCTCGTTTCCGACCCGAACTATGTCGACGCGTTCTACTACTTCAACGGCGGGCTGGCGCTGGCCGAAGGGAACGGATTCATCGAGCCGTATTTCTGGAACACCATCGGCGCGCCTGTGTCGCTGCCTGCGCCCGCCTTTGGCTACTGGCAGCCGCTTCCCTCCTTCCTAGCGATGCTGGGGATTCTGCTGTTCGGCAAAGCTTCGGCATTCGGCAGCGCCCAGGCGATCTTCGTGCTGGCCGCGTCCGCCCTGCCGGTGATCAGCTACCGGATCGCGCTTCGCTTCGGCGAGCGCCGCCATGCATGGTTGGCCGGGCTGCTGACCGTGTTCAGCGGGATTTACGTCGTTTACTGGTCGCTGCCGGAGACTTTCACCCTCTTCGTCTTGAGCGGCGCAGGGGCGCTGCTGCTGGCTGCGAGGGCTCGCCGATCAGGTAAAAAATGGTGGCGGTGGCTGCTGGCCGGTGTTTGCGCCGGGCTGGGTTACCTGTGCCGCGCCGACGGCCTGCTGCTGAT
>JAFGOY010000012.1 GCA_016926255.1 Anaerolineae bacterium | reverse complement strand
CCTATAGCTCATACCTGCATTTTACTGCTTCTTGTTGAAAACGGCTCACCTAAAGGTGAGGGTTTTTACCCTATTTACAGACAATAACGGCAAGATACTTTACACGCTCAACGATCACTTTTACGCGGGGACCAATGTAGTTTGGTCACCAGACGGAACGATGCTTGCCAGCGGGGCCTGGGACGAAAAAGTAATCATATGGAGTATGATTGATGGTACGCTCCTTCATACACTTGAAGGACATACCAGTACGATAAGGTATTTAGAATGGTCGCCGGATAGCTCGCAACTAGCAAGTGGTACAACAAGCAACGATGGGATATTTGTGTGGAACACAGATACTGGCGAACAGCTATACACCTTCGAAGGAAAAACCCAAGCGGAATGGTCACCGGACAGTATGTATCTGGCATGTGTATCAGAAAACAACACAGTGACAATGTGGAATACAAGCGATGGCAGACCTTTCTATTCCTTCAGGGAGTACACTGATATCACTGGCAATCTGGCGTGGTCGCCGGATGGTGCGCGTCTAGCAAGTGTATTGACAGATGGTAAGGTGATTGTGTGGGACATCGATAACGGGGAATCATTTCATACGCCCGCCGATAAATCTGGTGGAATCTGGAGGGTAGTCTGGACACCAGATGGGGCACAGCTAGTAAGCCTATCAAGAGACGACATAATTACTGTATGGGATGCATCTAGTGGTGAACGTTTGCGATCTCTTCAAGGCCATGACCCACATATTGTAAGCATGGCCTGGTCACCGGATGGTCAGCGCGTGGCAACAGGCTCTGCATACGGCAAAATCAACATATGGGACACAGAAACCGGTGACTGTTTATTAAGCTTTGAAGGTCGCGAGGTTCAAGTGATTACCCTGACCTGGTCACCAGATGGCACACAGGTGGCGAGCGGGTCTTGGATAGACGGGACAGTTACCATATGGGATGCTATCAACGGAGATCAACTATATACTCTTGAAAGCCAAATTGAAGAGGTGATGTACATATCGTGGTTGTCGAATGGCAAGCAATTGGCGGTTATTGGGGATAATGGAACAATATCCGTATGGGATACAACTACGGGTAGCCAACAAATCAGTCCTATCGATAATATTGGTTCAATAACCAGTGTAGACTGGTCTTCCGACAATTCTTATCTGGTGAGCGGAACGAGAGGTCCCTGGATTGACATCTGGGAGTTCGCTACCGGTGAGCGTATTCTAGAGCTCGAATTTTCTCCCATGGACATAGTATTAAGTGTGGCATGGTCACCAACCGATGAATTTCTTGCTGGAGGGTCAGCATATGGTATTGTGAACCTATGGGATGCACAGAGCGGTGAAAAACTACAGACCTTGTCAGAACATTATCCCAATGTAGTGCTAAGCGTATCCTGGTCACCAGATGGCACACGTCTGGCTAGTGGAGCATCGGATAAAACAGTCATTATATGGAACACAGCCACTGGTGATCGATTGAAGACTCTTACCGGACACACACAATCTGTGCTAGACGTGTCCTGGTCTCCCGATGGAACACGCCTCGCCAGTGGTTCTTATGACGGCACAGTAGTCATCTGGGATGTGAGCGAGTAAGATCATCCCCAGACGATCACAGGAGACAGCCAGCATGGAACCGACCCGAATCGTATTCCTCGGCACGCCCGATTTCGCCACACCCGGCCTGCAAACACTGGCCGATCACCCTGCCTTCGACGTGGTCGGCGTCGTCACCCAGCCCGACCGCCCCGCCGGGCGCGGCCAGCAGATACAGATGTCGGCGGTCAAAAAGCTGGCCCTTGATCTCGATCTGCCCGTCTTCCAGCCCAAGACCCTGCGAGACGAGGCCGCCGTCGAGCATCTGCGGGCGTGGCAGCCCGACCTGCTGGTCGTCGCCGCCTTCGGGCAGATTCTCCGCCAGCCGGTGCTCGATCTGCCCCCGCGCGGCTGCGTCAACGTCCACGCCTCGCTGCTCCCGCGCTGGCGCGGCGCTGCGCCGATCCAGCACGCGATCCGCGCGGGCGACGAACAAACAGGGGTGACGATCATGCTGATGGACGCTGGCCTCGATACCGGCCCGCTGCTCACGTCGAAGGCCATCCCCATCGAGCCGCGCGAGACCGGCGCGACCCTCCACGACAAACTGGCGGCGCTTGGCGCGGAGATTCTCCCCGATACGCTTACCAGCTATCTCTCCGGCGATATTGTCCCTGTTCCCCAGCCGGAGGAAGGCGTCACCATTGCCCGCTCGATCCAGAAAGAGGCCGGGCTGATCGACTGGTCGGTGCCTGCTGTTGAAATCGACCGCCACGTCCGCGCCTACGATCCCTGGCCCGGCACCTATACTTTTCTAGACGGCCAGCGCGTGAAAATCCTGGGCGGATTCCCCCATCCCGCCGAGGCATCCGCCGCCGATCCCGGCACGCTGATCGCCCACGCGGACGGACTCGCCGTGCAGACCGGTGACGGGCTGTTCGCGCTGGAAATGATCCAGCCGGAGGGCAAAAAACGCATGCCGGTCGACGCCTTTCTCGCGGGCCATGCAGACGTGATCGGCAGGCAGTTCGGGCCGGGCTAACAATTCCATCAGATTGCCAACTGCCGTTGTAATTACCCGTAATACGCGGTATTATGGGTAATATGAACTGGTTAATCTACGCCCTGATTGCCCCGCTTCTCGGAGCAGCCACTGTTTTCATGGACAAATATCTCGTCGAGCGGGAAACGACCCCGCTGGCGCTGCCGGTCTATGCCGGGATCGTTTCCCTGGTCTACGGCGGCGTCCTGTGGACGATTGCCGGGTTCCCACTCCTCACCCCGCTCGATACCGCCCTGGTGATCGCCAGCGGCACGCTGAGAATCATCGGCGCGGTCTACTACTTCATCGTGCTCCAGAAAGCCGAAGGCAGCACCGTAATCGTCCTGTTCCAGGCATACTCGGTGTTCGTCCTGACCCTCTCGTTTGTCTTCCTGGGGGAAGTGATTACCCCGCTCCAGCTCGCGGGCTTCGTAGTGATCCTCGCCGCGTCCATCGCTGCCAATTACCAGCCAGACGAGAGCAAATTTGACTCAAAGCAGTTGATCGGCATGCTGATCATCGACCTGATCTTCGCGGCCAGCGCAGTGGTCTTCAAGCTGGCCATCACCGGCAACGGGGTATTAGAGCTGGCTGGTTACGAGGCCATCGGGATTTCCGTCGGGGCGCTGCTCGTCTGGATTGTGATGCCCGCCATGCGCCGCGAGTTTCTGGCAAGCCTCAAAACGATCCGCCCGCGGGCAGTGGGGATTATCATTGCCAAAGAGTTGATAGCAGACCTGGCTAAATTCCTGTCTTTCATCGCCATGTCGCTGGGGCCGGTGGCGCTGGTCGCCGTGGTGGGCAGTTCGCAGGCTTTCTACGGGATTCTTGCCGGGTGGCTGCTGACGCTGATCGCCCCGGCGATCTTCCGGGAGGACATCAGCCGGGCGAACCTGCTCAAAAAAGGCGGGCTGGCCGGGCTGCTGATCGTCGGTATCTGGCTCGTCCGCTGACCGATTCGTCTTCTCTATAGCATCTCCTCGATCTGCTTGAGATGCGCCTCACAGTGATTCGCGTATATCTTCAGCAAACTGTCGAGCGTCACCCGCCCTACCTCCGGGTGATGTCCCTGCCGCGCCCAGTCTTCTTCTTCGAGGTTTTTCAACAGCACCACCCATCGACGGTGCAGCCCGGTCAGAATTTCCAGTGAAGCCACTACCGGCGCATCATGGATTTCCGGTGTTTCCGCCCACATGTCCTGGTCATACGGTTTTAGCGTGGGCTGATCCTCGGTCAGCATCAATTTCATCCGGATGAACCCGTTCATATGCGAATCCGCCAGGTGATGGAGATTCTGTGCGATCGTCCATCCCCCATTTGGATTGGGTTTGTGGAAATCTTCTTCTTCCAGATCGCGTACCAGTGCGCTCAACCGCGGCGGCAGCCAGTCAAGCCGTGTGATCAATTCGTTACGTTCCTCACTCGATAGGGCCATCTACGGCTCCTTTCACCACCCTCTGGAGATACTCTCGCTCTATGAGAATTCGTCGGCCATCCGCAGGGTTAACACCTGGTGGGTAATGCCTGCTCTCATCATATCACACTATTGACACGACAGGCTGTTTTATTCCAGTCATTGATCACAGTGATCCCCTGTGGTACAATCGCATTCACACTGGGGGGTGGCCAAGCGGCAAGGCAGCGGCCTTTGGAGCCGAAGATCGCAGGTTCGAATCCTGCCCTCCCAGCCTTTTTTGTCTTCATACACTTGCCTCGCACGGTTTCAGTCCATTGTTCCCATAGCATAATATTCCCTATAATGAGACTATCTCGCACACTCAGTTGAACGAACAAACTGAAACTGCCATGCCAGTCTGTCATTGAGGTACCTGAATTACCAACATGGACGATGATCAGAAGACCAGGGAACAGCTTCTCGAAGAGTTGGCAGCTTTGCGCTCCCGGTTGGCTGCCGCCGATCAGAGCGATCTATCCATTCGCGGGCTGTTCAAGAATGCACTCGACGCCATGCTGTTGCTCGATAACAACGCCCACTTGACTGATGTCAATCAGGCTGCCTGCGATCTTCTCGGTTTTACGCGTGAAGAACTCTTGCAAATGACCGTCTCGGACATCACTCCCGCCCCACATCGCGAAGCAAGTAAACAGTTGTGGAATGAGTTTCTCGTCACCGGATCGTTGAGCGGTGAATACCTCCTCCTTCAGAAAGACGGTTCGACCGTAGAAGTGGACTTTCGGGCGGTCACCAATATTGCGCCGGGCCTTCACCTGTCGATCATGCGCGATATTTCTCCCCATAAACAGGCCATCGAGGAACTGAAGGCCAGCGAGGAACGCTACCGCACACTCGTCGAATCGATCACCGCAGGCGTCTATGTCCTGGATCACGATCTGAGGTACCTGCTGGCTAACGAAGTAACGGCAGCCTTGAGCCGTTACCCGGCGGATGAGTTGATTGGCAGAAAAATCACCGACGTATTCCCCGGCGTTGCCGACACCGCCTTCCTGAAAACCTGCCAGGATGTTCTGGAAAGCGGCAATGCCGATGAGGTTGTTGAACAGATCGTCTTTCCAGATGACAGCCCGCGATGGTACGAGGTTTTCGTTTACCCTGTCCCCGAAGGTATTCTATGCATCGCCAACGACATCACCGAGCGTCGGCAGGCCGCGGAAGCACTGCGGCGTGAGCGCGATCTGCTGGAACGCCTGATGGAAACCAGCCCGGTGGCGATCACCGTTCTCGACCGGGAAGGCCAGATCACCTATACCAACCGGCAGGCAGAACTTATGCTTGGCCTGAGCAGGAATGAGATCACCCGGAGAACCTATAATGCCCCTAACTGGCGAATCACGGACTTTGACGGAAAGCCTATAGCCGACGACCAACTGCCTTTTTCGCTCGTAAAGGCTTCCGGCGAGTCTGTTTACAATATTCGGCACGCTATTGAAAAAACTGATGGCGGGTGCATCTATCTCTCGATCAATGCCTCACCGCTCTTCGACCATGAGAACCGGTTCGACGGCATGATCACTGCCATGGAAGACATCACTGACCGGATCAAGACAATACAGGCCCTGGCCGAAAGCGAAGAGCGCTACCGGGCGCTCGTCGATACCTCGCCAAACGCCATCATGGTGATTCAGGATGGGCGCTACGTCTTTGTCAATCCGGCTTTGGCTTCCATGCTGGGCTATGACAGCCTGGATAAAGTGATTGGCCTCAGCCCGCTTGATGTCACGGCTCCTGAGTATCAATCGGTGGTGCGTGATCGCGTAAAAAACGTCGAGCTTGGACAAACCAATCCCCCGATAGAGATTGTGCTGGTACGACCCGATCAATCCACCCTGTTCTTCGAAGCCACCTCTGTTCCAATAAGCTTTCACGAGAAGCCCGCTGTGCTGGTCATCGGCCAGGATACCACCCAACGCAGACAGATCGAGGCAGCATTGCGGGAGAGCGAAGAGAAGTTCTCCAAGGCTTTCTACGGTCATCCCATTGCCATGCAGATTCTTGATGTGACGGATGGAACCCGGTTGGATATGAATGACAGCTTCTACCAGTTAACAGGATATTCAAAAGAAGAACTCGTTGGTTCAAATATTCATGATCTGAACATATGGAACAATCCAGATGAAGTAATGGCCAGTTTGGACAGATTGTCAATAGATGGCTACACAAAACACTTTCCAGCAGAAATTGTTACCAAGTCAGGTGAAATCAGGAACGTTCTTATCAGTTCCGCAGTACTTGATCTCGGAGAAAAACAACTGGCAATTGGCTCATTTATCGACGTCACCGAGCAGAGACAGGCCGAAGCTGACCTGAGAAAGACCCAGTTTGCCATCGACAACTCCAGCACCGCTCTATTTATCTTCAACACCGACAGCCAGTTGATCTATGTCAACAAGAAGGCCTGCCAGAGCCTGCAATACACCGAAGAAGAACTCCTCTCAATGACCGTCCCCGATATCGACCGTGACAGAAAAATCGAAGAAATGCCTGGCCGCATTACCCGCATGAAGCAGCAGGGGAGTATGACCTTCGAAACCTGGCATGTTCGCAAAGATGGTACCAGTTTCCCGGTTCTGATCACCTCCACTTATTTGAACTTCGAAGGGAAAGACCACATCTTCTCGTTCGTCACCGATATCACCGAATTGAAACAGGCCGAAGCCGACCTGCGCAAAACGCAGTTTGCCGTCGACAATTCCAGCACCGCTGTCGTCATCTTTCGCGCCGACGGCCTGATCACCTATGTCAACGAGACAGCCTGCCAGAACCTGCAATACACCCGGGAAGAACTGCTCTCGATGACCATCCCTGATCTCGATCTCGTCATGATGCCGGATAAATGGACTCATCGTGCCGAAGAACTGAAACGCGGCAGAAGCCTGACTTTCGAAAGATGGCATGTTCGCAAAGATGGTACCAGTTTCCCGGTCTTGATCACCACCACCTACCTGGACTTTCAGGGGGAGGAACTGTTCTTCTCATTCGTCCTCGATATCACCGAGCGTAAGGAAGCAGAGAAACAGCTCCGCGAATATTCAGAGCATCTCGAAGAAATGGTCGAGGCACGCACTGTTGAACTGAGCCAGATCAACGAACAACTGAGCACAATCCTCGACAACACCCCCGATGCCGTGCTGCTGCTCAACAAACAGGGCATCATCGAATCGGTCAACCCGGCCTTCTGTAATTTCTTCAAATGCTCCACCGATGGGCCGATCGGCCAGCCGCTGACGAGGCTGATCGACCCGGACTATCACCACCTGATCGCCAAATATCTCGACACCATCGAAGAACATCCCGGTGCCGCACGCCTGGAAGTGCTGGCTAATCGCAAAGACGGGACAACCTTCGATGCCGATATCGCTCTGGCCCTGGTTAGAGAAGATGAAACTCTGCTCGGTATCGTCTGCACCGTTCGCGACATCAGCGACCTGAAAGCCGTCGAGCGAATGAAAACCGAGTTCCTCGCCACCGCCGCCCACGAACTCCGCACCCCGCTGACCTCCATCCGGGGTTTCAGCGAAATCCTGCTCGAACGCGATCTCAGCCAGGAGCGCGAGGATTACTACCACCGAATCATCAAGGAGCAGTCCACCCACCTTGCCCAGATCATCGACGACCTGCTCGATATCTCCCGGCTGGAAGCCGGATATGGGCTCGGGCTGCGCAATGAAATGATCAGCCTTGACGCGATCATCTCCTCGGTGGTGAACCCCTTCATCGATACGTCGCCACAGCACACGTTTACCCATATCGAGAATTCGAATGTACCGACCATCACCGGTGATCCGTTCCGGCTGAACCAGGTTTTCCAGAACCTTCTCTCGAACGCCGTCAAGTTCTCACCCAAAGGCGGTGAGGTATCGATCACCTGCGAGGTCATCGGCGAATCGATCCGGGTCAGCATCCGTGATCAGGGCATTGGCCTCTCGAAGGAGCAGCAGGAAAACATCTTCGAGCGCTTCTACCGTGTCGATAGTTCCAATACATCAATTGGCGGCACCGGCCTGGGGTTGACCATCAGTAAGTTGATCGTCGAGCTGCATGGCGGGGATATGTGGGTTGAAAGCGACCCGGGGAAAGGCAGTACGTTTTTCTTCACGCTGCCGATTCAATCCACAAAAGACTGACCGGCATCAACCTTTATTCAGTGGCCCGGTCAGGGCAGCCTGATATAAATATCGTCTCCCTCGATTTTGACCTCGTAGGTATCGACCCCGACGACGGCGGGAGAACTGAGCACATCGCCGCTGCGAATATCGAAGCGTGCCCCGTGCAGTGGGCAGGCGATCTCGTGCCCGTCGAGGTCGCCTTCGGCAAGCGAGGCTTCATCATGAGAGCAGGTATCGTTGATCGCGTAAAGCGTCCCGCCGACGTTGAAGATCGCCACCCACTCGTAATCCACGTCGACGACGATCCGCTCACCCGGAGGCAGCTCATCGACGGTGGCAACCTTGATCCATTCATCCGACATTGTGAGATTCCCTGTGGAATGTATCAAAACCCGGCGCTGAAGCACCGGGCTAAAAACAGGCTGCTGCCTGTGACGATCTTCCGCTCAATCCTCTTCTTCGCCCGGCCACGCGGTCAGGCCATAGGCCCCGGCCTTGAGCACCTTCAGCGAAAGCAGCGCGCATTTCAGCCGGACCGGGCTGAGGGGAATGCCGAGCATCTCCAGCACGTCGTCCTTGCCGATGGTGCGGATCTCGTCGAGGCTCTTGCTGACCAGCGTCTCGTAGAGCATCGAAGCCGACGCCTGGCTGATCGCGCAGCCTTCGCCTTCCCAGCCAACCGCCTTGACGACATCGTTCTCGTCAATT
The DNA here is from genome assembly GCA_016926255.1 of Anaerolineae bacterium. Taxonomy (GTDB): domain Bacteria; phylum Chloroflexota; class Anaerolineae; order Aggregatilineales; family UBA3940; genus JAFGOY01. The sequence goes on along the minus strand of JAFGOY010000012.1, from coordinate 80,982 downwards.
TGCAGGGTCAGGTGAATATGATCGCCGCAGACCGGGTTGTCTTCGGCATAGTCGATGTCGGCAGGTTCCAGCTTGCCTTTTTTACGCGGGTTCTGGTAATGATCGAGGATTATCTCCCGGTAAAGGTCATCCATTTGTGTGATCCTGTTATCTCTGGTGGATACCTGGCGGCTCAATCGCCAGACCTACAGTCTGACGCAGTTGAACCTACCTGGCAAAAAGTTCCTTGACTTTGTACAGGCCGTCGATCAGGCGGTCGACTTCCTCAAAGGTATTGTACAGGTAAAAGCTGGCGCGTGTCGAGGCGACGACGTTGCAATGCTGGTGCAGCGGCATCGCGCAGTGATGGCCCGCCCGTGTGGCGATCCCGTGATGGTCAAGCACCTGGGCCACGTCGTGCGGGTGGGCGCAGTCGAGCACCATCGCCACCGCCCCGCCCTTGATCGACACGTCCTCCGGGCCGAGCACCCGCACCCCGCCCACCTCCGACAGCCGGTCGAGTGCATACTTTGTCACCGCCTGCTCGTGCTGGTGGACCTTGTCCATTCCGATCGCGCCCAGGTAATCGACGGCAGCGCCTAACCCGATCACCTCGCCGATGGCGGGCGTGCCCGCCTCGAACTTGTAGGGCAGATCGTTCCACTGGGACTGGCCCAGCTCCACCCGCTTGATCATATCGCCGCCGCCCAGGAAGGGAGGCATCGCTTCGAGTATCTCCCGTTTGCCGTACAGCACCCCGACCCCGGTCGGGCCGCACATCTTGTGGCTTGAAAACGAGAGGAAATCGGCATCGAGCGCCTGCACGTCGACCGGCATATGCGGGACGCTCTGCGCCCCGTCGACGTGGACGACCGCACCGACCGCGTGGGCCGCTTCGATCATCTCCCGCGCCGGGGGGATTGTCCCCATCACGTTCGACATCTCCGTGAAGGTGACCAGCTTCGGGCCTTCTTCGAGCAGTTGGTGATACACATCGAGATCGAGGATGCCGCCCTCGGCAATCGGCACGAACTTCAACACCGCCCCGGTCTGCCCGGCGAGCATCTGCCAGGGCACGATGTTCGAGTGATGCTCCATCTCGGTCGAGACGATCAGGTCGCCTGGTTCGAGATTGCTCCGCCCCCAGCTTTGTGCGACGAGGTTGATCGACTCGGTGGTGTTGCGCGTAAAGATGATCTCGCGGAACGAGGCAGCATTGATGAACGCCTGGATGCGCCTGCGGGCGCTCTCGTAGGCGTCGGTCGCCGCCTCGCTGAGTTTGTGAATGCCCCGGTGGACATTCGCATTATAGCGCGAATAGTAATCAGAGATCGTCTCGATCACCGCCAGCGGCTTCTGCGAGCTGGCCGCGTTGTCGAGATAGACCAGCGGAACGCCGGGGCGCACCTCCTGGTGCAGAATCGGGAAATCGGCGCGGATCGCGTCGACGTCGAGTGGGGTTGAATAATCGCTTTTCATGATGCTCATTTCTGGCTGACAGGTTCAATGGGGGCGCTGGCTAAATCCAACAACCTGGATTTAGCTTGAGGTTTCACTGATAAATCAGCGAAACACTCACACCCCTGAAACCCCGCCCGTTTTTCGAAAAAACGGGGCAAAAACTTTCTATTGAGGATCAGTCGTGTGCGGCTGATCCTCTGCGTGTATATTTCATGTAACCGTTTTGTTCGTCCTTGACGACAAAAATACCTTCGAAAGGTGCACAGAGTTCAGTATCCAGTTCGCAATCTCTGAAATCCTGGTCTATACCCCAGTTAAAACGATTGTAAATCAGGAGATAAACTGGCATTGTTTCAGACTGTGCATATTGAATTTTAGCCCCGATTGCTTTTTCCAATAATCGTTTGGCAGTCCCGCTTAGACAGGCTACTTCCGTCAATCCAATCCACCCAATACTATCTCTCTCGACACCGGTTTTGACGATTGTACAAATCGGCTTTGTATAATGCAGCTTCTTTATCTCTATCTCACGTAGAGTATATTCATCGTGTTCCTTGCACTGCTGGGTTCTCCGAATGTAGTCAAGAGCGTCTTCGACTAAGGATTCCTGAACATTTTTCCTACTAATATGCGGAACCTGTTCATTGAAAGCGATAGAGTATGTTCCATAAAGAATATTCTGACTAATTGCTTCTTGTTTAATTCTTTTAACACACTGGGCATGTTGGTACACAACCCACTCTGAGTCCCTAATCGACGTGACCTCAACGGCACATTTTTCGCCATTAATTATAAAAATGTAGTCTGGTGGGTCTTCTTCGTTTAGACACTCCGGTATGACAACATTGTCTTCGCCATATTTACTCACCAAATATGAAGAGAAGCATTCCTTGCTTATAAGCTCATCGGGTTTTTCATCATTCCCGCTCACAGTAACCATTCCCTGGCACTTGCGAATCTGGGTAAAGATTCTAGTCGCACGGGCACAGCGTGCTGTGCCCAACAATTGATTATCTGCCGTATCAACCCTGGGTCAGGGGATGGATGTTTTGGCTGCGCCAAAACTCCAGGCAGCCGAAAACGGCTGTCTACCGCTCCAGCTTCTCATCAATCGACATCGCCAGCCGCTCGCGCACACCCTCGTATGGAATGCGCTGCATGACCGGGTCGAAGAACCCATCGACGATCAACTTGGTCGCAACATCGCACGGAATCCCGCGTGATTGCAGGTAGAACAGCTCCGTATCGTCGATGCGCCCAGCCGTCGCCGCGTGCGTGCATCGAACGTCGTCGGCCTCGATCTCCAGTCCGGGGATGCTGTCGGCGCGGGCACCGCTGTCGAGCATCAGGTTGCGGTTGGCCTGGAAGCCATCGGTGCGCTGCGCGCCCGGTTCGACCAGGATCATCCCCTGCCACACGGTGTGACTCTTTTCTTTGAGCACGCCCTTGTAGAGCAGGTCGCTCGTCGTCCTCAGTGCGCGGTGATTCTGCTGCGTGTCGATGTCGAGATGCTGGCGGCCATGCGTGAAATACAGCCCCGATATCCGCCCCGACGAGTCGTCGCCGTCGAGATCGAGAGTCTGGAACACCTTACTGAACCGTGTCCCCATCTCCCCGCTGACCCAATCCAACTGGCCGCCCCGTTCGACGCGCCCGCGCTGGTGGCTGATATTGACCGTACTCTCGTTCCAGTTCTGGAGACCCACATAGTGCAGATTCGCCTCATCGCCAACCAGCAGTTCGGTCGCGCCCATGTGCACGGCCTGCTCGCGCCGGTCAGGTGAAACACTCTCATGTAGATAGGTGGCGCTTGCGCCATTTTCAAGCACCGCCAGGATATGCGTGCTGGTCAGATCATCGCCGGTTGTATATTCGACGCTGTGCAGCGGCTGCTCGACCTCCACCCCGGCAGGTACGTAGAGAAATACGCCATGAGTCCACAATGCCGCGTGCAGCGCCGCAAACTTCCCCTCGTCGGGCTTGACGGCCTGAGTCATGAAAGTCTGCTCGACCAGCTCCCGATGATCCCGCCACGCGGTGGAGAGATCGGTAAAGACCACGCCCTTCGCGTCCAGCTCTTCGGAGCACTCGGTATAAACCAGCTTCCCGTCAACGAACACGAGCAGCCCGCCCTGCCGGTCTCCGATCAGCGGGCGGTAGAGTTCCGTCGGCACCTGCCCGATGCTCACCGAACCATTGGGGTTGACCAGGTGGTTGGCCTGAGTCCAGTCCACCCGGCGCAGATCGGTGCGCCGCCAGGGTTCGTCTTTGGTAGTGGGCATCGGCAGCGATTCGGCCAGTTCCCACGCTTCAAGCCGCTTCTCGCGCAGCCACTTCGGCTCGTCCAACCGCTCCGATAATCCGACCACGTCATCACGGCTGATCGGGAAGGTCACTTCTTTCAATGTTTCTCGTCGTCTTGCCAACGTCAATAACTCCAATATATTTACTGGTATCCGGGGCTTTGCCCAAACATCCCCCTTGGTTTCCCTGAACCCTTATACCAATTTTGGGGCTGTGCCCGAAAATTGAATGATTAGTTTTGGTCAACCTTTTTCTAAAAGGTTGCGGGGGCACAGGGGCGGAGCCCCTGACCTCACCCTCTACAACACTCTATCCGATACTGCCTTCCATCTGAATCTGGATCAGGCGGTTGAGTTCCATCGCGTATTCCATCGGCAGTTCTTTGACCAGCGGCTCGATAAACCCATTGACTACCATCGCGTTGGCCTGTTCTTCGGTCAGGCCCCGGCTCATCAGGTAGAAAAGCTGATCCTCCCCCACCTTGCTGACCGACGCCTCGTGGCCGATGGTCACGTCTGCCTCGTCGATCTCGATATAGGGGTAAGTGTCCGAGCGCGACTTGTCGTCGAGGAGCAGCGCGTCACACACCACGTTGCTCTTTGTGTGATGCGCTCCCTCGTAGACTTTCAGCAGGCCGCGATAACTCGCCTGCCCGCCGTCAATGCTGATCGATTTGCTGGTGACCTTACTCGTAGTATATGGCGCGGCATGGACGATCTTCGCCCCTGCGTCCTGTATCTGTCCTTTGCCCGCAAAGGCAATCGATAATACTTCGCCGTGCGCGCCGGGTTCCATCAGGTGGACGGCGGGATATTTCATCGTGATCTTACTGCCGATGTTCCCGTCGACCCATTCCATCGTCGCATTTTTATAGGCGACCGCCCGCTTAGTGACCAGGTTGTACACGTTGTTCGACCAGTTCTGGATGGTCGAGTAGCGGCAGCGTGCCCCTTCCTTGACGATGATCTCCACGACCGCCGCATGCAGGCTATCGCTCGAATAGATCGGCGCGGTGCAGCCCTCGACGTAGTGGACGAACGCGCCCTCGTCGACGATGATCAGCGTCCGCTCGAACTGGCCCATATTCATCGTATTGATGCGGAAATAAGCCTGGAGCGGCATCGTCAATTCGACGCCCGGCGGAACGTAGATGAACGACCCACCTGACCAGACGGCGGTATTCAGCGCGGCGAACTTGTTGTCGTTATAGGGGATGATCTTGGTGAAATATTCCTTCACCAGGTCGGGATGTTGTTTGAGTCCCTCGTCCATACTGAGGAACACCACGCCCTGGGCCGCAAGGTCTTCACGGATTTTATGGTAAATCACCTCCGACTCGTACTGCGCACCCGCACCCGCCAGGAACTTGCGCTCGGCTTCGGGAATGCCCAGCTTGTCGAAGGTTTCCTTGATCTCGTCGGGAACCATGTCCCAGTCGGCGGTCTGTTCTTCGGTCGCACGGACGAAGTAGAAGATATTGTCGAAATCGATCTCGCTGAGATCGGCTCCCCAGTTGGGCATCGGGCGCTCAAAGAAGTGTTCGAGCGCCTTCAGCCGGATGTTGCGCATCCAGTCGGGTTCGCCCTTCATCCACGATATTTCCTCGACGATCTCGCGGTTCAGCCCCCGGCGTGCCCTGAACACGTAGTTTTCACGAACATGAAAGCCGTACTTGTCGGCGTAACTATCTTTGATGCCTTCTAGCTGTTTTGCTTCATCAGGCATGAGGTTCTACTCCAATATGAAGGTGCGGTAGCAACTGGCAAAAGCCAATTGTCGATTGCTAACTGCTTCCGTTTTTCTCGCGCAGCCAGTCGTAACCCTGCTCTTCCAGACGCAGCGCAAGTTCAGGACCGCCGCTCTCGGCGATCTGGCCGTCGAACATAACGTGGACATACTCCGGCTTGACGTAGTTCAATATCCGCTGGTAGTGGGTGATCACCAGCACACCCAGATCAGGCCCGGCCAGCGCATTGACCCCCTCCGAGACAATCCGCAGTGCGTCGATGTCGAGTCCGGAGTCGGTTTCGTCAAGCACCGCGATCTTCGGTTCGAGCGTGGCAAGCTGGAGGATTTCCGCCCGCTTCTTCTCGCCGCCGGAGAAGCCGTCGTTCAGGTAGCGCCCCGCGAAACTGTGATCCATTTCCAGCAGGTCCATCTTGGCCTTCAACATCTTGCGGAACTCCGGGATCGGCATTCCCCCGTCGTCGGGATCGACGGCCTTGCGATGCGCGTTCACAGCGTGTCGCAGGAAGTTCGCCAGCGATACGCCGGGAATCGCTACCGGGTACTGGAAAGCGAGAAATAGCCCCAGGTGGCTGCGGGCATCGGCCTCCAGTTCAAGCAGGTCGACTCCGTCAAGCAATATCTGCCCGCCGGTGACTTCGTAATTCGGGTGGCCCATCAACGAATAAGCCAGCGTGCTCTTGCCGGATCCGTTCGGCCCCATCAGCGCGTGGGTTTCGCCCTGCCGGACGGTCAGATTCACGCCTTTGAGGATCGGCTTATCTTCGACGTTGACATGCAGGTTTCTAATCTCTAAAGCTACGGTCATCTTACACTAAGGCTCCCTGATTTATTTATGGTATAAGTCTGAGAAAAACGATATAAATTTGAAACGATTTTTCTTGTTTTTCACATGACTTAAGTCACTTTATTCTTGATTTTATGCAGTGACTCGCCGTTTTCGTCAGGCGGCTGCAACGGATATCGAGTCACCGTGTTTTTTCCTGCGTGAAATGCGCACGGATTATAGCACACGGGAAAAGCTAAAGTCAATAATAATGATATTTATGATAATAATTGACTATAAACTCGCCGCGAGTTATACTCCAGAGTAATATGACATTCCAACATACCACCGATCATCAGGTAAGCTCTGGTCTCAATACTGGCAGTACGCGCTGGCTGGTGTTAAAGGCGCTGCGATCGCTCGGCAAAGCGACGATCAACGAGCTGGCCGATGTCGTCGGCGTGGCGGGCGTGACTGTCCGCCATCACCTGACCAATTTGCAGGCCGAGGGGCTGATCGACGTGGAAGCGGAACGCCGCTCGGTCGGCAGGCCGGTTCATATTTACCGGCTCTCGCATGAGGCGGAGCGCTTCTTCCCCCACGCCTATCACCTGCTGGTTGACGGCCTGCTCGATCAGGTAAAGGATCAACTACCTGCCGACGCAATCGATCAGTTGATCGACGGGTTGGCCAATTCGCTGACCAGCGATCTGCGCAAGGCGCTTGCCGGGCAGCCAGAAGCCGTTCAGCGGCAGATTCTATTGGATTGGCTCGACGAGCAGGGGATGACTGCCCGCTGGCAAGATGGAGATGACGGGCCGCAGTTAGTACGATATCATTGCCCGTATTATGATATAGGCGCACGCCACCCCGAAATCTGCCGGATCGAACTGTCGGTGGTGGGATCGGTTCTCGGAACCGGGGCAAAGCGTTTGTCCTGTATGCAGCACGGCGATTCGGCCTGCACGCTGGTGGTGAGTCAGGAAGGAAATTCGACGGGTGAGGGAACCCATGCCTGAACAACCCGATGCCAAAGAGGCAAAAGTTTACGAGGCGCTGCGCCGGGTCGTCGACCCGGAGATCGGCCTGAACGTCGTCGAGTTGGGTTTGATCCGTGACGTGCAAATCTGGGAGGATGGAGCCAACATCGTTATGATCCTGACCACTCCCTTCTGTCCCTACGGCCCGCAGTTGATGTACCAGGTGCAGTTGACGGTTCAGGAGGAACTGGACCTGCCGACCACCGTCGAGATGGGGGACGAGATGTGGGACCCCGGCATGATGGAAGAAGGCGCGGGCGGCGACTGGGGTCTCTTCTGACCGTGCGCTTGCTCAAACACGTTCGATTTGTTTTCTGGGCTGGTTTCTGAATGACGAATCTATCAGCCATCAAAAGAGCAGTAAAACTGATAAAAACCGCCGACGGCAAGGAAGTTGTGCAGATTCCGCTTGCCGAGTGGCAGGCTTTGCTGGCAATGGTGCCGGTCGAAATGGGAGCCCTGGATGATTGGGAAACGTCCGATCAATGGCTCGATACTTTCCGCACGGCACTCGATAAGCAGCGCGAGGAGATGGGGCCTACCATCGAAGGGGATTGATCCCCCTGCCCGACTTATACAAGCCAGGGACGCACTCGACGAAATCGACTGCGTCCTTTTTGATTCCATTTGTATGATGTCTACCCCGGTTTAATCCGCGATAATCCCCTGCACTGACACCAGGAACGTGTTCGGCGCGCCCCCCAGTTCGAAGAACCGCACGTCAAACCCCGATGTCTCGCCGGGGGCAAGCTGCTGCACGTCGACCAGCGTGGTATCGGTGCCCGCCACTCGTTGATCCTCGTCGAAGATCGTAACGATCACCTTCACCAGGTTGGCGGTGAGATTTCCCTCGTTGCGCACCTGCCCGCTGACCACCAGCAGCCCGTTTTCATCGAAGCCCGCCTCGGAGGTCACCGCGAAGTTCTCCGGGCCGTAAAAAGTCTGGGTAGCGTAATCGGCATAACGCGCCGAAGCTTCCAGATCATAGCGAACGGTATCGGGCGGCAGGCCGTCGCTGAACACAATCGAGAAGGGCGCGTATTCGCCGGGCATGATCAGGTCGGAGGAAACGAAGTTGTCCTGTTCGATCAGCAATTCGCCGAATGGATCGTAAAGCTGGACGTTGACCCGCACGAATTCCAGCGGCTCCGGCGCATGGTTGATCACCTGCCCCACCACCACGAATCCACCGTTGCTGCCCGCCCAGTGATTGAGGTTAGCAAAGCCCACCAGGTCGCGCGGGCTGCTCTCGTCGGGATGCGCCACCGTCGACGCCCAGCCGGTCGTCAGGTTGAACGACAGCGTGTTGATCGCCCGGCTCAGTGTGCGCTGCTGGGCCGGATCGGCAGGCAGCCGGGTGCGAACGGCGACGAAGTATTGGCCCGCCACCTGGAAGAAATCGTTGTGCTGGCTGGTGCCATATGCCGAATCGATCAGGAACGCGACCCGCAGGCTGCCGTCGGGTTGAATCTCCCGCCCGATCTCCTTGTAGACCTCGTTGGTCAGCCGGTAGAAATCGGACTGGTACAGGCTGACCAGCCCATCGAAGCTGGTGACCACGTCAGTGGTATTCTCGAAAGTCGTCAGCGCATCGGGTGAGGCGTTGGTTCCCAGCGCGCTCGAACTGACCACGTAGACGTTCAACACCGGCAGCGATGTGTCCGGCAGCGAAAAGCTGACATCCAGCGCGTAGGCATCAGAGGTATCGCTGAGAATCCAGTCGGGCGGCATCGAGAGCGAGAACACCCCCGTCGGGTGGCTGTAGGTGACAAAACCGGTCGGATCGACCAGCACCGGGTCGGTTTCTTCGGCAGCACAGCCCGCCATCAGCAGGCCGCAAATGAGCAACGTAATCAGGATGTGTCTGCGTATCGCCTTGTTCATACTCACGATTGTTCACTATCGGCGGATTTTTCGCAAGCGAACCGCCACCCCAGAACAAAATTTTTGACGGACCGCCGCGTTCGGCGTATAATTGCATCCACATTGGGCGGTTAGCTCAGTTGGCTAGAGCGCCACGTTGACATCGTGGAGGTCACAAGTTCAAGTCTTGTACCGCCCACACGAAAAAAAAACCGGATCGCATGCGATCCGGTTTTTTTTCTTTTTCATGAGCATTTCATACCTGCAACCTGCAAATTGCCGTATACTCTTCCTACCTACTTTGTATAAAAGGGAACAATATATGGTTGAGCAGAGAGTGATGGAACAATCCAACATAGTCAACAGCAGTCTTGAAGAAGGCCCGACGGTATCGGTCAAAGAAATCCATGATAAAAAAAATGTCCTTCTGATGACCTGGCAGCAAAAAGTCGATCCGGCTGATGTCCGCCGCGCCTTTCAGTCAATCCAGGCAGTACTTGACTCCGCCAGTGCGGAAATGTGCGTCGTCGTCGACCTGCGGCAGAACCCTGTATTTCCACTCACCGAAACCATGATTTCTGCGATAAGGCCATACCAGCATCATTTGCTGGCCGAGTGGCTGATCATTGGTTCAAACCGGGGAGCAAAAGCGGTCGAGGGGTTCCTATCGAGAATCACCGGACGGAACAATGTGCTCTTGTTCAATACCGAATCCGAGGCGCTGGCCCACTGTAATCGTTAAACCAACCCATCCCCGATCATTAAACGAAAACGGCGATCCCCATACCAGGATCGCCGTTTTATTCTGAGCAGCATATAGTACCTATCCAAAAATTCGCTTTGCTCATTTCGGATAGGCGGTCAGTTCATCTCCTCGATCATTACCTCGTTTGTCTCCGGGTTGACATAGATATTCAGCGCGCGAGGGAATATCATTCCCGCCGATTCGTCCGCATCGAGCGAATACGACACCATATAGCCGTCCCCGCCCTGAACCTGCCACTCGCTGATCGACGGGTCTTCGACCATATAGTCCGGGTAATCCGACTCGACAATCGAGTTGGCGATGAACAGGGCTTCTTCCTGTTCCGTAAGGTCGGACTTGTTCCGCCCCATCAGCAGCAGGGCGATGATCACCGCCCCGGCAGCCGCGATCAGCACCAGCACACCGATCCCCAGCACCAGCGGCAGCGTGCGCCGCTTCTTCTTCGTCGGCTGCGGCGGCGCGGGTGGTGGAGGCGGCGGCGTGGAATAATCCGGCAGCACATAACCCGGCGGCGGGGTTACCGGCCCCGGCTGCTCGATCAGCGTGGGTGTCATCGCTTCCGGCATTGTCACCGCTTCGCTCGGCCCGACGCAGGTAAACATGTAGCCGCCGATCTTCAAGATATCGCCCGGCATGAGCTGCGCCTGCTGGATACGCGCCCCATTGACGAACGTCCCGTTCGCGCTGCCCTGATCGGAAGCGGTCAGGATGTTCCCTTCGATCCACAGCGTGACATGGTGTCGTGACACGGAAGCGTCGGGCAGTACGATCTGGTTATCCTCGCTTCTGCCAACACTGTATTCACCCGCCTCAAGCGGAATCTCCCAGTCAGGTTGGTGTACTGAACGTAGTATGATGGTCATCTGGAATGCTCCCCTCAGGATGTGGGCGGCAGCCCGTAGTAGACGTATGAATGGATGGCTTTCTGCTCGCCGCAGGTCGGATCGCTCAACCCGGTTTGCTCCAGTTTGGCGCTCAGGTAAGCGTCGACCGGGTGCATCTGATCCTGCGACACCTTGTTGAAGATCGACCAGTCCATGCGCTGGTGACCTCTGCCTAACGGCTCCCCGACGATCCGCACCGGGAAGCAGTGGCCGTCGTCCCGGCACATCTCGATTTCTTCGTCTTGTGCTTTGGTGCTGTAGGTCGTCGCCGTCGAGCCGATGAAGGCAAACGCGCCGTTTTGCAGAAAGTTGAGCGCAATCGAGTTGGCCGTCGTCTGCCCGTCGTTAATGTATGCCCCGTAGCAGGCGGCGCTGATCACCAGCCCCTGCGAGTCGGCCTGGCTCACGTCGAAAGCGGTGGGATACCGTGATGAAGGACAAACACGATCTCCGTTTTCGTCGACACTACACAGAACATCCGGGTCTTCACCCCACCACGATGCAGTATTGCCTCGATTGCCATGCAGGATGAAGTAGGTATACTGCGCATCGACCAGCCCCACGTCGACGCCTCCACTCGTCAGCGGTGAACTCCGGATCGGCACCGTTCCCCAGTCCGGGTGATCGGTGTTTCCGCGCAGGATTTGTATCACCATGTCTTCGGCGAACTCTCTCAGCGGCTGCCCGTAGGAAAATACATCGTTGCTCCCCGATGGCATTGACCGTTCGTTCGCCTGGAAGATCGCCCGGATCAGCTCGATGTTCCCGCCATCCGGCACGCGCGTCACCGGTACATCCGGCATGAAAGCGCCGTCCTGATCCAGGTCGGCGTACCAGTCGTCGGTGAATATCGTATCGTTGTCGCTGTTGACCACTCCTGAGCATGGATTGGTTACCGTGCCAAACGGCACGATATTCGGCCCGCCCATGACGATGATATATTTCGGCCAGCCCCGGCTGCGTACTTCCTCAAGCAGCAGGTCACGATACTGGTTGATGCTGCTCGATGCCCCCAACTCTTCCTCGTAGTCGAGCACCGAGTAATTGTCGTGCCCGTAGTGATCGTCCAGCAGCCCCTCGATTTCATCCCACGCCCCACCCAATCCAAGCGCCGTGTTCAACCGGCCTTTGTGGGTCAGCACCAGGTAGGGTGGCATGACGCCCTCGTCCTCGTCGGGGGTCGGCGTGGCGGTCGGCGGCTCCTCCTCTTCCTCTGGCTCCCCTTCCTCCGGCTCCTCCTGTTCGTCGGGTGTAGGTTCTTCGGTCGGGGTGCTTGTCGAAGTCGGCTGCGGAGTCGATGTTGGTCTGGATGTCGATGTCGGCCTGGGGGTGTCGGTCGGCTCCGCCGTCGGTTGGACGACCGTGATCACAATTTTGACGGTCTGGCTGCCTTTCGGGGCCTGCACCTCCATCCGGTACTCGGTCGTTTCGACCGGGCACACCTCGATAGATCCGCTTGGCCCCTCCACGCCCTGATCGTATCCCCCGCCCCGCAGGTAGGCCGCACTGATATACTCGATATACCATGTCAGCCGCACACATTGTCCCGCGACGATTGAAGTGCTGTCAGCGCCGAACTCGACGACCGGATCGGGCCACGAGTCCTCGTCATCGTCGTCGCTGCTGCTGTCATCGTCATAGGACGAACTGCCGAACACCTCGAAGTACGGGTAGACGTACACCGGGAAGTCCTGGTAATAATCGCAGTCCTGTGTACTCCCGATCCAGACTTCGGCGTCTCCACCCGGCAGCGTGATCAGGAAACTGTCCGATATCGAACCCGCATTGACGGTCGCCCGCCCTTTATAGTCGCCGGAGGAATAATTCGGCACATAGACGGCAGCCTCGAAGAAGCAGTACTGCGCGGATGGCTGGCTGATCGAGACCAGCAGTTCGGCCCCTTTGGGTATTTCTATCTTGTAGACATATGGCTCGTATAACTCGTCTCTTTCGTAGGCCACCAGCCTCTCGGTGAAGTATTCGCCATAATCCAGGTCGATACTTTTATCCGCCTCAAGGGGAGCTGAGGCAGCGGTCCCGGTTATCAGGAGTGACAGCAAAAAAAGAAGACCCGGCAGCGCCCACCTCAGTCGGGCGCGTTGGCATGCGCGAAGATATCCCATTGTAAGCTCCTGCATGTCTATCTGAAGGATGACTGATCGAAAATCAAAGTCGATTTTGAGCTTCTTCAATGCCAGTATAGTATATCCATCAATCTGCTGTTAACAACTCCCTTTTTGACGCCCCCGAACAAGAAAAAAACGGCGATCCTCAGTTCAGGATCGCCGTTCGAATGTACCGGTCGATTTAGAAACTACCCGCAGCCGCCCCCGCTGCAGCTGCACGAGGGAGTGTAGTTCGGGTTGTCGATCCGGAACCCGGCCATTGCCTCCGTCTCGACATAGTCTACCGTGCTGCCTGACATATATTGCAGGCTGAACGGGTCGACGAGCACCTGTAAGCCGTTCGCATTGACCACCGTGTCTTCTTCGCGCGGCTGGGGTTCAAAAGCCATCCCGTATTGAAGACCCGAACATCCGCCACTCACGACAAACACGCGCAGGCAGTGCCCTTCCAGTTTTTTCTCTTCTAGCAGCCCGTTGATCTTTTCGATAGCTTGCGGGGTGACTGTGATAATCTGCTCTGTGGTGGCGGCTTTTGTGCCTTCCGCCTGTGCCTGATCGCTCATTCTGATTGTGGCTCCTTGTTCTTGGTATGCGTTACCATGATCGTTTCTCGTGCGTCGCCCAGATTGTATCGACCCACCTGGGGGTTGTCAATTCAGTTGCCTGTCCGCCGGTTCCTCACGCTTTTCAACCACTCCGTGCCATTTCTACATCTAACCAAAAAGGGGCATCATCAATGCCCCATCTGCCATGATCAATGACCGGTCATTACCTACAGCAAGTACTCGATCAGGCTGTTCGGTATCCGCGCGAGGCATTTGCTGGCCCCGCCTGCTCTCGTCGATTCAAGCTGCGGGGAAATCCCAAGCAGGTGCCCCAGGTAGCGCTTCTCGAAAAGACAGAGTCCCGGCTGCGCCTTAGCGACCGTCCAATATGGGCAGTTGTGAAGAACCAGCGAATAGGAATCTTGCTGGGGTTCCCAGGCCGCCTCGTACCCCTGGGTATTCAAATGGGCGACGACATGGTCCAGTTTCTGCCCGAACGACACCTCATCGCTGTCTGGCTTGTATTCGGCGGCCATTCGCCGGGCGATTCCGTCGAGCAGTACTTCAAGCTGGCGCGGCCCCATCACGAACCGCAGTTCTTCCAGCAGGAAGAAAGTGAAGGGTATCAGGTTATTTGGATATAGCGCATCGGCCTGTCTGGACAGTTCGTATACATACTTCGGACGGCCCGGCGCGGCCCGGCGCTGTGGTTCCGGCGGATCGACCAGCCCTTCCTTTTGTAAAATATCCAGGTGATGGCGCACCGTCACCGAGGTGAGATCACCAAGCGCTGAGCATAATTCATCGACCGTCGCCGCCCCGTGTTCGCGTAGATAATCAACAATATCATGGCGGGTCTTCTGCATGTGTGAGGCTCCCTTTTCGATATTCGTCTACATTATGCCCAAAAGCTTACTGATTCATTGTATGCGGCCATCTTAATTTTGTCAATATTTTCCTTTTTTATTATAGATTACAACTTTATTACAGGTGTTCGAGCATCGGCAGTCAGGCCGAAATCGCCCTTCCTGGGGATTATGATCGGTTTCTGTTGACGGTATTTATTCGATGGATTTTGAAGAAAAGGGGATGAACTTGCGAGGTTGGTCGAGTCCCTATCCGTGTTCCGGCCCGACCGGTATGGCCGTCTCCCCGCTCGATAGCATCCGCATCAGCGAGAGCAGTTCGCCGACCACCTGCATCGACTCGCGTATGTTTTGTTGAATAGCCGCCAGGTTTTCGGACAGATAGTCGTCGGCAACCACCGCCGCACTGCATTTATCCTGTATCCCCTCGATCCGGACCGGGATCGCCCCGGCTTTGACCCGCAGCCTGACCAGCAAACTGGTCGCCAGGTCGCCGAGCAGGACGTACGAGCGGCTCGGCGTCTCTGCCGCTTCCCCCACCTGGTAGCGCGTCGCACTGACGATCACCATCGCCGCGAGGTCGGCCAGCAGGGTCAGGATTTGCATCTGTTCCTCGGAAGTCGTTTCATCGCAGGGATTTTCACGACAGTACACATTGATTGCCCCGATTGGCTCGCCATCCGGCTCGGTCACAATCGGCACGATCAACGCCCTCAGCCAGCCGTATTGAGCCGCCAGTTCGGGGTGATGCAGCCGCTTGTCGATCCGCACATCGTCCGATTGTACCGGTGCGCGGGCCAGAACCGATTCCCCTACCAGGCTTTCGTACAGCGGAACCCTGTCCGCGTGTGATTGGTCGGCATCGGTCGCATGCAGCAGCAGCCACCCATCCTCCAGCAGCCAGATCGCGCTGGTTTCGCCGTTCAGGAGATCACAGGCAGCGACCGCCAGCCGGGTTAAAGCCTGCTTGTAATGCCCAACTGCCGCCAGTTGGACGACCTCCTGATTTATCGCGTGGAGGGTGTTTAGAAGTTCCATTATTTCCCGTCAATCAGCACTATTCATTGCTAATGTATCGTAATTGTAGAGATACGCCCCCGGTTCCGTCCATTACCCAAAAGGGCAGTAAGAACGGTCTCCCTGATTATCCCATCGAGGCAGATCGCCGGAAACGGTTGTCGGACAAAACAAAAGTTCTATGGATCAATATTTGTACTTGACCGGACTGGCACTATAATTTGCACAAATATACTACCTGCGTCAGGTATATAGGAGACAGTTTATGTCAGACGCTAAGTGCCCGTACTGTAATGATCGTGTCACCTTTTCCAGTCCTCCCCGGCTTGGGCAGAAAGTCGTTTGCCCTCACTGCGGCGAGTATCTGGAAGTCATCGAATTGGGGCCGGTCGTTCTTGACTTCGAGTACGACGAAGATGACGAAGATGTCGATGAACTCGATGACTATGACGACTACGACGAATTCGACGCCGCCGACGACTTCGACGATCTCGACGATGACGACGACGAAGACATGGATTGGGAAGACGAAGATTTCTAGGTAGTATTCCCGTCCCGGTCTGAGAAACGGTATTTGCATCCGACCTGCCGTGCATTCAGGTAGCCGCCCGGCTGTGCTTCATTGAACCTGGCGGCTGCGTCCCGGCGGAAGGAGTTCCGCTTCACGGCGCGATGCATAACCGGTCACGCGTAACAATCACGCGTAAATTGAATAGACATAAAAATAATCACCTATCGGGCGTTGATAGGTGATTTTAATGTCTGCCTGGAAACTATACGCAAATTTACAGAATAATCCGGCAACCATCTATAGCCATCGACTACTCGCCCCCCAGCGGGGGGAGATGGGCGACGTAGTCGACCAGAGGGGGGCGGCCTTCGTCTATCAAACAAAGACCTTCTGTTATCGGATTAAATTCTTAAGGCTCATACGCGCCGCACCCTTCCACGCTGCGGATGTACCCGGCAGCCGCCTCCCCCCCGACCTCGTGACCGCGTGCGTTCCAGTGCGAATCATAGGCGAAATAGGTCGGCTCGCCCGTCTCGACCGCCGCCTGGAGCGCCGGGGTCAGATCGATGAAGTGAATGCCCAGTTCCGCCGCAACCTCGCCGATCACATCCCGCTGGTTGTCGAGATTGCCCACCACCGTTTCGAATTCCTGCGGGGCCGGGCGCGGGATCACATCCATCGAGAGCCAGCCATCGGCATCGAGGCTTACCACTGCCCCTTCATTCAATAACCACTGTTGATTACCATCCGGGTCGCTGTACGGGAAATAGATATGCGGCTTGTCGGGGATGTAGACCAGCCCCACGCAGGCATCGCCCGCCAGAGTCTTGATCTCCTGCAGCGATTCACGCAGCAACGCCACGTTCCGCGACTGGCGGTAGGCTTCCGTGTTCCCGTTCAGACCCCATAGATAATCGGGGATATAGGCCAGTTCGTACACCTGATCCCCCACCAGGTGTCGCAGTGGGAATAAATACCACTTGTCCGGATCGGGGGGCAGCACTTCCATCTCTTCGGCTTCTCCGGTGGAGAACAGTTCGCGTTCCAGGTTAAGCGATCCCGTCTCTTCGAGGATATTGGTTGACGAGTGTATGTTGCTCAAATCGTTGCCCTCGAAAAACCCGATCAGCACCCAGTCGTGATCGCCGCCGCCGTACTCTTCCATGATCGCCGCGTATTCCAGCGGCCCGTAGCCGCGCCAGCTCAGGTTCTGAACCGGTGTATCGAGTTCCGCCGCGACCACGTCCACCCAGGGAACGCTTCCGCCCTCAGTATATGAATCACCCAGCGCGATGATCGGGTATTCTTTGGCTTCCATTGCCGGAACGCGGAATCCATCTTTGCCGTAGTGAGCCGGGTAGTTTTCCAGAATCTCGTTTTCTTCCGGCGGACGCACCTGTCCGGGGCTGTAGCGGAACACGTCCCCGTCATAGGCGTGGAACACGATCTTGGGCCGGATCAGGTTGGGGGCGAGCAGCACCGCGATGCCGATCACCAGCCCCGCGAACACTACCCCGCCGCCGATCAGCATCAGCCGTTCCTGCTTCGTTGCCTTCCCCACCGATTGTTCTTCTGTGCTCATTGATTTCCTCTTCGATTCATACTGCCCGCCGGGGCGGGCACCGGGGCGATTATAGCCGATTGGCCAGATTGCCTCCACCGCACTGAATTCCTGACCGGTACATATTTATATTTGTTGTCCCCCTTTGCCAAGGGGGGACAGTCGCACGCGATGCGTGCGACAGGGGGGTGATCGCTGCCGTGGCAGATTGATCGCCCTGCATCCGTTCGCGCCCATCCCCACTTTATGAGTAAAATAAACCCGATCATAATTGGAAGGAATCATCGCTCATGCGCAGAACATCACCGCCCTGGCGGATCGCTTTACTGATTGCCTGTCTCGCCCTGCTCGCCCTGCCCCTGTCGAGTGCTTTCGCCCACCCGCTCGATCAGTCTGCCGTCGTTGCCAGCCCCACCACCTCGCTGACCATCCGATCCGGCCCCGGCACTCACTACGACGCGATCGGGCGCGTTTCCGCTCGTACGCCGCTGCCCGTATTGGGTCGCAGCACCGATTCCGCCTGGCTGCTCGTCAACTTTGGTCCTGGCACCGAAAACTGGGTCGCCGGATGGCTGTGCGAGATCGAAGGCGATCTCAACACCGTACCGGTCGTCGGCGAAGCGGCCCCGCCTGCCGCACCGCCGCCGGTCGCCGGGAGCACCGTTACCGCCACAACGACCGTCAACCTGCGCTATCGGTCCGCCCCCGATTTCGACGCTACCCTGCTCGGCACCATCCCGGTAAGTACGACGCTCGTCGTGCAGGGTCGCAATGAATTGTCCACCTGGGTCCTGATCACCTACGCGGGGAAGACCGGCTGGGTCTACACCGTTTTTACCGATCTCAGCGGCGATCTCTCCACCGTGCCCGTTCCCTCTGCCGTCGACGTTGCCAGCGCACCGGCTCCCGCTGCCCCTGCCGCCGCGCCTGTTTCGGCTGCGCCAGCCGTGCCCTACACGGCGACCATCACCGGCATCGGCCCGAATGCCCGCGCCATCTACCAGCGCGGCCAGCAGTTGGGCAACAATCCCCACCGATTCAGCAAGATCGGCGACTGTGAAGCCGAGTCGCCTTATTTCCTGATCGCCTTCGACGACCAGTTCTTCTACCTGGGTGATTATATTTATCTTCACGAAGTGATCTGGGATTTCGCCGGGTCGTTCAGCCGGATCGGCTATGCGGCGAAAGGCGGATACGTGGTCAATGCCCTGCTCGACCCCACCTGGGCCGATCCCTCGGTTTGCTGGCGCGGCGAAACGCCCCTCGAATGCGAATTGCGCAGCTACAAGCCTGCCATCGCCCTGATCATGGTGCGCACCTATCCGAAAGAATCGACCACCTGGGCAGAGGATTATTATGCAGGCGTCAGCCGTATTGTCGACATCGCTGCCAGCCGGGGCGTGATCCCGGTTCTCAGCACCGTTCCTTATTTACATGGCGGTGGCCACACTGAAATGAACGAAGCGATCCGCCGCGTGGCTGCCGAGAAGCAGGTACCGCTCTGGGATTTCTGGCAGACGACCTCCCAGCTTCCCAACCAGGGCGTCGAGTTGAACATCTCACACCTGACGGTGCCCGCCGATTTCGGTTCGGCGGTCTTTCTGGAGGATCGGATGCACTATGGCATGGTACGCCGCAACCTCGAAGCACTCGAAGTGCTCCACGCCGTCAAGCATCAGGCGATGCAATAATGAAGAATAATCGGGGCTCCGCCCTGGATGTTAATAGATTACCTGCCGCCAGATCGCATCGAGCGCCTGCACACTGATCAGGTTCCGCAGCGTGTACCCGTACTGCACGTTCTCCTCGCTGAAATTCGCCGTGTTCCCATCCGGCGGCAGCGATGGGTGCACCCCGTCGTCGCTCACCCCGTGATTCGGCAGCGCCTCCATCGCCGAATAGTAATCGATCAGCGGCACGTCATACACCCACGCCGTGCTGACGATCACGTTGTTCAACCCGCTTACGTCCCCGTAGGCGTTCCAGGGGATCGTATACAACACCGGGATCACCCCGTATTCCAGCGAGATGTCGACTATCTGCTGCAAGTTCGCCCGGAACGCATCGACCGACAGATGGCCTGTTGAATCGTTCGTCCCGATCATGATCAGCGCCACCGAAGGATGCGACAGCTCATATTCACACACCAGCGGCGATCTCCCCGCGCAGCCCGGTTCGGCGCTCGCCGGGTTGAGGATGTCGGCGCTCGTCCAGCCGTAGCGTTCGGCCAGCGACGGGTTGTCGAACGAGTTGGCGACCCGTGCCGTGCCCATGAACCAGTTGATCGCCGGCTGCAGGTAAGCGTACTCCTCGTGCAGATCGGTGCGCCCCTGCCCGATCGGGTTCAGGAAGGCCGGGCTGTGGGTGATGCTGTCGCCCACTTTCGAGAACACCGTCGATTTGTTCCCCAGCGTTTGCCCGTTGAGATAAATCTGCCGCGAATGCGCCGTGATCCCCGTCACCAGCGCCGGGTAGCCGGGATGTGATGCCGGGGGCGCTGCCGTAGCGACCGGCCTCGCGGTTGGCGTCGGCCCGGCAGTTGGAGTCCGTGTCGGGCGCTGGGTGGGCTGTGGGGTCGGAGACGGTGTCCCCGGCCCGACTGTTGGAGTCGGTGTATCGGTCGCTTCTGGAGTCGGAGTCCGCGTCGGCTCCACCACCTCGATCCTTACGAACGGCTCCAACCCGAACTGCGTGCCGTCCGGCTTCTGTATCTTCCAGATGCTCCGGTACAGCCCGCCCTCCTCCGGCGCGCGCATATCGACCAGTATATCGAACTGCTCGCCCATCTTGACTTCGGGAATCGGGTTCGATTCGTCCGCGCCGAGCGGATCGCCGGAGATGAACACCAGATCGAAGCCTTCGCCCCAGTGACAGGTGCTCGTGTTGATCATCCGCCACACTTTGGTGAATTCCGCCCCGGCCAGGATTTGCATATTGTCAGGGATCGTCACGTCGTCGACAAAGGCGACGTTGTAGACGCATTCTTCGGGCGATGTCGGGGTCGGGGTGACCGTCACCGTCCAGGGCACGACAATCCGCAGGTAAGGCTCGGTGCCGAACCAGGTGCCGTCCGGCGAGACGAGCTGCCAGACCATCGTGTACTCGCCGATCTCCAGCGGGGCCTGCAAATCCACCGAAATATCGACCATCTCGCCCTGCGCCGTCTCCGGCACCTCGACTGCCACCGGCCCCACCAGTTGATCGCCCCAGTAAAATAGAAGCTCGAACCCCGGCCCCCAGTCACAGGTGCTCGTGTTCTGCATCCGCCACGATTTCGTGAACAGCGTAGCCGGTTCGATCGTCGTGTAATCCGGGACGGTCAGATCGGCGACGAATGCCGCGTCGAGGCTGCACCAACTGTAGTCGGGTAGAGTCGGTACGGGCGAGGGGACGGCGGTATCGGTCGGGAGCGCCTGTGCCAGCGTCGCGCTGGGCATCAGGCTGGCTTCCAGGCTGGGTAATGCATACAGAGTCGGTGTCGATTCCTCGCCGCCGCCCTTGCAGCCCACCAGCCCGATCAGCACAGCCACCGCTCCGGCAAGGCTGGCGGCCAGAAGTCTCTTCGATTTTGATGATGATGGGCCGGTCATGTCTGATAGCTGCCTGTCGAGTTTCTCTAGAGCGTGGTGAGTGTATCACGCCCCGATACCCGCCCGCAAACCGCCTGCCATCCGGGCACCCGGCGTTGAATCGTCTCACGAGCACCGCTTTCCTGCTTTCATCAGTTTGCTCCCGACGTCCAATCTGGTTACTATCTGAAACAGTGATAAAATTTCAACCAGAGGAAGATCGATGAGCCTGTCTCAGGAAACCACCGCCGACAACGATAATGAAAATGATTATATATACATTTCACGCACAGTGTTCTATGCCGTGCTCGCCGGGCTGATCGGTCTGATCCTCGGTGCAGTTGGCGGCTATTTTGCTGCCATCAATATCTATAATCGCGGTGTCACCGATGCCGTCGCTGCCGTCGATGACGCTGTCAATGAGGCCGTCGCCGGGGCCATCAGCGAGTCAGCCGACTCAGCCGGTTCGGAAGCCGCTCCCGCCGAGTATGTCGAAGGCGATCTCTCCGACGACGATCCCTTTTTAGGCCCGGAAGATGCCCCGGTCACCATCGTCGAGTTCAGCGACTTTTTCTGCCAGTACTGCGCCGCCTTCAAACTCCAGATTCTCCCGCAGATTCTCGAAGAATACGGCGATCAGGTTCGCTTTGTTTACCGTGATTTCCCCGCCTTCGGCGGTGACCGTCCCGCCGAGGCCGCCCAGTGTGCAGGCGACCAGGGTTCTTTCTGGGAATATCACGACGCGCTGTTTGAGGGCTTCCGTGAGTACACGTCAACCGACGATTTCGTCGCCCTGGCCGTAACCCTTGATCTCGACGGCGAAGAACTCCGCGACTGTATTGAATCGGGGACGTACCGGGACGAGTGGAACGCCGATTACCAGGAGGCGCGAGCGCTGGGTGTCACCGGCACCCCGACCTTCTTTATCAACGGCACTCGCTTCGTCGGTGCGCAGCCCTTTGAGAATTTCAAGCAGGTCATCGACGCCGAACTGGAAAACCAGTAACCGGCTGCCTGGTACACATCTCGTCTGGATAAAAATCGCCGGTAGGGGCGCAGCGTGCTGCGCCCGCCTGGGTAATTACCAACAACGGTCAATCTATCAATTTTAGCCCGGTGCTTTTGCTCTTTTGCAAATGAATAAGGTAAGCAAATCAGCGTACAACACCACGCGATTCTGTTCCCTCTCCCTTGAGGGGGAGGGACAGGGAGGGGGTGAAAACGATGCGGTTTCTTACCTTGCTATTTTGTAAATGTTCGACAGCGCCGGGGAATAACCTCGTCAGCAAAAAGGGTATGACCTATGGCTAATCCAGAGATTTTCCCTGCGGCGGCTTCCGCCCGCCGTTCGATCAGCCGCACCGCCTACCTGCTATTTGGTATTGGGGCCGGTCTCATGGGCTGCGGCGCGACCGTCTTCGGCATGACCACCGCCGCCAACCGCTCGACCACCTGGTCGGTCGCCCTCTCCGGCGGGATCGCCTGTGCCGGGGTCGCAGGGCTGATCGCCGGGATCGTCACTCTTGCCCGTCTCCGGCAGGCCATCCAGGTCGAAGTCACTCCCCACCGCATGGTCTGGCGCGAGGGCAAGCGCACCGCCACCCTCGAATATAAAGACGTGATCCGTGTCGATTTCGTCAAGGGGCAGGAGACTCGCGGCGAATTTACCCTCGAATACCCCATCGTCCGTTTCATCGAAAGCGACGGCGAGATGATGGAGTTCGACGTCACCTTTGAAGACCGGGGGATGATCCACAAGAGCCGCTTCGACGCACGCGGGATCACCGCCACCGTGCTGCGCTATCTGCCACCGCATGTCGTCATCACCCCGACCCTGGACGAGTTCGTCCAGACCGGTGAAGTCGACCTTGACCTGTTAGCCAACCGCTGATCCACCACACCACGCGAATGATTGCCAGACGCCACGTCGAAATCCTGAGTCTACTCGCCCTCGTCCTGATCGTCGTCGGCCTCGGCTTTCTGTTCAGCGGACAGCATCTCGACCAGAGCTTCATTTCTTATCGCTGCGCCCGCAATCTCGCCAGCGGCCAGGGATTTGCCTACAATCCCGGCGAGCCGGTTCTTACCGGCTCGATCAGCCCGCTTTACGTTTTCCTGTTGTCACTCTTCACCCGCTTCACCCCCGATATCCCCCTCACCGGCAATCTGATCGGTGTCGTTTCCATTGGCATCGGCGTGGTGGCCCTTTACTTTGCCGTGCTCCCCACCGGCAAATGGACTGCCCTCCTGGTCAGCGCCCTGTTCGCCGTCTTTCCCCTGCTCTGGCTGACCCTCGGCCTGGAGATTGCTTTGTGGATGGCACTGGCCCTGCTTGCGACTATGGCCTATCTTTTTGATTGGCCGGTCGTCGCCGCCGTATTCCTTGCCCTGGCGACCTTGATCCGCCCTGAGATCGGCGCGCTTGCCGCCATATTGATCGCCGATGCCATCGCCACCGGTCGCCGCTTCGAAATTCTCCCTATCGGCCTTTATACCGGGATCGTCATTCTGGGCTTGCTGATGCTGCCCGGACTCCCCGGTGTGGGTTCCGGTCCCATCCTCACGGACGTGTTCGCCCCTAACGTCTGGGCCGGGCTTGCCGCTGTTGGCAAAGCCAGTTTTACCCTCTCGCCTTTGTGGATCGTCCTGCCGATCCTCGCCATCCCCGGCCTTGTCCGCCTGCCGGTGCTCCGCCGCCGCGAAGACCGCTGGCCGCTGGTACTGGCCGGATGGGCCGCCCTTCACCTGATCACCCTTGCCCTTTTCCGTACCGCCGTCTATTCGTGGCACTTCGCCCCGCTGATCCCGGCCCTTGCCACGCTCGTCGGCCTGGGTGCAAACTGGCTCGTCGGCCTGATCAAGGAGAAGGGTATCCGCGCCGTCGTGATCGGAGTCTATGCGTTGCTGCTGGTCGGTGCCGCCACCGATTCGCTGCTCCGCCTCACCCTCGCCCCACCCACCGGAGATATCCCCTGGCAGGCCATGCAGCCCACTCTGGTCGACGAAGAGTCAGCGCAGGCCGGTTTCTGGCTTCTTGAGAACACCAGCCCGGACACCATCATAGCGACGTCGGAGTTGGGCACGCTGGGCTACATCTCCGAGCGCCCCATCCTCGATCCAGAAGGCCGCCTCCAGCCCGATCTCGCCGAGGCCTACCGTCGCGGTGATACCCGCTGGTGGATCAACGCCTATATCCCCGAAGTCATCGTCCTCCACGAGTCCCAGGCCGCCGACCTGGTCGATGCCCAATCGAATCCCTGGCTGGCCGGTCTGTACGCCGAGCAGGCCTGCTTTGGCGAGACCGACCCCCTTGTGATCTACACCCGCACCGCCTCCCCACCCCCGCTCACCGAGCATCTGCTCGGCATGGTCGGCTATCCCAACGGCCTGATTTTGAACACCATCGCTGTCGATTATCCCCTCAGTCCCCTCGAAGGTGGCCGCACAGGTCGCATGCGCCTGGAATGGCTCCTCAACGAATCCTTCGACGAACCGCAGTATGTTTCGATAGCCATCCGGGGCCGCAATGAGGCCCTCGCCGCCCTGAACGGGCAGTGGGTCGATTTCCAGAACTGGCCCCAGCGCCGCCTGATCACCACCTTCCACACCATCGACCTCGTACCCGAACCCATGCCCGGCGTCTACGACCTCTCGATTGGGATCGGCCCCGATCCCGAAGCGCTCACCTGGCAGGTCATCGGTCAGGGCAAAGTCCCCTTCCCGGAGTCAGTATTTGTCGGTGCGATGTCGGGCGTTCGCGCTGATTTCGGTGACCTGACACTCATGGGCTACCGACTTTCCAGCACCCCGGAAGAAGGCTTGCAGGTTCTCCTGATGTGGGAAGCCAACCGCCCGCCCCAGGCCGATTATCGGATCTATGTCCAGGTGCGCAGCGCGGGACTCGTCGCCGCGCAGACCGCCGCCGAACCGCACGACGGTGCGTACCCAACCTCGATCTGGGAGACCGGCGAGAAGGTCACCGATACCTATCAGCTTGATACCGCCGCGCTCGAACCGGCATCCTACGAAGTCTACGTCGGCCTCCTTGACCCCGATGGCACGCCCCTGCTCACCACCGGCGGCCAGGACGCGGTTTTCGTCGGCACGATCACCCTCACCGAACCAACCGGTCAATAGAATTTGTCCTCATCTGCACCAGTTACATTTAATCGATTCCCGGCGGGCGGTAGCCCGCTAAAAATAATTAGCGTAATTGGCGCAATTCGCGGATCGAATCCTCCTCACTCGTGGACAACCCGCCCCGGTGGTATCATTATCCCAACGTCCAACCATCACACCGAGGAACCCGCCCGTGCAGATTCAGGTAGCCGCAGCCAAGATCGGTAAATACGCCACCAGCGAAAGCGGCGACACACTCGAAATGATCGAACGTCCCCAGGGGGGACTCTCGTTCGTACTCGCCGACGGCCAGCGATCCGGCAGAGCGGCCAAGACAATCAGTAATCTCGTCACCAGTAAAGCCATCGCCCTTCTTTCCGAAGGCGTCCGTGATGGGGCCGCCGCCCGTGCCACCCACGATTATTTGTACACCCAGCGCGGCGGCAAAGTCTCGGCGACCCTCAACATCGTCTCCGTCGATATGGCCTCCAAGACGCTCGTCCTCTCGCGGAACAGCCACTGCCCGGCGATCATCCAGACCGCCCCCGGCGAGCAGATCATCCTCAACGACCCCGCCCCGCCGATTGGCGTCCACGCCCGCACCAAGCCCCAGATCGCCGAGCTGCCGGTCGCCTACGGGATGGTGGCGGTCGTCTTCACCGATGGCGTTCAGTGTGCCGGAGAGAACAACGGCGGCGCGATTGATGTCCCCGCCTTCGTCGACGAACTCTACGCCCGCAGCATCGATCAACCTGACATCGCCCGGCCCATCGCTGATGCCCTGCTTGCCGAAGCGCTCCACCGCGACGATAATCGCCCTAAGGATGATATTTCCGTGCTGGTCGTCGCCGTCGCTCATAACCAGTCCGACGAAATCCGACGATTGAGTGTCTCATTCCCGGTGCCGCCCATCCTGCGGCCCTGATGACCTATATCAAGGTGACACTTTAGCCCGGTGCTTCAGCGCCGGGTACAGAAAGGGGAGCCGCCTCTATGACCATCACCACCCGTGATGATGCCAGGGCCGCCTACCACCGCCGCGCCATCCGCCGACGCCTGCGGGCGTCTCTGCGCGATACCTGGGTGCTTCTGCGCGAGTTCCGCGTGGGGCTGGTTATCTTTACCGTCGCCCTGCTGCTCGGCGCGATCAGCTTCCAGGCGCTCTGGAACCAGACTTACCCCGACAACTCGATGCGTTTCATCGAGGCGCTGTTCCAGACCTCGGCGCTCACCCTGATGCAGCCCACCCTCGATTTCCCGCAGGAGTGGTACCTCGATATTTACTACTTCCTGATGCCCCTGCTGGGCGTCATCGCGCTGGCTACCGGCCTGGCCGATTTTCTACCGCTGTTGTTCAATCGACGTTCGCGTCACAGTCAATGGGAGGCTGCCGTGGCATCTACGTTCAATGACCACATCATTATCATCGGCCTGGGCCACCTGGGAATTCGCGTGGTGCGTGAGCTGGTCATCCTCGACGAAGACATCGTCGTGATCGAAATCCACGAAGATTCGCCCCGCTTTGTCGAAGTCCGCGAATACGATATCCCGGTGATCACCGGCGACGCCCGCAACGTCGATATTCTGGACGCCGCCGGGATCGACCGCGCGGCGGCGGTGATCATCGCCACCAACAACGACCTTGCCAACCTCCAGATCGCCAGCCGTATCCGCGAGACGAACAGGAGTATCCGCATCGTCATGCGCATGTTCGACGACCAGTTCGCCGAGGCGATGGCCGACCGTTTCGAGGTCAGCGCCGTGATGAGTGCCTCGATGATGGCTGCGCCCGCTTTTGCCGGGGCCGCCGCTGGCACCGAGATCGTCCAGACCTTCAAAGTGGGCGATCAGGTATTGGCGATGGGCCGCGTCGAGGTGCAGCCCTGCTCCCGCCTCGATGGGGCGGCAGTCGGCAGCGTCGAAGACACACTCGACATTTCGATTGTCCTCCTCCAATCCGGTGATGCCGTCGACCAGAGTCCCAACGACGACGTGGTGCTCCACTCCGGTGACGTGATCGCTGTGGTGGCCGGTCTCCCCCAGATCAAAGACCTGGCCCGCAACTGGAACCGGCCCTGCCGCGATGAACAATGAGGACGCCCGGCCCGATCTGGTAGTAGCCGTCGTCGGGCCGAGCGCCTCCGGCAAATCGACGCTCGTCACGCGGTTGAAAGCCGCTGGATATGCCGTGCGCCATGTCGCCCAGGAGCATTCCTACGTCAAAGACATGTGGCAGCGAATCCACCCGCCCGATGTGTTGATTTATCTGGATGTCAGTTTTGAGGTTTCCCGGCAGCGCCGCCCGCTGGTTGACTGGGGGCCGGATCGCCTCGCAGTCGAAGTCGAGCGGCTTTCCCATGCCCGCCAGCACTGCGATCTCTACATCGATACCAATGACCTGACCCCGGATGAGGTGCAGGAAAGGGTGCTTTCATTCCTGGCGGGGGTCGGCGATTAGCGTAATGCCTGCAAAAAGCAAAACAGCCTCATCATCATGAGGCTGATTCTCCGGATACCAGTAAAACTATTGTCGGATAGGTTCCACTACTTCGGCTGGAAGCGGTCGATACCCTCACTCTGCCAGACTCGCAGGGTTTCCTCGTCCTTCGGATCGATCGGTCGCCCCAGTGCATCGACAGGATAGTTGTACTTTTCCTGAAGCTTTTCCCAGTTTTCTTTGACTTTCGGATCGAGTGCCATCTGTCTCCCTCCAATTAAATTTGTTCAGTATTTTTACCATTAATCATGGTTGATTACGTTGCTACTCTATTGATACCACACCGCAGCCTGCCCGAAGGTAACAGAACACTACAGGAAGCCCATCTTTAGGCTTTTGTAATAGGAGAGATAGTCCGGCTCTGTCTCACCCCCGAACACATCCGGGTGCTCCCTGCCTCTGCCACAAAAAAGAAAAACAGCTCCTTGCTGGAGCTGATCCTCTGGTTCCCCATAAAGTCTGTTGGCTGGTTTGTACTACTTCTGCTGGAAGCGATCAATACCCTCACCGCGCCACACTTTCAGGGTTTCCTCGTCCTTCGTTTCGATCGGACGTCCCAGTGCATCGACAGGGTAGTTGTACTTTTCCTGAAGCTTTTCCCAGTTCTCTTTGAGTGTCGGATTGAGTGTCATGTCATTTCTCCATTAAAAATTCTTGATTGCTTATCACATTAAAACCTTATAGCTTATTGATACCACGTGCTCACCCGTCTGGAGGTAACAGAACACTACAGGAAGCTCATCTTTAGGCTTTTGTAATAAGGGGAAAGCGGCTCAGCCTTCGATCATGTACCCGCGCCCGCGCACGGTGCGGATGACACGCGGCCCATCCGCCGCTTCGATTTTCGAGCGCAGCCGGGCGATCCCCACATGCACCACTTTCGGATCGCCTTCTCCGGGGGCGTATTCCCACACGTGCTCCAGCAGTTGATCGGTCGGTACGGGCTGTCCGGCCCGCGACATCAGGTAGTAAAGCAGCCGGTGATCGACCGGTGTCAGTTCGACCTTCACCCCATCGACCAGCACCTCAAAGCGTGACAGGTACAGGAGAAGACCGCCAACCGCCAGCCGGTCGGCTGAAGGATCGAGCGTACCCCCGGCAAACCGCCGCAGCACCGCGCGCACACGGGCCAGCAGTTCGACGCTCAACGCCGCTTTCGAGACGAAATCATCCCCACCGGCATCCAGCCCTTTGGCGATATCATGCGGGCGATCTCTCGCCGTCAGAAAGACGATTGGTAGTTGGGTCATAAACGGGTCAGATCGGATGCGCCTGCAGGTTTCGATGCCGTCAATATTCGGCATGACGATATCGAGCAGGATCAGGTCGGGCAGTTTACCGGAGAGCAGATCGAGTGCCTCCTGCCCGCTGGCCGCTTCGATCACCGTGTGGCCCTCGTCGGCCAGCATCAGCCTGATCGATGCGCGCGCGGTCGGGGAATCATCGACAACTAAAATTCGGGCCATTCTGTCCTCTGGTCAGGGTAGTCCAAACACACAGTTATAGTAAGTTGAACCCGTCGATTAGGCAAGATACAAATCTTCAATTTGACGATTCCCCTCGCTATCGCCTACACTAACCACCATGACAAACAACACAACAAACATCCACTACCCGCGCCGAACCGTGCTTCGCTGGGTGCTGCGCGCTGCCATCGCCCATCCTTTGACCTATGGGCTAACCAGGTTCAACATCGAAGGTCGGGAGAATCTACCTGAGAAAGGCCCTCTGATTCTTGCCGCCAACCACTTCTTCTATGTCGACCCGGTTTTCGTGATCGGTGCGACCCCCTATTATCTTGACTTTCTAGCCGGGACGATCAACCCCGGTTCGCCGCGTGCGGTGCAGTTCCTCACCACATGGTGGGGCGTGTTCCGCGTCGCCCGTGGCACCGCTTCGACGACGGCCCTGAAAAAGGCACTGTCAGTCCTCAAGCAGGACGGCATCATCGGCATTTTCCCCGAAGGTGGCACCTGGGCCAGGGTACTTCGCCCACCGCGCCCCGGTGTAGCCTTCCTCGCCGCCCAATCGAATGCCCGTATTGTCCCGATTGGTCTGATCAATATGGAGAACGTCTTTGTCAAGCTAAGGCAGGGAAAACGCGAAAAGGTCACCGTGCGGATCGGCAAACCGTTTGGCCCTTATTCGACCAGTGGCAGCGGGCGAGAGCGGCGTCGCCAACTTGACGAGATTGGCCATGACATCATGCACCACATTGCCGAACTTCTCCCACCAGAACAGCGCGGCTGTTACTCCGATGATCCCGCCATCCGTGAGGCGGCCAGAGAAGCCGCCATCTATCCCTGGGCCGAAGCCACCGAAGACGAGATGACTTTCGGCGAGCACCTGCGCGAGAAGCGCAAAGAGGAACGGCTGAAGAAGCAGCAGCAACAGGGTTAATCCCTCGAAACGGAGGTCATCATGCCGGTTTACGCAGTCCTGCTGATTATCGCCGCCGTGCTGATCGGTCTGGTACTGGTCATCGGCCTGATCTTTTCCGGCCTGATCATCCACTCGCGGCGGCAGTCAATTATCAAGACCCCCGCCGATTATGGCATGGCCTATGAGGATGTTGAGTTCACCAGCATTGACGGCATCACCCTGTCGGGATGGTTCATTCCGGCGGATTCATCCGGCAAGGTGATCATCATCACCCACCCGTTCCCCTTCAACCGGCATGGATTCATCGCTAAGAACCAGGGCTTTCCCCCGCTCGCCTGGACCGATGTCGACCTCCTGACCACCGCCCAGGCCCTCCACAATGCAGGCCATTCCATCCTGATGTTCGATTTCCGCAATCACGGCCAGAGCGGTAAAGCCCTGACCGGCGTCGGCCTCGAAGAATACAAAGACGTACTGGGGGCGGTCGCCTACCTCAAAGAGCGCCCTACCCTGAACAATCCCCGGATCGGATTCGTCAGTTTTTGCATGGGCGCCAATTCGACCATTATCGCATTGAGCAAAGGTGGCGAACTCGTCAAAGATATTGCTTTCCTGGTCGCCATCCAGCCCATTTCGGCCAATGTCTTTGTCCGCAGCTATTTGAAGGCCGTCTACACGCCGCTAAGCCTTTTCCTGATGCCCCTCGTCGATTGGCTGGTTCAGCTGCGCGGCGGCTATTCCCTGAAGGCAATGTCTCCCCTCGAATACGCATCGGATGTTGCTGTCCCCTCGCTGTTCGTCCAGGCCCGCGAAGACCGCTGGACAGAACTGCACGACATCGAGAGTATCTACGATGCCGTGCAGGGGCCTAAAGAATTCTGGTGGATCGAGGGCAAGATGATGCGCTTCGACGCCTACAACTACGTCGGTCAGCACCCCGAACGGGTGCTTCAGTTTATCGAAACTAAAATTTGACCACCTGAAAAAGAAAACCAGCTTGTACGGGCACAGCGTGCTTTGAAACGACCGAAGGTCGTCACCCGCCGAGGCTTTCTGCTGATCACCCTCTCGGATACGGGTAGCGCTTGATATCCGATACATCGACCGGCAGATCGTCGAGATGCGCCTGCATATGCCCGAAGTAACCGACGACGATCTCTCCGAGCGTCCACGGCTTACCCGCGATTGTGCACTCCGTCGACAGTTTGCTTTCTGGAATCCACTCAATGATGTCAGCGAGGTGCAGATTCAGCACTTCCCACAGCGTGACAAGCTGCGTCCACGGCTTCGTCTGGTACGCCTGCAAAGCAACCCAGTCGTTCTGATCGTAGCCGGGAAAATCGTGCGATTCGCTCCGCTGCGCGCGGATAAAACGCTGGTGGTTGTTCGATGCCGAGTCGATCAGATGGCCGAGCACCTGCTTGTTTGACCACTCCTCTGATCCGGGTTTCTGTGCAGCATCCTTCTCCCCGACCTGCCGCATCTGCCCCGCTGCCTTCGTCACCACCGCTCGTAAATCCTTAGCAACCTGCTGCACGATGTTCTCCTCCTTTAAAGTTGTCGTACGAGCACAGCAACGTTTTTTGTTGTCCGCAGCGTGCTGTGCCCGCTGTCTGGACGTCTAACGAATGCTCATCACATATACACCACACACCCGCGTTCCTCCAATCGATCCATCCACCCCGGCAGTACCCCGATCCGGTTCCAGCGCAGATCGAGCCTTTCGATTTCCGGCAGCCCGGCCAGACAATCCGGCACCACCTCCAGCAGATTCCTTCTCAGGTCAAGATCGACCAGCCGCGCCAGCCTTCCGGTTGACTCCGGCACTGCTTCGAGCCAGTTGTCTCTCAGCCCCAACCGCCGGAGCGAGTTCAGTTCCCCAATCGATTCCGGCAGCAGCACCAGTTGATTATTCTGAATGTGCATCTCCCGGAGATTCTCCAGTTCCCCAATCGAATCGGGCAGCCGGTCGAGTTGATTGTCATACAGCCGCAGTTCGATCAGTCCTGCCAACTGCCCGATCCACTCCGGTAAACTCGTGAACCGGTTATCTGTGAGATTGAGATAGATCAGCGACCGCAAATTCGATAATGACTCCGGCAGCGAATCAAGCCGGTTATCACTTGCATACAGGAACCGCAAATTGCGCAGAGCGCCAATTGAGTCCGGCAGCGAGGCCAGGTCTTGATTGTGTCCCAGGTCGAGCACTTCCAATCGTGCCAGCCCGCCGATGCTCTCCGGCAGTTCGGCCAATCGATTGTCATGCACATACAACTCGATCAGATCGCCGAAATTCCCGATTGACTCCGGCAGCCGATCTATCCAGAATCCCCACACTGCCAGGGCCCTGACAGCCCCTTCCTCGATGGTAACCCGCGCCGGAATCGACTCGTCGAACATCTGGCCCCGGTCCACCCGCTGGACCGGTTCCCCGATTACCGTCGCCAGATCATCGAGCGCATTTCTTTCAACTGGCTGAAGATCGCTAAAGTCCATCAAACCATCCTATCTGTTCTATCTGTGGGCTGAATCCCCCCTACCATCTCGATCCACCCACACTTTCACGCTGCCGTACTCGACAGCATTAAAAGTTCGTGTAATTCGCGCAATTAGCGGATAAATAATTCCTATCTGTGACATCTGTGCTATCTGTGGGCTGAATCCTCCTCCCGGCTGAACTGAGTCTCGTACAGCCGCGCATATAGCCCGTCCTGCGCCAGCAGTTCACTGTGAGTCCCCTTCTCCACGATCCGTCCCCGATCCATCACCAGGATTTGATCGGCAGCCAGAATCGTGCTTAATCGATGTGCAATCACGATGCTCGTTCGGCCTGCCATCACCCGCCCCAGCGCTTCTTGAATCAGCGATTCTGATTCACTGTCCAGGTGACTCGTTGCCTCGTCCAGCACCAGGATGCGCGGATCTTTGAGAATCACGCGTGTCAGCGCGATCCGCTGTTTTTCCCCGCCGCTCAGTCGATACCCTCGCTCACCGACCACCGTATCGTACCCTTCGGGCAGCCCCATGATGAAGTCGTGGATATTGGCTGCTTTCGCCGCTGCCTCGATCTGTTGCTGCGTCGCGTCGAGTTTTGCGTAGAGCAGGTTCGTCCGGATTGTGTCATGGAACAGGTGCGTCTCCTGCGTCACCATCCCAATCTGCTCGGAGAGCGAAGCCAGCGTCACCTCTCGCAGATCGTGCCCATCGATCAGAATCCGCCCTGCTGACGGATCGTACAGCCGTGGAATCAGGTAGGTCATCGTCGTTTTTCCGGCCCCACTCGGCCCCACCAGCGCGATCAACTGTCCCGGTTCCACGTGAAACGAGATCGATTCGAGTGCCATTTCCCGCGCCTGCGATTCGCCCGCCTTGATCTCCGCCTGCTGCCCGTCCGGCTTTTCTTTCGACTCACCATCCCCCGACAGCACCGCCCGGACATCGTCCATTCGCCCGAAGCGTTTTACCTCGCGCAGTAAATTTTCTTCTGCGACCTCATAGCGGAATATCACGTCGTCGAACACCAGATCGCCCCGAATGGTATCGAGGGCCACGGCCCCCGGCCTGTCATCGATCTCGTGCGGCAGGTCGATCACCTCGAAAACCCGCTCGAAGCTGACCACCGATGTAGCAAATTCGACCGGCGCATTCGCCAGCCCTTGCAGCGCCGAATACATCGACGTGAGGTACGCGCCGAACGCCACAATCGTCCCGACTGTGAACTCCCCCCGAATCACAAGGTAACCGCCGATCCCGTACACCAGCGCCGTCCCGACCGCGCTCAACAGCCCGATGATCATAAAGAACACCCGGCCAACCACCGCCCGCTGGATACCCACGTCGCGCACTTTTGCCGCCCGGTCATCGAACCGATCGGCCTCCAGGTCGATCCGCCCGAACAGTTTCACCAGCAGCGCCCCGCTGATGTTGAGCGTCTCGTTCATCATCGCGTTCATTTGCGCGTTGATGTTCATCGCTTTGCGGGCGATGTCACGCAGACGGCTGCCCAGCCGCCGCATCACGATATAGAACAGCGGCATAACTGCAATGCTGAGCAGAGTCAGCCGCCAGTCGAGTGTCAGCATCACGACCAGCACCGCCGCCGCCTGGATGATATTCGTGATGATATTGACAACGGTATTGCTGATCGCGTTCTGTGCACCGATCACGTCGTTGTTCAGGCGGCTCATCATCTCGCCGACTTTGGTGTTGGTGAAGAAGCGCAGCGACATCCGTTGAAGATGGGCATAGAGGGCAACCCGCAGATCGTAGATTACCCCTTCGCCGACTGCCGCGTTGAGCCTTCGCTGCACGACGTTGATCAGCCCACCGACCACCGGGATCACCAGCAGCCCGACCGAAAGCAGTACCAGCCGGTTGACATCACCCGCCGGGATCGTCTTGTCGATCAGGTCCCGCATAATCAGCGGTGTAACCAGCGTCAGCCCTGCCGACAGCGTGATCAAAATCAGCATCCCGGCGATCTGCCCCTGATACGGTCGAGCGTACCCCATCACCCGTTTGATTAACTTCCGGGTGACTTTCGGCTTTTCTTCCGGCGAGTTGATGAAACTTCTGAAACCATGAAACCCCATTAGCGGCTCTCTTTATACTGGCAAACCCTACCGGGATTATATCAGGCGGTGGTTCGCCTGCCGCTAAAACGGAGTTAGAACCGGTCACTGAACCGGCGATATGCTGTACAATGGAACTGGTACACACCTATCGAGGAGGCATCACAGTGAAACAACGCAGTCTGCTGTTAATCGATTCTTCAATCAATCTTGCGTTGGGCATCCTGCTGATTTTCTTTACGCCGCCGGTCGCTCACTGGATGGGTCTGCCTGTTCCTGACAGGCTGTTTTATGTCAATATCCTCGGCGCAGTCTTCGTCGGTATTGCGATAGCCCTCGCCTGGGAAGCACTGCGCGATAAGACTTCCCCACAGGTCGGATTGGGTACCGCCGGGGCCGCAGCGATCAACCTCTGCGGTGGGGCGATGCTCGCTGGCTGGCTGACCTTCGGCAGGCTTACACTGTCGACTGGCGGTGCTGTTTCTCTCTGGCTCCTTGTCGTCTTCCTGATCAGCATCAGCACGCTGGAACTCGTTCAGCTTGGTCGCTCATCGTGAGAATCAAAACCGCCCACCTTTCGATGGACGGTTCACTTTCTTTGAATTGCTTTAGCAGAACCGGAACTCACGATTCATACCCCACCTGCCCCCTTGGGGGAAGTGCCGCGCAGCGGCAAAGGGGGCTATTTAGTTACCGGCTCCACCTCCGGCACGCCGACCTTCACCCGACCCACCTCGCGGCCTTTCGCCTCGTTGACCGTCAGCAGGATGATCATCCCCACTACCAGGAAAGCCACCACCGAGAACAGCGATACCCGGTGGCCCATCTGCTCGGCGAGCAGCGGAGCCATCCCTGCCGCCTCGAATCGATTCGTCGCCCAGACCACCAGCAGCCCGAACACCGTCGGCCCGATAAATGATGAGCTTCGCCCGGCGACCGCGAAGAACCCGAAGAACTCGGCGCTCTGCCCTGGCGGTGCGAACTGCCCGGCCATCGTTCGGCTCACCGATTGCAGCCCGGCCATCGCCATCCCACCAATCGCCCCGATCACGAAATACTCGGTGATCGACTGTGCGAAGTACAGCCACAGGATCGCCCCGATCATCAGCACGAACGAGATCATCAGCGCCAGCTTGCTGCCGCCCTTGTCGGCCATCACCCCGAACACGTACGAGCCGAGCACGTTGGTGAGTTCCACCACGATGATGAAGAAGATCAGGTTCTCCTGCGTCATTCCGAACAGCACCGCGCCGATGATCGCCGCGAACTCAAGCACCATGATGATCCCGTCGTTGTAGATCAGGAAGGCGACGATGAACTTGATGAACTCCCGGTAGCGCTTCACCGCGCGGAAAGTCGATGCAAGCTGCTTGAACGCCACCGAGAGATACGTTTCGCCCTCCGGCAGCGGTTTCGGCTGGGCGCGTTCTTCCAATCGCAGGAAGATGAACAGTGAAAACCCGAAGAACCAGACCGCCGTCAGCAGCATCGAGAGCCGGATGATCCACATCCCCCCAACGAACTGGAGCAGTCCCAGCACCACCACCAGGATGATGATCCCTCCCACCGATCCAACCGCCCAGCCGTTGCCCGATATGGTTCCGATCTCCTCCTGGTCAGCGATCTCCGGCAGCAGCGAGTTATAAAACACCTGTGACCCCCGGTAGCCGATCTCGGCCAGGATGAACAGCAGCATCCCCAGGAACCAGTCTCCCTCCCCCACGAAGAAAATCGATCCCGTGAACACGCAGGATATCGTCGTGAAGACGAACAGAAACTTTTTCTTCGCCCCGGAAAAATCGGCGATGGCCCCCAGCACCGGCGCGATGATCGCTACGGTCAGCATCGCGATCCCGATCGCGATCCCCCACAATCGGGAGCCGTTGGCCCCACCGACCACCGCCTCCTTGAAGTAGGCCGGGTAGATTGCCAGCAGGATAATCGAGGCATACCCCGAATTACCGAAATCGTACATGTACCACGCCCAGCGCTCGCGCCGGGTTGCTTTTGCGGGTGGGGATTCCATCATGTTTCTCCAGTTTAATAGACGAGGATAGGCCGTCGAAATCCTATATGCTTATCTTCTTTAACACATGATAGGGGAAAAAGGAACGATTCGTCCCGGTCGGAGAGCCTTCACAAAACCAACTATCTGGTGGCTTATAACGGTCATCACAGGTTAAGATATGCCGCCCCCCTTACGTAGTATAAGGGTCCCACTTAGCTAAGGGAGCAGATTTAGCGGAGCGAAATACGGGGGGTGATCGTCAATTCAACCCATTGCTGATTTTCTGTCCCAGATGGACGTTTTGGCTGCACCAAAACTCCTATTAATCAGCCGAAGGCTGATTTACCCCATCGGCAGCAGCGCGCTGATTTTCTGCGCGATCAGGCTGATCACCCGGTTTTTCCGCTGTATCGTCCCCTCGACGATCAGCATCGCTGAGCCGCGCACGATCTGCCGGTACTGCTCGTAAATGTTGGGCCGCACGATCACATCCAGCAGCCCGAACTCGTCCTCCAGCGTCAGGAACCGGTGCCCCTTCGCCGTCGGCGGGGCCTGGTGAACCACCATCAGCCCGGCCACCTTGACCGGCTTCCCGCCGTTGCGATCCCTGACCTCCTCCGTGCTGATCACCCCCTGCTCGGTCAGCCAGGAGCGGTACAGCGTCAGGCTGTGCGGCTGCGCCGAAAATCCCATCACGGCGTATTCCTGCACCAGGCTGTCCTGTTCCGTCAGGCGCGGCAGTTCGATATCCCCATTGGCAAATTCCAGCCCCAGTTCGTCGTGTTTGTATTGCAGTGTGCCCAGGTCCCACAGCAGTTTTCGACGGGGCACCCGCCAGCCATCCATCGCCCCGGCCATGATCAGATTCTCCACGAGGCGTCGCGGCATCTGCGTCCGCTTGCAAAAATCGACCAGCCCGGCGTTGTAAGGTCGTTCGGCCCGGACATACAGCACCCGCTCGATAGTCGCCTGCCCGAATCCCTTGATTGTGCTCAACCCCAGCCTGATCTGCGTTTGGTCGGGCGAGATCGTCGAGCGTTCCTGGCTCAGGTTGATATCCACCGGCAGGATTTCGATCCCCAGCCGTCGGGCGACGTTCAGCAGCACCGCCGGACGCCAGAACCCCATCGGCTGGTTGTTGAGCAGCGCCGCATAGAAAGCTGCCGTGTGATAATGTTTCAGCCACGCCGATTGGTAGACGATCACCGCGAAGGAAGCCGCATGGCTCTTTGGCATCACGCAGCCCGCAGCGGCCCGCAGCGACTCGAAGATTTCCCCGGCCACGTCTTCGGGCACGTCCTTCTTCCGCGCCCCGTCAATGAACGCCTGCCGCAGCAGTTGCGTCATCCGTTCGTCGGGTCGGTTGCCCAATCCGCGCCGCAGGATTTCCTCCTGCCCGGCGCTGAACCCCGCCACGTCGCGGGCGATTTTTGCCACCTGCTCCTCGAACAGGAACACCCCCAGTGTCTCCTTGAGGATTGGTTCCATCAGCGGGTGCTGATAGGTCACTTCTTCCTCGCCCTGCCTGCGCCGCAGGTAAGAGTGAACCATGTCCTCCTGGATCGGGCGAAGGTGGATCAGCGAGACGGCAGCGATCAGGTCTTCGAAGCAGGTCGGTTTGAGCCGTGGGAGCATCTGAGTCTGCGCCCGCGATTCGATCTGGAACACGCCGACCGTGTTGGCATTGGTGATCATCTCGTAGATGGCCGGGTCGTCGAAGGTCAGCCCATCCAGGTCGGGCCGATCCCCGCTGGCCTGCTCGACCAGGTCGAGCGCCTCGTCGATTGTCGAGAGCATCCTCAGCCCCAGGCAGTCGATCTTCACCAGCCCCGCATCCTCCAGACTGGTCTTGTCCCACTGGGTCACCACCCGCCCTGGCATCGTCGCTGGTTCGATCGGCACGAAGCTTGCCATCGGCGGCCCGGTGACCACCATCCCGCCGTTGTGAATCCCCAGGTGGCGCGGGAACCCACCAATCTGCCCCACCAGTTCGAAAAGCTGCCGCCAGGGCAGTGCGTCGATTGCGCCGCCCAGCGTCTCGCGCAGGCTGGGCGAATCGGCCAGTTCCTGCGGGTCGTAGGTATCAAGCGCCTCCGCCGCCTGATTGATCTGCTCGGCAGGCAGGCCAAGCGCCTTTCCCACGTCGCGCAGGGCGCTTCGCGCCCGGTAGGTGACGAATGTACAGGCCATCGCCGCGTTTCCCGATCCATAGCTGTCGTACACATACTGGATCACTTCTTCGCGACGCGAGGCGTCGAAGTCGATGTCAATGTCGGGAGTAAGCTGGTGCTCCTCGGACAGGAATCGCTCGAATACAAGGTCATGGGCTAGTGGATCGATAGGCGTGATGTCAAGCAGGTAGGCGACCAGCGAGTTGGCCGCCGATCCCCGTCCCTGGCAGCGAATCTCGTTCTCGCGGGCAAACCGTACGATATCCCACACGATCAGGAAATAATTCGACAGCCCCGCGTTTTCGATCACCGAGAGTTCGTGAGTCAGCCGTTCGAACACCTTGGCAGGGATGCTTGCGTAATGGGCCAGCAGCGACACTTCACACAGGTAGCGCAGGTACTCCGAGGCGGTCATCTGGTGTGGAGTTGGGTAGCGCGGCAGGTCTTGCAGCCCGTAGGCAAGCTCGAAGTTGCAGCGCGAGGCGATGAATAGTGAGTTTTCCAGCGCTTCGGGATAGCGTCCGAACAGCGGGGCCATCTGCGCCTGTGATTTGAGATAGTATTCCGAGTTAGGCCGCCGCAGGTGATGCGAATCGTTGAGCGTAGTGTGATGGTTGATACAGACCAGCACATCTTGCAGGCGGCTGCCGTCCGGTTCGGCGTAGTGAACGTTGTTGGTCGCCACGAAGCCCAGATTCAACTGGCGGGCCAGCCCGACCAACTGTGCGTTGACCACGTCATCTTCCGGCAGCAGGTGATTCTGAAGCTCGATCCAGAAGTTATTTTCGCCAAACAGGTTGCGATAATAGGTGGCGGCATCCAGCGCCGTCTGCCGGTCGCGTTCGAGCAGCGCCGAAGTCACCGCCCCCTTTCGGCACCCCGACAGCGCAATCAGGCCGTGCGTCCGGCCCGCCAACGCTTCGAGAGGAAGTATTGCCTCACCCTTTGGCACGTGCTGCTGTGCTTCGCTGATCAGCGTGCACAGGTTATGCCAGCCTCGTTCGTTTTCGACCAGCAGCGTCAGGTGTTTGCCGTCGTCAAGCGTCATTTCAGCGCCGAGAATCGGCTTGACTCCATACGTCCGCGCCGCTCGGAAAAAGCGAACGGCCCCATAGACCGCGTTGTGATCGGTAAGCGCCAGAGCGGGCATCCCCAACTCTGCGGCACGGGCAGCCAGCACTTCAGGGTGTGAAGCGCCGTCGAGCAGGCTGAAATTTGAGTGACAGTGCAGTTCGGCGTACATATCGCTATCATGGTACGTCGAACTGCGTTTTTGAGCAAAGTGAAACCGCCGATTTTTCATTGATCAGCAGCGCATATGAATTTATTCTTATTAAAACTTTCACGGCCCACAACTGCTATAATATATTCTGGTACGGTGTTATATGGGTATATGAGCACTCATTTTTAGGAAGCTGCAGGCAATACACATGAAGAAATCAGCAGAAAGCAATAGCCGTCCACTTGCCGAACTGCTGGCAAAAATCTCTCCACCTCTATCCGGCCCATATTCAGAATCCGCTCACCGGTCGCACCTGGTGAATCTTATCAGCCTGACGATACTTGCCGGGGCACTGCTGCTGCTGATCGTCGACGGTACTTTGCTGATCCTTCGTCAGGAGACATACACCGTCGACCCTGCCAGTGACCGGCTATACGAGATCATCGGCGTAGCTATCGGCGGGTTGACATACCTGCTTAACCGCCGGGGCCATTACCGGCTGGCCTCATGGCTCGTCGTCCTGTCCCTGTTGGCCGCCACGCTGACAAGAAACTTTACTGAGGGGAATCCCTTTTCCGATCCGCTGGGTACCGTATTACTGACATTGGTGGTAGCGGTCAGCGTGGTTGTCCTTTCGCTTAGAGAAGCCCTTGCTGTATATACGCTGTGTTTCGTCCTGTATATCGGGATGATCGGCCTGTGGATGGCAGGCCGCCTGCCAGTTCCCCCGAATAGGGACATCCGTGAAACGATCGCTTTCACGTTTTTAATCTGGATGATTGCCAGCAGCATTGTTTTCGGGATTGTCGCTTCCTCACAATACTTGTTGCGAAACTGGGCCGCGCAGCTCGAAATTGAGGTTGCCGACCACACCGCCGAGTTGCAGCGAACAAGCGAGCGGCTGGCCGTCATCGTCAATAACACACCTGATGCCATTTTCCTGCTCTCCCCGGATGGTACGATCCGGCGGGCCAATCCGATCTGTCGGGCATTGTTTGGGTTGGAACCCGACTGTCTGGAAGACCGCCCGATGCAAAACCTGCTGGTCCCCCACAAACGCGATGAATTTGGGGATGGGTTGGCAGCTGTAGTTGCTCACCGGCAAACGGTGCGCTTTGAAGCAACCGCCCTGCATCTGAACGGCTCGACCTTTGACGCCGAACTCGCGATGGCGCCTGTTCAGGAAAAAGATGGCCTGATGGCGGTGGTGTGCAGCCTGCGTGATATCAGCGCGATGAAAACCGTCGAGCGGATGAAGGACTCGTTCCTCTCGACGGCAGCCCACGAACTCCGCACCCCGCTGACCAGCATCCGGGGATTTAGCCAGATTCTTCTGACTCGTGAACTCAGTCCGGAGCGCCACCGGCGCTACCTGCAGTTCATCGACCGGCAGTCCCAGCAGTTGGCGCGAATCATCGATAGTCTCCTCGATGTCACGCGCCTGGAGTCCGGGCGTGGCCTGGAACTGGAATTCGAGCCGGTTGATATGATGCAACTGGTAGATCAGGTGATACAGCCTTTTGCGGAAACGGCAAACGAACATTCCATCCAGATGGTTGGCTTTGATGACCTGCCGACGGTCAACGCTGACCGTTCCCGTCTGGAACAGGTATTTTGGAACCTGATCTCGAACGCCATCAAGTATTCGCCCGACGGCGGCACGATCACCATTCGGGGAAGAAAAGAAGCCGACCGGATCGAGATCGGTGTGCAGGACGAAGGTATCGGGATCAGCCGGGAGGAGCAGGAACAGGTATTCGATCAGTTCTTCCGCTCAGACACGGTGCTCAGCGAGATGGGAGGCACCGGCCTGGGGTTGACGATCTCCAAGCTGATAGTCGAACTTCACGGCGGGAAAATGTGGATGGAAAGCGAATCGGGGAAAGGCAGTACGTTTTCATTTTCTCTGCCCCTCGCCAATCAGTCTTAGTACTTTTTAGGCCTGATCTTTCAACACTTTACCAGATCGATCACAAATCCTGATTTCATCTCGCAGGGCGATCCTTGCGGTTACCTATCGCCCACCTTTATGATCGCCCCACCGCCCTAAAACAGCCCCTTGAGCATAGACCCACCATAGGCGAAAATCAGCGCCCCCGCACCGGTCGCCAGCGCCGCCGTCCAGGTGAAGCGCCACAGCGATACCCGGTATACACCCCCGACAACTCCCACCACTTTTGCCCCGCCAAAAGGAACGACCCGCCCCAGGATCAGGAACCAGGGCGAATCGGCAGGAAGGCGGCCCAACCCGAACGGCATCTTGTCGCGCTCCGATTCGAAGTCTGCTATATTCCCGATCTTCACCCCGATGAAATACTCGACGAACGAGGCCAGCATGTAACCGATCCAGCTGTAGAACGTGCCTGCTGCCGGGCCAAACACGATCCCGTTGATCGCAGTCAGCGTTTCGGTCGGAATCGGCGACGCGCCCAGCAGCGTATGCAGCGAAATGCTCACCAGCGGCCCGATGACCCCAATGGCGGTGATAAATGTTGCCAGTTCGTCGATGTTCTTTGCCATGTAGATTGCCAGCACAGAAGTAGCGATAACACTCAGTACCAGCATAACGGTTCCCGGCCACTGTCGTTCCTGCTTCTCACACACTTTCATCGGTGTGACAGCAGATTTCTCAGTATACATTTGATCCTCTTCTCACTACCACAGTCAACAGCACAAACCGGTCACAAAGTCATAACCCTATACGCGTGTCCGGGCGATCTGTTGCAGGCGGCAGCGAGACGCCCCCGTATGCAACTACGGCAGTTTAACTCCAAATCCACTAACATGCCCCTTTTAAAAGATCACCATCATCAAAAAGGCGACCACCCGGTCGCCCCAATTCGTGAAATTCGCCGATGACCTAAAGCAATCGAACCAGCCCCCAGTAGACGCAGAACAGTGTGAAGGCCAGTGCCGCAGCCGTCGCCAGGATGTAATGAATCCGCCAGACTCGATTCCAATATCCCTCGCGGATCGCCCGGTATACGAAGTATGCCATCCCGATCCCTGCCGCGCCCGACAGCACCGGCAGATACAGCACCCACGCCCATTTCGCCGGGATGCCCAGCGCCAGGATCAGCCAGTTCGATGCCGTCGCCTGCCGGATCGCAAGTATCAGCCCGGTCAGAAAGCCCAGGTTCACCGCCGCCATGCTGCCCGA
This sequence comes from Anaerolineae bacterium, assembly GCA_016926255.1. Lineage (GTDB taxonomy): Bacteria > Chloroflexota > Anaerolineae > Aggregatilineales > UBA3940 > JAFGOY01. Next base: position 37,848 of record JAFGOY010000012.1, on the reverse strand, counting down.
TACGATATGCGCGGCCTGCGCGCCTCGCGGATCGTTCCTGCCGCGCCGGAACACCAGCCCGACCAGCCGCATCAGAATCTCCGCCAGGAAAAACAGGAGGCAGAACCCAAGCAGCCCGAACCAGCCCAGCGGACGCCGTGACAGCAGATCGACGTTCAACCGGTAGAATGCGGTTGTCGTGTAAATATCGCTGACAAACTCGACGGTATCCATCTCTGAAAGACAGCCTGAATCCGGTGCCGCGCCCGGATCGTCCAGGAAAGCGAGCATCATCTGCTGAGGGCACCCCCCAAAAGATACCGCGTGGCCTTCGCCGGGGAATTCGTACCAATACCCGCTGCTGAGCATCTCCGCAGCCTGAGCCGCGTCACGCGGCGGCGTGATCGGATCGACCGCGCCGCTCAGGAGAAGCACCGGCACATCGCTCGACACCGGCTCGTGTTCCACCGGGTCGACCGGCTCCGTCTCCCAGGCTTCGCACCATTCCACCCGCGTGAACAGCGGATCGTGCAGTTGGGGCGGATAATCCGCCGCCGCTGCCGCGATCACCTCCGGCGGCTCGAATGGGTAGCGTTCGTAGCACTCGATGGATAGATATGCTCCCATGCTGATATCGCCCAATCGATCCGCCAGCATATCGACCAGCGGCACGAGCACGGTGTCACTGCCCCGGTACAGTTCCTCGATCAGAAGCGGGGTGATCGCCGTGAAGTCGGGATCGTACATCCCCTGTGCCAGCCCACCCACAATATCCGGGCCGGTTAATCGAAACGTGCGCGGCTGCTCGATGCCCTCGATTGTGATCGGCTCGGCGTTTGCCCGATCCAGCACGGCGTAGAAGTGCGCTTCCAGTTCCGGGTAGGTCGCCGTGCATTCCGTGTCGGCGGCGCAGTCATCGAATACCCTGTCGAACAGCCACGCGGCATTGGCAGTCAGCATCGCCCAGCTTGACGCCTCCGGCGGGTACACCGAATCCAGGATCACGCTGCGCACCCCTTCCGGGTGATCGCGCAGCACGGTCAGCCCCAGCCGGGTCCCATAAGAAACCCCGTACAGGTTCCATTCCTCGTAGCCCAGCACTCGACCCAGGTCGGCGACGTCCGCCGCGCTTTCCGCGCTCGTATACCCGCTCAGGTCGACGCCCTCCGCCAGGAATCGATCCCGGCATGCTTCGGCGGCAGCCAGTTCTGTCGGCGCTTCTTCCGCCGGACTTAGCCCACGCTCCATGTTGTCGATGAAAGCCTCGGAGATTTCCGGGCAGTCCAGCCAGGGATCGGCATACCGGTTGCCGCGCTGCTCGTAGAGAATCAGGTCGCGCTGTTCGCGGATCGGGCTGATCGCCGCCCATCGTCCATAATCGATAGCGCTGCCGCCCGGCCCGCCCTCCAGGTAGATCACCGGGTCAGGGGCCGGGTTCTCGCTCCGCGCCCGGAAGATCGCCACCGTCAGGCTGATCGACCGGCTCTCCGGGCCGTCCCGGTTCTCCGGCACGATCAACTGTCCGCACTCGACGCCGTCCAGACCGGCCAGCGGCTCCGGGCACTCGCCCGGCTCGAATCGCGGGACTGTCTCCTGCATTCCCATTTCCGCAGCGGGAAACAGTCCGGCCATCATCACTGTGATCAGAATCACCCGGCCCAGCATAGGTTGTCCTTTTCGGATAGGTTATTTGAGCAGCAAGAGCAGCATCACGACTTCGCTTTTGGCGGTGATGCTGTGCGCCATCTTCGCGGGCATATGCACCCACGTGCCAGGCACCGCCTCGATTTCCTGATCGCCCAGCGCGACATGGGCCTCGCCCTTCAGAAAGTGGATGACGGCGGGCATCGACGCGGTATGCTCGGAAAGCTCTTGCCCCTGCGCAAACCCGAAGGCAACCGCCTTGATCTGATCGGTGTCGAGCACCGTTCGGCTGACGATGCTGTCAGTGGGAATAGAGTTGAAACTGGCGTACAGGTCGTCGATATGTAACAAGTCGGGCATTGGTTTCTCCTTGTGGCATTTTCCTGATTATAGGCTTCTACCTCCAGCCCTTCAATCGTCGGGACAAGAAAGCGGGGACGTGTCAAAGTACGTCCCCGCTTTCAGTAAAAACCTCTGTTTTCAAACTACCGGTCGGCAGCCGTCATCGACGCTTCCACAATGGGGGGCGCTTCCTCTGTTGCTTCCGGCTGTGTCAGCAGCGAGACGACGATCAGCGTCACGAAGCTCAGCGGTATCGAGACGATACCCGGATTGTCGAGCGGGAACACTGCCGATCCCGGCAGCCCGTAGCGTTCGAACATCGCCGGCGAGAGCAGGATCAGCATCAGTGCCGAGATCATCCCCACCAGTATCGAAGCCGCGATCCCCTTGGCGGTTGTCTTTTTCCAGAACAGCAGCATCAGAATCGCGGGCAGGTTCGCCGATGCAGCGACCGCAAAGGCCAGCCCTACCAGGAACGAGACGTTCATTCCCTTGAACAGCATGCCGAGGATGATCGCGATCCCGCCAACCACAATCGCCGCGATCTTCCCGGCCCGCACCTTGCCCTTTTCTTCCATCTTGATCCCGAAGAAGTTGTCCATCAGGTCGTGGGCCACCGCACCCGATGCGGCGACGATCAGCCCGCTGACCGTGCCCAGCACCGTCGCAAAGGCAATCGCCGAGATGAAGGCGAACAGCGCCGTTCCAAAGGTTTGCGCCAGCAGCGGCGCGGACATGTTGCTGCTTTCCAGGTCGAGCACGCCGTTGACCATCGCCCCCAGCCCCATGAACAGGGTCAGGATGTAGAAGAACCCGATCGCCGCAATCGCCACGATGGTCGATTTGCGGGCGTCACGCTGGCTGGGAACCGTGTAATACCGGATCAGGATGTGCGGCAGCGCCGACGTCCCGAAGAACAGCGCCAGCATCAGCGATGAGAAGTCCAGCTTACTGATCCACGTCGATCCCTCGGCCACCTTGAAGTGCAGGCCGGGGCGCATGATCTGCTCGCCAGGCGTCACGTTCTGGTACCAGACCGATACCTTGTCGTCTCCGTCGTTGATCGTCACCTTGGTGAAGCGCACGATGTCGCTGTTCTGCACAGTCGCCAGGAACTTGAAGGGTCCCAGTGGCCCGGTCGATGCGACTTCCTTCCCATCCAGGATAATCCGGCTCGGATGCCCAACCTGGTAGAATGCGCCGTCAGCCTGGGGTTCGCCGTTGTAGATTTTGTCGGCGGGAATAGCGGATGGGGCCTCATTCAGCACCGGCTGCCCGTCGATCTCGCCCAGGCTCCACCACGTGAACACGCCGTCCTGCTCCAGCTTGACGAACTGCATCCCGTTTGCTTCATACTGCCCGGCGATGCTGTAGTCCGGGTTGGAGATCTCGACCACTTCGCCCGCCTCGACTACCGCCGAAATAGCCTGAAAGTCGTGGTAGGTCTCAGAAGGTTTGAGCGACAGTCCGTTGCGGACGACCAGCACGGTGACAATCGTCGAGAAGATGATCAGCAGGCCGCCCTTAAGGAACTGCACGTAGGTCGTCGAGGCCATCCCTGCCGTTGCCACGATGGTGATCACGATCCCTCCCACCATCGCCACGCCGATCCAGTGTGGCAGGCCCAGCAGCGGCGTCACGAGTGCCCCCGCGCCAACCATCTGCGGGATCAGATAGCAGATCGAGACGATCAGCGCGCTGATACCGGCCATCAACTGGATGCCCTTCGAGTTGAACTTAGCGTCCAACGCATCAGAGAGCGTGTATTTGCCCAGCCGCTTGAGCGGTTCCGCCACAACGAACAGCGCCACGATCCACCCGGCCAGGTAGCCGATTGAATACAGGAAGCCGTCGTAGCCGTCGACTGCGATCATCCCGCAGATGCCGAGGAACGAGGCCGCCGAGAGATAGTCACCGGCAAAGGCGATCCCGTTCACCCCCCAGTGGATTTTTCCACCGGCGGCGAAATAGCCTGATGCGCTTTTGGTTCGACCCGCAAAATAGAACGAGATCCCCAGTACCAGCAGCACGAATACGACGAATATCCCGATTGCCAGAGGTGATGCATTGTAAATCATTCGGCTGTTCCCCCGTTCATTTGATCTTCTGCCCTGGTACACATGGCGTTGTAAATGACCCCCATGATGATCGCCAGGAGGATCAGCCCGAAGCCGTAGACGACGGCTAGGTTGACCCCGCCGATGACCTCTTTTGCCATCAGGCCAGGACTTATCAGGTTGATCAGGACGAATCCAAGATAGATCAGGCTGTAGACCCCGAACAGGATCAGCCCATTCCGTGCCTTGTATTCTGCGGCACGGTCCTCTCCGAGTTCCTGTGGTGCAGGTTCGTGTTGCATATCTCCTCCGGTGATTGGCTAAAAGGTGCAGTTTTCCTATCAGCAGCGAATGATCGATCGCTGCTCCGGGAAATCGCTATGAGGTTATGAAGACATACATAGACTAAAATGTCCGCTCTGAGTAAGTGAAAAAGAGGAATTTGAGTTCGGACGTGAAAGGTATCATACCTTACTAAATTTGTTGGCACAAAAATAAGAAGATGCCGATCATAATAAAACAGACAAACTTGTTTATTCCGTCTGATAAATTACACAAAAAGCCGACCTGAGCGGTCGGCTGATCGATTTAACCCTGTCGTGTGGTGCGTCGCTAAATTTAGACCCTTAGCGAGCCACGGAACCCCCTGGCGGCATAGTAAGAAGACGCACTGTTGTGATACACGAAGACATGGCCGTAGCGACGATCACAAAAGAGGGCACCGTCGAGTTTTCGAATATCGGGGGGTGTTTTCACCCAGCTCGATGTTTTCGTATCAAATTCGCCGAGTTTTTGCAGTTCTCGATATTGTTCTTCCGATAAAAGCTCGATGCCCATAGCGGCGACCATATCGACTGCGTTATTTTCCGGTTTGTGCTCTTTCCGTGCTTCCAGCGCTTCGCGGTCGTAACAAACACTTCTGCGACCTGCCGGGCTTTCCGCCGAACAATCAATAAAAATGAACTCGCCTGTCTGTTGATCATAGCCGACCACATCCGGCTCGCCGCCGGTGCCTTCCATTTCATTGAGTGACCACAGTTTTTCGGGATTAGCTTCCAGCTTTGCCTGTACGCTGGCCCATTCAAGGCCTTGATGGCGGTTCATATTTTTCTCGAAACGGGCTTTCAATGTTCCGAGCAGTTCTTCACGTTGTTCTGCTGACAATTCCATCAGGATACCTTTCCACGAGTCAGGACGCCACCGCTGCTCTGGGCTTGATTGTCATCGCGGTTCCTTCCAATAAACCAGCTGCCGTTCGTTTGAGTATATCAATCAACGAGTCCCATTGTCGCTACCCGCGGTACAAAGATTGTTGCCCAACCTGTCCGCTCTGTTTTATACTGCCCACTGGTCGATGTTCCGTTGATCCACAGCATATGGGTACAGGAAGTCTCTATGCGCTGTCGCCATCGCATAAAAGCTATCAGGAGCTTGATTGCCGTTGTCGCTGTTATGACCATCACTGCGTGCGCTCCGGTCGATGCTACTGCTATCCCACCAACACCATCGATACAAGAATCACCGACCGTCCAGCCGCCAACAGCAACGCCGATCCCCACCAACCCGCCGCCAACCGAAGTGCCATCTATCGACTGCACCGAATCCGCTCTCCGAGAAGCCGTCGCCGCCGGGGGTGAGATCGTTCTTACGCCAGATTGCACCTACCACCTCACCGCCGATCTTCCGTCCCTCAACACTGACATCGATATCTCTGGCAACAATGCAGTCATCGATGGTGGAGGGCAGTATGCCGTCTTTTTCAGCCAAAATACCGATATCAAGCTTGACTCTCTCACCATCCAGAACGCCTATCACAACAACCACAGCCCGGCGATTTATACCGAAGAGGGCCGCATCTCCGTCTACGATGGGTACTTTTACAACAACCAAACTGAAACCGAGGGCGGGGCCATCGGCACGCAGGCAGGATCGATAGAGATCACCGCTGGCGAATTCCGGGGTAATGCGGCGGTATTCAACGGCGGCGCGATTTCGTCACACGGCAGCTGGATCGATATTCTTGAAACCACCTTTGTCGAAAACACTTCGGTTGGCTGCGGGGCGGCGATCTACATCGACGCGGGCGAGCTTCAGGTGGAGAACAGCGCCTTCGTCGCTAACGAGGTGACCGTCCACGGGGGAGGGGCGCTATGTCTGACCGATGCCACCCTGACGGCGGCTGCATCAACCTTCAGTGGCAATCGATCCGCGCGTGGGGGCGGGGCTATCGCTGCTGTGGGTGGAAACGTGGAGATCGTCACCTGCACTATCACTAACAATACTGCCGGACGCGGGGGTGGTATCTGGACTGACGGCAGCGTCACCCTTCAACAATCGATCATCGCAGGAAACAGTGCCCAGTCAGCCACCGACATCCTCATCGAGGGAAATCAGGAGGAACCGTTTATCTCCCTTGGATATAATTTGATCGGTGCTGCTGGAAACCTTTCTCTTGACGACACGGACATCGCCAATCAGCCCTGCGGATTAGGCTCACTCGCTGATGGCGGACATATTCCGCTTGATGGCAGCCCGGCCCTCGATGCTGTACCGACCAGCGAATGCGCCGACAGTCTCGATCAATACGGTTATCCTCGTCCTCAAGGCGCGGGATGTGATATCGGAGCTGTGGAAAGGCAGGAGTAAACAATGCCAGTCAAATTCAAAGTGGCGGTTATTTTTGTGCAGGATATCGACGCGTCACGCGCTTTCTATGAGGGTCTGCTCGGCCAGAAAGTCACGATGGATCACGGTGAAAACGTCGAGTTCGAAGGCGGACTCTCCATCTGGGATGTCAACCACGCATACGAAATGGTCTATCAGCGTGCGCCAGAATCGGATGCACCCCTGGGGCGAAAAAACCTCGAACTGTATTTCGAGTCAACCGATATTGACAGCGTACTGCGACAGTTATCGGGTGCACAAGTAGATATTGTCCACCCGATCCGCGAGCAGCCCTGGGGTCAGCGGGTATTCCGCGTCCATGACCCGGATGGGCATGTCGTCGAGGTGGGCGAGCCGATATCGGCGACCATCCTGCGGTATCATGCCCAGGGCATGGATGCCGCCGCCGTCGCCGAATGGACATCGATGCCGCTGGAGATCGTCGAACAGGTGATAGGGGAGGCTTAACGAACATGCATCGCGTTTTATTCTCGGTCGGCATCAATGCGGTCGAAGCACTGGGCACCGTAACACGGATGATTGCCATTGCCGACGAACTTCGAAAAATCGCACCGGATACCGATATTCTTTTCCGCGCGGCTGGCTCTGAAGCCGAACACGTTGTAGATCACAATTACGCCTGTGTAACCGGCTATAAGCCCACTATGTATGGTCTGCCCGGCTGGGTATGGAAGTTCATGGGCATGGTGCAAGGAGAATGGGATGGGACCGTGCCCCCAGTCAAAGGCATGGAGAGCATCATCCGGTTAAAAGGCATCTGTACGAAGGCATATGTTGAGCAGACTTATCAGGAATGGGAAGAACTTGTCCGATCATTCAAACCGGACGTCATTGTGAGTGAATTCGATCTGGTTGCGCCGATTGTCGCAAGAAAATATGGGATCGCGCTTCTGACGACCTTTAGCTCTGTGGGAAGGCCATCTTATTATTCCGAGCTTTTCTACAACCGGCCCCATTCAACCAGACGGCTCTACCGGCCTTATAACCGCCTGCTTCGACGTCTGAAGCTGCCAGAAGTATCAAATATACTTGATCTCTTTGGGGGATATGACCATTCGGAACGGCTCATTCCCTCTATCCCGGCGATGGAAGATGTCCCGGCCAACGACAGGAATCACTTTGTCGGGAGTATCGTTCCTGAAAAATTCGCAGATCGATCCTGGGATTGGGACAAACACCGCCCACTGATCTATGTTTATCTCAGTATAGGGCAGATCACGCCACAGCTTGCCGAAAAAGTGCTGACCGGCGCATTTGCAGAATCGGATTTTGATGTCGTCTTCTCCGGCGCGGGACATCCGTATTTCGAGAAGAAAGGCGAATACCAGATCGGCAATGTTCACTTTTTTCAGTATCTCCCATCGGATGAGGTCATGAAACAGGCCGATATTGCCATTCACCACGGCGGGCAAAACACGACGCTCCAGTGCATCGAGTCGATGGTTCCGGCACTCATTTTCCCCGGCGAGAACTTTGAGCGTCATTACAATGCAAAAAAGGCCGCGGAGATCGGCTGCGCATACAATCTCAGTAGTGATGACTTCACAGCTGGCAAAATACTGTCCTGCTGCCAGGAACTACTTGATCGGAAACCCTTTCACACAAACCTGGAAAAATACAGCCGGGAAATCCGAGAACTGGGTGGAAGAAGACAAGCAGCAGCAATAGTATTGAAAAAGCTGGAAGAGGCAAAAGGGTAAGTTTATGCCGCAGGACATGAACCCGGAACAGGTAAAGAGCATCCTCAAGTTCATCGACGAGACGCAGAGCGAACCGGTCAAACAGAGCATCTTTACCCAATTAGGCCACGACTGTTTCTACACGCGCAAACTCGACGAATGGGTTGGTCAATACGTGGGGAACGTTCAGGCGTTTCTGGATTGGATCAACGTCGAGAAGGCATCGAAATACTGGGAGCGGCTGGAATTCAACGCGGAACGCTCCGTGCTTACCCTGACCGGGAAAGTGGTAGAGGAGTGCGCCTGTGCCTTCGCCGATTGTTCCCAACCGCCGCAGTCATTGTGCTATTATTGCTGCAAGAACTTTCAGCAGGAACTGTTCGGGATGCTGCTGGGCCAGCCCGTCGAGGTGACCATCACCGAGGCGTTCCTGCTGGGGGATGATCGATGCAATACGATCATACATCTGGTCTGACAGGAGAAACCCCATGACCGACCTTGCCCACCATATCAAGATCACCCCGCTGGTCGATACACACGAGCATCTTTTATCGGAAGCTGAATACGTCAAAGACGGCCCCGATGTGCTTCAGAGCATCTTCCACACCTACATCGGCCTCGATCTGATCACCTCCCGTGTCTCGAAAGATGTCGCCGACCGCGTGATCGACTCATCCGACCCGGACGTCGAAGGGCGCTGGAACTGTATCAAGGACGCGTGGGAATACTGCCGGTTCACGAGCTACGGGCAGGCGGCACGGATCACCGCCCGGCTGGTCTATGGCATCGAGGAGATCACCCTCGACTCGATACTCACCGCAGCGGAGCGCAACAAGCAGTTACGTCAGCCCGGCGAGCGGCTGCGACTGCTCCGCGAGGTGGCAAATCTCGATCACGTCCAGATCAACCATCACGCATGGGCCTGCGAGCCGGATTTGTCGGGGCCTGAATTCTTCCTCTACGATATTTCGTGGGTCGAATTTTGCAGCGGTCAGCCTGACCTGAAGCAATTATACGAAGAGACACAGGTTGAGGTGCGCGATACGGCCAGTCTGCGACAGGCGATGGCCGCCCTGTTTGAAAAATACGGCGGCTGCGCGGTCGCGGTCAAGGCCCAGCATGCCTACGACCGGACACTGGCCTGGGTCGAGCGGGACGATGCCGATGTCGAACCCGTCTTGCAGAAGGTGCTGCGCGGCGACGAGATCGACGCGGCGGAGCGCCTGTGCCTGGGGGATTGGTGCTGGGCGCGGGGCGTCGAACTGGCCGCCGAGCACAACCTGCCGTTCAAGATTCATACCGGGATCATGGCCTTCAACAGCACGATGACCGATCCCTTCCGCCTGCAATCGGGGAACCTGGGGACGATCCTCGCCCGCTATCCCGACACCCGCTTCGTGCTGATGCACATGGCTTACCCTTATACCGATGAACTGGTCGGCATGGCGAAGAACTTCCCGAATGTCTACGTCGATATGTGCTGGGGATGGGCATTGAACTTCCGCGCGGCGGTCGATTTCGTGCGGCAGATGATCCACGCTGTGCCCTACAACAAGCTGTTTGCCTTCGGCGGCGATACCTTCTGGCCCGCGCAGGTGGTCGGCTACGCGGCGCAGGCCCGCGACGGGCTGACCCGCGCCCTGTCCGCCGAAGTCGAGGAGGGGACATTCTGCGAAGCCGAGGCGATCCAGATCGCCACCTGCCTGATGCGAGAGAATCAGATGGCCTGCTTCGATATCGAGAACAAGCAGGCCACCATCCTGTCACAGTTGTCGGCGAAAAACGGCTAGGCGTTATTCTTCATAGGGCCTTGTGAAGAACATCTCGTCGACGTAAGCCAGCAGAACCTCATCCGCCGTCGGTAAGACGGTCATTGGCCGGAATTCGCCCTCGTCGTAGGTGTGGAAGTGCACATCGGCGAGGTTTTCTTCGGTATAAATGACGTTCGGCGGATTATCATTCAAACGCGTCCACTGGTCACTGTACTCCGTCGCCGCGTTGATCACCAGCATCATGTGCGTTTTATACGTGCCCTGAACGTGATCCTCATCGAACTGCACCCGGAGATATGGGCAGGGCAGGTCTTTGATGAACAGGGACGCGTCTCGATCTGCCCAGTACGCCTCATCGGAGATCATGCCCCCGTGGATCACGAAGGCTTCCATTTCTTCGCGGCTCATATCAGTTCTGACGCTGAGGGTCAGGATCGTCTCTATCGCCCAGGGTTCCTCGTTCTCCACCCCGCGCATGATGTCCCTGCCGGGAGAGGAAGGCCCCTCCCAGTCGATCAGGAACGCGACCGGCATATCCGGGTAGCGTGACAGCGCTCCGGTTGCCATGATCAGCCCGTACGAGTAAGTGAGTATCCCAATATTGTCCGGTTGGACGAAGGGCTGCTCGCTGACGAAATCGACCAGTGCTTTCAGATCATCCTGATGTACCGGCCCGTGGTGATCGTCCTCGCCTTCGCTGTTCAAGCGGCCCTCCGGGGCGAAATCGACCGCGACGATCCCCATCCCTTTCAACCCATCGGCCATGATGTTCGAATAAAACGCAAAACTGCCATCCCCACCGGCCACGCCGATCAGCGCCGGGAATGGGCCATCGCCCTCCGGCTTTGTGATCCGTATCTCGATTTGATTGCCGTCCAACGCCGGGATCGACAGCAGCGCTGTTCCGCTCTCTGGAAATTCGATCTCCGACTCTGGCTGCGGCTCATCTGTTGGCTGTAGCGTGGCCGTTGGATTAGGCTCATCCGTTGGCTCAGAGGTCTTTGTCGGCTCTGACGTGGCCGTCGGGACTTCTTCACCCCCCGCGCAGGCAGACAGGAAGAGGCATAAACAGAGGAATCCTGATAACACTATCCACTGACGTTTTCTCATTTTGCCCCCCGATTAATGAGTGTGAACTGGATCAAGAACTGGCTAGGTGTTTAGTCCACATGACCAGCCGCTTCACATCAGTGAATCCGAGTGATTCATACAATTTATTGGCGGGGAGCATATCGCCCCCGGTACCGACATACACAACCTCGACATCGTAAGCAGCAAGCCGCCGCAGCCCTTCACGGATCACGGCGGAGGCCAGTCCCCGGCGGCGATGATCGGGGTGGGTGCCGACAGGCTCAAGCGATGCCATGTGGTTCGTCGGTTCGACGCTGAATCCCGCAAAGGCCGCGAGCGATCCATCGGGCGTTTCGGCGACGATGTGCAGATCGTGCTGATACCAGGGCGATTCTTCCTGAAATACCCGATAGGGGCCAGAGTCAAGTGCTGTGAGGTCACAATCGGGTTGAAATACCCGTCTGGTGATGGTCACCCAGTTTGCCGCGTCCGCTTCGCCGGGGACCAGCGAGCGAAGCTTGTAGCCTTCGGGGATAGTCACAGGCTCCTCAAGCGGCGCATACGGCATCCGCCGGATAACTTCTGAATGTTCCGTTTTTGCCCAGCCCCGATCAGCCAACACCGACTGCCTGTGTGTGTCTTCCTCGAACACAAATATCTCTAAGGTGCGTTTGCCGTCCTTTTTGCGCCCGGTGTAGGCTGACTCCGCCCAGGCGATCATCTCATCCTCAAGGTGACGGTAGTCCGGGTGAATTTCCACCCAGGGGTTATAAGGCACATCGCCTTCGTTGTGAACAACGCCGACGATCTCGCCCGCCTTGTTTTCCCATACCCTGACATAATCACTGCGCCGCCACGATTGACGGAAATGGCCATAGTAACGATGCCCCGCCCAGCGCCGGACATCCCAGTTCCAGCTGTAACCGGTTAACGTGTAGGTGTCGATCAAAAACTGCGGTATGCGCTCGCCATCTTTGTCACATTGATAAGCGTGTGAAGTGATCGTCTGTTGGCTGTTGGTCTTCATTCTGGGTGCCCCGATGACCATTATAAAAACGAGCCAGTGACTGGCACTGGCTCGTATCATCTATGCCCCCAAGGAGATTCGAACTCCTGCTTCAGCCTTGAAAGGGCCGCGTCCTGGTCCTCTAGACGATGGGGGCTAGAGCGCAGAGATTTTACCGCATAGACCGTCAAAGTCAAGTACCCCGCCAGTCTAATTGTTTTTTACTTTTTTGTTTTTCCTTTGCGTTCTTCGCGCACTTTGCGGTTTGATATTCACCCTGCAAATCTTAGAGCGTCGCCCGGTCAGCAAGCCACGCATGCCCCATCCGGTCGAACTTCTCCAGGAACATCTGAATCTGCCCTTCGAGTTCTTCCGCCGACTTGTACGCCCAGATTTGATCTTCACCCGCGTGGTGCAGCCGGTCGCCGGGCCGGTTGGTCATCCGCGAGTGCAGCCGCCCCGACCACGCCGGAACGACCACCTGGGTGCGCGGGTCCTGCACCTTGAACCGGTCCAGGTTGATGAAGTACTGATGCACATCATGGTCGGCGAGGATCGTCGCCCACTCCGTATGCTCGAAATGCACCCGCAGAATGATGTCCGACTCCATATAGGCGATAAACCGCACATTCGCATAATAGGTATCGGCAGTGCGGTCGAGCCGTTCGTCGAGCTTGACCATCACGTCGTTGCTCTTGAGTTGATACCCCAACTCGCCGAGCGGCCCTTCGAGCGAATCGGCAATCGGCAGGTTGAACGACTGCTGTAGCACGGCAATGTCGGGCGGATCGTCGGGCAGTGCTGCATGCGGCAGGTGCCATAGATAATCATTGATTTTCGTCATCGGGTCGTCTCATCCCTTATTCGCGATTGGCGCTCTGTTAATACTGTAACGCCATACCTGATCTGGTGCCGCAGGGGCGAGGCTTGCCCTCGCCCAGAACCACTTTAGCCCGGCGGCTTTAGCCCCGGGCATACTCCTATTTTTCAGCCGAAGGCTGATAATCCACCCGGCGCGAATGGGTGTAAACTCTCATACTGTGTTCATCCACGCAGCCGATCAGCGTCATGTTCCACCGCGCTGCCAGCCGGATCGAAAAGTTAGTCGGCGGCGCTTTCGAGCAGACGACCGGGATGTCCATCCCCCGCGCCTTGTTGACGATCTCCGAACTGATCCGCCCGGTCGTCAGGATGATCCCCCCTGCCGTCTCGATCTCGTTCATCAGTGCCAGCCCGCGCAGCTTGTCAAACGTGTTGTGCCGTCCGGCATCCTCGACCGTCAACACCAGCCTTTCGCCGTCGCTCAATCCGGTGACATGCACGCCCCCGGCATTCTGATGCAGGTGCGCCTGCTGATAGAGGCAATCCATCAGCGACCATAACTGTTCGGGCGTAATCGCCCTCTCCGCCTCAACCGGGTCATGGGTGGCGATCAGGTCGTCAAACGTGATGCTTCCCCCGCTCCCGGAGGTGAGGATCACCCGGCGGAGGGGCTTCGTAGTCGGTGCCTTCAACCAGACGTCGATGCTCCGCCCTGCGCTGCACAGCCGCCATGACTGTACCCCGTCGAGCGAGTCGATCACGCCCTCGTTGGCCAGGAAACCCAGTGCCAGCGCCTCCTGGTTGCAGGGCGTACACATCATCGTCGTGAGTTCCTGCCCATTGACGTAGATTGTAAATAACTGCTCGTCGATGATCTTCGCGTCGATTTCTTCACGCCTGTCACGTGTAACGAGTGTGTAGCTGACAGGATCGGTTGCCGTACAGGGTTCGTTTTCCGGGAGAAGGGTCATTCACTCTTTCCAGTACTGTTTCATACCTGCCTGTAGGATAACCCAACTAAAGCGCAGCGGCGAGTCGGCATTTTCCAGTCCGGTGTTCTGAAGCTTCCCCGGCTCAATGACCGTCCGGAAAGATAACAAGTCCGCAGTTCTCCAGCAGTATTCGCATCTGACTTTCATATATTTTTGCACCATGTAAGTCGATAGTACGAATATCAAAAGATGCTGTACCGGCACCTCTCAGATCAGCCTTCTCAAATTTAGCATATCGAACTGTTGTCCCGCCCAGGTTGCTTCCGACTAATACGGCTTCTGTAAAATTTGCTTCATCGAGATTTGCCCATTGAAAGTCGGTCAGGGAAACATCGCACTTTGACAGTTGAGCACCTCTTAGATCAGCATAATGCATAACGTTATTGATGAGCCTGGCTGAGTTGTTGAAGCTGGCCCGATGAAATTTGGCAGAGGTCGCTTTAGAATTCTTGATGGTGACACGGAACATGTTTGCCCCTTCGAAAATACAGAAGGACAGATCACAGTTTGTAAATGCTGCTGAATGGAGGTTTGCTCGAAGGAATTTACAACCGCCTGGGGGATAAATAGGCCGCGATTCTCTTGATCCTTCAGGATGGTTTGGATCGAAAAAGCTGCAATTTTCAAAGACCGCGTCTTCCAGATCGGCATCACTCAGATCGCAGCATTTAAACTTCACAGATTCACACTTAAGCCCTATCCAGCTTATTCCTGTCAAATCGACTCCATCGAATACACAGTCCCTGAATGTGAGATCGGCAGCTTCAGTTTTCGTGAGATCGGCATCCCTCAAAACTATGTTTCGGAAAGACCTCCCCTCAGCCATCCTTTCCAGAAACTCCTGCTCGTCAATAAGTTGATAGTCTTCTCTATCCATACTTCTCCCTGTCACTACGCGCTTTTTGCATGTTTTCCTGACTATCCAGCAGTATCACAATTCATCCTCCCCGCCGAATCCACGTATAATTAAGATCGCACCACGAAAGACCCGGTACACCACATCGACGGGAGGAGCCATGACCACCGACTGGATCGATAAATTATCGCTGGCAGACATCTCGACTCTGATCCACAAAAGGGAAGTAACGCCGCTCGAAGTCGTCGAGGTCAGCCTGGAGCGCATCGAGAAGCTGAACCCGAAGATCAACGCCTTTATCACCGTCCTGGCCGATACCGCCCGTGAGGAAGCGCAGCAGGCAACGGCGGCAGTCGGGCGCGGCGAAGACTGGGGGCCGCTCCATGGCATCCCGATTGGCGTCAAAGACCTGATCGATGTGGCCGGTGTCCCAAACACCGCAGGGAGCCAGTTTTTCTCCGATAACATCCCCCGGAAAGATGCAATTGTGATCCAGCAGCTTCGTGCAGCCGGGGCGATCATCATTGGCAAGACCAACCTTCACGAGTTTGCGGTCGGCGCGACGAACGTCAACCCCCATTACGGCCCGGCCCGCAATCCCTGGAATCTCGACCTCAGTCCCGGCGGATCGAGCGGCGGATCGGCAGCGGCGGTCGCGGCAGCGATGTGCCCCGGTGCGCTCGGCACCGACACCGGCGGATCGGTTCGCCTGCCTGCCGCCTTCTGCGGCCTGACCGGACTCCGTCCCGCGCTGGGGCAGGTCAGCACACAGGGCGTCATCCCGATGAGTTGGTCGCTCGATACCGTCGGCCCATTCGCTCATTCTGCCAAAGGTGTGGCTCTCATGCTCGACGCAATGACCATCGAAGCCGCCATCCCCCACGCGCAGACCATCGACGAGCCGGTCGCAGGATTGCGTATCGGCGTCCCGAAAGACGATTCGATCTGGGCCGATCTCTCGCTGGAATTGGTCGGCGCGGTGCGCTCCGCGATTGACGTACTGACCGTCGATGCCCGGATGACGCAGGTTGACATCAGCCTCCCCGATATCCGGCAGGCGTACCAGGCCGCGTCGACGATCAGCATGGGCGATGCTGCCGCCTATCACCGCGACCGGCTGGCGAATGCCCCGGAGCGCTTCGGTGCCGATGTCCGCGCCCGTCTCGAAGGGGGTGCCGCCCGCAGCGCCGCCGACTATGCCCTCGCCCGCCAGTTTGAGCGATCCTGGATTCGCAGGCTCCACACCCTCTTCCGCGACGAGATCGACGTGTTGGTTACCCCGGCCACCGGTGTGATCTCCCACGCAATAGAAGGCAGCGAAGGAGTCTCGGCGGCGGCAGAACTGCTCCGCTTCACCTACCCGTTCAGCCTGAGCCGCCTCCCTGCCCTCTCGATGCCCTGCGGTTTCAGCGACGATGGCCTTCCGATTGGCGTTCAGCTTGTCGGGCGCGACACATCGACGCTGCTGCGTGTCGCCCATGCCCACCAGCTCCACACCGAATGGCACGTCCGCCGCGCCGTGGTCTGAAGCGATGGAAATCAAACCGTAAAGAATGCACAAGGAATGTTAAAAGCAAATTCTCTTATCCCCGGGTTTCGGCGGCTTGTGCCGTTTCGGGTTCAAGTTCGTCTAAGGGCGAGGAAACACCTATCCCCCCATTTACTGGGGGATATTCTGGCCATAACCAATAAACCAGACCCTCCCTTTTGTTATCGCGGTGCCCCCCTATCGCGCGAACACCGATGTGCGATAGAATAACAGCATTACAGGTAATTTTTCAACAGAATGAAGGAGAAAAGGCAATGAGGAATAGGCTGACAGAAAGATCAACTATATTGAAACTGGTACTTATCGCCCTGCTGCTGGGCGCCCTGGCATGTGGCACTGTCACAAACGTGACCGAAGAAGTCCAGCAAGTAGGAGAAGAACCGGTAGTTGAAGAAGAGGAGGAGGTCGAGGAGGCCCCCACCGAGGCACCTCCCGTCAAAGTGGAAGAGGAGCTTCCGGTATACGACCTGGACGATGGTTACGAGACTGTCCTGGTCGAACTCATTGATATGGACAGCCAGGTCTCAGGTACCTTTGATAGCGTATTCGACGCCCACAACTGGCTTTTCGAAGGCACCGCCGGTCAGACTGTACAAATCGCTGCCACAGGAAGCGGTGAAGTTGATACGCGGATCAGGCTGATCGACCCTGACGGAAATCTGCTGGCCGAGGAAGATGACACTGTAGGCAACGACCCCCTGGTTTCTATCACCCTGCCCACCAACGGCTTGTATACAGTCCGGGTCGATACCTGGTCTACCGGGACATACTCGCTGATCGTCACCGAGGGTGAGATAGCAATGTCAGAAGAAGAAGCGCCGGAAGACATCGAGCCAATCGAAATGGCCGAGGAAGTCGATTCGTCCCTCCCGCTGTTCGATATGGACGATGGCTATGACACTACGCTGCTTCAGCTCATCGACATCAACATCCCCTATTCGTCGACCTTTAACAGCGTATTCGACGCTCACAACTGGCTTTTCGAAGGCTCCGCCGGGCAGGACATCCAGGTTTATGCTACCGGTATCGATGAGGAAGTCGATACCCGCGCCAGGCTGATCGATCCGGATGGCAACCTGCTGACCGAGGAAGATGATACCATGGGTGTCGATCCCTGGATTACAATCACCCTCCCTGACGACGGCCTGTACACGGTCCGGATAGACACCTGGTCCACAGGTGCTTACGGGATGATCGTCATGGAAGGCGAAGGCGCAGCAGTTTCCGGTTCGTCTTCAGGAGCCACCATCGAGCAATGGGCCGTAAGGGCAACGGCCAGCAGCCAGTACACCGACACGGACTGGTCCGCATCCCAGGCAACTGGCGAAACCGATACCCCTGAATGCGGCGATTACGACACCGCCTGGGCCTCCGCATCAGCCACCGGTGTAGAGTGGCTCCAACTCGAATATGCCACCCCGGTTGTTCCTACCACAGTTGTCATTTACGAAACCTACAACCCCGGTGCGCTTTATCAGATCGATGTGATCGGCGTATCAGGTTCTCAGTACACGGCATACATGACCAGCCCTGAAATCAAGGCTTACTGCCCGATGACACGGAGCTTCGAGATCGCCGGAATCGATGAAAAAGTCGACACTGTCATCCTCTACTTCGATCAGAGCGATCACTCCGGCTGGAATGAAATCGACGCCGTTATGTTGATCGGAACCGAGTAGTATCTGCCGCTTTAAACCGGCACACTGGTGGGGCAGCGACACAGATCGCTGCCCCATTTTTTGTGTGTGGAATGCAGTTCCCCCCTCGACTGACTCGACTCTCAACACAATTCGAAGGTTGCCCCCCAGTTTCTGGGAGATATTCTGGCTGAAAATCAATAAACCAGGCTTTTTTCTTTGTTATCGCAGTAACCCGCTATCGCCAGATCATCGTCTTGAATAAAATAATGACACTGTGGGTATATTTTTTTATTGTCTCAGGTAGGGAGAAGGAGAGACTGATAATGAAGAACGTGTTGGCGAACAGATCAACTCTATTGAAACTGGTGTTCATCGCGCTTGTCGTGGCCGCGTTTGCCTGTGGGCCATTGTCAGGTGCCGCCGAGCAGGTAGAGGAAGCAGTCGATGAAGCAGTCGAAGAAGTTGAAGAAACGGTAGAAGCAGTCGAGGAGAGTCCTACAGAAGAGCCAGTAATAGAAGAAGAGATCGCGGAAGAAGAACCCTCGCATGGAATTGACGAAGACCTTCCGGTTTACGATCTGGATGATGGTTATGACACAACCATAGTTGAGCGTATCTACCTTGATACGCCTGTTACCGCAACCTTTGAAAGCGTGTTTGATGCTCACAACTGGCTTTTCGAGGGAACTGCCGGGCAGGTTTTACGGATCGCTGTAGAGGGGAACAATCTCATCGATGCCCGCTCCAGGCTCATTGATCCCTTAGGCTATCTGCTGATTGAGGAAGACAACACCGATGGCACTGACCCCATTATCACTTACACACTGCCTGAAGATGGTTTGTATACCATCCGCGTTGACACCTTCCTTTCGGGAGATTACACGATCACCGTCACCGAGCCTACCGGTGGCGCTGTACATGAAGGTGGTGAAGGCGGGATGGAAGACGTCGAGCCTATCGAAATGGCCGAAGAAGTCGACCCATCGCTCCCCTTGTTCGATCTGGACGATGGCTATGACACCACGCTGGTACAGCTTATCGATATGAATGTCCCCTATTCATCAACTTTTGAAAGCGTCTTTGATGCTCACAACTGGGTTTTCGAAGGCTCCGCTGATCAGGAAGTGCAGATTGTTGCTGCTGGTTTAGATGGTGAAGTTGATACGCGGATCAGGTTGCTCGATCCCGATGGCGATCTGCTGGCCGAAGAAGATGACACGATGGGCGTTGACCCCTGGATTTCCATCACCCTGCCCGTCGACGGCCTGTATACAGCCCGGGTTGATACCTGGAGCACGGGCACTTACGGATTCGTCGTCTTTGAGGGCGAACTGCCCACTGTAGAGTCTGCCCCACCAGGCTCCGGCTCAGGGAAGACTATCGAACAGTGGGCTGATACCGCAGTCGCCAGCAGCCAGTACACCGACTCGGACTGGGCGGCATATCAGGCCACCGGCCCAGCCGATACTTTTGATTGCGGCGACTACTACACCGCCTGGGCTACCTCATCAGCCACCGGCATGGATTGGCTGGAGCTGCACTATGAGACCCCGGTTTATCCCACCGCAGTCGTTATCTATGAGACCTACAACCCCGGCGCGATTACCGAGGTCATCGTGATCGGTGTATCGGGAGAAGAGTACATAGTCTACTCAGGTGAACCGCAGATCGATAGTTTCTGCCCTGTGACCTGGACTATCGAGTTTTCCGGCATAGATGAAAAGGTCGATTCCGTTGTCCTCTACCTCGATCAGAGAGCGCACTCTGGCTGGGATGAGATCGATGCCGTCAAGCTGATCGGCACCGACTAAGTCGACTGATTCCATTCAGACACAGGCGGGGCAGCGATTTGAAATCACTGCCCCGCTTTTTGTTGAGAACATAATCTGGATATTCAACTTACTGTCTGGCGTGCCGCTGTCCCTCGACTGATAGACTAACCCTGCCGATCCCTATCCAGCCGGGTGATGAACTGCCAGGTGAAGGTAAAATTCCGCAGCATCGCGCGCGGACGCAGCTTATCGACCGTGTCGTCGATCCGGTGCCAGAAAAGCTCCGGGCCGCTGTAGCCCTTCCGCGCCCCGTGCCGGTTCAACCCGATGAATGTGATCGCCGGGATGCCCAACCGCAGCGCGTCAGCCATTTCCGAGTGGCCGCCGTTGACCGTCGTGGGGTGTGCCTCCAGTTCCGGGCTGGCTGCGGCGATGTCCTCACAGATCGAAACCAGTTCCGGCGACGCCTTGTAGTTGAAATACCCGATCATTCCCTCTTCGGCCAGCCACGCCGGGCCGTCGATCCCGAATATCTCGAAGACCAGCGCCTTGGGGTTCTTGAACTTCGATTTGTACCGCTTGAAGAAATCAATCGCCCCATAATGCTTCACTTCTTCGCAGCCGGTATTCACGAACCAGACTCGCGTGTTTTTCAATGGCCGGTTTTTGAGCATCTCGGCCAGCGTCAGCACCAGCCCGACGGAGGTCGCGTTGTCGTTTGCGCCGGGGCTGAAAGGCGACATCTCGGCTTCCAGCATGATGAACACCATCACGATGGCGCAAAGCAGGCTTGGAATCGATAGGTACCGGATCGAACTTCCCTGGGTGATCCAGCCCGCGAGGTAGATCGGCACCTGTGCCGCAAACACCGAATACGTGATCGTGGTGACCGTTCGGAAGAAGTCGAGCCACTTTGTGGAGCGAAACATCAGCGGCGAGCGGTTTGTATCGACATGCCCCACCAGGATCAAATCCTGAAGATGCTCGTCGGAGGGATCGAGCCGGGCGATTACGTTCTGGCTGTTTCCACGCGGCAGCATCGACCGGATCGGGTTGTTGCGGAACAGCATCTCCATCGTTTCCGAATACATCGCGATGAAGGCCAGCAAAAACGCCGCCGCCGCGCCGATCCGTCCCGCCAGCGGGTAGATGATGAATGCCGACAGCAGCATCAACCCGGCAATGACGTGAACCAGATATAACGAGGTCGCGCTCCTGAACGGTTCGACGGTGACCTCGTAGTCAAGGCTTTGCAGAGTCTCGGCGCAGTATTCTGATGCACGCCGCTCGGCGTCAGTCGTCGAGCCGCGCGGCCCGATGTGATCGACCAGCACCCGGATGTGTTTGAACCATGTTTTGATATGCGCCCTGAATTCCGCCCCCGGTAGTTCCTTCATGCATTTCTCCAGATATAATCACATCTATCCATGGTAAACGTTGTGTGTGGATTCCTGGCAAGAGGGCAGGCGGTGCGAGGCATTCGTACTGATAAACAATTGTACCGCCAATTCGTTATGAAATGAAGCATAGGTGGTGGAGTTCGACTATCACCCGGCTGATAGCACTTTGCCCACACCCTGGATATTAGCCCGGGAGATTGAGGAAAAACAATGGGACTGGTTAACCTGAAAACAATCCCGGATAAAGCCTACCGCGATCATTATGCGGTTGGGGCATTCAATGTCGTCGACCTGACCTTTTTAGAGGCCATTATTGAGACCGCGCAGCAGCAGAACTCACCGGTTATTCTGAATATTGCCGAAGTCCATTTCCCCTTTGTTACACTGGAGAACCTCGTGCCGCTGATTCAGACCGTCGCCGCGTGCACGCCGGTTGATTAACAGGCAGTTGCGATAAACCTTGGAGAAAACGAGTTAAGCAGTGACACTGACAGGAACCCGCACATACGCAGGATTCGGTTTTGGTGCCATCCAGAGCGGTCTCTTTCTTTACGAAGCCTTTCGCTCCGGCGCTTTTGGCCGGTTGGTCGTAGCCGAGGTTGTGCCGGAGGTTGTGTCTGCCGTACGCCGCGCGGAAGGCAATTATCGGGTCAACATTGCTTACCGGGATCACATCGAATGCGTCCAGGTAGGGCCTATCGAAATCCTGAACCCGGCATCCGAAGCGGACCGACGGCAGCTTATCGAAGCGATCGCGCAGGCCGACGAGATAGGAACGGCGGTTCCCAGTGTCGACTATTATGTTTCCAGGAAGCCGGGAAGCCTTCACCGTTTATTGGCATCCGGCCTGGCTCAAAAAGCGGCCCGGCGTGGACCGCGCGCCGTCATTTATGCTGCCGAGAATCACAATCACGCCGCCGAGATACTGGAACAACGCGTGGTGGGTGAGGTTTCCCCCGCTCAACGCGAGACAATTCACTCCCAGGTTCGATATCTCAATACCGTGATCGGCAAGATGAGCCAGGTCGTTGCCGATCCGGATGAGATAATCCGGCGAGGACTGGCGACGATAACACCCGATTACGGGCGCGCTTTTCTGGTCGAATCGTTTGACCGAATCCTGATTAGCAAGGCCCGGTTCGACGAGGCTTTTGAGCGCGGCATCAGGGTTTTTGAGGAAAAAGACAATCTCCTTCCTTTCGAAGAAGCCAAGCTCTATGGTCACAACGCAACACATGCTCTGGCCGGGTACATTGGTGCCATGCGAGGCGTTCAGCGGGTGCATGACCTGCGAGAAATTCCAGGCGTCGTACCCTTTCTGCGTGCGGCTTTTGTGCATGAGTCGGGGGAGGCGTTGATTCGCCGACATCACGGCATGGATAGATTGTTCACGCCGCAAGGCTATAGCGAATACGCCGATGATCTGATCGAGCGGATGTTGAATCCTTTCCTGATGGATACTATCGAACGAGTAACGCGCGACACAGAGCGCAAGCTGGCGTGGAATGATCGGCTGATCGGCGTGATGCGGTTGGCGCTTGATAATGGAATAACGCCGCGTCGTTACGCCCTGGGTGCCGCCGCGGCACTGGCGGTTCTTGATCCCTCAATCCTGGAAAACGAAACGATTCCGGATGCCCTGTTGAAACCATTATGGAGCACAGCATCGCCCCTACAACGCGAGCAAGACATCGTGCTTGGCCTGATCCAAAACGCAGCGCAGCAGTTGAAAGGCTGGCGCGCATCCGGGTTCCTGGACCTGGACTCTTTTTGTCGATGACTGAGTATCACCTTCGCCGCGTTGGGGCAAGGCGCTGGTGCGTGTTCTATCCGGCGGAATTTGCGACGCCGAATTGAATGTTCAGCGGGCAATGAATCGCGATTGGATGCCGCCGGGGCACGAAGTTGCCGTATGCTGCACGGTTGAAGCCCAGATGCAGATTTTTGGTAGTGTTGGGAAAGGGTAAGATCGACACGGGATAAGAATCAAATGCGCCCCTTCCCCGGCTGATAGTACCGTACCGATGCGGATCGCCCCCTGTGGGGAGATGGCTCCGCAGGAGCCAGAGGGGGTGATTCTTCACGCCCAAAACCGGGCGTTTCTTGATCGCCCCCAGGTTTGGGGAAGATGGATGTTTTGCCAGAGGCAAAACTCCCAGTTATCAGCCGAAGGCTGATAAACGATGGCACAAACCGAAGGTCGGACAGAGGGTGTCGTTTTTACCCTTTACGGGTTTTGCACCATGCTTGCATTACATTATGCCAGTCCGTGATCTGCGGATAGAGATTCTTGCAGGTTCTCATTTTAATTTTTTGCGATTCGCGCTCGCTTCGCTCGCGCTCAGATCAGAAAACAGAAATTCAGGATTCAGCAGCCAGGGTTAGCAGCCCTACGGGCTGTAAGAGAGGGCACAACGAAATCCCCCACCGAAGCTCGCATCGCCTAGATCCCCGTAGCTGCGGCTAGCCCCGCGAAGGTAGCTCGAATAGCTGACGCTCCACGAGCCGCCCCGCAGCACGCGATATTCACCACTTCCCGGCCCCTGTGGATTCACCTGCTTACTGGACGTATACGATCCATACCAGTCATACACCCACTCCCACACGTTGCCGCTCAAATCATAGACACCCACCCACGATACGCCACCTGGTTTGCTACCCATATCCCAGGTACGCGAATCGGAGTTACCGGAATACACAACATTGTCGGCATCAAATGTATTGCCCCAGGGGTACACCAACCCATCCGGGCCGCGAGCTGCGTACTCCCATTCGGATTCGGTTGGAAGGCGCGCACCCCGCAGTTCGCAAAACGCAGCTGATTCTATCCAGGTAATATTTTCGCGTGGACGGTTTCTTTCTGTCCAGTTGCTGTCCCGGCCTGCCTCACCACCAAAACCTTCAAACTGGGCGTTAGTGACTTCATACGCATCAATCCAGAATGGCTCGTCGAAGCAGACTTCGTGTACCGGCGATTCGTCGTCATCTCCATCCTCGCTGCCCATCTGGAAACACCCGGCAGGCACCAGGGCCATATCAACACCATTGATGGTTTCAATCACCGGTTTCCAGTCGTCATTGCTCGTGATGGGTTCAAAACCGGGTGGGGTTGGTTCCGGGGTGTCGGTCGGCTCTGGCGTATCGGTGAGATTGTCAGTCGGCTCCGGCGTATCCGTTTTCGTTGCCGTGGGCGCATCGGTGGAAACCTGTGTCACCGGCTGAGTTGTCGGCGTATCGGTGGGAACAGATGCAGTCGTTTTGGGTGGAATCAAACCAAAGAAATTGGTAATGATAGCCGTTACTACCAATCCAAGCCCAACAATGATAGCAGCAACGATCACTAATAGCCTGTTCTGCGGTTTTGGTTGTGAACGAGGTTCAGGATCAACTGGTCCTGGTAGCGGCTCCGGTGGGAATTGCGTCTGAAGAATATCACCACCTGCAATGTTTACATCACCTTCAACATCCCGCCCGATGGCAATGATGTCTCCTTCAACGTACCCGGAGACGTTGATGTTGATCACCGGTTGGCCGCTTCGATCCGTTTCCATCTCATGGAGCGGCAGCTCATGTGCAAAATCGGCGGCAAGCGTTTGCACAAGGTGATCAAACTCTGACGTTCTATCCGCCCGACCGCGCATATCGGTGTAGTGGGCACCCGTCAGTTGGATAGGAACCGCCGACAGATTATTCCCGTAGAGTAAGATCGGGTAGATTGGCTTGCCCAACTCTTGTGTCCGCAGAATCTCAATATCGCACCAGTGTGATTCTTTCGCTTGAGGACTCATAAAGGCGAGCAGACCGTCAACCCGCCGAAGCGCCTCTTCAATGGCCCGTGTCCAGGCACGTGTGCCCGGTTTCAGGTGTTCGATGTCGATCCACAGATCAAAACCCAGTTTGCTCAGGTTTTCGACAATGGGTTCGACCACTGCGGAGTCGTCGCGGCAATAGCTGACAAATAGTTCGGGCATGGATCAATCCCGGCTGAATAAGAGATACTCTGTCAATTATAGGCAGATTGTTTGGAAGCTCAAAAGCACCTTGACCGCTTCACTATGTTTTGATACAATAGAACATATGTTTTTTTACTCGATTTTACAAGCCAATTGATCTCCCCCAGGATTGGGGGAGATGGCGAACCCCTGGTTCTTTATCGGGGGATGGACGTTTTGGTTGCACCAAAACTCCCAGTAATCCGCCGCAGGCGGATTAACAACGTCGCGCAGCGACAGAGGGGGACGAAGTTTTTGCAAAGCAAAAACCAACCCTGCGACATCCAGGGTCAAAAACCACGTTACAAAACACCATTTAAGAACATATTTCGTTATCAATCGAGTCCCATTAATCCTCTCGACAGGTAGCCCCAAAAATCGCGTTACAAAATCCTCTTTTTCATGGCGTGGATGTCTTGACGTAGTCAAAACTCCTATTAATACACCGCAGGTGCATTATCCATCGGCAGATTGACAATCTACCCCCCGCCGCGTTAAGATACCGCCCGTTATTTGTGCGTACCGCACACAACTTAAAAAGAACCACTTGAGGAGTTCCCCGTGAACCTATTCCTGATCATCTGGGGGGCAGCAACAGTCGTCGGGCTGGTCCTGCTGATTGTCCTGCGCCCTGATCACCACATAAGCTGGCTGGTGATTATCGCCTCGCTGACTGCTTTTGCGGTCTGGGTCAGCCTGCCAAGCAACCCGGGCATCCATATTGACCTCAACAATGATGGCGAGTACGGCGTTGACCGTGACCTTGAGTTCCGTCAGGGCCTTGACCTTGCAGGCGGCGTCAAAATCCTTCTCGAAGCCGATCTCCCCGACAACGAGACCCCGCCAGCAGGCTCGATGGACGAAGTCCGCCACATTGTCGAAAGCCGTATTGACAGCCTGGGCGCGCTCGAACCAACCGTTCAGCTTCAGGGCGAGCGGCGGCTGATCATCGAGCTTCCCGGCTACGAAGACCCCGAAGGAGCCACCTCGCTGATCAAAGAAACCGCGCTGCTTGAGTTCGTCGAAGTGCCCGGCCCGATTGTGTCAGGCACGCCGATCCTCACCAGCTACGCGATGGAACGCTCCGGCGGCGAACCGGAAGCCACTGAGGAAGAAGCCGGTGTTGGCCTCGACGCTCCCGATTTTGCCGCGGACGACACGGTATATGAAACCGTCATGACCGGCGAAATCCTGGAAAACGCCACCGTTCAATCTGACCAGACCGGCGAGGTCATGGTTGCTTTCCGGCTTACCCCGGAAGGCGATACCCAGTTCGCCGAATATACGACCGAGCACGTCGGTGATTATCTGGCGATTGTGCTTGACGGCGTGGTGCTCTCCGCTCCTCGAATCCAGACGGCGATCACCGGAGGATCGGGCGTGATTACCGGCCAGTTCAGTCTCGAAGAAGCCACCCGGCTGGCAACTCAGCTTCGCTACGGTGCGCTCCCCATCCCGCTCAGCGTCGAATCGACCAGCACGGTTGGCCCTACCCTGGGTCAGATTTCGGTCGAGCAGAGCATCCGGGCCGGGATCATCGGCATCGGCGTGATTTTGCTCTTCATGCTGGTCTACTACCGTGTGCCGGGCATTTCGGCGGCGCTGGCGCTGCTCGTTTTCGCCGTGCTCAACCTGATGGTCTTCAAACTCGTGCCCGTCACAATGACCCTCCCGGCGATCACCGGTTTCCTGATCTCGGTCGGTACGGCGGTCGACGGCAACATCCTGATCTTCGAGCGCCTGAAAGAAGAGGTGCGGTCCGGGAAGAAGATTTCGCGGGCGGTCGAAGTTGGCTTCGACCGTGCCTGGACATCGATCCGCGACTCGAACCTCTCGACCCTGATCATCTGCGTGGTGCTGTACGGGTTCGGGACGAGCTTCGGCGCGGCAGCAGTTCGCGGTTTCGCGATTACGCTGGCGCTGGGGTTGATCATCAACCTGTTCACGGCGGTTACCGTCACACGTACGTTCCTGCACTTCATCATGCTGCCGCTCTCGGACGAGATGCTCGAAAAGCGGCGCTGGCTGCTCGGACTGTAAGGAGGCCGCCATGTTTTCAAACTTTGTTCAAAGACGACGTCTGTACTACCTGATTTCCGCCGCCGTGATCATCCCCGGCATCATCGCGATGATCTATTCGACGATCGCCTTCGGCAGTCCGGTGCGCCTCAGCATTGACTTCCGGGGCGGCAGCCTGTACGTGGTACAGTTCGAAGACACTGCCACTGAGACGGGTATCCGTGATGTGTATACCGAGTTCGGGCAGGACGACCCGGTGATCCAGCAGTTAGGAGATCCGGAAGACAACCGCTGGCAGATTCGTGCCGGGGCGCTCACTGCCGAGGAGCAGGCCGCACTGAAGCAGGCCCTGATCGACAAGGTAGCCCCCATCGACAACAACCAGTCGACGCTCGACGTGGTTTCGCCAACCATC
Organism: Anaerolineae bacterium; assembly: GCA_016926255.1. GTDB lineage: Bacteria > Chloroflexota > Anaerolineae > Aggregatilineales > UBA3940 > JAFGOY01. Next base: position 10,156 of record JAFGOY010000012.1, on the reverse strand, counting down.
GGCGGTGAAGTGACCCGCGCGGCGTTCTTTGCCGTGCTTGCCGCCGCGATCGTCATCCTGGGCTTCATCTGGTTCGCGTTCCGGTCGGTGCCTAATGCCCCGCGCTACGGTGCGTGCGCCATCGCCGCGATGGTCCATGACGTGCTGGTCACGATGGGCGTCATGTCGATCCTCGGCATCTTCTTCGGCTGGGAGGTCGATGCGCTGTTCCTGACCGCCGTGCTGACCGTCGTTGGCTACTCGGTGCAGGACAGCATCGTCGTCTTCGACCGCATCCGTGAGAACCTGCCGCGCTATCGTGGCGAAGAGTACGACATGGTTGTCAACCGGTCGGTTCTTGAGACAATCCACCGTTCGCTGGCAACCCAGCTCAACGCGATCTTCGTGATGGTCGCCATCCTGCTGTTCGGTGGGGAAACGATCCGGCAGTTTATCGCCATTCTGCTGATCGGCCTGTTGAGCGGTACCTACTCCTCGATCTTCACGGCAGTGCCGCTGCTGGTAAGCTGGGAAAAGGGCGATCTGCGATTCCGTCGTAAAGAGGCCGCCGCCTAGACCAATCGACACCGTGTTATATATAATCAAGGCGCACCCAAAAGAGTGCGCCTTTTTTCTTGTTCTCAAACAAAGGATTGAACAAGCATGCAAACCCGTAAGCTCGGATACAGCGACCTGCACCTGACGATGGTCGGGTTGGGCACGTGGGCCATCGGCGGGCCCTGGCAGTGGGGCTGGGGGCCGCAGGACGATCAGGAGTCGATCAGGACGATCCAGGAGGCGTTCGATCTGGGCATCAACTGGATCGACACCGCCCCGGCATATGGAGTCGGTCACTCGGAAGAGATCGTCGGGAAGGCCATTACCGGGCGGCGCGACGAGGTGATTGTAGCCACCAAGTCCGGAATCGTCGGTAATCCGAACAAACCCGGCACGACCATGAGGAAGATGGATGCCGCCGGTATTATCAGCGAAGTCGATAATAACCTGCGTCGTCTGAATATCGAGGTAATTGACCTGTACCAGATTCACTGGCCGATCCCCGACGAGATGATCGAAGAAGCCTGGGGCGGAATGGCCGAACTGGTGAAGGTGGGCAAGGTACGCTACATCGGCGTCTCGAATTTCAGTGTCGAGCAGATGAAGCGCGTTCAACCGATCCACCCGATCGCATCACTCCAGCCACCTTACAGCATGGTTCGTCGTGAGATCGAGGACGAACTGATCGATTTTTGCGCGGCGAATGAAATCGGCATCGTGGTCTACAGCCCGATGCAGGCCGGGCTGCTGACCGGCAAGTTCAGCCAGGAGCGCCTCGCCAGTCTGCCCGATGGCGACTGGCGGCGGACAAATGACCAGTTCAAAGAACCAAGATTCAGCGCAACCCTGGCACTGGTCGAAAAGCTGCGGCCCATCGCGGAACGGAACGGCAAGTCACTCGCCCAGCTTTCAATCGCCTGGACGCTGCGCCTCCCCGCGATCACCTCAGCAATTGTCGGGGCGCGGCGGCCCAGCCAGATCGTCGAAACGGCGGCGGCTGGCGACTGGAATCTTTCGCCAGAAGACGTGGCTGAAATCGACACGCTGCTGGACTGGCATACAGCCCAGTTGAGCTGAAATTTCCCATATTACAAACTGTATACAAGAGAGCGTGCCGGGCACCCGGTACGCTCTCTTTTTGTTTCTTCTGTGATATGCTGGAATCGCGGCAATTCGGTAACGTTCAAAGAGTGTTTTATGAGAATCCATCACCTTGACTGCGGGCCGCTGTACCCATTTGGAACGCGGCCCATCAACGGGACAGGCGGGTTTTTGCGGCGCGGCCGCGGCGTGATTCATTGCCTGCTTGTCGATACCGGCGCAGGGCTGGTGCTGGTCGATACCGGCTGGGGGATCGACGATTACGAGCGCCCATCATTTGTCGTCCGGGCATTTATGGCAGTGCTGGGCACGCCGCGCCATCCCGGCATCGCGGCGCGGAATCAGATCGAGCGGCTGGGATACGATCCGGAGACTGTGGGCGACATTGTCATGACTCACCTGCACCTCGACCACGCAGGCGGGCTGCCCGACTTTCCTCATGCGAAAATCCACGCGCTGCAAGCCGAGATCGACGCGGCGGCGCACCCGGCATCGATCATCGAGCGCTGGGCCTACCGGTCCGAACATTTCGCCCACGAGCCGCATTGGATCGGGCACCCGGTGGATGGCGACGAGTGGTTCGGAATAGCGTGCCCGCCGCCATTCGAGATCGGCGGGGTGACCTTCCGGCTGATCCCAATGGTAGGCCATACGCGCGGCCACGCGATGGTGGCGATCAGGCTCGACGGAGATCGCTGGATGCTGCACTGCGGCGATGGCTATGGCTATCATGGCACTATCTACGACCCACCGAAGCTGCCACCCGGCGGCAAAATCGTGAAGGCATTATTCGGCATGGTACAGACCGTACGGGCGATCTATGTTTCCAGCGATAAGTTGAAGACATTCAAAGATAAGGTAGGCGATCAGGTTGAGATGATCTGCTCGCACGATATTGTAGATTTCGAGCGAATGAGGGTTTGACGGGGGAAGAGGTATCCCCAAAGGATCGGGCTATGCGTGCATTAGTCTATAATAAGGTGCTTCGCTACGAAGCAGAGTATCCCACACCGGAGGTTCCAAACGGCGACGTGCTGGTGCGCGTGATGAAAGCCGGGGTCTGCAATACCGACCTCGAGCTGGTGAAGGGCTACCTGGGCTTTTCGGGGGTGCTGGGCCACGAGTTCGTGGGGGTGGCGGAAGGCGGCGACCATGACGGTCAGCGGGTGGCGGGCGAGATCAACCTGGCTTGTGGCGAATGTCCCACCTGCCTGGCCGGGATGCCGACACAGTGCCCGAACCGCACCACGCTGGGCATCGACCGGCACGACGGGGCTTTCGCCGATTACCTGACGCTGCCCGTCGAGAACCTTCACCCGCTGCCCGATTCGGTTTCTGACGACGCAGCAACCTTCGTCGAGCCGCTTGCAGCAGCGTTGCAAACACTTCACATCACCCACATCAGCCCCCACCAACGGGTAGTGCTGATCGGGACGGGCAAGCTGGGCTTATTGACCTCACAGGTGGTAGCGCTGACCGGCTGCGATCTGACCGCGATTAGCCGCCACGACCGGCAGACCGACCTGCTGCGCGGATGGGGGATCGACACGGCGCGCCCCGGCGAAGTCGAAACGCGGAACGCTGATGTAGTGGTCGACTGCACGGGGAACGAGCAGGGATTCGCCGAGGCGCTAAAACTGGTCAAGCCTCGCGGGGTGATCCACCTGAAGAGCACCTATAATGGCCTGCCTAAAGCCGACCTGACCCGCGCGGTGGTCGACGAGGTGCAGATTCATACCTCGCGCTGCGGCCCCTTCGACGCAGCGATCCGCCTGCTGGCGAAGGACGCGGTTGACGTCGAATCGCTGATCGACGCCCGCTACCCGCTCGAAGAGAGCAAGGAAGCGATGGCGAAAGCGTCGGAGCGGGGTGTGTTGAAGGTGCTGTTAGAGATCGGCTGATTGCATCTCCCACCGATTGGGGTTCCTATCCAGGCTGCGCTCGTTTACAATGAGGGCAGCCTGATTGATTCTCCTGATCGAAACGAGGTGCGCGATGAAAAGCGGCATTTGCCCCAAGTGTGGTTCGAGCGAAGTCTACTCCGGCGCAGACATCCCCCCATTTACCAAGATGGGCAGCAACTGGGCAAACTCAATCCCGGTGACGCTGTGGAACTACGCGGCGCTCGACAATTACGTATGTGTGGACTGCGGCTACGTGGAGAGCTACGTCGCCGACCCGGTCAAGCGGGCGGCGATTGCCCGGAAGTGGCCGCGCGTCGGGGAGGTTGGGGAGATCGCCGCGCCGGTTGCAGCAGGCAGCGGGAGCTGCCCCGCCTGCGGAAACGCGGTGAAGAAGGGCTGGCGGGCCTGCCCGTACTGTGGTCAGCCGCTGGTCTAACGATCTATTCCCCAATCCCGGCAACGATCCGCTCCCAACAGGCTTTGAAGTCTCCTTCCAGCGCCACGTCGATCTTCGCCGGGGCGTCGCCCATCAGCAGCGATAAGATGGCCCCGGTCAGTGCTACGAGCGGCGCGATCTCATTTTCTTTCGCCTGCGCGTTAACCTGCTGCACGCCCTCGAACCAGTATTCTTTTCTGTCCGACGCACCCGTCAGCACGGCGATGGTGTTGTGCGCCAGCAGGTCGAATAAATCCGGCTGCTTATCACGGTCAGCAAACGCCGCCTCGACGCCTTCCGCGCGGCAGGCCCGCAGCAGGTCGCGATGGTTCGTCAGCAGGCGGGCGATCTGATCTTCGCCGCTGCTTTCTGCCTGTTGAATGGTGGCAGTGAACAGCACGTCGGCTTCCTCGGCGAGCAGTTCCGGGTGGGTGTCGAGGTACTCCCGCGCGGCGGGCCAGTCCTCGGTGTTGACGAACCCGGTGATCGTTTGCATCAGAGACTCGCCATTGATTTGTCGTCCGTCAGACATGTTTCACACTCCTGGCTGTGGGGGACATAAACAGGGATCATCAGGGGGTATCGCCAAACAGCCGCTCGAAGCCGGTGTAAGGGGCCAGCGGCACGAGATCAAAGCGGATCAGGCCCGCCTGCACCATCGGCAGCGAATCGAGCGCCTGCTGCGCTTCGGCGCGGTCGGCAGCTTCGAGGATCAGGACGGCGGTGTGATCGTCGGGGTTGAAGTAGGTCTCGCGGATCAGCCCGGCCTTGACCAGCTCCCAGACACGGGCGGCCTCATCTCTCGAATGCGGGGCGAAATCAGCGGCGGTCAGGCCGGGCGCTTCGACTTCGAGGGCGAGGAACTTCATCAGGGCTGGCCGGTCGGTGGTTTGCCGTCGCCCTCTTCAATGCCGGGAAGCGGAAGGGTAAACCAGAAGGTCGTCCCCTCGCCGATCTTCGAGTCGACGCCGATCTCGCCACCGTGTCCTTCGATGATCCGCTTGGTGATCGCCAGCCCCAGCCCGGTACCCGACGTGTAGCCTTCCGAATCGGCGACACGGTAGAACTTCTCGAACATGTGCTCAAGGTTCTCCGTCGAAATCCCCACACCCGTATCCTCGACCTGGATCAGGATGTGATCGGGTTCGAGGCGGGCACGCAGCCAGATTTGTCCGCCCTCGCGGTTGTACTTGACAGCGTTGGTCAGCAGGTTGAGCGTCACCTGTTTGAGCTTTTCGTTGTCGCCCATCACGAGCATCACCGCGTCTTCGGGCATCAGTACCAATTCCAGATCGATCTGGCGTTCATTGGCCTGGGTGCGGATCGTTTCCAGCGCCTCCCGCAGCAGGTGGGGGAGATCGACCGGTTTTTCGGCCAGCCGCGTGCGGCCCGATTCCAGGCGGGCCAGGTCGAGGAACTCAGTAGTCATCCGGGTAAGGCGGTCGGTTTCGTTGCGGACTGTGTCAACCAGTTCGACGCGCTTCTCCTCCTTGAGTTCGGGGCGCAAAATGAGGTAGGTGGTCGCCTTGATCGCGGCGAGCGGCGTGCGCAGCTCGTGAACCATCTCGGCGATCAGGTCGGACTGCTCAAACAGGCGCGCGTTCTCAATCGCGACTGTCGCCTGGGCAGCGAGAGTATTTAGCGTATCGACATCATCTTCGGTGAAATCAGCATCGTTGAGCTTGTTGAGCGCCTCAAGGCAGCCGAAAACCTTATCGCGGGAGTGCATGGGGACAGCCAGCAGGTTGCGAGTCTGGAAAGAAGTCGTATCGTCGACATTGCTTGACCAGCGCGGCTCGTTGCGTACATCTTCGATAACCAGCGGCTCACCATTCTGAACCACCCACCCCGCGATGCTGCCCTCAAGGGGGACTTCAATCGAATCGAGCGAAATGCCCGCCGGGTCGACCGCCGCCTCGAAGCGCAGGGTACCGTCGCGGCTCATGAGCATGATCGACGCGGCCTCGGTATCGGTGAGATGCGCGGCGGCAAGGACGATCTTGCCCAGCAGATCGTCGAGGACGACGGTGGAGTTCAGGTTACGGCTGATTTCCAGCAGGCGTTCATAGCGCGAGAGCATATGCCAGTAGCGTCGCTCGGTGTCGCTTACACCAGCAGACTCGTCCGACCAGGTAGATTGAGACATGTTACGCCTCCGCCCTTTTACGCGGCTTCATCTAGCAAATCGATCAGCCGGGGGAGCAGGTCGGCAGCATCCTCGTGGATCACTACCCTGCCCCGGTGATCATAATGGGTGGGTTCCTTATTGATCATAATCAATTGTGCGCCGTTCGACAATGCCACTGCCGGAAGCTCAGAAACCGGGGTGACGGTCAGCGAGGAACCGACCACCAGCATCAGGTCACAGAGGCGGGCGGCCTGATACGCCCGGTTGATGGCTTCCGGGGGGAGACTCTCCCCGAAGAGGATCGCGTTGGGCTTGAGCAGGCCCTTACAGCGCGGACACCTGGGGAAAGCATCGCCATAGACAAATTCATCGACAAAATCAGCCGATGGATAAACACGATGACAGCGAACACAGGTTGCTTCGCGGATGTGACCGTGAACTTCGTAGACAACCTTCGACCCGGCACGCTCGTGGAGCAGGTCGATATTCTGGGTAATCAGTGCCTTGAGGATTCCGCGCTGCTCAAGCTCGGCGAGCGCGAAGTGGGCGGGGTTGGGTTCAGCCTCGACGATCAGGCGGGCGAGCGGCCTGGCCCAGCGGTAGAACTCCTTAGGCCGGATCCGAAAACCGATCAGCGAGGCGGCGACCAGCGGGTTGACGTCGTTCCACAGGCCGGAGTCAGGACTGCGAAAATCGGGGATGCCGGACGGGGTAGAAACCCCCGCCCCGGTCAGGGCGACGGCATACCGGGCGCTGCGCAGCAGTCCGGCAGCGGCTCGAAGATCGGCAGGCATCGACATCCACCAGCCGGTCAGTGCCGAAGGGCAATGCGCCGGTACAGGTCACCGGCAAACTGGCGGACAGGCGCAGACTTCTCGCCCGGCTGCAGGGGGGGGATCAGCGAGAGATGGCCCACACCCAGACCCTGCTGTATCCGGTCGAGGCTGATCGAAAGATCGTCCAGGCTGCGGGCAACCAGAGCGATACTGATCTGGTCGATATCAACGCCGACCTGCTCCCACTGCTTGATCAGGCGGTCGGCGGCAGCCAGTTCGACGCGCCCCGGCCCGGTAACCAGAACAACGTGATCAGCCTGCACAAGACGCTCTGTATTATCGCCCAGATCGAAGATCACGATATTCTCAAGCGAATCGATCTCTGCCTCGTCGGGAGCGAGCAGCGAGACAGCCCCAGGGTCCCAGGCAGACTCAAACGCATTGGGTGAAATGAGCGTCACCGGCTGCTCGACAATTTCGGTCAGCGCCAGAGCGCAGCCCGCAGCGATGGAAAACACCTCCGGCGGTTCTGTCCCGGAAAAAGCGAGAATCAGGGAACGAGGGGCACTCCCAGAGGAACGTTCGAGGAGCGACTTGACCCGGATCAAGAGTTCAGCCGGGTGAGCCGGTTTGGTCACATAATCATTGACGCCCGCTTCGAAACCCTCGGCCAGATCGTCGACCCGGCCTTTGGCGGTAAACATCAGGATCGGCACATCGGCGGTAAGCGGATTGTCACGCAGCCGTCGTGCCATATCGTAGCCATTCATCTCGGGCATCATCACGTCAAGGATGATCAGATCGGGCACGTCGTTCCAGGCGATCTCGAACCCTTCACTGGGCCTCATCGCCCGTGAAATGCGATAGCCATGAAGATCGAGTACCATCTCGACCAGATTAAGCGTTTCGACTTCGTCGTCGACGATCAAAACATGCGGAGTAGCCATACCAGAAGCCTCACCATAACTAACACATCAATCACAGCCTGTACAACAAAACCATACTGCTGCTAATTATCGCACCACCGGTTAAAAATCACCCGCCAGGCATCGCTGGGAGCAGCGCGAATGTCGTTCACGCCGGGCAGCACCGTACCATCGGGGAGAGTCACACCCTCCAGCGTGCTGGCCTGCCTGAGCCGACTGATAACCGCGTCATCCTTGCGCGTTGGATGGACAAAGTCCAGGTACAGGTCTTCAAGGTTCGCAAAAGCCAGGCTGGAAGCCGTCTCCAGATTGCAATACGCCAGGTCGGCACCTTTGAAACGCACACCACGCAGGTTTGCACCCATAAAATGGATCGAGCGCAGGAGCGAACCGTCAAAGTTCGTGTCTCTCAAATCGGACTCGGAAAAATCAACCACGTTCATAATACTGTTACGGAAACTGGCGTTCATCGCGATCGCTTCGCTGAAGTTGACCTCATCAAGCTGTGCGTCACTCAAATTTGCCTGCGATAGATTAACACCCGTCCCGGTGATATCTTGCAGTCTGGCTCGCTTCAGGTTGGCCCCTGTCAGGTTTGCACCGTCAAACTGCACGCGATACAACTTCGCGTCCGTAAAATCAGAGGAGCCAAGATTGCTCTCCCTCAAATCGACATCCTGCAAATGAGCGCCGGACAGCGTGGCCTCGATGAAGGCATAACGAAGGTCCAGATCGCGCAGATAGGAACCCTTGAAACTGGTATCCGAGAGATATACCCGTCTCAGGATGGCTCCCCACAACACGGCATCATCAAGAATGGCCCCACTGAGATCGGCCTGGATCAATTTAGCCGCAGAAAGGTTTGCCCCGCGTAAATTGGCATCAATAAGATTGGCTTCCGCCAGATTGGCCTGCCTCAGTTCCGCTCCCTGGAGATTGGCCCCTTTCAAGTCGGCCCGATACAGATTCGCTCCCGAAAGGTCACAAAAGGAGAGATCGAGATCGAGTAATGGGTCTTCGCCATTCCAATGAAGGACGGCGGGAGGTGCCGGTCGTAAAGGTTCAGGTGCCTGGAAAGTCTCACAGAGAGGACAAAGCGGCAGCCGCTCGTTGATCTCTTCGCCACAATTGATACATTTTCTGGGCATCAATTCCTCCAGCCAGGTCAGATTGTAGAAGCGATACTCACACAATCAAGTCGAGCAGCACAATGACCCATTATCAAGCAGTAGAAGTCGCCAACATTCTCTATAAAGGGAAACAGCGATCATGCCACGAAGATATGTAACCCGCAGGCAAATCCATGCCGACCATCCTATTCTATCAGATTGTCCCCGGTAGAAAAATCGGCAGTTGTGGGCAGTCAGGTTTCAGAAAGATATCAAGTATTTGCGAAACGCCAAATCACTTGCGCGCGTCTTTTTATCCGTGTATAGTGACAATAATGGTTAGGGAGAAATTGGAGTACGGTTAAGAGGAGAAAACAGGCGTATACGGTGATAGCCAATGGCTGACAAGATTCTGATTATCGATGATGAAGAAACAACTGTAAGGCTGCTGGGCATCCTGCTTGAGCGCAAGGGTTTTGAGGTGATCAAAGCGCTGCGCGCCGATGAAGGACTGCGAATGGCCTACCGTCACCAACCAGACCTGATCCTGCTTGATATCATGATGCCTGACATGGACGGCTGGGAAGTCTGCCGACGCCTGCGGGAACTCTCTGACGTGCCGATCCTGTTCCTGACCGCCCGCGCCGACAGCCAGGACGCGGCCAAAGGGCTGGAAATGGGAGCCGACGACTACATCATCAAGCCCTACGACAACGACGAACTAATCGCTCGCATCCGGGCCAACCTGCGCCGCGCACCGCGCAACGAGGTCGTCGAGGAACTGGTCTTCGACGGGGGCCGCTTCCGGATCAACCTGATGAACCGCGAGGTAGTCGTCGATGGGGAGCAGCGCGACCTGACACCGAAGGAATATGCGCTGCTCAGTGTGCTGGCCCGCAATGCCGGACGGGTGGTGACACGGCAGGAACTGGTCACCGAAGCCTGGGGCGGGGAATACGGTGACGCGATTGACAGCCTGAAATTATACATCCATTATCTGCGCAAGAAGGTCGAAAGAAACCCGGCACGCCCCGAATTTATCCTGACGTCACGCGGGGTGGGCTACCGGTTCGCGAATAAGTAAGCAATTCACAAAACCTGAGTACAGCAGAGAACAGCCGGAGCAAAAACGCTCCGGCTGTATTGATTCTAAGGAACTGTAAAACTATAAGTCCGCATTTTTCGATCTGGCCCTCACCCCTAAATCCCCTCTCCCTCATGGCGAGGGGACTTAAACAT
>JAFGOY010000082.1 GCA_016926255.1 Anaerolineae bacterium | reverse complement strand
CCCTAAATCCCCTCTCCCTCATGGCGAGGGGACTTAAACATCCTGGTTTGTCTGCATCCAGAAAATGCGGCGTTATTTCTTTACAACGCCTAAGCACATTATGGCCCTCACCCTAAATTCCCTGCGAGGAACTTACACCCTTGATCATGCAGAGCTATTTCCCTGCACTCCCCCAAGAGATTCTCAGTCCGGGGAATAGTCAAAGGTGACCGGCAGGATGATCAGCGGCGAGGTTTCGAGGGGATTGCCCGCCGCATCGGTGACCGGGAGCAGCTCGGAGTTGTCACGACGATACATGCCGGTACCAATATGGTATTCGCCGGGGGGCATGTCGTCGGGCAGCATGATGATGTGCTCGTCGGCGATCCACTCGCCTTTCGACCAGGTTAGCGAGGAGTATGCGCCACCTATCAGGGGGCCATCAGCACCACCCTTGCGATCACCGCTCGCGTCGATGACATGCACCAGCACCACGAGGTCGGCATCGGTGGGGGAGAGGACTTCCCAATGCAGGGTAAGGTCAAGAACATTCCCTTCGACCGCAAGATCGCAGCCCCGCAGCGCGGCAACGACTCCGACATTGGCATCATAATAAGTTTCGGCTTCGATCCCTTCGCTGGCGAGGGGCGGGCGGAGCTTCGCGTCCCGGTAGGTGGGGAAAATGTCGGTAAAAGGGGCGGCAACTGCCATCGCCGCCATACCACCCGCGATTCCATAGACGGCAATCTGCCGGTGACGCTTCTCCGATAAAAAAGTCAGCAGGCCGACGGCGGCGAGCAGGCTCAGGGCACCAATCGCGGTGAAGGCCAATCGACCGGCGGGGCCGTTAGAGCGGGTCGAGTAATAGAAGTTACCCGCCAGAACGAGAACACTGTGAACAAGGGGGACGATCAGCGGCGGCCACTTCATCGACCGGTTCTTCACGGCGGAGAGGATCAGCCCGGCGATGGCGATCAGGGTAAACAGGCCATAAAGCGCGTAGAAGAAGTAGGGCATCATGATGTTGGCGATACCAAACAAGCCCCAGAACGAATAATGCATGGGGACGATCTCGCCGAGCGCCTGCCAGTAAGTAATCGATCGGCGGCCAACATATTCTTCGAGGACATTGACGGCAAAGATGTCGTTGTACAGGATGATGTTCCGCACGAACCACCAACCGGCGATCAGGAAGGTGGTGGCGACACACATCACGCCGAGAATGATGAACTGTTTCCACGCTTTTTCGCGGATCGCCCAGAGCAGGGCGACGACGGCGACCACGCCCAGGGTGACCAGCCCGTTGAGCTTGTTGAGGGCGGTCAGGCCGCACAGCACGGCAGTGATGATGCCCAGGCGGGTCGAGTAGCCGCGCATCCACAACCGGGCGAGCATCAGGCCGATGGCAGCACCAAGCAGGCTGGCAAGATTATCGTTGTTCACCTGGGCGCTGACGAACAAAAACTCCGGGTTGAAGGCGACTATCGCCGCCGTGAGCACCGGGACAAACTCGCGCTCCGGGAACAGCTCACGGGCAGCGGCGTAGGCCAGTGTGATCGTTCCAGCTCCCATCAACAGGGAGAGCCAGCGGATCAGGTGGACGGCGAGCGTGGTCCGTCGATAGGGGAAATCCTCGATGCGGGTGTGAACCCAGTACCACTTATCGCCCTCCCAGTTAGGATCACCGGGGAAGAAATCGGGACTGTCGAGGGTGCGGTGTGCCCAGAAATCACCGGTATCGATCCAGAAGGTAGCACCGGCCATCAGCAGGTAATAGAGCGGCGGCTGATTGCCTTCCTGCTGCCACGCGGCGACTTCGCCGGGCACCTGGACGGGCAGCGGGCCGCCGCTGGCGAGGTGCTGGATCAGGGCGTAGTGCCACGCTTCGTCCAGCCCTTCGAAGATCGGCGTGGCGGTGTCATACACCAGCCCGGCAATCAGGAATACGATCAGAATAATGACCAGCCATTTATGATTGCGGATCAGGTTCATCAGCTTTGGCATGGGGACTCCCTGTCAAGTGTTGGCAGCTAAAAACCTTGCTGACACAAATCGTATCATCTCGTGGGGGGATGTCAAGGGAAGGGAAAAGGTAAGTGCATGATATCAGCATGTTGGCTAATAGAAAACCGCCAACCCCCTACGCCCGACCTGCGGTCGTGCCACTGGCGAATTGGCCAATTCGCTTAAGCAATTGCATAGCAATTGCCTCCCCCTTCCAGGGGGCAGGTAATCTCGTGTAGGGCAAAGACGGGTTAGCGCTGGCAGTCGAGGAGGCGGCAGACCATCGAGAGGATGCCGTTGAGGAGCATGGCCCGGTTTTTGGTGTGGAGCGCTTCCCGCTCGCCGACGCTGAAAAAGTAGTGGTCGCCAAGCGCGAGATGAATCTGCGGCGGGTCGAAATTGATCTCCTCAAGCAGTTCCATGATCGCGGTAAGCCCGACGAGACGGTCTTTGTGCGCAAGGTAGACATCGAAAAAGGGCCAGGAGTCGCGGAAGAGGTCGGCTTCGAGCATGCCCATCGCGGCGAAGGTACGGGCGATCACACCCTCGTGGGTGTTCCTGTAGATGCGGTGATGCTCGGCGAGGACGCGCTCACTCCCCCACCCTGCCAGCGCCTCGATCATACGCGGGGCAAGGACATTCTCGGTAATGCGGTCGAACAGGTTGTTCATCCCGCTGATCTGGATGCCAGTGCCGAGCGCCTTGTAGAAATTCTGGCGCTGGCGGTCTTTGAGCAGAATAGCCGGGGCAGCAGCTATCCGTCCGACTTCGGCAGGCCGCCAGTGTGATTCATCAAGGAAAAAGAGCGCTGCGCCCCCCATCGAGTGGCCGACAAAAACAAATGGCCGGACAATCTCCGCGCCTTCGGGCGAACGAAGTCCGAGCAGATCGAGCCAGCGCTCGATAGAGGCGAACAATGCGGGGGGATCGCATTTGTCAATAGGGGGAAAATCGGTGCTGAAAGGGGTGCCGCCAAACCCGTTGACATCGGGGACGAGGGCCACCAGCCGGGGGTTCTGTTGGACGACCAGCGCGGGAAGGTCTTCCCAGATATCGCCACTGCCATCCCAGCCATGCAAAAAGACGACGATTCCCTCGGCAGTGCGCAGGGCCTCACCAATCGACTCGGTATCGGGGAGGGTGTTTTCATCGGCCCAGAGCAAGCGCCAGGCGAAATCGGAGAGGAGGGTGTCGGTGTGGAACTCGGCGGCATCCGCCTCGTCGATCAGGCCCCGGCGGACGAGATCTCGCAGGGTGTAGCCCACCCGCCGGACGGGATCGACGCGCTCCGGGAGCCAGGCAGTGAAGCCGTCGGCCCACTCCGGGGCGTGGTCAAGTGTGTAGTTGGCTGGTTGGGGGCTGGTCATATCACCCTCGCTGGTATGCAATGTCTCGATTGTATCCATTCTCCGGGTGGGGTCAATGGGAGATGGGTTACGGTCGGGTTACAGATGGGGGACAGCGAAGGCTGTGCTATTATTGGAACGACATTTCATGACGATACGTCGATCAGCGATCGACCCCGGCGGGCACAGCACGCTGTGCCCGTACAATACGCACTCTGGGAAGGAGGTGCAATCGTGGATAAGCACGAGCAAATCGAAAAGTGGTATGACAGGCGTGTAAATGAGGCACTTATAGAGAAGGCCAAAACCCTGGAAGACTTTGCCTGGTATGGCGATCTCATCCGACTTGCAGGGCTTGACCAATATTACTCTGGAGATGGTCTAAGCGGTGCTCTGGGTTGGGTTTTGTGGGCAGTAGTTCAAAAAGACCTCAGCGAAGATAAAAGCCGCCCTATGATCTCAGCTATTGGACTCCCTAAAAACGGTACACGTCCCAGCGATGGTTTCTTCGAACTTGCACGGGAATTGGGTCGGCTTGATTCGCACGATCAATATGAGGAAGACATTTTCTGGCTAAATGAACTCAAGAAATTGAGAGCATATTGGCAAGTACAGATTTGAATTAGTGCAATTAGCCTTTCCATAGACGACTGGAAGAAAAGGGGATCACTTGTCCATCATCGCAAGCGGTCATCGGGCAGATCGGCACCTACGTCTACTTACTCATCGATCCATTCGCCGGGGAAACATTCTACGTGGGCAAGGGAATTGGCAACCGAATATTTGCGCATGTCAACGACGCCTTGAACAACCCAACGAGCAGCGACAAGCTGGATCGGATCAGAGCTATTCGGGAGCAGGGTTATAACGTCCAGCACATCATCCTGCGGCATGGGCTGACCGAAAAGGAAGCCTTTGAAGTCGAGGCGGCGGTGATCGATCTACTGGGGATTGACGAACTGACAAACCTGGTTGCCGGGCACGAGTCAGGTGAACGAGGCAGGATGAACGCCCGCGACATCATTGCACAGTACAACGCGCAGCCAATCACAATTGACGAACCGACGATCCTGATCATTGTCAACAGATTGTTTCGCTATGGCATGTCAGCGGAGGAACTGTACGAGATCACACGCGGGAACTGGGTCGTTGGACCACGCAGGAATGAAGCAAAATACGCCTGCACTGTCTACCGGGGGATTGTCCGTGAAGTGTACCGGATTCACGGATGGTTCCCGGTCGATGCCCGTAACCCCGAACAGGTCATACAGGATCCAGGTAGTCGTACTTCAGCAAAGAGTTTTCAGGTTGATTTGTTAAAATACGACCTCGGATGCGATCCGTACTCGTACTTACTAGATTGAATCTACATTCTTATTTGCATGTTAGGTGAAATGGTCTTGAACAGAAAACAGATACTATGGATTCTCTTGTCGATATTTGGTGTTTTATGTGTCTCCTGTCTTGTCTGCCGCTGGTATCTTTTCTCAGCTCCGCATTACAAACCCGTGCCCGAATTGGGGTTTACCAATGTTACTGAGGAAACAACCGGGAAATATCGGATAGGTAGCGATCCAACCTTTGATGTTCTAGCAGTACGATACACTATCCCAGATTCTAGTTTCGCTACCGAGGCTGAGTTAGATTTGTATTTGGATGCACAGATAACGCAGGCAGGCTGGACTGATAATGAGACACTCATTTCACCAGTCGTTACGTACTGCCGCCGTTTCAATCCATCAGATTTCGGTTACGGTCCGCTTCTTTCAAAAGCCTATGCAGACAATGCATTTGCGGACGGTACCGCCGTGGGCCGAGGGGCGGCAGCGCATTTGTGTGTTGCCACAGTGCATCGTATCGAGGATCAGTCCTATGATGTTATCATAGCCACATTTAGCCCAACACTTCTCAGTGCATTATCTGCTTATTAGGTGTTTAGTTCCGCTGGCGGTTCGAGGGTGAAATCGCTGAGGAGTATCAACACTTTATCGGCGGTTCTGTGGAGCATTACATCACACAGGGCGCACAGAATCCAATTCGCTATATCAACTGCTGACAGCACATCTCCCCACAAACTGATAGTGCCGGAATCGCGAATCCGGGTAAAATAGGCGGCAGGCTTTACCTATCAGCAGAGGCCGTCGACTGTGATCCGGAATACCGTTCGCCGCACCCGCGCGATTATCGTCAAAGAGTTCAAGCACATCCTGTTCGATCCCGGCTTCCTGTTCCTGACGATCCTCTCGCCCGCCGTCTTATTGACGCTGCTAGCTTACGTATTCTCCTTCGACGTCGACAAAGCGAATATCGCCATCTACAACCGGGATGGATCGCCACAGGCCCGCGAGTATATCCGCGCATTGACCGCCGACGGCGACCTGACCATCGTGGCGAACGTCGACAATGCGGACGAGTTCGCGGAATTATTCCGCGCCGGGGACGCCGACGGGGGTGTGGTGATCCCACCGGACTTTGGCACGCGGGTGAGCGCGGGGGAACAGGCGGAAGTCAACCTGGTGGTGGATGGGAGCGACGCGGGTACCGCCTACCAGGTGATCAGTTCGGTCGACGGGCGCACCCAATCGCACGCGGCGAGTCTCGCGGGAAGCGCCCCTCCGCCCTTCGATCTGCGAGTGCGGATATGGTTCAATGAGAATCTGCGCTCGCAGGTCAGCATGATCCCCGGACTGATGGCGCTGGTGCTGATTTTGCCCGCGATGGCGCTCGCGCTGACGGTGGCCCGCGAACGGGAGACGGGCACCTTCGAGATGCTGGTGACGACCCCGGTAGCGGGTCGGGAATATTTGCTGGGCAAGCTGGTGGTCTATCTGGCGCTGGGGGTGGTCGGCGGGCTGCTGGCGCTGGCGGTGGCCGTGTTCTGGTTCCGGGTGCCCTTCCGGGGTAACGTGGGGACGTACACGCTGATGATCGCCGATTACCTGTTCGCAACGATGGCGTTCTGCCTGATGCTGACCAATTTCGTCCACAGCCAGCGGGCGGTATCGAATATCGTGCTGCTGCTGCTGTTCATCCCCGGATTCTTCCTGACAGGGCTGATATTGCCCATCGACAGGTCGTCGATCTCGTCGGTGGTGATGGCGTTTTGCATGCCCAGCACGCATTTCATGATCATCTCGCGGAGCGTTGCGTTGAAGGGTGTCGAGATGGTCAGCTACGGATTCGAGGCGGCGACGCTGCTGGGAATGGGTGTAATGGGGGTGATCGGGGCGCTGGTGACGTTCAGCAAGAAGGTATAGTTCCATCCCCCTCTGGCCCTACGGGCCATCTCCCCCAAACTTGGGGGCGATCAGGGTTGGCGCTGCCGTAGCGAGGCTTCAATTACCGGATTATTCTGTAAAACTGCATTCGTCAAAACGTCCATGAGTATAGGGGTGAGTATAGAGTAGTATTGACAATGAGCATGATCACCTCCCTGCGTCTCATTACATTCGACGCTGTCCCCCCTTAGCAAAGGGGGACAAGCAAAATGTTGGGAAAACCGGGGATTGTCAACCAGAGTATTGTAGAAGTGGCTATGTTCCATCGATTGGGTACGCTGATCCAGAAAGAAATCATCCAGTTCACGCGGGATCGAATCCTGCTGGGGTTTTCGCTGCTTGCCCCTGCTATCCAGATTATCTTGCTGGGGCGGGCAATCAGCCAGGACATTGTCGGCATGGGCGTGGCAGTGATCGACTATGACCACTCACCGTTGAGCCGGGAGGTGATCACCGCGCTGGATAACACGCGGGAACTCAACGTGCTGTATTACCCGGAAAACCTGGATGAGGCCCGCGACCTGATCGACCGGGGCGAGATTATCGGGCTGGTCGTCATCCCGCGAAACTTCATGCAGGACAGCCAGTCGACGACGGTCGTGCCCCAAATCCAGGTGATAGTTGACGGGGTCAGTTCGCTGATCGCCGGGCGAACGGTCACGGCGGCGCAGGGGGCAGTGCAAGCTCTGATCGAAGACTCGGTGATTGTCAACGCGAACGATCATCCACCGGGCGGAATCCGCGTCTTTACCGAAGCATTGTTCAACCAGACACTCGACTTCCGGCCCGATTCGCAGACTTCACAGCTGGGGCTGATCACATTCCAGGTGACAACGCTGGTGGCGGTGATGGGGATCGTCCGGGAGCGAGAGATCGGCACGATCGAGATGCTGACAATCACCCCGCTGCGGAAACTTGAATTGATCGCAGGGAAGATGATCACACCGCTGCTGCTGGGGACGATCAACTTTTTGCTGATGCTCTCCGTGACTCAATTCATCTTCGAGGTTGAACTGCGCGGGTCGTTCTGGGTGCTGTTCGGGCTGACGGTGCTTTATCTATTCACCGAGACGGCCTATGCGCTGATGGTCTCAACGATCACAAAGTCACAGCAGCAGGCGACGACGGTGGTATTTGTGTGGGCGATGGTCGCGCTGACGCTGTCGGGGTACCTGGTGCCGATCACGACGCTGCCAAAGACGATGCAGTGGATATCGTGGGCGGTGCCGCTGCGCCATTACCTGACGATTGAGCGGAGCATCATCCTCAAGGGGAGCGGATTTGCTGCGCTGTGGCCGGAGGCACTGGCGATCCTGATACTGGGTGTAGCGATGACGCTGATCACGACGCGGACGCTGACGCGAGTGACGGAGTGAGCAGGGGATTCTCAGTTAGAAGGGGTTGCCGGGGCACCACTTTAACGGTAAAATGCGCTCATCACTGCGGGCATGGTGTAACGGTAACACATCAGCCTTCCAAGCTGTTGTTACGGGTTCGAGTCCCGTTGCCCGCTTTTCTCGTTTGTTCGGGCCCGTAGCTCAGCGGTTAGAGCGGCCGGCTCATAACCGGTTGGTCGCAGGTTCGAATCCTGCCGGGCCCACTTTTGGGCCCTTTTTTGTTGCGATTTTGTGCCATTAGCCCCAGAGCAGTGAGAGATTGGCCTTTTCTCTTCTTGAACTTATAATCGCCTGAATACTATAAACAATAGTGATAGGCAGTCAGTATCCATTGTGGATAAAGATGTTGGCTGACGCCGTTATTCTGTTTATAAAATCTCTGCACTTTCGGGCGCCGACAAGCGTCTGGTAGAAGTGAGTTACTTTTTATGAAAAACTCAAAATGGTACACAGTGGTAGCTTTTCTATACGTTCTGTTGAGCTACCTGCCGTTTATATTCAGTGTAGTGCTGGATAACATTGCTCCCTTTGTCACCCTGACCCATGAAGGCGGCATTGTCGAGAACATAGGCGCATTCGGATTCCTGATTACGGCTGTTTTGTTTGGAGTAGCCTTCATACGCTCCGGTCGACCGGAGCACCGGCCCGACAACAGCACGCTTAAACGCCTTTTCTACCTTGCACTGGTTATCGTATTCTTATTTGGGGCCGGTGAAGAAGTCAGCTGGGGACAGTGGCTGTTCGGTTTCGAACCCTCGGAGGCAATCCGCGATGTTAACGCACAGGATGAACTCAACATCCACAATTGGGAACTTTTCAATGGGGAGACACCGGCGGCGCTGATACTGCGTCTGTTCAACTTGTTCTGGCTGACTTTCGCCGTGCTGATTCCTGCCACTGCCGCGGTTTATCGCCCGGCCCGGCGCTTTTTCGAAAAGTTTGTGCCGGTGATCCCACTGACTATGGGCCTGCCGCTGCTGCTATCATACGCCGTCATGCGCGGCCTGTTCATTGTGACCAAATCACACAGCCAGTTCCACTATCTACTGGGAGAAGTGGACGAGAGCAATCTGTCAGTAGTGTTTGTAATTATTGCCGCTTATATCGTCTTCGAACAACTGGCCTCATCCCCGAAAGATCGCAAAGCGATCTCCGACCAGTCACAGGACGGAATGCAACCAGAAAACACACCGTAGCCAACCGGAGATTAAGCGATCGGCACCGGGTCCAGCTATGGGATGACCTTGTTCAGCGGGTACTCGACAATCCCGGTGGCACCGGCTTTGACGAGATCGGGGATCAGATCGCGGACTTCCAGCTTATCGATGATCACCTCGACGGCGACCCAGGCCGGGTCCATCTGATCGCTGATGGTTGGCGTATGGAGTGACGAGAGGCTGGCGGTGATCGCCTCCAGTTTGTCGCGAGGGACGTTCATCTTCAGACCGACCTTGCTCTCCGCTTCGAGCGCACCCTTGAGCAGAATCGACAGCACCTCGATCTTTTCCCTCTTCCACGGATCGGCCCAGGCCGTGCGATTGGCAAACAGTTTGGTCACCGATTCGGTCACCGTGTCGATAATCCGCAGATTATTGGCGCGTAATGTTGAGCCGGTCTCTGTCCCCTCGACAATGGCATCGACCAGCAGCGGAGCCTTGATCTCGGTCGCGCCCCAGGAGTACTCAACTTCGGCATTGACTCCGTGCTCCTCGAGATAGCGACGGGTCGCCTGCACCAGTTCGGTGGCGATGGTTTTTCCTTCAAGGTCTTTGACGGTGTGGATATCCGACTCTTCGGGGACGGCGACCACCCAGCGATAAGCCTGGTTGGTACGCTTGCTATAGACCAGGTCGACCAGATCAACGACGTCGGCGTTGTTTTCGAGAATCCAATCCTGGCCGGTCAGCCCAACATCAAGAATGCCCTGCTCGACAAAGCGGGCCATCTCCTGCGCGCGAAACATCAGGCATTCGATCTCAGGATCGTCGATGGTGGGAACGTAGGATCGGCCCCGGACGCTGATTTTGTACCCGGCCAGCCCGAACAGGCGAACGGTCGATTCGTAGAGGCTCCCTTTCGGGATGCCCAGTTTCAATACAGGCATAAGCAACGAATTCTTTCTGATAGAATCAATCAATTACAAAACCGTCGCCAAGTATAAACGATAACCGGCGAAAGATCACCCGTCCGACGGTCGCGTTTGTTCAACATAAAGGCCTCGGATAAACTGTAGCCTGCCAATCACCCTAATCGGCAGGAAAAGATGAGCGAACAAACAACCAACGTCGACACAGATACCCGATTTACACGATTTGTATTGCTGGCCCTGGCCGCCATCGAAGGGTTGGGGCTGTACGGGCTGCTGACCCGCGAAAGCCTCCCGGCGGTGATATTCAAGCGGTACAGCACCGAGTATTTCCTGCTGCTGCTGCCGCTCGTCGCGGGGTGGCTGTTGACGGTCTACCTCGGTATCCGCCCACCCCGATGGCTGGTTACCTGGATCGACAGCACATCGCAATGGCTTCGAAAGAAATGGTGGCTGACGACGATCCTGCTGGTAGGTGGCTATGAAGCGTGGTTTCAGGTCAATACATTGACTCAGCGTGTGGCGTTTGCGCCAGTCACGGCGCGGCGGGTCTTTTTCGCTGCACTGCTGCTGGCGCTGGTCTGGCTGGGATTGGCGATTATGCTGGGCGGGCGGGAGCGAAAAGAACGGGGGATGACGATCGCTTCGCTGGGGCTGGCGGTTATCAGCCTGCTGGTAAGTTTCTGGTTGTTCTCGGTGGTGCTGACACGGGTAATCGATTACCGGGGCAGCCGCGACCTGATCCACAACTGGGGGGATTATCTGCGCTACGACCTGCGGATGGGATATCGGGGCAAGGCCAACCTGGAAAACTACGAACCGCTGGGCTGTCCGGAAGAAGCCAAGGGGGTCACCTACTTTACCGACTCGCGCGGCTACCGGAATCCACCGGGATCGGAAAGCGCGCCGATTGCGGTCGTCGGGGACAGCTACGTGTTCGGGGTGTGCCTGGACTATGACGACATGTGGTCGACTCAGATCGGCAAGGAGATGGGGGTCGAGGCGGCAAGCTACGGGGTGATCGGGACTTCGCTGTGGTACTACAACCAGATGACCGACATCATGGTGCGCGACACCGACGCCGAGGTGCTGATCTATGGGGTATTCATCAACGACCTGATCGACGACTCACACCGGGAAGAACTGCTCTACGAACGAATGGCGGTCAACGGCATCCTCTATTATATGTCGCCGGTCAACTACACGAGCTACCTGTTCTTCGAAAAATCGCCGCTGACTCACATTATCGATACGGTGAACGGCTGGGGGCACCGGGCATCAGAAAGCACTGCGTCCCCGGAAAACAAGAACCGGGTCGAACTGGACAACGGGATCACGCTCGATCGGGGCGGGGGTATCTACAGCGAATACCTGACTCCAGAGGGGATCGTCGGGGAGCGGCTGAACACGGCGCAAGAACTGGCCGGCGAAATGGGGATGACGCTGGTGGTAGTCACAATTCCATCAAAACGGTCGATCTACAACGAAGAATATGCCGCCGCCTTCCCAGAGGATGCCGGGCTGCCCGATCAGGAGAACGAAGCATACGATACGCTCTGCAACTGGATGACCGAACAGGGGCGGTACTGCTACAACCTGACAGACGATATGCGCGAAGCGGCCAAAGAGTCGCCGCCGCTGTGCTTCACGACCGATGGGCACTGGAACGCAACCGGCACGCAGACAGCCGCGCGGCTGACCGCCGACTATCTGCGGGAAAAGGTCGGTATTGAGTTTGAGTAGCGTCGCTACCTACCGGGCGTGGTAGTTCGCCACGTCGCGTTCTGCCGGGTTTTCCTCGCGCTCACGTTCCCATTCAGGCTCGTCGCTGACGCCAAGCTTCCGCCAGCGGATGCCCTCGGCGAGCGAACGGCCATCGGCATCGCCCCGACGGTAAACGGTGTAGATCAGCAGACCGGCAGCGATAAAGAACAGCATCGCAATCGCCAGCGACACGTCCAGGATGTTTTCCTCGACGACGTAGACCGTCAGGCCGATCAGGGAGCCGATCCATTCGAGGATGGTCAGGATCAGCCAGACGATCCCCTCTTTGTTGAGATGGAAGGAATAGGCAATCCCACCCAGCAAGCCGAAGAGAAGCGATATCGCCAGCGCAACATCGACATAAATCTCTTCGGTGAGAAAGACCGTCAGCCCGATCAGACCGCCCGCCAGCAGCAAATAGATCAGAACCAGCAGCCAGTTGAACTTCTTTCGTGGTTTTTGTTCCATTGCAGTCACTCCTTCGTACAGGGTCTACCAATCTTTACGCACGATGCCGGTTCTGGTTGCAGTGGTTTTACCGGTCAGTCGGCTTTGAGGTAGGCGTTGACCTCACTGCCGCATTTCTCGCAGGTCTTATCAAGCCAGGCGACCTTCTCATTGCAGGATGGACAGCGCCAGTAGGCATCCTGCTGCTTGATCCAGAGGCCGAGCCCTTCGGCTTTGATTGTTCTCATGTTGGCTTCGGCCTGCTTGTGATAGGGCCAGTCGGGGGCATCGCGGAAAGCGATCCAGTCCTGGCAGGGGAACTCGTCGCAGTCGAGGCAGTAGTCGAGACCTTTTTCACGGGCACAGGCCCGGATCGAGCACTGCGAGCACCACCCGGCGGTTATCTGATCTGACTTGCAGCCGTGACAGGTGACTTCCTCCAGCGGTCTACCCATCTTTCTGGCAAGCGCTTCGGCTCGACCCTGCTGAGTGGCCTGAAACAGGCCGCACCCACCGCAGTACAATCCGCAGTACGCATCAAATACGAAATCCATCTCCCAACCTCTCAGTCTGTTGTCAATGCTGACACACAGGATAAATCGGGTGGATGATGATAGCAAACGCGGGCGGGCGGGGGCCGGTGTATACTAAACGCAGATTAGAAGATCCCCCCCCTCTGGGCCTACGGCCCATCTCCCCCAGACTTGGGGGCGATCAAGGTTAACTTTGTCTGATAAGGCAAATCGTTTTCAGGATGGCAGCGGTATGAGTCCACTAATCGATCAACTGCCGGAACACGTCGGACGGATCGGAATGATTGCGCGGTGGCGGCCCGTGCATCGGGGGCACACGCCGGTGCTGCGGGCGTTATGCACACGCGCCGACCACGCGCTGATCGGGATCGGGAGCGCGAATCGCTACAACCTGCGGAACCCATTCACACTCGACGAGACGGTCGACATGCTGCGGCTGGCGCTGGCGGATCATGACAACTATACGCTGATCCCTCTCGACGACCGGGACGACATTCCGCGCTGGAAGGCGATAGTTATCGAGAGATTTGGCCCGCTCGACCTGTTCGTGACGGACAATCCCTATGTCACCCATCTGCTGGCCAACGAGTACCCGGTCATCCGCCCGGTGATACTCGTACCGGAAGACCAACGGATCGCCATCAACGGAACGATGGTACGTAAGGCGATGGCGCGGGGCGACGGCTGGGTCGAACTGGTGCCAAAATCAATCGAAGACTATATTAAGGCAGGGCGGATCGACGAACGGTTCCGCCGTGAGTTCGGATTGCAAACACTGGCCTTAGAAACGCTTGTATGAGGAGGAACGATGTATTCATGGGATGGAGACACCCGCGGTTGGTTTGGCGATGCTGCCTACAGCTACGGCCCCGGCGGGGCGTCGCGACGGGAGGCGGCGGCCAAACGGGCGAGCGCCTACGGGCCGCGAACCTACGAAAAGAAAAGCGAGCCGATTGAAAAAGTCGTCGATCCGAAGAAGTATATCAAAACCGAATCGACCACTCCCCTGATTATTGCCATCGACGTGACCGGATCGATGGCGAGCTGGCCGTTCGAGATTTTCGACCGGCTGCCGCTGCTTTTCAACACGCTTTCACAATACCGGGAAGACCTGGAGATATGCTTCGCCGCCATCGGAGATGCAGCGGTGGATCGCTGGCCGCTGCAAACAACCGACTTTGCCGGAGGGTTCGACCTGGAACAGCTTCTCGGATCGCTGTACGGCGAAGGCGCGGGCGGCGACGCCGCAGAAAGCTATGGCCTGTTCGCCCACTGGGTCAATACCCACGTCGAGATTCCCAACGCCAGCGACACCCCCTTCCTGATCGTGTTTGGCGATGCGCCGATGCACCCGGAAGTTCCCAGGCAAGAGATCAGCAAGGTGCTCGGCGACCGGGTCGGCGCAGATGTCAATACCTACAAAGCGTGGCAGCAGGTCGCCGAGACGTGGAACACCTGGTTCCTGCGCCGCCCAACCGGGAAACCGGGGGACACGGTCGACGTGCAGTGGGGGAAAGCAATCGGCGAGCAGAAAATATTTCATATCGAAGACGAGCAGCGTGCCGTCGACTACGCGATGGGGCTGATCGCCCGCGCATGGGGTCATTTTGACGATTTCCAGAAGAATATGCTTGCCCGACAGACCGCCGAAAAGGTCGCCAGCGTCAGCAAGTTGATCGAGATGAAGTGCCCGCGCTGCGGCGCACCGATCCCGCTCGAAGCCATTGGCATGTTCAGCTGCAAATTCTGCGGCGCGACGTTGAATTTGAGCTAATTGCAGGGGTTCCGCCCCTGTGACCCCGCAAACTTTCGAAAAAGTTTGATCAAAACTTTATATCCATTTATCGGGCTGCGCCCGATAAATGGATACCGGGGTGCAGGGAGCCAAGCTCCCTGCCGGGGTGCGGGGTGGAACCCCGGAAAAAAAATCCCTGTGAAAGTATCTGCGATTGTTACCGCGCCGCCATACGCCGATTACATCGGGGAAGTGGCGGCGCATCCACTGGTTAAAGGGCTGCGATTGAACACCGTCATGCCCCTGAAAGGCGATCCCATCGATGCGCTGAAGCAGCTTGCCTCGTTTGGACAGTCGCTGTGGGTCGATCTCAAAGGACGGCAGCTAAGAGTAGTCGGAGCGGCGATCCCGCCCTACACGGAAATACGGATCAGCCACCCGGTACGGGTCAGGACTCCGGTCGACGGTTATCTATCAGACGGCAGAGAACGAATCCGGATCGCGGCGGTGGACGGCGACCGGCTGATTTTGACCGACGGGCCGCGCCGGTTGATCGGGCCGGGGGAGTCGATTAACATTGTCGATGCCTCGCTGGAAATCGAAGGAACGCTGACAGAAACCGACTGGGCCTACCTCGCGGCGATGGGGGAACTCGGCTTGAAGCGGGTGATGCTCTCTTATGTCGAGAGTCCATCGGACGTGGAGGAAGTGCGGACGCTGCTGCCCGGTGCGGAAATCATACTCAAGATCGAGACGCGGCGCGGGCTGGTCTTCGCCGAAAAGCACAGCGCGGCATACGGGAGATTATGCGCTGCACGGGGCGATCTGTACGTGGAGGTGCGGGAGCCGCACCGGATCATCGGGGCGCTGCGGACGATCATCAACGCCGACCCGGACGCGGTGGTCGCCAGCCGGTTGTGCGAGTCGCTGGTCGAGCATCCAGTGCCGAACAATGCCGACATCTCCGACATCGCGTTCCTGATCGGGCTGGGCTATCGAATGTTCATGCTCGGCGACGCGGTCTGCCTGAGCCGGGAGACGGTGATCGAGGCGCTCAACCTGCTCGACGCGGCGGCGGGGCAGCTGTGATCCCGGGGGAAGGATTCGATCCACAGATTTCACAGATTCCACAGATAGGGATTATCAGCCTACGGCTGAAAAACAGGAGTTTTGACTGCGTAAAAACATCCACAGCATGTGTGGGCGGATAGGCTCGAAACAGAGATTCAGTCCGCGAATTGCGCGGATTACACGAATTTCAGGTCTTGAGAAGATCGGTGGTGGATAGGCGTAGGTGGATCGATATTTTCTCCGGCCAAATATGTTATGATCGATCTATCGAAACACCGGCCTTAGTTTTCCGGAGAGGTCAAACCAGTGGGCAAAACAATCGGGATTTTGACGGCGGGCGGCGACAGCCCCGGCCTGAACGCGGCGATCCGCGCAGTGGGTAAATCGGCGATCTGGTCGTATGGAATGCGGGTGGTTGGGTTCAAGGATGGCTTCCGGGGTCTGATGGAAAACCGCACGATCTGGCTGGACAGCGACGCCCTGTCGGGCATCCTGACAGTCGGCGGGACGATACTCGGCACCAGCCGGGACAAGCCGCACCGGATGCCTATCGGCGGGCAGGAACTCGACATGACCGGTGTGATCGTCGAGAATTACCACAAGCACCAACTCGACGCGCTGGTCTGCCTGGGCGGGGGCGGCACACACAAGAACGCCTACCGCCTGCTGAAAGCCGGGCTGAATATTGTCACGCTGCCAAAGACCATCGACAACGACGTCGCAAAAACGGATATCTCGTTTGGCTTCGATACGGCGATGTCCATCGCCACCGAAGCCATCGACCGGCTGCACTCGACTGCCCACAGCCACCACCGGATCATCGTGGTCGAGATCATGGGGCACAACAGCGGCTGGCTGTCGCTTGGCGCAGGGCTGGCGGGCGGCGCGGACGTGATCCTGATCCCCGAAATCCCCTACCAGATCGAACACGTCGCGGAGGCGATCAGGCAGCGCAGCCGGGGCGGGAAGGGCTTCTCGATTGTCGCCGTCGCCGAGGGTTCGATGTCGGTCGATACTGCGAGGGCATTGAAGGCGACGCGAAAAGCAGTGAAGCAGGCCAAGAGATCGAAGGATAACAAGGCGTATAAAGAAGCACAGAAAGAGTTGAAAGAATTGGAAGCCAGGCATACCGGCAACACGCTGCGGCTGACCCACGAACTGGAACGGTTGACGACGCTCGAATCGCGGCTGACAATCCTGGGGCACCTTCAGCGGGGCGGCACGCCGACCCCCTACGACCGGCTGCTGGCAACCCGATTGGGCACGGCCTGCACGCAGTGCATCAACGAGGGAATCGGCGGAGTGATGATCGCCGCGCGGGGTGAAAAGGCAGTCCCGGTGCCGCTCGAAAAGGTGGCCGGGAAGTGCAAGGTCGTACCGCCGGATCATCCCTGGGTGCTGACGGCGCGTGACCTGGGGCTGTGTCTGGGGGACTGCTGAAAAGCGACATTTTACAGGGGCTTTTCCCCTGTAACCCCACAAACTTTTTAAAAAGTTTGATCAAAATTTTATTTACCTCCACCAGCCAGGGCGAATCGGCATAGTTGATATTGATCGTACCAATCACGAGGAACCCCGCTTAAAGACATGACAAACAGACTATTCAAGCCGGGCACCTGTGTATATCATATCCTTACGACAATTGATCACGCAGCACAAGACTCGCAGGAGAACCAGCATGGCAGACCTCAACGTCATCACGCATGATATTCTGATCGTCGGGGCAGGGTTGGCCGGAACCTGGGCCGCGATGTCGGCGGGCGAGAACGGCGTGAAAGACATCGGCGTACTGTCAAAAGTTCACCCGCTGCGCTCGCACAGCAGCGCGGCGCAGGGCGGCATCGCCGCCGCGCTGAACAACGTGCGCCCGGTCGAAGGCACCGGCCCGCGCGGGCCTCTTGAGCAAATCCCCCCTGGAGACGATCCCATCGACAGCCCCGACCTGCACATGTTCGACACAATCAAAGGCTCGGACTGGCTGGGCGACCAGGGTGCCATCGAGATCATGGTCAACGAAGCGCCGGAGATCGTCTACCAGTACGAGCGGATGGGCTGCGTGTTCAGCCGCACCCCCGACGGGCGGATCGCGCAGCGGCGGTTCGGCGGTCACAGCGTCCCCCGCGCCAACTACGCGGCAGACTACACCGGGCACGTGCTGCTGCATACAATCCACGAGCAGGCGGTCAGGAACGGGGTCAAATTCTACGCCGAATGGTACTGCCTCGATCTGCTGGTCGAGGATAACGTGTGCCGGGGCGTCGTGGCGCTCGACATCACGACGGGGGAGCTTTACCTGATCCGGGCGAAGGCGGTGTTCTTCGGGACAGGCGGGTATGGCCGCGCCTGGAAGATCACCTCGAATGCGACCGCCAACACCGGGGACGGGGTCGCCATCGCCTATAACGCAGGCGTCCCGCTGATGGACATGGAATTCGTGCAGTTCCACCCGACCGGGGTATACGGTAAGGGCATCCTGATGAGCGAGGCGTGTCGAGGCGAAGGCGGCTATCTGCGCAACGTGAACGGCGACCGGTTCATGGAAAACTATGCCCCCGACAAAATGGAACTGGCCCCCAGAGACCTGGTCAGCCGGTCGGAGCAGACCGAGATCGAACAAGGGCGCGGGGTCGGGGCAGACGGGGAGGGAATCTACCTCGACATGACTCACCTGGGCGCAGAGAAGATCATGGAGCGGCTGCCGCAGGTGCGCGAACTGGCGCTGAACTTCGCGGGGGTCGACATTATCGACGCACCAGCGCCGATCCAGCCGACCGCCCACTACAGCATGGGGGGCATTCCCGTCAACGCCAACGGACAGGTGATCTCCGATGCGGAAGGAACTCCCGTGGTGGGGTTCTATGCCGCCGGGGAATGCGCCTGCATCAGCGTGCATGGGGCCAACCGGCTGGGGACAAACAGCTTATTAGGCGCGTCGGTGTTCGGACGGCGGTCGGGGAAGGCGATGGCCGCGTTCGTGCTCAGCGGAGCCGCGCTGCAACCGGTCGACGAGGGGGCAGTCAAGAAGAACCGGCAGTGCATCAGCACGTTGATGGATGACAGCAGCATCAACGGGAAAAAGGAATCGCCAGCGGCAATTGCAGAGGAACTCAAAACGGCAATGACTCGGTACGCGGGCGTGTTCCGGGACGAGGAGCGGCTGACCCTCGCCTGTGAAAAGGTTCAGGAACTGACCGACCGGTTCAAGAACGCCCGGATTATGGACAAGAGCAGGCGGTTCAATACCGATCTGTTGGGGGCAATCGAGACGGAACACCTGCTCACGTTCAGCAAGGTGATCGTCAACAGCGGGCTGGCGCGGACGGAAAGTCGCGGCGCACATTATCGGACAGACTACCCCAAACGCGATGACGAAGACTGGCTGAAGCACACGATGGCCCATAAAGACAGCAACGGGGAGCCGGAGCTCAGCTACAAGGATGTCGATATCGACTGGGATCGGTACCCACCACAGGAACGGAAGTATTAAACAGCGCAAACTGATATTGTTTCGGGGCTTTGCCCCGAACCCCACCAGGGAGAGCGTCTCCCTGGACCCTAGAACTCATTTTTCGGGCGCAGCCCGAAAAACGACTATCAAGTTTTGATCAAACTTTTGAAAAAGTTTGCGGGGTCAACCACAAGAGGCGAGATCATGACAGCACAAGAACAGACGATTCAGGCCAGGGTACACATTCAGCGATACAACCCCGACGTGGACAGGAAACCATATCTCCAGACGTTCGACGTTCCCGTGCCGCAGGGGATGACGATCCTTGACGCGCTGGCTTACATCAAGGCAGAGATAGACGGGAGCGTTACTTTCCGCCGGTCGTGCCGACACGCGATCTGTGGAAGCTGTGCGGTGAACGTCAACGGAAAAAACATGCTGGCCTGCAACACGCCGCTGCGAACGGTGCTGACGAAAAAGAACGAGGTGACGATCCGACCGCTGTCGTTTCAACCGATCATCAAGGATTTGGTGGTCGACCGGAGCGCATTCTGGGAGCAGTATCTCAAGGTCAAGCCGTGGCTGATCCCGCCGGAGAACAGCGGCCCGAAGGAGTACCGGGTCACGCCGGAGGAGGTCAAGGCGCTGAACCGAGCGGAGACGTGCATCATGTGCGGTGCGTGCTATGCCTCGTGTCAGGTGGTGGCGATGAACAGGCAGTACATCGGGCCGCACGCGCTGCTGAAAGCCTTCCTGCGGGTGCTCGATCCGCGAGACAGTGCCCCCGCCGAACGGCTCGAACTGGTATCGGGTACCGATGGAGTTTTCCGGTGCCATACGATCTTCAACTGTATCGACGCCTGCCCGAAGAATCTGAACCCGACCGAGGCAATCGAAACGCTGCGGAAGCTGACACAGCGTCGGCTGGCGTTCGAGAAGGAACGGGAAGAGCGTCAAAAGACGCTGTAAGGAAAAAGGGAAGGCTTTTCCCAGCGCTGAAGCGCCGGGCTAAAACGATAATCGACCTGCGGTCGACTCTAGGCAGGTTGTTGAATACCCAGGTTAACAAGAACACAGTGACGAAGGCTTTGTGTACGGACAGTCGATAACGGAGTAACGGAGACGGCGATGTTCAAGACAACCGGGTTTATCAGTTTCGTGCTGCGGCGATTTACCGGCGTGGTGCTCGTGCTCTACCTGCTGACTCATATCTGGGTGCTGGGGGCAGCCAACCAGGGCGTCGAGGCGTTCAACCGGCGGATGGAGTTGTTCCAATCCCCGGTGACGATCACGCTGGAAGTGCTGCTGCTGGCGGCGGTGGTCTATCATGGCTTCGACGGCATCCGGCTGCTGATCGTCCACTATTTCAACGTGACCGATCAGCGAAAGAGCCTGTTCTACGCAGCGTTTGCGACGGCGGCGCTGCTGACGATTGTCGGTGGGGTGCCGATGCTGCTCTTCGCGTTTGGGATCGGATAGGGGGTTGACATGACGCGCTTTTTCCAGGTTCAACGATACACCGCGATCCTGCTGGTGGTTTTCATGGCACTGCACATGATCGTCGTCCACTACCCGCCGGGGCACATCGACTTCGGGCGGGTGATCGAACGGCTCGAAAACCCGGTGTGGAAAGCCATCGATATCGCCTTTTTGCTGACGGTGCTGGTTCACGGATTGAGCGGCGCATGGGTGGTACTGGTCGATATTGGAAAGGTCAACCCGTTTCGAAAAGTGCTGGCGGTGCTGATTGCGATTGTTGGGGTTGCGGCGTTTATTTATGGGACAATGACGATCATCGCGTTTCAACTGCCGACATAGCAGCGGAGAATACACGCCACGATTTTTATAGGGTACTTAAACTGCGACAGACACCAAACCTGGAAAGGTGGTTAAACACAGGCATCAGCGTCGGCCTGCCCGAAGCCGTCTGATGTGCCCAATCGTTGGAAAAAGGTTGAATCCAAAAGCACACAGGGCCATCCAACTGCATGCGCTTATAGGAGTTAATTTACTGACCGATGCTGCTTTCTAAAACCTGTTTCAATCCATCCATTTCCTCAAGACAATGCTTTTTCCAGGGCAATATACCCATAAAAAGCTGAGAAAATAGTCTTTCAAACATGCTTTGGAATTGAATGCCAATCGTTAATCTTATCAAGCTGTGATCCTGGTCCTCCCTGGTAAAATCATAATAGACATATGTATTGCTTTCGCTGTCGATGGCGGCCCAAGGTAACTTAATTTTCACTAAAGATGGCTTCGATAAGTAATAAATTCGCTCATTTTGAACAACTTCATGGACAACATATTTATGTGTTATCGATTGGTTTCCCGCTCTTTCGGCGCACTCAATTTCTTCGCCAACGGCTAATGGGTTGCCAGACACTACTCGAAAATACTTATGCCCATCTGAGAGGTCTTGATAGCATTCAGGAAACTTTTCTTTAACAAACTGGAAACAATCTTCAATACTCACATTTGTTGAGATAGTCGATGAAATAAAAACTGTATTCTTTGATTTTGGTATTTCTCTCATTCGAGTTGCTCCTTTTTTCCGACCACTAACGTTTAATCAGGGGGAACATATAGAAGTTTTGCTTTACTGATATGTTTAATAATACGGTTGGCCTGGAAGTCCGTTGCAACCTAGACACGAAAGATGGAATTGAATGGACACAAAGGAAGGTGAAGTTCAATGAAAGACTATACGCAAAATTTTGTCGAGTTGATCCGGCGGGCGGCGACCGATCTGCCTGTTGATATGGAGGGTTCGCTGCGCAAGGCCAGAGACAAGGAAGAGGAAGGGTCGGCGGCGGAGAGCGCCTTCGATACACTGATTAAAAACGTCGAGATGGCCCGCGAGAAATCGACGCCGATCTGCCAGGACACCGGAACGCCGATCTTCGAGGTGACGATCCCGGTGGGGGTGTCGATGCGGGAACTGACCGACTACATCCGGCAGGCATGCGCCATCGCCACCGAGAGGGCCTATCTGCGGCCTAACGCAGTCGATCCGCTGACAGGGAAGAACAGCGGCGACAACACCGGCGAGGACTACCCGACGATCCATTTCTACGAGGGCGACGACGAGGCAATTAAGGTCGAGCTGCTGCTGAAGGGCGGCGGATGTGAGAACGTCTCGGCGCAGTACAAGCTGCCCGATTCGAAGCTGGGCGCGGGACGCGACCTCGACGGGGTGCGCCGGGTGGTGCTCGACTCAGTATATCAGGCGCAGGGCAAAGGCTGCGCGCCGGGTGTTCTGGGCGTGGCGATTGGCGGCGACCGGGGATCATCTTATGTGAAGGCGAAACAGCAGCTTCTCCGTCCCCTGGCCGACAAAAACGAAAACGCAGAACTGGCCGAACTGGAAGATCGCATCATGGACGAGGCAAATCAATTAGGGATCGGTCCGATGGGGTTCGGCGGCGAGACGACGGTGCTGGGAGTCAAGGTCGGCACGCAGCACCGGCTGCCCGCCTGTTACTTCGTTTCGATTGCTTATATGTGCTGGGCCAACCGCCGGGCGCAGATGGAGATCAACCTGAACACGCAGGAGGTAAGCTATGCATAAGCTGAACACACCCATATCAGATGAGGCGATCCGCGCCCTGAAAGCAGGCGATCCCGTTCTGCTGAGCGGAACGGTCGTCACCGGGCGGGACGCAGCGCACAAGTTTCTGGTCGAGAATTACATCAAGAGCGATTCTATCCCAGCC
Source organism: Anaerolineae bacterium (assembly GCA_016926255.1). Lineage (GTDB taxonomy): Bacteria > Chloroflexota > Anaerolineae > Aggregatilineales > UBA3940 > JAFGOY01. The sequence goes on along the minus strand of JAFGOY010000082.1, from coordinate 18,711 downwards.
GCAGAAGCCGATCTCTACGAGACGCTCAAGGGGCTGCTCGACGGCGGGGTGATCTATCACTGCGGGCCGGTGGTCAGTAAGATCGGCGAGGACCAGTGGAAATTCGTGGCGGCGGGGCCGACGACGAGCATCCGCGAGGAAGTCTACCAGGCGGATGTGATCGAACACTTCAACCTCAAGGGCGTGATCGGCAAGGGGGGTATGGCGGGGAGGACGCTCAAAGCCTGCCAGGATCAGCCAGCCGTCTACCTGCACGCGGTCGGCGGCGCGGCGACACTGATCGCACAGTCGGTGGTGGAAGTAGCCAACGTCTACAAACTGGAGTTCGGCGTGCCGGAAGCAATGTGGGTGATCCATGTCGAGGATTTGCCGCTGATCGTGACGATGGACAGTCACGGGAACAGCATCCACGATACGGTCGAGGCGCAGTCGAAGGAAAAGCTGGCGGCGCTGCTGGGATAGAAATCTGGGTGATGTGCAATCAAATCAGGCAGTCTTCAATTCCGGTTGAGGACTGTCTTTGCTTTTCGGGGGGAAAGGCTCATTTGTGGTTAAGGCCCCACCCCCTTCGACCGATGTTCTGTCGCATAGGCGACAAAACATCGCCCACTTCCCCCTTTCAGGGGGCAGATAGGGAACTTATAAGTTGGCTTTGTCTCCAGCTTGACAGCATCCTATCGTTTAACCATACTGTATTTATGTACCCTCGGACATACGACACTATTCCGTCCGGTAAAAGTGTTTTCCAGCAGATGACTGTTTTTCATTAAATATCAAAGGAAACCTGCTATGGACATCGTTCAACGTTATGAAGAATTGAGTCGTCATTTCGATAAGTGGGAAAAGACAAAGGACATCATCGACCAGTTGATCGACATCATCCTCAACTACCGCCAGAGCGGTCATCCCGGCGGGTCACGGTCGAAGGTTCATATGCTGCTTACGCTGATGTTGAGCGGCGCAATGCGATGGGATATCCGGCACCCGGAGAAACGCTTCGGCGACCGGTTTATCCTGGGGGCGGGGCATACGATCCCGCTGGTGTACTGTGTGCTGGCAACGCTCAACGAGGCTATGCGCGTGAAATACGAGCAGACGGGCGACCCGCGCTACGCGATCAACAAGGCGGAAGATCGGGCGCTGTACTGGGAAGACCTGCTCGGCTTCCGCCGCCTGGGTGGGCTTTCAGGCCATGCCGAGATGGAAGGCAAGACGCTGTTCCTCAAGTTCAATACCGGGCCATCGGGTCACGGTTCACCGGCCTCCGCCGGGGAAGCGCTGGCGCTGAAACGGGCCGGGGTCGGCGAGGTGAAAGTGTTCATCCTCGAAGGCGAAGGCGGGCTGACCCCCGGCGGGTTCCACGAAACGGTCAACTCGGCGTGGGGGATGGGGCTGGACAACCTCTATTTCCTGGTCGACTGGAACGACTTCGGGATCGATGATCACCCGATCAGCAAGGGGGTGTACGGCACCCCGACCGACTGGTTCGCCCCGCACGGCTGGAACGTATTCAGCACCGAATCGGGCAGCGAGTGGGGACCGATCACCAAAACGCTGCTCGATATGGTTTACCGGGAGGACACGGGCGGCGTGCCGAGCGCGATGTGGTTCAAAACGCGCAAAGGCCGCGACTACCTGACCTACGACAACAAGGCGCACGGCGTGCCGCACAAGATCAACAGCGAAAAGTTCTGGAAGGTCAAGGAGGTTTTCGCCGAGAAATACGGGGCAACGTTCGAGAACTTCGGCGGGGCGGCACCGACCGATCCGGCAGCGCGGCGGGCGGAGTTCGAGGCCAACCTGCGGGTGGTGATCGAGGTGCTGCGCGGAGATCAGGAACTGGTCGATACGATTGCTGACACGCTGGTCGAGATCGGCGAGAGCGTGCCGGAATCGATCCCGACCTTCAAACTCGGTAAGTGCGGCAACCCGTTCGAAGACACGCGGATTTACGACTACAAAAACTATCCCGCCGATCTGTATGCCGAACCGGGGACGGTGATCCCCAACCGGACGGCCCTGCAAAAATGGGGCGCGTGGGTGAACACGTTCGGGCATGATCACTATCAGCGGCCCCTGTTCATAGCGGCTTCCGCCGACCTCGCCGGGTCGACCAAGATCGCCGGGTTCGCCGAGGGCTACGGCGACTTCGAAGGCTGGGGCTGGTATTCGAACTTTGGCACGGAAGACGGCACGCTGCTGCCACAGACGATCACCGAGTTTGCCAACGTCGGCATACTGGCGGGTATGGCGGCGGTCAACTTTGCCGACGACCCCGAAAACCACTTCGACGGGTTCTGGGGCACCTGCTCAACCTATGGATCGTTCTCGTATCTCAAGTACGGGATGCTGCGGCTGTTCAGCCAGATCGGGCAGGACTGCGACTGGAAGGTCGGAAAGGTACTGTGGATCGCCGGGCACTCCGGGCCGGAAACCGCCGACGACAGCCGCACGCACTTCGGGATTTTCGCGCCGGGGGTCACACAGCTGTTCCCCGAAGGACAGGTGATCAACCTGCATCCCTGGGAATACAACGAGGTGCCGGTGCTGCTCGGCGCGGCGCTGAAGCTCGACGTGCCAGTCGTGGCGCTGCACCTGACCCGCCCCGGCATCGAAGTGCCGGATCGTGACGCGCTGGGGATGGCATCGCACTTCGAGGCGGCGAAAGGCGCGTATCTCGTCCGCGACTACCGGGACGATCAGCCCAAAGGCGGGATGCTGATCGTGCAGGGAACAAGCGCGATGGCGAGCATTCTCAAACTGCTGCCCGATCTGGACGAGAAGGGGCTGAACGTCAAGATCGTCTGCACGACCAGTGCAGAACTGTTCCAGCGCCAGCCAGAAGCCATCCGCAAGGCAATTCTGCCGGATGCAGACTGGGCCGACTCGACGGTGATCACAACTCAAGCCCGCTGGCTGATGCATCCCTGGTTGTTCAATAAAGTGTCGGAAGAATACGCGATGTCGTCCGACTGGGACAACCGCTGGCGGACAGGCGGCACGCTGGAAGAAGTGATCGATGAGGCACACCTGTCACCACAATGGTTGATCAAGGGGATCGAGAAGTTCGTCAAGGATCGGGACATGCGGCTGGCGCGTAATGCGCCTGTTGGGTGATGGGGGAGGATTCAACCCACAGATGACACAGATGGCACGATAAAAACAAATTCAGTCCGCTAATTACGCGGATTACGCTAATTTTTACTGTTACAAAGTTCGTTTCGTGAAAGGCTTGGAACCCTTCAATCATTGTTCCAAGCCTTTTTAATCCGTGCTTCTCAAGGTAGAGTAATTCGTGAAATTCGCGCAATTCGCGGATCGAATCCCCCGATGATTACCTCAATAGTTTCAGGTCTGTACGAGAACAGTCTCAACAAGACCTGAATATCTGTGACAGCTGTGCTATCTGTGGATCGAATCCTCCTCCGCAATCACGCGATGCGGCGGGCGAGGTAGATCACGGTTTCTTCGCCGTGATCGAGGTTGAGGCGCACACGCCGGTCTTCGACGAAGCCCAACCGTTTGTACAACTCCAGCGCGCGCGGGTTCGATGCTGCTGCGCCGATCTCAAGCAGGCGGATGCCATTCCCAGCGGCGATCTCAGTGAAATGATCGATCAGGGCCGTGCCGATCCCGTGTCCCCGGTACGCCTCGGCGACAACCAGGTTGCAGATTTCGCCGCGCTCGCCCCATCGATCCAGCTGGCCGTAGGCCACCGGCTCACCGCCGATCTCAACGACCACGCCCCAGGCCAGGCCACGCGCATTCCGACGGAGTACGTCTTTGAGACGCAGTTCGACAAACTCGAGGGTCAATTCCAGCCAGCAGGTGCGATGCAGCAGTTCGGCATCGGCGAGGGCAGCGGTTCGTATGGTCAAATGTGCAGTGGACATTGGTGTTGGTTGTGCCGCTCTAAAAAAGTATTTTCCCTACAGATTAACCGATCAACAGGCCAAAGATACATCAAGATCGGGCCAGAATCAAAACGCGAATCCCCCAGGTTGTAGAGAATTCGCGTTTGCAGACCAATCAGCAGCAATCGCTACTCGTAAACCAGCGTCTCACGGACGCTGAGACGGGACGCGCCGCGCGCCGGGATATAGCTGGCGATGATCGCAATCAGCAGGGCAAAGCCAAGCCAGAGCGCCCCACCCCCATAAGAAAAGCTGAAGGTCAGCGGTTCGTTGGCGAAGGCCAGCCCGACTCCATCGCTGAGAAGTTTACTCAACGGGAACGAGAGCACGAAAGCCAGCACCCAGCTGATCAGGCCAACGACGATCCCCTCGGAGAGGATGATGCGCCGCACCTGGCGGTCGCTGGCACCGATGGCGCGGATCACGCCGATCTCGCGGACACGTTCCAGAACGTTGAGGCCCATCATACCGGCCAGCCCAAACCCGCCAACGATGGCAAGCAGGAAAGCCATCATAAGCATGAAGACGGTCAGCAGGTTGAAGCGTGCCTCGAAGCTCTCGACGAAATCGCTGATGGCGGTCGTCCGCCCGACGAGCATCCCGGCGTTCTTGAAACGCTCCTCGACCAGCGGGGCGATCCGTTTCTGGGCTTCGGGGCTGCCGTCGACCAGCCGGATGGCAACCTGGTTGGCATAACCGACGAGATTCAACTGGCGGCCAAGCGCCTCACCAGTCGTATAAACAGCACCGGTCGGGTTGTACTGGGTGGTGATCGTGCCGACCACCTGCCACAGGGTATCGTCACCATCGACGGCGAGGGTGATCCAGTCGCCGACCTGCACGTCAGGTTCGCCGTTCAGGAAATCGCTGTTGACAACCACCGCGTCCCGGTCGTCGGCACTAAGCCAACGGCCAGCGGTCAGGATCGGATCGAGAAAATCGCTTTCCGGCGGAATACCGATTAACTGGTAGCTGCCGCTCTCGGTATCATCGGGACGCTGGCGAACCGCGCCCACCGCCAGCCAACCTTCGACGGCGGCGACTTCGGGCAAACGCTGCGCCTCGCGCTCGATCTGCGTGAATCGGTAGGTATCGGAGAAATCGGTGAGGATGTCGTACTGATAATACCCAAGCACCTCGTCGAAGCTGGTATAGAGCGCACGGCGCACGCTGAGCACCGACACGAAGGTCGCACCGGCGAGGGTGAGCGTAATCAGGGTCAAGGCAAGCCGGGTCTTGCGGCGGAAGGTATTGCGGAAAGCAAGCGCCAGCGCGCCGATGCCGGGCCTGCCCGATGTGAGCCGCATCGCCAGACTGTTGGGGTTGTCACTCCCGATGCCATAATCGCTGATTGCCTCGCGGACGGTCATCCGCGTCCCCGCGAGGATCGGGATCAGGGCGGCGGTGATGGGGACCGCCAGCCCAACGAAGACTTCGAGCAAAATGACAACCGGCGGGATCGACGTGGTGACCACGTCGAAGTTGATCGCACCGGCATAGAAATCGGAAAGGGCACGCGTCCCCAGCAGGGCAAGCGGGACGGCAATGGAGAGCGAGAGCAGGCCGAAAACTACCACCGTGCCAATATAGATTTCGGTGATCTGGATGTTGCTCCCCCCGATGGCTTTCATCACGCCGATCTGCTTCACCTGGCGGGCGACGACCGCCGAGACGGTATTGAGAACAAGCGCACCGCTCAGGAACATCGAGAAGATGCCCAGGAATCCGAGCACCAGCAGGAACGCCTTGACAAACGGCGTGGCGAAATGCTCGCCAGGCGTGGGAATGGTGACGCTGCGTACAGCGATCCCGTCACGTTCGAGGCGTTCTTTGACATCCTGCGCCACTGCGGTGATGTGGTCTTTGTCGAGCCGGTTCTCGGAGACGGTGATATAGAGCCGGTTGAAGGTGCGATCCTGACCGAGCCATTCCAGCGTATCGAGATCAACATAGCCGTAGGCGGTATCGGAGACAAAAGCTGACGGCTGGTGAAGGTCATGGGCGAGGCCGCCGAAAACAAGCTCATACTCGCGGCCATCGGGCGCTTCGACGATCACGTTGTCGCCGATAGCAACCCCCTCGAGGCTGTCTGCCCAGGAACGCTCGACAAATATCTGGCGGCGCAGGGGCGGCCAATCGCCGGTTTCCTGCGTCATGCGGCTGAGCTTCAACTGGCGGAAGTCTTCGACGGCGTACAGGTTGAGATTCACCTGCTCGCCATCACTGGTATCCAGCTTGACGACGACCGAGGCGCGACCTTCGGAACTGTCGACTTCGCGCATTCCCTCGACGGCGCTGACAACATCATCACCAAAGGGTTCGAGATTGAATATCGCGTCGGCGGGATCGGTTGCCAGGTACGCAGCGGACAGGTCGTTGAGCATCACGATCCATGAGTTGACAATCGTGCCGACGGCGAACACCCCCACTGCTATCGAAAGTACGACCAGGAGCGTGCGGGCCTTATTGCTCTGCAACTCCCGGATTATTTTTAACCATCGTATTTTTAGCATATCGTTTATTCCAGTAAATGCCGCTTTAGCGTGCGGCCAGCGCGTAATCGGGCGCAATATAGGCAGGCATGTCGAGACCAACCGGAACCGGCTCGTCGACCAGTTCACCGTCGACAACGGTCACTGCCCGACCTACCCGCCCGGCCAGTTCGATATCGTGGGTAACCATGACGATGGTCTTCCCTTCCGCAGCCAGCCGCTCGAACAGATCGAAGATCGCGTCGGCAGTCTTCGAGTCGAGGTTGCCGGTCGGCTCATCGGCGACCAGGATCGGCGGGTCGTTGGCGAGTGCGCGGGCTATCGCGACGCGCTGCTGCTGCCCACCCGACAGCGCCGAGGGGAGCTTGTCGGCCTGATCGACCAGATCGACCAGTTCGAGCAGCTCGAGGGCGCGGGCGCGGCGCTGCTTCGGCGCGTAAAGCCCGGCGAACTCCATCGGGAGCATGATGTTCTCGGCGACGGTCAGGGTCGGGAGAAGCTGGAAGAACTGGAAGATGATGCCCAGGTTCCGGCCCCGCCATTCGGCCATCTGGCCCTCGGACAGTTTGTGAACCGGCGTCCCCTGAACGATGACCTCACCCCCGGTCGGGCGGTCGATACCGGCGATCATGTTGAGCAGTGTCGATTTACCGCTGCCCGACTTACCGATGATGGCGACAAACTCGCCTGCCCCGATCCGGAGGTCGATATCATGCAGGGCGGTAAACGGTCCGGCGGCGGTTTCATACTGCTTGGTGATCCCATTCAGTTCGATAAGATATTCACTGCCTGTTCGTATACCCTTACCTGTAAAACCCCCGCCATTCTTCGAATTATTCCAAAACATCTGTGTCTCCATCTACCTGTAGAATTTTTGTATAATCTATGTACAATATAATTATAGCAACAGTGAGAAGGCGTGTCAAGCATTATTCGGTCAATATAGAGTTACTTTATCGTAATGTGTACACGGTAAACAAATCCCAAGTAATGCTATAATCAAAAACAGGCATCTGTTTTACAAGGATGACACTTTACAATTAACAAGATGTTATTGAATACGCTAAAAAAAACAACAGGCAACAGACTCAAATTGCAGCCAAGCCTGACTACCTAGAGTGATTTCTGGCTATGGAACCGAAGGCCAAACTTTTAATTATTGACGACGACCCTGCCAGCCGTTTTGCATCCGTCAAGGTACTCAAAGATGACGGCTACACCGTACTGGAGGCCGAAACAGGGCAGGAGGGACTGGAACTGGCGAGAGAACATCTCCCCGACCTGATCCTGCTGGACGTCGTTCTGCCGGATATCAACGGAATTGAGGTCTGCCGGGAGATCAAGACCACCCCGGAAACGAAGAACCTGTACGTCCTGTTTTACTCCGGGACGCTGGTCGAACCCGATCACCAGGCGGAGGGGCTTGAAGTGGGCGGCGACGGTTACCTGGTTCGCCCGACCTCAAGCCGGGAACTGCTGGCACGGGTTGAGGCGCTGCTGCGCATCAAACGTGCGGAGGACGCGCTGCGGGCCAGCGAGGAACGCTACCGCCACCTGTTCGACTATTCGCTCAACGGCTTCGCCCTGCACGAGATCGTGATCGGGGAAAACGGGGAGCCGGTCGATTACATTTATGTGACGGTCAACAAGGCGTTCGAGGACCTGACCGGCCTCCCAGCAGACAAGATCGTCGGGAAGCGGGTGACAGAAGTTATCCCGGGGATTGAGAACACCCCCTTCATCGCAATGTATGGGGAAGTGGCAATGACCGGCGAACCAAGACGGTTCGAACAATATACCGAGCCTCTCGGACGCTATTATAATATCACCGCCTACTCACCGCGTAAGGGCCAGTTCGCCACGATCTTCACCGACATCACCGACCGCAAACTGAACGAAGAAGAACTACGACACCACAAGGATAATCTCGAACGACTGGTCGAAGAACGAACCGCCAATCTTGAACGACAGAAGGTAGAAGCAGAAGCGATCTTCCAGAGCGCAGCGGACATCATGCTGATCACCGATCTGGATGCGAACATCCTGATGGCGAACAATGCACTGACCACCCATACCGGTTACTCGGTTGATGAGATCATTGGCAAACCGGCCTGGATTCTAGGCGACCCGGAAGCAACCGAACTATACACCAGCCAGGAACTGACCGCCACGATTCGAATTGGCAAGTTCTGGCGCTCGGAGATGGTGATCATGCGGAAAAACGGCACACGGTTCGCCGCCGACGTGAGCATCTCCCCGCTGCCAAGCGAAAACGGCCTGCCGCGCGGCTTCGTCATCGCCATTCACGATGTCAGCGCCTTCAAAGAGATCGAACAGATTAAAGACGCCCTGCTCTCAACCGCTGCCCATGAGCTGCGCACCCCGCTGACATCGATCCAGGGGTTCAGCGAAATCCTCGGCACCCGCGACCTCCCCCCTGAACGCCAAAATCGCTATCTGCACTTCATCAACGAACAGTCCCTGCACCTGGGACAAATCATCGACGACCTGCTGGATGTCGCCCGAATCCAGGCGGGGCGAGGGCTGGAGATGAACCCGGAACAAACCGACATGCTCGAGCTGATCGGCGGGATACTGCGGCCATTCATCGAAGCTGCGCCTGATCGCCGGTTCCAACTGGAGGGACTCTCGGCATCACGGCCTGTCTGGGGTGATCCCGAAAGCCTGGGACGGGTGATCAGGAATCTTGTCGACAATGCTCTCAAATTTTCGCCAAAAGGGAGCACGATCACGGTCAGCAACGCCGAGTTAGACACGCACCTGGAAATCAGCATTCAGGACGAGGGAAAAGGGCTAACCGAAGCAGAGCAGGAGTCCCTGTTCAAGCAGTTCTACCGGGTCGACCGATCGAACAGCGCACCCGCCGGAACCGGGTTGGGGCTGACCATCTGCAAGGCAATCATCGAGAAACATGGCGGTACAATCAGGGTAGAAACCGCGCCCGGACAGGGAAGTAAATTCGTGTTCACCATCCCCTTTTACACAGAAGAACAGGAACAGGCAGGCTCACGGGAATAATTGGTTTTTCGGGAGTATAAGCAAGCATGGGAGAACGGCGCAGGATCACGTTATTGATCGTTATCATGGCGCTGATCGCTGTCATTGTGAGCAGCATCACCATCGTGGTGCTGTACAATACATCACTCGAACAACAGCGCGAACGGCTGGTCGAGATCGCGCAAAGCCGGGCGCGGCTGATCGAAGTGATGGCGCGTCACGAATCCGACTATCAAGGCACCCCCGCCGATCAGCTCGGCGAAACCACGCTGCACCAACTCCAGGAAGCACATACACAATTTATGGGATTTGGCGATACAGGTGAATTTACACTGGCGAAGCTGGAAAATGACCATATCGTCTTTCTGCTCTCACACCGGCACGATATCCTGGACACCCCGGAAAACATTCCATTTGACTCGGAACTGGCGGAACCGATGCAGCGGGCGCTGTCAGGCGAATCGGGGACGGTAATCGGGTTGGATTACCGGGGAGAAAGAGTGCTGGCCGCCTACGAACCGGTCAGGGGGCTGGGACTGGGGATCGTCGCCAAGATCGACATGGTGGAAGTGCAGGCCCCGTTCGTCCGGGCCGGGATCATGGTGGGAATCAGCACACTTGTCTTTGTGGTGATCGGCACCCTCCTTTTCAGAAATATCGGCACACCCTTGGTCGCCAGCCTCGAAAAAAGTGAGGCACTGTATCGTGGAACGTTCGAGCGGGCCGCAACCGGGATCGCCCACGCAGATCTCACAGGAAAGCTCATAAAGATCAACCCGGCGTTCTGCGAGATCGTCGGTTATACCCCGGAAGAACTCCTTACAATGAGCTTTGAGGACGTGACACATCCCGAAGACCTGAAAATCGAAAGGCCTCTGCTAAAGGCCATTGTCAACGGAGAGAGCGAGACTTACGTATTAGAGAAACGCTATATACGCAAGGGCGGCTCCCCGATCTGGGTGCAGCTCAATGTCTCGCTTGTTCGCGACGAGGAAAGGCAACCTCAATATACCATCGGCGTGGTGAGCGATATCACAGGCCGCAAAGCAGCAGAAAAAGATCGGCAGGCCCGCGAACGCCAGCAGGCAGCACTTGCCAGGCTGGGGCAGATGGCCTTGTCCGATATCTCTATCCAGGATTTGACGGACGAAGCCACCCGGCTGGTCGCCGAGACGCTTGAGGTCGAGTATTCCAAAGTGCTGGAAGTGCTGGATACCCCGCAAACCCTGTTCGTTCGTTCCGGCATGGGATGGGACGACGGGTATGTCGGCAAAATCTGGACCGGCACCGACACGGAATCGCAAGCGGGCTATACCCTGAAAACCGACAAGCCAGTCATTGTCGAAGACCTGGCGACCGAAACACGCTTCAGCGGGCCGCCCCTGCTCACCAATCACGGGGTCACCAGCGGGATCAGCGTCATCATTCCAGGGCAGGAAAAACCCTACGGCGTACTTGGCGCACACACCAGACAGCGGCGCACCTTCACCGAGCATGACGCAAATTTTATGCAATCCGTCGCCAACGTTCTGGCCGAAGCCGTCGAGCGCAAACGTAAAGAGAATCAGCTGCGCGCCTACTCCGGACAGCTTGAAGAGATGGTCGAACAGCGGACGGCTGAACTGGTCGAGGCCAAAGACCGGGTAGAGACGATTTTAAACAACACCCCGGATGGCGTCCTGCTGCTGGGGCCGGAGGGCCTGATCGAAACCTGCAACCCGGCGATAAGCAGTCTGTTTGGCTATACGCCGGAGGAAATCCTTCATAAATCACCAACCCTGCTGATCGCCTCACAGCACCAGGAATCACTCAATCACGTGCTGGAACGCTTTCTGACCAGACGCCAGACCGAACGCCTGGAAATGAGCGCCCAGCGCAAAGACACCAGCCTGTTCGACGCCGATATCGCACTGGCGGCGATCAAAGATGCTGGCACTATCCTGGGCGCGGTCTTTACCGTGCGGGACATCAGCCGGTCAAAGGAAGTCGAGCGGATGAAAGACGAGTTTCTGGCTACCGCCGCCCACGAACTGCGCACCCCGCTGACGTCGATACGCGGCTTCAGCGAAATCCTGCTGACGCGTGATTTAACCAACGAGCGAGCCAACAGCTATTTACAGATGATCAACAACCAATCGACACACCTGGCCCGGATTATCGACGATCTGCTGGATATCTCACGGCTAGAAGCCGGCAACGCCCTCGACCTCAACCGCGAGCCGGTGGACATCAACAAACTGATACTTGAAGTTGTGCAGCCTTTCCTCGATACCTCGCCCAACCACCGGTTTGTTCTCAACCTGGAAGGAGACTGCCCACTCGTTTACGGCGATCCTTTCCGCCTGAACCAGGTTATCCAGAACCTCATCTCGAACGCGGTGAAGTATTCCCCCAACGGCGGAGAAATCACGACGAGCAGCTGCACCAACGGGCAGATGCTCGAAGTCAGCGTTAAAGACGAGGGGATCGGAATGACCGCCGAACAGCAAAAGCACATCTACGACCGATTCTTCCGAGCCGACGCTTCAAACACATCAATCGGCGGCACCGGGCTGGGATTGACCATCAGCAAGATGATCGTCGAGATGCACGGCGGCCATCTAACCGTAGACAGCCAGCACAAAAGAGGAAGCCGTTTCATCTTCACACTGCCAATGGATCGAGAATCGGCACCCTAGCCGCCCATCAGCCGGATTGTTGCGCTATAATCGACTGCGGATTTCGGAGAGGATACTAATGTCGATACGGGTACTGGGGCTGATCCCGGCGCGGGGTGGCTCAAAAGGCATTCCACATAAGAACATCACGTCATTGGGCGGCAAACCGCTGATCGCGTGGACCATCGAAGCGGCCCGAAGCAGCCAGTTGGATCGGGTCGTTCTCTCAAGCGATGACCCGGCGATTATCGAGGCTGCCGAAGCAGTGGGAGGAGTCGAGGTTCCATTCTTACGACCTGCGGAACTGGCCACCGACTCAACACCGGGGATCGACGTGGTGATCCACGCGGTCGAGTGGCTGCGCGATCATGAAGACTACCACCCCGATGCAGTAATGCTCCTCCAACCGACTTCCCCCCTGCGAACCAGCAAACATATCAACGAGGCGATTGACCTGTATATCGAACAGGGAGCCGACTCGCTGGTCAGCGTTGTCAAAGCCCCGCACAACATGATCCCCGAATCGCTGATGCGGATCAACCATGGCGGGTGGCTGGAACCGGTCGTCCCCTTCGATGAGCGGAACAATATCCGGCATAAGAAACCAATCTACTATGCGCGAAACGGCGCGGCGATCTACCTGTTCAGCACAAGGCTGCTGCTCGAAGAACAAACGATGTACGGCCACCGGCTGGCGGCCTACGGAATGCCACGCGAAGAGTCAATCGACATCGACGAGCCGTTCGACCTGAAAGTGTGCGAATGGCTGCTGAAAGACAGGACTTAACAGGTATGGCATCGGCTAACGGTACAGACTACGGGAGTCCGTTATTCATCTGTGGATTTCCAAAATCAGGAACAACTTTGCTGCTGGCGCTGCTCGATCATCACCCGGAGCTGCTTGTCTTTCCGGAAGAAACGATGTTTCGGAAATGGGCAACAGAACCCCGGTTGTGGTCACTCGACTACCTGCTCAGCGAGACACCCATACAGGCTTTCCAGCATGGCGAAGTCAACTGGACATCGGGATATCGCAATTACGAAGCCCTGGATTACCCCCGCTTTAAGTCGCTGACCGAAGCCCGCCAGCAAGCCGCCGAACCTTCTGCCAGGACGATGCTCGAAGCGGTGATCTTCAGCTATGGGGATGTCACCGGGCAGACAGATCGCAAACATTGGGTCGAAAAGACTCCCAGCAATGAACACAGCTTGAACGAGATCGTCAGGTGGTGGCCCGATGCCCGCGCGCTGTACATCGTCCGCGATCCCAGGGATAATTATGCGTCGTACTACAGCCAGAAACACGGGGATTACAACCCGATCCGGTTCGTGAAAGACTGGTCGGCCAGCATAGCCAAATGGGAACGCTTCGCCGCCAGCCGCCCCGATCACAGCCTGCGGATTCGCTACGAAGACCTGGTCAGGGAGCCGGAGGCAACCCTGAAACACATCTGCCGCTTTCTCGATATTCAGTGGGACGACAACCTGCTGATCCCCACACGGAACGGCGTGTTCTGGTCGGGAAATTCGCGGGACATGGTTGAGTTCGAAGGAATTTCCGATAAACCGGTGGGGAAATTCAGGCAGAAACTATCCGGGGCTGAAATCGAGTTTCTGGAGGTATGGTTGAAGGATGCACTTAACGCCTTCGACTACCGGGATACCGACACCCCCGGCAGGCTGACACGCACTTCGGGAGCCTTTTTGAAAGAGAAACCACGCACCGGCGTGAGGATGGTTCGCAGCGTAAGGAAGATGAGAAACGCGCTGAGAGAATCGAAAGAGACCAGTCGTGAATAATACACCTGCCCCAACACCTGTTGCCATCATCGCCGAAGTGGGATCGGTTCACGACGGGAGCTTTGGCAACGCCCTGCACCTGATCGATACCGCCGCCGAATGCGGCGTGGATGTGGTCAAATTCCAGACGCATATCTCCGACGCCGAAACGCTCCCCGATGCGCCGATGCCGCCCTACTTCAAGGGCGAACCGCGCTATGAATACTTCGAGCGGACGGCGTTCAGCTTCAAGCAGTTGCAGGAACTCAAGGCACGCTGCGAATCACAGGGAGTCGATTTCCTGTCGTCGCCGTTTTCGATTGAGGCGGTCGAACTGCTTGAGGAATTGGACGTGATTCACTACAAGATTCCCTCCGGCGAGGTGACCAACCTGCCGCTGCTGGAGGCAGTCGGGGAGACGGGGAAGCACGTTTACCTCTCGTCGGGGATGAGTTCCTGGGCGGAGATCGATGCAGCGGTAGAGACGCTACTGCGCTACCACGACAGAGTCACGGTGATGCAGTGTACATCGGCCTACCCCTGCCCTTATGAGCAGGTCGGGCTGAACGTGATGCTCGACATGCGCGAGCGCTACGGGCTGCCGGTCGGATTATCCGACCACACGCTGACGAATTACGCGGCTTTTGCGGCGGTGACGCTCGGCGCGTCGGTGATCGAGAAGCATTTCACCTTCAGCCGCCACATGTACGGCAGCGACGCCAGGCACTCGCTCGAACCGCCCGAACTGGCCGATCTGGTAGCGGGCATCCGGGCGATTGAGACGACACTCGCCAGCCCGGTCGAGAAGGACGATATTGAGCCATATGCCGGGATGAAGGCAATCTTCGAAAAGAGCATCGTCTCGGTGATCGACATCCCCGCCGGGGTGATCATCACGCGGTCGATGATCGGGTTCAAGAAGCCGGGGACGGGCATCCCGGCCCGCGACCACGCAAAGGTGATCGGCAGGCGGGCGGCGCATCAAATCCCGAAGGATACGCTGATCAAGGAGTCGTATCTGGAGGGGTGAGCGGGCAGAAGCCTATTTCTTCATCTCATCTAGCGCCTTGTTGACCGACTTTGAAAACTCTTCTCGTTGGGGTTTCGTATCAGCCCATGTTTTGCTGTAATGTATTGTCTTTTTTGCTTCTTGGGGTGACATACCTATAGCCTCGATCAATACAACATACGTCACAGCCCGATTGTTTGTTTCATCCCTCAGATATCGTAACACAACTTCAACATCGTTTGATGACTGATATAACTGTTTGCTCTGCTCAATTAACCGGTTTTGTTCATCTTTTGGAAACATATTAAGTCGTCGTCTAGGGATATCCCTCATATTTTAAGATGTCATTTTCCAAAGTCCATTGGTCGGCTTCTGCTATCTGCTCTTCTGTGGTATTCGCATTTTCATAGGTGATTGTTAGCAATGTATAGTCGTCTATCACCCAATCAAGAGTACCAACCCCACCAATTTCACAAATATCTCCGCTTGCTTTGTTATACCAAGCAACAATTAGCTCTGTATTGTTCCTTATCAGGTCTTGTTGTATGTCATTTGCGACTTTCGATCCAAAGGATTGCCTAACTGCGTCGAATGCGGATAAGCCTTTGCACCATTCCACTTCCGCTTTCTGAAGAATGGATGGTAAGATTCTCAAATCAGTGTATAAGATTAGAATTGACATACATCCTCGGTTATATAGTTAAGCTAACTTTACCTGAAGCCCACTGGTACAATCGCCCCGGATAGAGTAAGATTGCCTCCGCGATACCAAGTAAAACAAGAGAGAATTATGCCCAAGCGAAAAATCGGCGTCGTGGTCGGCTCCCGCGCCAATTATAGCAGCATCAAGAGCGCCATGCGCGCCATACAAGATCACCCCGATCTCGAACTGATCGTCGTGGCCGGGGCGTCGGCCCTGCTCGACCGCTTCGGATCGGTGGTCGAGGTGATCGAGGCCGATGGCTTCAAACCCGACGCCCGCGTCCACATGATCATCGAGGGGGAAACGCCGCTCACGATGGCGAAATCGACCGGGCTGGGGCTGCTCGAACTGCCCACCGTCTTCGACAACCTGCAACCCGACATCGTGATCACCGTCGGCGACCGCTTCGAGACGATGGCGACTGCCATCGCCGCCGCCTACATGAACATCCCGCTGGCCCACACGATGGGCGGCGAGATCAGCGGCACCATCGACGAGAGCATCCGCCACGCGGTCACCAAGCTGGCGCATATCCATTTCCCGGCGAACCAGCACGCCGCCGACCGGATCGTCAAAATGGGCGAAGACCCGGCGACCGTCCACGTCGTCGGCTGTCCGCGCATGGACCTGGTTGCCGAGGTGGTCGAGAACGACAACGCGCTGCCCGAACGCGCCTGGCTGGAGTTCGAAGGCGTCGGCGGCGAGATCGACCTGGATCAGCCCTTCCTGCTGGTGTCACAGCATCCGGTAACGACCGAATACGGCCAGGGTGAAGACCAGATCAGCGAGACGCTGATGGCACTCGAAGTGCTGCAAATCCCGGCGATCATGCTCTGGCCGAACGTCGACGCGGGTTCGGAGGACATCTCCCGCGGGATGCGGAAGTTCCGCGAGCGGCACAAGCACGAGCACATCCGCTTCTACAAGAATTTCCCGGTCGAGACCTTCATCCGGCTGATGAACCGCTGCGCGTGCATGGTCGGCAACTCAAGCTCGGCGGTACGCGAAGGCGAGTTCCTGGGCATCCCGGCGGTCAACGTCGGCAGCCGACAGAACGGACGGCAGCGCGGGAAGAACATCATCGACGTTGGCTACGACCGCAATCAGATTGCGGCGGCAATCGAGAAGCAGCTCGACAACGGGCACTACAAGTCGGAGCATATTTACGGCGACGGCCACGCGGGGGAGCGGATCGCCGATGTGCTGGCATCCGCCGACGTGACGCTGCAAAAGAAGATCACCTACTGATGTTGAGTCTGCATCACCCAACCCCCTCCGTCCGACTTTCAGTCGTCACCGACTTCCAAGTCGTCCACCTCCCCCTATGCAAAGGGGGAGGAAAGTCCGAGCAAAGTGAGGACTGGAAGGGGTTTGCGGTAGTAATTGATTCCTCCATACTATGACCGACTCTGCCGACCGTCCCACCATACTGATCTTCCTGCTCGATATTTTCTCGGTGCGGAACTTTCTGTTCACACCGCTGTGGGAAGAGTTGGCCCGGACGACCGACGTCGACTTCGTGATGGTCACCCAGGCGAAGGCACACGGCGAGTACGTGGCAGAGCAGGGCTTCGAACACATCCAATGGGAGTATCTGCGCTTCGGGACTTACGTGTGGGACAGCCTGCGGAAACTGCTCAAGAAGCCCTCTCTCGATAACCTGCACAGGGTGATCCGGCGGATTTACCTGCGGATCGTGCAGGCGATTCGCTTTGCGATCCACATCCGGCTGATCTACCGCTTCAACCATTTGAATGACTTCAGGACGCAGAAGCTCAAACGGCACCTCCCGGCGAAGGAACGCTTCCGCAAGTTCGGCGAGTTCCGCTACCTGGGCTGGCCTTTCCCGGACAGCCGGTGGATTTACGATCAGTTGTACCGACTGTTCACAGCGAAAGGCTGGCCGGTGCTCGACCGGCTCGACGAGATATTCGATCAGCACCGGCCCAACCTGGCAGTGATCACCTACCCGCAGACGATCCAGGCGCACTGGATCAGCCTGGCGGCCCGCCAGCACGCCGTCCCGATGACTACCTACATCAACAGTTGGGATCAACCGACGACGAAAGGCCCGCTTTCCCCGGATGTCCAAAGCGTGATGGTCTGGAACCAGAACATGCGCCGGGAGATGATCTCGTATCACCATTTCCTGCCGGAACAGGTACACGTGGTTGGCGCGGCGCACCTCGACCTGTATCACCGGCCCGGCTTACTGGTCGACCGTGAAACGTTTCTGCGCGGCCTGGGGATCGACCCGACCCACAGACTGGTCGTCTATGGAACGTACAATACCCGCCTCGGCCCTGATGAACCGGAAATCGCCCGGCACCTTGCGGAGAAGTTCGCCGCGCAGGGTTACGGATTCCCGACCACGATGCTGATCCGTCCCCACCCCAAAGACGAACTCTGGGGAGAACGCTTCGGGAAGCTGAAAGCCTACGACAATGTAATCGTCGGGCGTTCGAGCGACTTCAGCACCGATCTGGACGAAGGCTCTACCGATCAGGCCACTGGCGATCTCCGGCAGCTTATCAACCTGATGAAGCACGCCGACCTGGTGATCAACGGCCCCAGCACGCTGTCGCTGGACGCCATCGCCTTCGATACGCCGGTGATCCACGTCGGCTTCGATGGCGACCGCGATCTACCCTACGAAAAGTCGATCCTGTTTCGCTACGACTACAACCACTACGCGATGATCATGGCCCCACATGGCACCCGGCTGGTCAAATCCTATGACGAGCTGGACAAAGCGGTCAGGGCTTACCTCGAAACGCCTTCGCTGGACGAAGCAGGGCGGGAACAAATCCGGCAGGAGCAGCTCACCCCCTTCGATGGCCACTCCGGGGAGCGGATCGTCAGCCGCATTCTCGAAGACCTGGCTGCTGCCACTCAAAACCGGTAGCGGCACCAACTCGGAGCGGCGGCAAATCACGCCCTATCACAATTCAACTGTAATATAACGAAAACTAAACAATGTAGGTGAAAGCTGGCTTTTGACTAAGCAAAAACAGATTATTCTTCTATAATTAAATTAGAAGGTAGATAGTTGCACTCGACTTTATCCATTTGGTAGACAAACGTGAAGGGGCAAGTTAAGCTGACTCTGGTTGAAGGAGTCAAACAAATGCTTAACCTG
>JAFGOY010000081.1 GCA_016926255.1 Anaerolineae bacterium | reverse complement strand
GCGCAAAAGCTGCTCATTATCGCCGCCGTTTTGCTCGTTCGCCCGCTTGAGGGCTTCCGCCACCTTATCTGCGGCTGTAGTACTAGACGGAACCATCTTCGACGCTGCCGTAACGATCAACCCGTTGAGAGATTCGATCGGCCAACTGCTGGGCCACGTGGTATCTCTTCGTGACATCAGCGGCTACAAAGAACTCCAGCAAATGAAAGACACCTTCCTCTCGACGGCGGCACATGAACTGCGAACCCCATTGACAGCCGTTCAGGGATTCAGCGAGATATTGTTAACTCGCAAACTCAAAGAAGACCGAAAAACCACCTACCTCAAGATGATCAACGAACAGGCCGTCCACGTCGCGAAGATCATCAACGAGCTGCTCGATATCTCCCGCCTTGAATCCGGGCAGGGCATGACAATCAACGCAGAGATATTTGATCTCTGCCAGACGATCCGGGAAGTGGTCCATCCCTTCATCGAAACATCGACAATCCACGAGTACCTGTTCGAGTTTCAAACCGATCCCCTGATGGTTCATGGTGATCCCTTCCGCCTGGGCCAGGTCATCAATAACCTGGTATCGAACGCGACAAAATATTCACCGGACGGCGGCACAGTCACGATCCGGTTGGCCACCGTTGGGGACTACGCCGAAGTGACTATTCAGGATGAGGGATTTGGCATCTCGCCAATTGAACAGCAGCATATCTTCGAAAAATTCTATCGGGCCGACGCTGCCGAATCAGTGGCAGGAGGGACGGGCCTGGGATTGACAATTGCCCGGCTGATCATCGAGATGCACGAAGGTAAAATCTGGGCAGACAGCCGGAAGGGCCAGGGCAGCCGCTTCATCTTTACGGTGCCCCTGGCAAAGCCATGATGAAAGAAGCGTTCCCATGACTACCGATGACCACCAGCAGGACAAGAGCGATCAAGCAGATGAAAGCCAGGTGGGTTTTCAGCAGGCCATGAAATACGGGCAGGACCTGGCGAACATTTACCGGCGGGAACGGGCACGCCGCGAAGAATTGGAGATCGCACACCAACTATTGAGTGCAGTCATTGCCAGTGCCCCGGACGGTCTGGTCGTTCTGGACGAGGATTTTGTGATCCAGCAGGCAAACCCGGCCTTTGCCCGGATCGTCGAACGGCCTGTCGGAGATGCGGTAGGCCACCGGATTGACGAGGTTCTCTTTGCCGATGCACTGCTCCCGGCGCTTGAGCACGTCGCCCGGCACATGGTCTCGCCCTTCCAGGCCGAACTACTGGTCACCCGCCCGGTCAAACGCTCCCTGCTGGTAAATATCGCCCGGCTGGAGGCCCGGCGCACCCAGGGTTGGGTGGTGCTGCTCCATGACCAGAGCGAACGCCAGCGCCTGGAATATCAGAAAATTGAGTTCATGAACATTGCCGCCCATGAACTCCGCACGCCGCTGACAACCGTCATCGGGTATGGGGAGATGCTGCTATCGGAGATCACCGAGGCTGCCCCCTCTGATCCAGAGACGTGTACGAATTTTACCGAAATTATTATCAACGCTGCTTACCGCTTAAAAAGCACGCTCGACGAAATCCTTGAGTTCACAGAAGTGTCACAGGGTGGACTGCGAACCCATGAGGTGACCGAGTTCAAGCTGGGGGATCTCGTCGACGATATTTTCTCAGAACTGGCCTCTGCCGCCGCCGGAAAAGAGGTCGAGTTGATCTGCCGGTGCCCAGCGTCACTGGAGATGTGCGCCAGCGGCGCGCTGGTTCGGACAGCGATCTACCAGCTTGTGCTCAACGGGATCAATTTCAACAGGCCGGGCGGCTATGTGCTGGTCGAGGCCGAGGCAGCGGGAGACCGAGCACACATAAAGGTTTCCGACAATGGGATTGGTATTCCACAGATGGACCTGGAGCGCATCTTTCAGCCGTTCTACCAGGTCGAAGAACACAGCGTCCGGCGGATCGGCGGGCTGGGGTTGGGGCTGTCGATAGTCGGGCACACGGTCAAGCAGTTGGGGGGAGAAATCGACGTGGAAACCACGCTCGAAAAAGGAACAACGATCACCATCGACCTGCCGCTGCGAAGTCCTCGCGAATAATACGGATCACCCATGACCGCGATCTGGTGGATACGCCGCGATCTGCGGCTGTCCGACAACCCGGCGCTCGCCGCTGCGTTGAATCATGCCGATCTGGTGGTGCCAGTCTTTATCCTCGACTCCTTCTTTAAACAATCGCCCTATGTCGGTGAAAAGCGCGTCGCCTTTATGCTGGGTGGACTGCGGGCGTTCGACGCCGACCTGCGGCGCATCGGCGGGCCGCTGATCGTGCGGCGGGGCGATCCTATCGAAGTGCTGGCGGGGCTGATCAAGGAGTGCGGCGCGGACGCGATCTTCGCCGAGCGCGACACCTCGCCTTACGCCAGAAGCCGCGATGATCGTGTGGCACGCGAACTGCCCTTGACTCTTGTCGAAGGGCTGACCGTTCGCCCGGTGGAGTTGATCGAGAAAAAGGATGGTACGCCGTACACCGTCTATACCCCCTTCAGCCGCGCCTGGAAAGTCTTCCCACCGCCGCAGCGGGGCGATCTGATCCCGCCGCCGGGGACAATCAATACGCCGGATGACATAATCAGCGACCCGCTCCCCGATCAGCCATTGCCTGCCAACATCCCCTTCCCGCCCGGCGAAGCCGAAGCGCAACGTCGATTGGAGGCGTTCCGCATGGGCGACGATCCGCCTGTGTATCGCTACGATGAACTGCGCAACCGGGTCGACGTCGATGGGACATCGCGGCTGTCGCCTTACCTGCGGTGGGGGATGATCTCCGCGCAGCAGGCTGCCGCCGCTGCATATGAGGCAATCGACCGGGCACCGACCGATATCGCTCGGAGAGGTGCGGAAACGTGGCTCAACGAGTTAATCTGGCGCGAGTTCTACATCGCGCACCTGCATCACTTCCCGCAGGTGCGCGGCCAGAGCTTCCGGGCGCAGTATGATCGGATCGCGTGGCGGCAGGCCGATGACGAGTTCGCGGCCTGGTGCGAAGGCCGAACCGGCTACCCGCTGGTCGATGCGGCGATGCGCCAACTGACCACTACCGGCTGGATGCACAACCGCGCGCGGATGATCGCCGCGTCGTTTCTGGTCAAGGATTTGCTGATCGATTGGCGGCGCGGGGAGCAGTTCTTCATGCAGCATCTGGTCGACGGCGATGTTGCATCGAACAACGGCGGCTGGCAGTGGTCGGCGGGCACCGGCACCGATGCCGCACCCTACTTTCGAATTTTTAACCCGACCACCCAGGCGAAGAAGTTCGACCCGGCGGGCGAGTATATCCGGCGCTGGCTGCCCGAACTCTCCGCCGTGCCCGACAAATACATCCACGAACCGCAGAAGATGCCCGGTGATGTTCAGCGGGAGGCGGGCAGCATCATCGACCGGGACTACCCGGCCCCAATCGTCGATCACCGACTGGCGCGCGAACGGACGCTGGCAGCGTTCGGAGCAGTCAGGGCGTAATTGTATCTGGATTGTGACTTCCCACTATCGTTGCCTGCTGTTATACTGAAACTCAGACAAATGCGGGCATGCCACAGACCTTCGCAGCGCAGGAGATCGAAATGAACGACGCCGACAGGGAACTACTCGACGAACAGAATCGCAACCATCAGCAGACAATTGAATACGGCAAAGACCTCGCCCGGATTTATTCGGTAGAGAAAGCGCGGCGCAAGGAACTCGAAACTGCCTACATGCTGCTCGATGCGATCTTCAACAGCATGCCCGACGGCCTGATCGTGATCGATGACAACTGCATCATCCGGCAGGTAAACCCGGCCCTCAACAATATGCTTAAGCTGGAGGGGATCATCTCCGGGCTTCCCCTGGACGATCTACCCATCGGCTCCAAAATTCTTCCGCTGCTCAAACAACTCGAAGATGTCAGGTTTGGCTCGCTGCAAACCGAGATCGCACTCAACCAACCGAGGGTCTGCATACTGCTGGCGAATATCGCCCCGATCCGCACGGAAGCATTCGAGGGCTGGGTAATCGTGCTGCGCGAGCGCGACCCTTGCGAGTAAGACAATATCGCGCAGGGCACAAGTTCCGATTATCCCAAATAATCAGTACCAATAAATACGACTAAAACCCCGAATCAAAAAGGTGCGCCGGAGCGCACCCAATATCACAGATCAATCACAGCGCCATCACAGCGCCATGAACTGACGGAATGCCTTGTTGAACTCCTCTGGCTGATCCCACATCACAAAGTGCCCCGCATCTTTGACCCCGATCCCGATCCCGTTCGGCACATGCTGGTTGAACGTCTTCAACTGGTTGGGCATCACGATCACGTCACGCAGGCCGTAAACCCCCATCGCCGGGATTTTGATCTGCTCGACATCATTGGTGAAGTCAGTCAGCCGCAGCGAGCGAATGCTGCTGAAGAACGAATCGACATTGAAGCCTTCGGAGTTCTTGATGGTCATGTCGTAAAACAGGTTGGGGTTCTGGCGGGAAACGAAGGGCGACCACAACCGGATAAAGGTTTTTAACAGCGGCGTGTTCTCCCCGGCCAGCATCGCGCTGGCAACCAGCCGCGTCCCGGCCAGCTTAAGGAAGAAGCTCAACGACTTCCCGTTGATCGGCGATCCGACGACCGCCACCTTCTCGACGCGTTCCGGGTATTTCATCGCCACGCCCAGCGCGGTGGTACCGCCCATCGAGTGTCCCATAATCGGCACCCGGTCGATTCCGAGCGCGTCCATAAAATCGGCGATCAGGTCGATGAAATCGGGGACGGTGAATGATTCAAACCGTTCCTTGTCCGATTCTCCAAAGCCCCACAGGTCAGGGGCATACATCCGGTACTCGCCCTGGAACGTTTCGATAGTCGAACGCCAGGTATTCCACGCCTGAGTCCAGCCGTGAATCAGAATGACCGGCGGGCCTGATCCCACCACCTCGTAATGGACAACTCCCTGGTTTGTGACTAGTGTTGGCACATTTGCCTCCCGGTGAAGCTGTGCCCGGCGGCTTTCTGCTTATTTACTGCGCCACCATCGGATGTTGGATGGCTCAGTCCAGTTCCATCTCTTCCAGAATGCTGTAAAGCAGTTCCAGCAGGACGTTCTTCACATCTTCCTGGCTGGTGGCGACACAGGGCAGCATCTTGATCTCGTCGTCGAGGCGCAGCGCCACGCGCAGGTCGTCGACCGCCCAGGCGTCATCCAGGTCCTGCTTGTTGGCAGCGACTACGTAAGGAGTCGGCGCATAGGCGCGGAAAGTCTCCAGGATCGACTGGGCCTCGCGGAAGGTCTCCGGGCGGGCCGAGTCGACCAGTACGACGAATCCCAGCATACCCTGGGCCAGGATTTCCCACATGAAATCAAACCGGCGCTGCCCCGGCGTCCCGAAGAGGTAGAGGATCAGATCGTCGTCGATGGTAATGCGGCCAAAGTCCATCGCGACGGTGGTCTGATCTTTTACGCGCTCCTCTTCAGTAGAGATGGTCCGTTCCGTTGCCACGACATCGATCTCACTGATCGACTGGACAAACTGAGTCTTGCCGGAGCTGAATGGACCGGTGACCACCATTTTAACGGTTTGTGTTTGCATCGTTCCTCACTCTCTTACACGACGTCAGGTGACCTCAAAAGAACGGGGACTGTGTGTCCCCTGGTCATGTCATCTTGGCGAAAAGGCTCTCGCCCATCCCTATGATTCTGCCCCAATGCTTTGCAAACGATTGATGATCCGCACGACATTGGATCGTTTTTTCTCTTTATCCTGCTCGGTGAGCTTTTCGGGCCGACGGCGGGCATGGGCCAGTTCGACCAGCCCGGCCTCGCGCAGGCTGCCGATCACGCGCCTGACCTGCTTATCGCTCATATTGAGCTTGTTGGCGATCATCCGGATCGTATTGTCCGGCTTGATGTAGTTGAGTACCCGCCACTCGTCTTTGTTGAGTTGAAGTTCAGACAGCTTGACATTGGGCCGGTTGGTAAACTTCAGCGCGATGTCGAGGCTGGGAATTTCTTCTTCGAGCTGGCTGTCTTTCTTTTGCAACCGCGAGATCTGGATGATCACGTTTTCGAGGTCGATGGGAACGGTGATCCGGCCCTCGTCGGGCTGCTTTTCGGGGTCAAAAGCAAACGCGCCCTCTTTCCAGTTCGCGAAACTATTGACCGACGCCAGCGAATGCCGTTTGATGCTCTTGACGATATCTTCCTGGGTGATGTAGCCCTTTTGAATCAGCAGCAGCCCCAACTGCTTGTCGCTCGTCTTGGCAGCATACTGCGAAAGCGATCCCGCCTGCTTTTCGGAGATACGCCCCGCCCGCGCCAGGATAGACGCCAGCGAGCCATCGGCCTTCCCCATCGCAGAGTAAACCAACTTCCCGTCCCTGAAAGAGAGAGTCGCGTCGCCTTCCTTGTAGTTGACCAGTAAAGATCCTGTTTTTTTTGTCAGGCTGACCAGACTCAGGAGTTGTGTTGGGCTGAAATCCCTCAGATTACCTTTCATTGCCTGTTCCAAACCTAACTGTAGATGGATAGTCCAACCATCACATACTTACACAACTGACACCTGGGCATCTGCACGTGAGCGCACCGGGCAGTTTTCAATTACCAACCATGTATGCAGATTCTAAGATGCGGTTAGTATACAACTGCCCGAAAAGCGAGTCAACAAGGCCTGAGCGTCATCTGGCCGCGTGTAACACTATTGTGACGCCCCCACGCCTGAACGCCGCACACAGCCGCCGAGCCGGAATTGAGTTTTGGGGAATGTTTTGGTATCCTTGTGCCGTCGAGAGCAGTCTATCTACTTCTCCTCAGCCCCCATACTAAACTGCCCAATGTTCTCGCAGGTAGTAACCGGCACTTTTCATAACAGGAGGACTAATAATGACGCAAAATGTACCGGCGAAAGAACGAACATCTTTCGACAATCTTAACGCGACTCGCGTTATCGTCACGACCCTCGGCGTGGTGTTCGGCCTCTCCGGAGTCAATCACGGCCTGTTCGAATTCTTGCAGGGCAACAAACCGACCGGCACCCTTGTCATTCAGGCGATAGGAGAAGCCCAGCGGTTCTGGCCGGAAGGAACGGAAGAAGCCTTCACAATCCTCCCCACGTTCTGGATCGCCGGGCTGCTGTCGATGATTATCGGGCTGATCATCGTCGTCTGGTCGCTGTTTTTCATCGAAACCAAATACGGGCGCACGGTTTTCCTGGCGCTGTTCATCCTCCTCTTCCTGTCCGGGGGTGGCATCGGGCAGGTGGCTTTCTTCATACCGGCGTGGGCCTTTGCCACACGGATGAACACACCGCTGACCTGGTGGAAGAAGGTGCTGCCCCGAAGTTCCTGGCCTTTCCTCTCCAGACTGTGGATCGTCATCCTCGTCATCTCGATGATAACGCTCCTGTTCGGGATAGAGATCGCCATTTTCGGCATCGTCCCCGGGATGACCGATCCCGACAGGATTCAGAACACGGCCATGCTCCTCGTATTTAGTTCGGCTATTTTGAATATCTTTGTGTTCATCGCCGGGTTCGGACATGACCTGCGGCGAATGGAACTGAACGACTGATTTTATTCCGTGCAAACCATCGCATACCAGGAAGGAGTAATCCCATGTTGAGCATCTTATTTGGCATATTCATCATTCTGCACGGGCTGGTTCACCTGTTATACGGCGGACAGAGCGCCGGACTGTTCGAACTCCAGGAGGGGTTAACCTGGCCGGACGGCTCGTGGGCATTCGCAAAACTGCTCGGCAACGAAGCAACCAGAATGCTTACGAATGTATCATTGGTACTGGCCGCCGCCGGTTTTGCCACTGGAGGGATCGGGATATTGCTCAAGCAGAGCTGGTCGCGACCAGTGATCGCAGGTGCGGCGATATTTTCCAGCGTCATCTATATCCTTATGTGGGATGGCGTGGCACAAAAGCTGCACGACAAGGGCGGGATCGGCATCCTGATCAACCTGGCGATCCTGGCTGTACTGCTCATCCTGCACTGGCCCAACCTGGGATAGACCTGCACGCAATCCTACAACATACAACCATAACAGCCTGTCCACCGCCTGGGCGAAGGTGCTTCGGTGCGCCTACTGGCAAATCGATGCCAGTGAGTGTAATATGCTGGCGTGAGGATAATCGATTGACCACCGGATAGGAGATGATCATGAGTGATGACAAGACTCAACAGGCCTCCCCCACTGCGGGGCCAAAACTGGACATGCCGATCAGGGATGGGCGCAAAAAAGACAAAGAACCGCGTCAGTGGCCATTTGGCTACCTGATCCTGTGGCTGTTAGTCACCCTGTCGATGCTGTTCAACGTGGTAATGTTCCGGCAGCTACTGAACGCCCGCAACGCCGCAGGGCAGGCAGTCGCCGATTCGATTGCTGTCATCGAGAATCTGCAGACGCAGTCATTTTCGACGACCATCGTCGTCGACGAGACGATGATCATCGACGCCGACACGCCCCTAAACGAGACGATCCCGATTACCGTCGACCAGGTTCTCCCGATCGATACGGTGGTCACCGTGCCGGTCGATGCCGGGATTTTCGGCGAGATCGTCCTTGACGTGCCGATTCAAACGGAAATCCCGGTCAAGTTCGAGCAGGACGTCGTGATCGACCAGGCGTTCCATATCTACACCGCGATCCCTGTTTACTTCGAGGTGCCGATTACGCTTGAGGTCGCCGACACGCCGTTCTACGACACGCTCGACGACATCAAAGGGCGGCTGCAAAAACTGGAAGACTCGCTCATCCAACCGCTGTTCCCGCTGCCGCAAAGGGACTGAGCAGATTTCGAATGATTCGTTTATCGATCCCGGGGCTGAAGCCGCCGGGCTAAAAATTGCATCATGACACTAATCGATAGAAAGGTATGGACTTGAGCTACACAACGTCTGCCGGATCGCGGCTGGCAGTGTTGAACGTCGGGCAGTTCCCGATGGATGTCAGTGCTCTGTTTCCCGACGCCCCAGAGGATCAACTGGATGAGGCGCTGACACGGCATCATTATAAAAGAACAGAGCCGATCTTCTTCCAGGTCAATACACTCTACGTCAGGATGGGCAGTCACCACGTCCTGGTCGATCCCAACGCCGGGCTGGACACCAACGTCCGCGAACCGGGGCCGCTGCTCGACAGGCTGGGCGAACTCGGCATCGAACCTGCCGACATCGACACGGTGGTCGTCACTCACTTTCACCCCGATCACTACACCGGCTGCGTCGATGCGGACTGCCGTCCGCTGTTCCCGGAGGCGACCTGCTACGTGCAGCGTTCGGAGTGGGAGAACTGGGAAAACCCGGATCACCCGGAAGCGGACTTCGCGGCAGCGTTCCGGCAGCTTGTCAGGTCGATCCGGGATCGCTTCGTGCTGCTCGACGGGGATCAGCCGATCATCGACGGCGTGGAGGCGATCGGCACACCGGGGCACTCGGCGGGGCATATGTCGGTGCTGATCGATGACGAGGTACTGGTGGTGGGCGACGCGCTGATCAACATGATCCATCTTGAACACCCGGAATGGCTGGCGGTATTCGAGCAGGGGCTGGATCACGTCTTCGAATCGCGGCGAAAGCTGCTCGAATTGATCATCGAACACGACCTGCTGGTATATGGCAGCCACTACCCCTGGCCGGGGCTGGGCCGGGTGGAGAAACTCGGTACGTGTTACGGGTGGGTGCCGGAGACAGCCTGAGCAGTTCACACGGCGAAAACAATGTCGATGCCCGGCAGCAAACGCCGGGCAAACACCTTTTTCTTTTCCTTTTCCCCTATCCTCGTTGTAAGTCTATTGTGATGCAATTCTGACCCTGACCCATTGAACCGCGTGGCGGCTCATGCTAGACTGGATAAGTAGCCAAAGGAAGGGTACGATGCGTCGCACCTATGTCTCTATGACCTGGACGCCCGGCGTCGATCAAAACAGCGCCCGGCTGCTCGTGCAAACTATCGAAGATATTTACGAACTGGTACGCAAACATCTCGGGACACCCGGCCAGTTCGATCCCCTGCCGTCGATCCGTGTATTTGGCGCGTGGGCCATCCCCAGTTCTCCGCCGGGCACTCCCTACGCCGACATCAGCTGGATGATCAGCCGCAGCCTGGACGACAATCGCGGCCATATCCTGGCCTCACGCTTCGTCGAAACGGTCACACTCGAACCCTGGCAGGCGACCCATCCCCATTTCGATCTCTGCCTGACCGAACTCCCCGTTCACGACGACCGCGCCACCGGAATGTCCAACGCCGAAGAAGTGATCGGCATCAGCCACCGGGGGATGCTCTCACTGATCTCAACCCGCCAGTTCGACGTCATCGAGTCGGAGCCTTTGCGCCAACTGGCAATGCAGCACACGTTCGCCAACCATATCGGCATGCTGTTCGATATCCCCGACGATACCCGCGCCGACATCGCGATCAGCGAAGACGGCGATGTCTACTGCGCCAATCAATGCGCGATGCGCTATACCGGGACGCCTCAAAAAGCGCTGGCCTTTGCCCGCCAGGAGATCGCCAACGGCGTGATATACTGTGAAGCGTGCCAGCATGACCTGATCGCCAGGATCATAGGCTATCACCTGGGGCCAAACTAAACACGCGTCTCCCCTCAACAACCCCAAATCCGGGCCACTTCGTGAAAAGTTCCTAAAAAAACGACAGCAAAGTTGTGTAGATTGGGTAACTGCCCTTATACTGAACGAGATCTATAATTATTCCAGACTATTTTCGTTCCGGGCCAGGTTGAAAATGGGGAGGTATACCGGGCGTGTTTGATACCAGCGATCCCTATCAGGGGAAAAACGGGATGGGAGAACCGGCCAAAGATAGATACGCAACTCTTGACTCGCGGGCATTGACTACGTTAATGCTGAATCCCGAGCTGTCCCCAGATGAACAGCGAGACGTCATTGCCGCCTTCTCCCGATTGAATCCTTCCGACCGGGGCAACAGTCTCGTGGGCGTACTGCGTACGATGATCAGCAAGGCAGGGCAGTACAGCGAAGACTACATGATGTCAATGATCGACCTGCTGGCGACCGACCCGGCGGCGACGGCAACGGCGGCGATGATCAGCCTGCTGCCGAATATCGCCGAGGGTGCGTTTGCCGGTCGGAAGGGAATCTCCGAGGAGTTCCGCGAATACTACTACCAGGCACTGGTGACCCGTCGGCGAGACGGCGACCGGGAAGTCTGGCGGCGACTGACGCCCAAACTCGACGACGAAACGCTTCTGATGATCATCAAGGACCCTGCCGCCGAACCACTGCGCAAATTTGTCAACCCGTTGAAGCTGATTGACCGGATGCCTGAGCCGCGCCGTTCGCGGTTGCTGCGGGCCGCCGTCGTGCGGACCGGGGCGAAAGAAGGCTGGGAAGCGTTAATGACTCTGATGAAGAAGAAGTGATTCACTCTCATCAGAAGTACAGCGACCGCGTTTTCACGCGGTCGTTTTGATTCTCCGGGAACCCCCTGCATTTCGCGATGCGAGAGGCTGTCCCCTCTTGTAAAGGGGGACTCGAAACACAACCCATAAGTTACGGCTCCCTACCCCCGAAGTGGATTCCGGTGGTGAAGGGCGGATCGTCCTGCGCGACGAGGATATAGGTCGTCTCGCCGACCGGGCCGGTGAACATCCAGCCGTTCTCAAAAATCTGCCAGCGGCTGTCATAGGGAATCTCGTAGTGATTGGCCCAGCCCAGGCTGTCACGAATGAAGGCATTGCTGCGCCAGACATACCCGAAGCCGCGCTCCGGCTGGAGCAGTCCTTCAGGGGGAACGATACTCGGATCGCTATCAGCTACCCCCTCCGGGATGATATCGGGAAAGAGCCACCAGGTATCGGTCTCCTGACCTGCCTGGATCGCGCCTTCGGCCAGCACGTAAACATCAGAGGTGCCGCTCGGCCAGAACATCAGGCCGTGCTCGAAGGGCTGGTACGATCCCTGTACCGTGATCGGATCGCCCAGGGCGCAGCCCAGCATCTCGGCGGCGTCTTCGACTTTCTTGAGGACATTCCTGAAATGACGGCCCGGCTCGTCGCAGACTTTCTCGGTCGGCGCGGGCGTATTCGTGACGTTCGATTCAGGGGTCGGTGATGGCCCCGGTGTACTGAGCGGCATGGTCGGGTGCGCCAGCACGACGACCGTCGGCAGGGGGAGGGTCGCCGCCGGGGTTTCGGTCGGGTAGTTGGGCAGCGTGGCGGTCGGCGACGGGGTCGGCGAGAGTTCGATGGTCGCCAGGGCCTTGCCCGGCGTGGCGAACAGATCGGCGACATAGAACTGCTCGTCGTCGGGATCGGCAGCGCAGGCTGACAGCAAAAACGGCAGCAGGGCGGCGATCAACAGTATGGTGAGGGTCCGGGTTGAATGTTTCACGGATGCCAGTGTAGCAAAATCCGCAGCGGATAGCCAATGCAGGGCGAAGGAATATAGCGTGACAAAGTGGGATAAAATCAGCCAGGCCGGTGAAAATTGACCCTGAAGCCCGGGGCTGAAGCCGCCGGGCTAAACCTGTATTTTCGATGATACTTGATTCTCTTTCCCCCTAAAATGTCACGCTGACGCGAAGGAAAAAGGGACGGGAGAAGATGCAAGTTTCCCTCACGCACATCATATTATCCCCTTCATACGTTGACTCCACACCGATGATTATGTATCTTAGGGCTGTCGAGAATATACGGTATGTGCATCACCTGCCCCAAAATCAGTTCCCCATCGATCACATAAGTACCGCTGTTTCCACTCCGATTTGTGAAAGCCATCAAATAAGGAGTAAACGCAATGATGATCGTTAGCCGGACTATCAATGCAAGGCAGAAATGTGACAAACGGCTGATTCTATTGTCACTGCTGATTGTCTTATTCCTCGCTGGCTGCGCAGTCAGCAAAAAGGTGCCGACCGAAACGCCAACCGCCACCGCCGCGCCAACTGCCACAGCGACCACCACAGCGACCGCCACGGCGACCGTTGCCCCTACGGCGACAGAAATAATCGAATCCTATATTGAGATGCGCCCTTCGGGTTGCAGTGAAGAGCAGATTCCGGCAGGTCGGGTGGTCTTCGGGTTTGGGGCTGGCTGCGGGGACGACCCCGAGTGTTCAGGCATCGGTGATACCAGCGCCACGATGACCATCAATGGCGAACCCATCCCGCCCCTGACTGATAACTTCACCATCAATGGCGAACCCATCCCACCCCTGACTGATAACTTCAATGAGACCCCTCTAAGGGACGATGGCCGCACGGTAGAGGTTCAGTGGCACAGCATCCAGTATGGGCATAATACCTACGCTGTTATAGACCTTGAACCCGGTGTCTATCAAATCCATGGCACCTGGAATCGATTAGATTGGTTCGAAGATCGGACCTGCGTGCTCACCGTCACCGGGCCTTAGGGATTCCTCTCCGCGTTCATTTTGACGTATAGAGCGTTCCGGGACGATCCAGACACACACAATCGATTGGCTGTGTGGTGGATTATCCCCCTCTGACCGACCTACGGTCGGCCATCTCCCCCAGAATTGAGGGCGATCAGGGTTTTTGTATCGTGTTCAGGTTCTAAAGACAGTAACGACGATAGGTGATCCCCCCACCCTGTTGACAACCCCACCGGGAGCGGCTATCATATCCCCGTACACATACCGATCGTTCAGTATCCGACGGGCGCGATGACAAAGACGCAGAAGCAGATTCAATCAGAGCAGACCCGCCAGCAGATCATCCAGGCGGCAGCCGAACTCTTTACCTGCAAAGGGTACGCGGGCACGTCGATCTCCGACCTGGCGAACGCTGTCGGGTTGACCAAAGGCGCGTTATATCATCACTTTGAGAACAAAGACGCACTGTTTCTGGCGGTCGTTGAGGCGCTACGTGAAAACTGGGGCAGAGAAGTCGGGCGGGTGGTCGCCAGGACGAAGGGGGCGCTGAACCGCATCGCGGCGATGTTCGAACTACACGCCCGGCTGATCCAGAAGAACAATACCTACTGCCTGCTGATGCTCGGCCTGTTCTCGAATGCCTGCGGCGAAGAGGCGAAATTCAGCGGGGAGCTGGAAGCCGTGTACGGCGAACTGGCCCGGTTCGTGCAGGCGATCATCGAGAAGGGGCAGGCGGAAGGCGAGATTCGCGCCGACCTGGATACGCGCCTGATGGCGCTCAATATCGTGGCGATGATGCGCGGCAACTGCATCAGCCTGATTTCCGGGGTGGCGCTCGATGAGTATACCGGCCTGATGGACACGATGAAGGAGATGGCGATCTCAAGTTTGCAACCATAATGTGATTACCGCGTATATTTTTTTTGTGCATGATGCATACCGATCGTTCAGTATTTAAATCTATGGATATCGGAGGGAATATGTCACCACCAGTTGATACCACAACACCTGATAGGCAGTGGGCAGGCTTTTTCCAGCTTGGCGCCATCACCGCATTGATTATCGCCCTGGCCGCGCTGGCCGATGTACTGAGCACGATGCTGCCGGGTGGATATATCGCAATCGAAACGATTGAGGATTGGTTCGCAGTGTTTGAGCGCAACTGGCTGCTGGGCCTCCGCGACCTTGGCCTGCTGGATATCATCGTTATGAGCTTGAACATCCCAATCTTCTTCGCACTCTTCGGCGCGCACCGGCAAAATAATCACACTTCTGCCGCATTTGCGGTGGTCCTTACTTTCATTGGCACGGCGGTGTTCCTCTCGAACAATGTTGCCTTCCCAATGCTGGCGCTGAGCCGTGAATACGCAGCAGCGACAACCGAAGCGCAACGCACGCTGATCGCCGCCGCCGGGCAGTCACTGCTGGCGGTGGGCGAACACAGCAGCCCAGGCACGTTTATGGGCTACCTTTTCAATAACACCGCCGCGATATTGATTGGAGTCGTCATGCTGCGCGGCGGAATCTTCCGCAAATTAAACGGCTGGACAACGGTTATCGGGTTCAGCCTGCTGCTGATCTTCAACTTTTGCGCGGCGTTCATCCCGGCGATCTACGACACCGCGTTGATTTTCGCCGGGATCGGCGGATTATTGTTTATCGTCACCTATGTCATGATCGCGCTGAAGCTTCGCCAGCTATCGAAGGAAGGTATTTAGACATGGCTAAACATCAGAAGACACTTTATACGCTGGCCGGTGTGGCTGCCGCGATGGTCGCCGTGCTGTTCCTGATCGCCCTACCCGATATGCTATCCACCGGCAGCCAAGGCTACCTGCTGCCCAACAACTTCATCGTGCTGATTATCAAGCTCCACGCCGGGATCGGTGGCGTGGCACTGACAACCCTTGACGGGATCAACCTGCTTGATGGAACACTGGTCGTCCTGGTGGGCCTGATCGCCGTCGGTCTGTACCCGGTTCTCAAGCGGGTCAATACAGTCTGGGCAGTGATCGCCGCCGCGCTGCCCTTCGTGGGCCTGATCATGTTTTTTATCACCCAGGGCACCGGGCGCAGTGGGATGTTGGCGGCTGGGTTGATCCTGTCCCTGTTGATGCTGTGGAGCGATGCCATCGGCAAAGCCACAGCGATCATCGGTATTGTGGCCAGTGGTTTGCTGCTGATCGGCGATATCAGCACCGCGTTTACATTTTCGCCCATATTGGCGATCGTGATGGGCACCGGCTATGTGCTCACTATCGTCTGGTGCACTTTGATTGCGATAGCACTGCTTCGCAAACACTGAAAGGCTACTCACAATGATCGTTGACGAATTACTACGCATCGCACGGGATGAAAACATCCCGGTATTCGGCATCGGCCCGGCGGCGGAAATGATCGACGAGCCGCCCGGCTACCGGCCCGATGATTTCCTGCCCGGCACGCAAAGCCTGGTCGTGTTCGGGATTCCCGTCCCGCGTGACGTGTACCGGACGGAATCCTACCCGCTGGAAACCATCTGGCGATCACAGAATCTCCTGTACCGGCGGCTCGATACGCTGTCGCTGCGGTTTTCGGCTTTGCTGGAAGAAAACGGGGCGCGGGCGCTGCCGATCTATGGATGCATGCCGCTGGGCGTGAACGAAGCCGGTTCAGTCGTCGGGTATGTGAACCAACTGCGGATGGCCGAGATCGCCGGGGTCGGGGTGATCGGGAAGAACGGCCTGCTGATCCACTCGCAGTTCGGGTCACGGCTGATGCTGGGCGGCCTGCTCACGACCGCATCGCTGCCCGCCATGCGCTGCCCGGAGATCGAGGAGCCGGGCTGTCCGCCTGACTGTCGAGTCTGCGCTGATATCTGCCCGGTGAAGGCGATCATGCCGGAGCGAAAACAGGTCAAGATCATGACCTGCCTGAGCTACACGGCACGGACTCCGGCGATGTCTAAGCTGAAGTTTGCAATCATGTCCAAACTTAACCCAAAAGCGGCAGGCCGCTATATGAGCCTGACCGCATTCGACGAGCACACGTTTCACATTTGCTCGAAGTGTGTCGCCCTGTGTCCTTATGGAAACGGGCGGTGACATCGCTCTCTTTTTTTGAACACAATGCATACCGATCGTTCAGCATAAGAGCAACAAAGAAAGGATAACCGGCATGGAAAATCACAGACAATATCTCCCCACCTATGATGAATGCTTCATCTGCGGGCAGCACCATCCGCGCGGGCTGCGCGTGCGATTCTATACCAGGAGTGACGGCAACGGTGGGAACAACGGTCATGTTTACGCCGATTTCACACCCGACCATACCCAGACGGGCTATCTCGATATCGTACATGGGGGCGTGATCAGCGCGTTGTTCGACGAACTGACCGGCTGGCCCGCCGCGCTGGCGACCGGCAAGATGGCCTTCACCGCCGAGCTAAATGTCCGCTATATCAGGCCGGTAAAAGTCGGGAAAACGTATCTCGCCACCGCCTACCCAACTATCGACAAAGGCCGGTTCTGGGAGGGCAAAAGCGATCTGCGTGACGCCGAGGGCACCATCTATGCCAGGGCAAACGGGAAATACTTCATGATCCCCGAACAAGATTCAGCAGTGATGGCCGACCTGATGACCTACGCGCCGGGCGATCTGCCGGTTTTTCAGCCGGAATATCTAAAAGAATAGCTGCTCGACAAGTATTGCCATTTCACCGATATCTCTGCGACATACAGGCCAGTTCACCCCGCTGGTCTGTATGCTTTTTTGTCCAGATAAAGAAAAAGCAGTAAAACGAAATTCGAATATACTAGATATCTGTGTTCCTTATTTCTTTTGCAAGCCAAGGAGGAATCGAGTGTCATTAAAAGTCAAACACACGAAAATCTGGGTATTGTTTATTGTCGGAGCAGCGGCCCTGCTGCTCACTGCCTGTTTTGGAGGCGGCCCGGAAACAACCTATAAATGCTATGGAAATGCATCAGGTCTGCTGGTGGAGTATACCGGCGAAGACGGCGTGATGGTCGAAGAGTCTGTCTCGCTGCCCTGGACGCAGTCGGTGGTTATCGGTGGGAACGAACTGAATATCGTTCTATCGGCGACCAACGAGGGTGATGCGGGTGACTTCACCTGCGAGATCATCGTCGACGATCACAGCGTCATGACCGCAGAGGGCGCAGGCGGGCTGGAGATCAGCGGAGATTACTCAAAAAGCGGCAATACCGCCGAGGCCAACTTCAGCAGTGCATACATTCCGCATGAAGAGCCAGTGGCAGAAGCTGTCGAGGAGGAACCTGCCGAAGAGGAAGCCGCAGCAGAAGAAGCCCCGGCCCCCGATCCGGCCACCGGGCTGCAGATCATCAACGGGCTTGATGCACCAATCTGCGCCGTTTACCTCGTCGAGAGCGGCGCGCCCGACTGGGGTGAGAGTCGATTGACCGAGGCCGACGATTTCATCCTGCTGCCGGATACCGATTTCATCATCCCTGATATGGAGACAAAGAGCTACGACATACTCGTCGAAGCATGTACGGGTGATATCGTGTCCCTGCTCACCAGGACAGAACTTGGCCCCAACATGTGGGTCGAAATCAGCACCTACGAAACCGATCGGAAGATAACGGTACAAAACAACAGCAGTGTGGACGTTTGTGAATTTTCTCTCGGCACCAACGAAGACAACCGCACCCGCAATCTGATCATCGACAAGCCGCTCGCAGCCGGTGACGAAAAGGAGATCGTGATCAACGCGGGCGTGCTCACCCTGTGGGCCAAGACCTGTGATGGGACGGATTTGCAGGTTAACAACGTCGATCTCATGGAGCATGATGGCTACGTCCTCGATATCACCGACGACCTGCTGGCGAGTGGTGGCGAGGGTGGCACCGCCGATATCGAGTTCATCAACGATACGAGCGTCGATATCTGCGGCCTCTACATGCTCGAAGACGCAAGCAAAGGTTGGGGTGGCAACTACCTCACCGACCCAATTGGCAGCGGTGGAAATCACACCCTCAACGGTGTTCCACAGATCGAACTCTCGTATAAGGTTGAATCCTGCAACGGGATCATCCTGGGCTGGGCTTACGATATCGATTTCGCGCAGGTGGTCGAGGAGATCGGCACGACGGACCTCACACTGACCATCTCCGAGAAGGCGTTGATGAAGATCGACAACACAAGCAGCCTCGACATCTGCGGGCTGTACATCCGCGCAACCGGTGATTCGAATATCTATCCTGACGTGCTGAGCGAGGATGTCACGCTTGGCTCCGGCCAGCAGGTGGGATTGAACATTCCTCCGGGAACCTACGACTTCGTCGTCGAATCCTGCACGGGTGAAACGCAGGACTTGCTGGCCGAAAACATCTATGATGGCTATGTCTGGGAGATATCGGATTAGGGTGGAGATTTTGGACTATTCCCGGCGCTGAAGCACCGGGCTAAAATTAACCCATAAGGACTGACCAAAAAGGCGCTCTCGGAAAAATCGAGAGCGCCTTTTTTATTAAAGTCTGAGCGTGATTACTTCAATTCGCTGAAGAACTTCCAGAGACGTTCCAGCCCTTCCTCGATGGCTGCTATCGAACTGGCATAGGAGAGACGCAGGTGACCCTCGCCATACTTGCCGAATGCCGTGCCCGGCAGCAAGGCGACACCAGCCTCGTTGAGAATCTGCGTGGCAAGCTCGCCGACCGGTTTACTGAAGGACTTGACGTTCGGGAAGACGTAGAACGCGCCCTGCGGCGTGATGCAGCTCACGCCGGGAATTTCGTTCAGCCCGTCGACGAGTATATCGCGGCGTGCCTGGTATTCGGCCACCATCTCGTCGACCCATTCCTGCTGCCCGGTGATCGCCTCGATTCCGGCAATCTGGGTGAACTCGGCGGAGCACCCGGAAGAATGGTTGACCAGTGTGGTCACCGGCCCGGCCAGTTCTTCGGGCATAATCCCGTAGCCAAGCCGCCAGCCGGTCATCGCGTAGGTTTTCGAATAGCCATCGACCAGGATGGTGCGTTCGAGCATCCCGTCTATCGTGGTAATGGTCGGCACACTGACGCCATCATAGGTGATGCGCGAATAGATTTCATCGGCCAGCACCCATATATCGTTCTTTTTGGCGACCTCGGCGATATGCTGGAGGTCCTTCATCGGGATCACCCCGCCGGTTGGGTTGCCGGGGGTGTTGATAATAATCAGCTTCGTGCGCTCGGAGATCAGGCTGTCCAGCGCGTCGAGATCGAACGAGAAGCCGTTTTCCTCCAGAACCGGCACAGGGACAGGCGTGGCCCCGGCGATGATGATTGCCGCTTCGTAAGCCGGGTAGCCCGGATTCGGGTAGATCACCTCGTCGCCCGGCTCGACCATCGCCAGCACCGGTGTGAACAGGTTGCCCTTCGCCCCAGGGCTGACGACCACCTGCGAGGGGCGGAAAGTCACCCCCCGGCGGCGCCCGGCATCCTCAGCGATGACTTCTCTCAGTTCGGCCATGCCTGCGGTCGGGGTGTAGTGGGTGCGGCCTTCGGCAAGGGCCTTGATTGCAGCCATGCGGATGTGCTCAGCCGTATCGAAGTTCGGCTCGCCGATCTCCAGGTGGACGATGTCGCGGCCTTCGGCTTCGAGCGCCCGCGCCTGGGCTAAGACGGCATATGCACCTTCGGGTTTAAGACTCTGGACACGCTGCGCTAAGTTCATGGGTTTTCCTTTAGTGAATAGATGCATTCATCAAACCGATAGTGCCATGTCTTAATTATAGCTAAAGAGATGGCAAGGTCTATAGGCGAACGGGAAAAGGTAAGCCCGGGGCTGAAGCCACCGGGCTAAAGGCTGATTCTCGACAGTAGCCACCATTTTCGACTATTCGACATTCCAGATCACGATGCTGCCGTCGGCGGAGACTGATGCCAGTCGCGTGCCGTCGGGGGAGAATGCGACGGCATAGGCTTCAGCCGTATGCCCAACGAACCGATACAATTGTTCCCCGGTTTCGATGTCCCACACGGTGATGATGTTCGAATATGCACTGTTCGTATTCACGTTATAAGGAGCAATTTGTTCACGATAAATCAACGCAATCCGTTTGCCATCAGGCGAGTAGATTAAACTGGGTGGCGTTGACCAGGGGTGCGATGCGGTAAACGTGGCCCCTGTCAGGAGGCTCTCGATCTCGATAATGTCTCGTTCCATCGTGTGGACTTGTATATTGTCGTCTGTATAACCTTCGCTGATCTCTAGAATCTGTGTCCCATGCCAACCACTCAAGTCTGTTTCGGTGCCTATCGGCTGGCCAGTACTCGTCTCCCAGATAGTGTAGCTGTCATTCCCAATACTAAGCCCGGCAACATATTGGCTGTCCGGTGACCAGAGTAGAGGACTCTCCAGATCACATCTACGGCCACTAAGAGAAGGGCACGAAGCGCTGATCGAAGCCAGCACTGAGTTTGGTTGATTTTCAGGGATATCCCATTGAATGAGCATACCCCTGTGGGAGATGAAAAATCGCTGGCCGTCACTGAACCATTCGAGCACCGTTCCCGTCAGTGGGAATATCGCATCGATTTCCCCTGTTTCGACATTCCATAATGACTCATATCCGCCGAATCGGAGAACGACATGCTTCCCATCTGGCGTAAAGCCAGTTATCGGTGACTCTCTAGACAGGTAAGAATGCAGGATTTCACCGTTGGCGACATCCACCAGCGCATTGCCAAAAGTGCCCTGGACGGCCATGATTGCCGCATCGGGTGAAGTTTCTACACTATCGATCATGCTGGGCCAGCCAGTTTCCTCTTCTTTCGGGAGTTCAAATCTGTAAACAAGCTCACCACTGCCTGCATCGTAGACATACATCACCTCCATTTGCGATACGCCACTCGTGTGAGTGTTGCGAGCGTACACAATGATGTAATTGCTATCTGCGGTAAATACAACCTGTGGGCTTGAACCGAGAGGGTCGACAGTGTTGGCAACTTCAAAAGACGTCGTATCAACAAGTCTTATTTCTCTATCAGCCGATACTGCCAGCAGGCGTCCGTCAGGAGACCACCAGCTATCACAGTAATAGTTTGTTGTTTCCAGCATGTACTGCCCGATTAGTTCCCATGTATCTGTATTCACAACGGTTATCCCATGAATGTTAGTCATTGCCAGCAGTGAAGTGCCCGGCGACCATTCCAGGGAATGAGCGTCTATGAACTCTCGGATTGTGGTGCCAGTGCGCCAATCAGCTACCCTGCCTGCCGAGTTCTTCATACAAAGATAGCTGCCCAGCACATAGCTGATCTTCGATCCATCAGGCGACCAGTTCAATCTGCATACTGGCTGTTCTGTCGAGACACTCCATTGCGTTTCGAGTGTATTGGCATCGAGCAGGTACAGGCCGGTCGATGTGCCGACGGCAACCCACTGTTCATCCTGTGACAGTTCAACCTCAAGGATAATCCCAATCCCAATCCGAACGATGGCCCCCTCCGGTGCGGCCCCAATCGGGTAGACAACCGGGAAATCGTCAGGTAGAGGGTATGTTGTTGATACCGGTGTCGGTGTGAGGCTCGGCGTGTAAGTCGGGCCGGGTGTATTCGTCGGTGTCGGTGTGATAGTCGCTGCTGCGGTTTCCGTCGCCGTGGGTGTAGACTGCGCCGTATCGGTGACCGACTCGGCAGCGGTCGGGGTGTCGGGTTCCATCGTGGGCGATGGCTCGATGGTTGGTGCGGGTGTGGTGCATCCAGCAAGTACGGTGATCAGCAGTATCAGTGAGAACAGCGATTTGGTGTTCATACAAATTACTCCCCAGCCCACTCAACTGAGCATTATCTCTATTGGGAATCAAGCCTTAATATGCTCCCACCGCCAGTATACGTCAAAATTGCGCGGCATGGAATCGACCGGGCTGTCCTTTTCCCATCCGACTCTCCCCCTGTGGATGTTTCGCCGCAGGCGAAACGCCTATTAACCAGCCTCTGGCTGGTTATCGCCTGCGTTGACGCATCCCTGCCCCCATGCTAGACTTACACCGACACACCAACCGGGTGTGCCATAGTGGTCGGGTGTCGACCATACTCTGAGCTGAAGGACGCTGACGCATGAGCGAAGGTAACGAAACAATTCTTGAGAAACGCCGCCGCACCCGCCGCATGTTGATCGGCATCATCCTGGCGACTCTGCCCTGCTATTTCCTGGGCATTATCCTGCTCGTCACGTTCAGCAGCCGGGAACCCGAACCGACACCGACCGCCACCCTGACGGCAACGATCACCGAGACGCCGACCCTGACCGCGACGGTCACACCGACGGTTACACCCGGCGGCCCGACTCTGACAATCGCCGTGACGGCTACCCAGGCCGCGCCGCCGACCGAGACCTCGACGCCGACCGAAACGCTGACTCCCACCGCCACCACGACTCCGAACGTCGGGGCCACGCAGACTATCGACGCGCTGCTGACGCTCGCCTCGAACGGGCTGACCGCCACTGCCATCGCGCCGACCATCGCCGCGCAGGGGACCGCCACCCAGAACGCGATCAATGACAACGCGACCGCCACTCAGGAGGCCATCGAATCTGCCACCCATCAGGCACAGGCCAACGCCACCGCAACGAAACAGGCGCAAAACGCGACGGCGACTCAGAACGCGCTCAACCTGACCGCTACCGCCTCGGCTTCGGCCAATACGCCGCCAGAAGCCAACGCCGACTCGGCGACGACCGCGCCCGACACGCCGATCACCATCGACGTACTGGCGAACGACGACGATGATGACGGCGATTCGCTGGAGATCACCGATTACGACGATCCCTCCGACGAGGGCAGCGACGTCGACTGCTCGTCGGGCACCGAATGTGTCTACACCCCGAAGACCGGCTTCACCGGCCCGGATGTGTTCACTTACACGATATCCGATGGCAACGGGGGAACCGACACGGCGGTGGTCAGTGTAACCGTCGGGCCGTAGTGGAGTATTCCCGGCGCTGAAGCACCGGGCTAAAGTCCTGGTTGATATGAACCTCACCCAACACCTGATCGCGCTCTCGGAAGCGCCCGGCATCTCCGGCTACGAGGGGCCGGTGCGGGCGATCCTCCAGGCTGCCTGGGAAGGATTGGCCGACGAGATGAGTGTCGACCGGCTGGGGACGCTCGTGGCGACGAAAGTCGGCAGCGGGACGGAACCGCGCCCGCGCATCCTGGTCACCGCCCACATGGACGAGATCGGCCTGATGGTGAAAGCCATCGAAGACGGATTCCTGCACGTCACCGGGGTCGGCGGAGTCGATCCGCGCGTGCTGCCCAATCAACCGGTGATCGTTCACGGGGAACGTCCCCTCCCCGCCCTGATCGCCACCCGCCCGCCGCACGTATTACCCAAAGATCAACGTGACAAACACCAGTACATCAGCCAGCTACGGGTCGATACCGGCCTCCCGGCGCGGGAAGTCGAGAAACTGGTCAGGATCGGCGACCCGGTCACCTTCGATCAGAAGGCGGTGATGCTGGGCGATGACATCCTGAGCGGTAAATCACTCGACAACCGTGCATCGTGCGCCGCGCTGACGCTGATCCTGGAAGCACTGCAAACACGCAGCCATCAATGGGATGTGCTGTGCGCGGCAACGGTGATGGAGGAGGTCGAACTACAGGGCGGCGAAACAATCGGCTGGCACACGCAGCCCGACATCGCGCTGGTGCTCGATACGACCTTCGCCACCGGGAACGGCGTCGGCGAGGACGAGGGATTCAAACTAGGCGATGGCCCCGCGATCATCGTCGGGCCGAACACGCATCCGCGCCTGCTTGACATGATCCGCTGCGAGACGGACGCGATAGAATGCTCGCTCCACATGGAACCGGCAGCCGGAACCAGCGGCACCGAAGGCTGGGCGATCCAGATCAGCCGTGACGGCATCCCGACCGCCGTACTCGACGTTCCGATCCGTAACATGCATTCACCGGTCGAGGTGGTGGCACTGAAGGACATCGAGCGGCTGGTGCGGCTGGTCGTCGAGTTCATTATGGGGTTGGACGACGAGACGCTGGACAAACTGTCGCTGGATTATGAGGAA
Source organism: Anaerolineae bacterium (assembly GCA_016926255.1). Classification (GTDB taxonomy): domain Bacteria; phylum Chloroflexota; class Anaerolineae; order Aggregatilineales; family UBA3940; genus JAFGOY01. The sequence continues at coordinate 35,317 of JAFGOY010000081.1, read as the reverse complement.
TAGGGTTTGAATTCGCCGATCTACCCCCTTCGACCGACCTACGGTCGGCCACTTCCCCCTGATAGGGGGCAGGTTTCCGATTATTGCGTGTTTGATCTGGTGATTAATATCGGAATGATAGATATATCGACAAATCGAGGTTGCCGGGTATAGGCCAATGCGAATCCTGAAGCAATTATCCGAGGCGGTGGGAGTCAGCGGGACGGAGGCGGAAGTCCGCCGGGTGATCCTCAAGCTGATCGAAGCCCACGCCGACACCATCGAAACCGATACGATGGGCAACGTGCTGGCCTTCAAAGAAGGCACCGCCGACAATCGTCTGCGGGTGATGGTCGACGCGCACATGGACGAAGTCGGCCTGATGGTGAGCGGCTACAGCAGCGATGGAATGCTCAAGGTGCAGATGATCGGCGGGCTGGATGTGCGGCTGCTGCCGGGGAAGCGAGTGCTGGTCGGGGAAAAGAAACTGCCAGGCGTGATCGGCATCAAACCGATTCACCTGATGGATGGCAAGTGGCGCACCGTTACGCAGCTCAAATCACTGCGGGTCGATATCGGTGTATCGAGCAAGGAAAAGGTGGAGAAAAAAGCGCCAATCGGGACGCGGATCGCGTTCGATTCGGAATTCCTCAACCTCGGATCGACGCTGCGCGGCAAAGCCTTCGATGATCGAGTGGGCTGCGCGGTGCTGGTTCATCTATTGCAGGGCGAACGATTCCCGAACGACCTGTGGGCCGCGTTCACCGTTCAGGAGGAAGTGGGGACGCGCGGGGCGAAGATCGCCGCCCACCGCATCGACCCGGATGCAGCGTTCGTGCTCGAAGGCACCATCGCCGACGATCTGCCCAAAGGCGACGACGTCGACGAATCGCCGACCACTGCGTTGAATCATGGCCCGGCGCTGACGATCATGGACAAAGGCGCGATCTACGATAAACGGCTCAACCGCCTGTTGACTGACACCGCCGACGAGCTGGGCATCCCGCACCAGGTCAAGCAGCCGGGGATCGGGGCCACCGACGGCAGGCGGATCGTCACGACGCGTGCAGGCGTTCCGACCGCGTGTATATCGGTGCCCTGCCGCTACATTCACAGCCCGGCGGCGATCCTCAGCAAGCGCGATTACAAGGACACGATCAGACTGGTCGATTCGGCACTGCGGCGGCTGGAGAACGATACCATCAGATAATGGGGCTTCGCCCCAAACCCCAGTCAGGGGGTAATCAACCTGACAGTTGATTAATAGGAGTTTTGATTTTATCAAAACATCCACAACAACTCCTGAACCCTTATCACATTTATCGGGCTGCACCCGACAAATGAAACAAATCATCCCGCCCGGAACGATGGTAGTTCGTATTTCACCAATCCACCAACCAGTGTCAGAAACACACACATATTCGGCGTGCCCATCAAGGGGATGCGCGTCCACGATTTGACGCTGCTTTTATCTTTCACCAGAATGGCATGGGGCCTGACGACCACCTCTTTGACCTGATCCCAGGGCAATATCCGATCCCGGTCGTGGATGCCCTGCTTACTCAACCCCCAGCGACTGAACCGCACCAGATGATTATCTTTAATGCGCTGTTCGGTTACCGGGGAGCGGACGATGCCAACCAGCCGGTAGACATGATCGATCAGGGAGGCGATCTGATTCATTCCCTGCCGCAGGTGGATAACCTGCTCGTCCTTCGATATCAGCGTGCAGCGATGCATCAGCACGACCATCCACACCGATACATAAAACGACTGCACACTTTCCACGTCTTTCCACTCGATTACGGCAGTCTGCCCGGCACGGGAATAGGTCAGGGAGTCTTCGGTGATCCGCACCCACACGCCAGCACTGCGAAGCCAGGCGACGAGTCGATAGAGCGCCACCACTGCCATAATCGCGCCGACGGAAAAGATGATATAGTGCGGTGACCCAGCCGAATATTCGATCACGCCCAGCAGATCGATCACCACGAGGAAGATAGCAAAAGCCAGCCAGCCCAGAATGACCGCCAGTTTGGCGAGAGCCGGGCGAAATTCGACGCTGGTTTTCACCGGGGTGGTATCGGTGGCTTTCAGGGGCACCGGGGCGATCTCTGTCTGGCCGGTCGTCAGGATATGCGTGGTCAGGCTCAGGAAACAGGCAAGATCAGGGATTTCGGAGACGCTCACACCGCGCAGCGTACGCGTCCGGACACCGTGCCTGATACTGACATGATTGGCGTTGATCAGGATATGGTCGATTTTGCTCCAGGGAATCCGCCTGCGGCCAACCGCCAGCCCCTGCCGGTCGAGCAGAACGCGGCCAAAGGTCGCCGTGATACCCGCGTTATACTGCTTCAGCTTTTCGGTATAGAGCCGCTCCGATACGCGCTGATTGATGCGGGCCAGCAGGTGATCGGGATTCTGCCAGAGCCGCTTGATTTTTACCGGCGGCCCCTCATAGCGCCCGATATGACCATGCGCCCACACCGCGCTGATCTCTTCCCAGCGGATGGCGACAGGCTGGCCGTCGACCGGAACAACGATCCCCTGCGCGTATTCTTCAACCGCCTGCCCGCGATGTCGCCGCACCCGGATCAAACTGGCAAGCATCGCCAGCACGATCTCAATCCCGGCGAAGGCGATCCCCACGCGGGGCGCAAAGAAGGTGATCAGCAGCGGGGGAAGGATAAACACCAGGAAGATGGCGGAAAACGCCGACGCGTGCAGCTCCGGGGGCGGATCGAAGAGAGCGCGCAGCGATTTCAAGCGCAGCGTCCGGACAAGAGCGAAGCCGCTGCCCACCGCCATGATCAAAGCCAGCCCGGCGATGATCGCCAGATCATACAAACTGCCCGAAAACAACCCGGTCAGCAGATGCGCTATAAATCGATTGAACACGATCAGGGCAATGCCTACCGCCATGAAGAACAGGCTGTCGATTAATATGCCGCGCTTGTTGAGCGGATAGGTCTCGACCAGCTTACCCAGGTCGTGCGGCTGGTTGGAATAGTCCGGTGATGACATAGCTCGTCCCTTACTCGTTTTCATCCGGCGTACGCAGCGTCACGTTGTCGATGCCGAGGGTAACTACATCGGCGCGTTCGTAAGGCGATCCGATGACAAATCCAAGGTGTCCCTGCGGCAACCGCGAACTGTCGAAGCGCCCGACGTATTGATCATTGATCAGGATTCGCCCGACTCCATCTTCGACACTCAGCCGCAGCCGGTTACGTTCGAAGGGCAGGATCGCGCTGTGAAAGCTTTTCGTAAAGATCACCTGCCACTCGCCCTGGTATATGACCTCAACCGTCAGGTTTTTGACATCGTTGAAGGTCACCGCGTAGAAGTTCTCGGCGTCCTGATAATGATAGATGAAGCCATAACTGGGGCCATCGTCGCTCGAATACTTGGTGAAGTCGGCGCTGATGACAAAATCCTCCACCGACTGTTGGGTGATCAGCCAGGGCGATTCTTCGCAGCAGCCCGCCGTGTAGAACGCCACCGAGCAAAAATACTGACCTTCGTAAAGTTCGCGATAAACATCATAGTTATCCGCGTACTCATCACCCAGCGCCCAATCAGCGTCAGAGTCGAGGCGTTTGTCTTCGAAGTCCTCTCGAACCAATACCGGCCATTGAAGCTGGCGATCCAGGGCCAGGCGATCTTCTTCAGAGTAACGCGGTGATACCATACGCGGGGTCACCAGCCCAAAGGTGAACCATGCGATCAGGCTCAGCGCCAGCAGCCATGAGATAGCCCTCCCAACCCCGAACGTGGCGTCGAGCATGTAGATTGCATCGAGCACACGCTGACCAGAGCCGGGCGTATACGGCTCATCGATGATCGATGGATTCAGGCTGATTGTTTGCGGTGACTTCGAATGTCGGCCCATCGGATTTCCTTTGATAAACTATCCGATACCATTATAGGCAGCCTATGGCAGATGCCAACTGACGCGATTACCGATTTCGCGTCGATGGGATACAATGTTGTGCAGCATTGCTATGAATTGGAATGGACTATGATTACCGTCGTCTCGGCGATATTGACAAACAATGATGGGCAAGTCCTGCTCCAGCAACGCGACGGGAACCCGGAGCTGTTCCCCTATCACTGGACGCTGCCCGGCGGGCATGTCGAGGCGGGAGAGTCGCCCGCCGAAGCGATGGCACGTGAACTGTTCGAAGAGAACGAACTATCGCTGCCGCTCGACTTCTGGAAGGTCTACGACGCGCCGCGCGCGGGTGGATTCGTGGAGCAGTATGTGTATATCGGACGGCTGGATCGAGAAGCCGGGTCGCTGCCGGTTCACGAAGGGCTGCGCGTTGGTTTCTTCCCGGCGGACGAGATCGGCGGGCTTGATATGGCCTTCGATCACCGATCACTGTTAGACGAGTTTTTCAATCAGCGGAGCACACCATGATCGACCTGATCCGTAAACTGGCCGAATGCTACGGCCCCAGCGGTCACGAAGAACAAATCCGGGCGATGATCCTCGACCAGATCGACGGGCTGGCCGAAGAGGTCAGCGTCGACGCACTGGGGAACGTCATCGCCTGGAAACACAGTTCGACCCCGGAGGCCCGGACGATCATGCTCTCGGCGCACATGGACGAGATCGGCCTGATCGTCACCCACATCGAAGAGGGCGGGTTCATGCGCTTCACCAATCTGGGCGTGCTCTACCCGAACACGCTCTACGGGAACCGCGTCCGCTTCGCCGACGGCACAGTCGGGGTGATCGGGATGGACGGCAATCTCGGCGCGTCGAGCGCCCCGAAGCTGGATCAGCTGTACGTCGACGTAAGCGGCGGAGATCACAGTATCGCGGTCGGCGATGCGGCGGGCTTGCTGCGCGAGGTGGTCGTGCGCGGCGAGCGGATCGTCGGGAAGAGCCTCGACAACCGGGTGGGCTGCGCGATCCAGATCGAGGTGATGCGGCAGGTCAGTCAGCCAGCATATAACATCGCCTTTGCGTTTACCGTTCAGGAGGAGATCGGGCGGCGCGGCGCGATGACCGCCGCCCACGCGGTTGACCCGGAGATCGGAATCGCCATCGACCTGACGCGCACGGGCGATATCCCCAAAGCGCACAAGATGGCAGTCGAAATGGGCAAAGGCCCGGCGATCAAGATCAAGGATGGCGGGATGCTCGCCTCGCCGGAGGTGATCGCCCTGCTCGATGCCGCCGCGCAGCGGGCCGGGGTGACGGTTCAGCGCGAGATTCTGTTGAGCGGCACCACCGACGCCTCGATGATCCAGATCGCCCGCGCGGGGGTCAAGGCCGGGGCGATCAGTGTGCCGTGTCGGTATGTGCATACGACGAGTGAGACGGTCGATCTGGGGGATGTTGTGGGCGCGGTCGAGGTGCTGGGAGCGCTGTTGGGCGGGTAAAAATGAGAGTGGACGTTTTGACGAAGTCAAAACTCCTGAGCAACTGTTTTCCAGTTGCCCACCGCAAAGGACGCAGAGGACGCAAAGAAAAAAACGAAAATTCGGATCGACAAAGCGTCTATAGATCGGATAAACAGGCCAACCCTGATCGCCCCCAATTCTGGGGGAGATGGCGAACCGCAGGTTCGTCAGAGGGGGCTAACTCAGCAGTTCACGGGAGCAAAACATGAACGCCACGCGGCGGATAGTATCGATTCTATTATTGTGTGTGCTGATGGCCGGGTGCGGATCGGCGGCAACGACGGAGTCGACGATCACGGAGACAGATGCACCGACCGAGACAGCAACAACCACGTCTACCGCAACACTTGTTGAACCCACAGTAATTCCAACATCTGCCCATACGCCACCACAAAAACTCACTTTGACACCGACCCTCACGCCTTCGCTCACCTTCACCCCCGCACCGACATCGAGCGTGCCCCTATCAGATACCGGGCCGTGGTTGATTACACTGGTCAGTAGCCCCGATGGGCGTCATGTTCTGTACGCGATGAATCCTGATTGGACAGGTCGAACTGAATTGATTTCGGGCTATTTCTATAAAACGTTTGCTTTCCGCCCTGGCGACGATCTTGAAGATGGAGTAACAATCGCATACATAACGCGACACTATGAACATCAACCCGATGGCTGGTTGAATATCGCGCACGTGCCGGGTGGAGACGAGGTCAGGATCGCACAAGTTTCAGATGAAGACGATGCTACCTATTATCAGGAATTTGTCTGGTCACCGGATGGGACAAAGCTGGCTTACACTGCCGCAGTAGAGGATGGAACATTTGATTTGTATGTCTATGACCTGGCGACAGAAAGTATTACACGGTTGACCGATGAAGTGGAGAAGCATATCTACCGGCTGGAATGGTCACCGGATGGCGATTACATCCTTTATATGCCGACCGACCTGATATTCCACAGCGGAGGGCCATACCCTGATGGTTTCTGGTCAGTGCGAGTTGATGATGGAGTCAGGGCACCTTTGTTTGACGTCAGTATTGCGGACGACCTTGCTTCTGCTGAAGCAGACATCAGTTATAGCTGGATCAACGATCATCAAATCGAAGTGAAGGTGGAGTACTTCTACTATGCGAAGGAGTACAAATATACTTATCTTGCTGATATTACTACCGGTGACCGAACACCAATCGCCGATGATACAATCGAGGCCCCCGAAGAATTCATAGTATATGCTCAGGCATATGCAGAGGAACATGACCTGCTGCTTTTTAGTGAATTTTGCTCTACTTTGAACGACGAGTGCGAACCATCAATTTACCTGTATCGAGATGGCGATATCAATGAATATCCAGCGGTTCAGTTTCTCTGGTTTAAATGGTTTGCTGAGTATGATCTTTTCGTCGGTACGTCGTGGGACTACTGGTACACGATCTCACCAAGCGGCGTAATCACGGAGATGCCTGGAGAAATTGAACCGGTACTGGAAATACAGACCTCACCCGATGGAAATATCTGGCTGTGGCATAGTAAGGACAGTAATTTTCTTATATCCGCCCTGTGGTTAAGTGTACCACTAGGTGAACCTAAATTCATATTCAGTAGTGATGAAATGTTCGATTATGTAAAGGACTATCTCTGGACTCTCGACGGCAACGGAGTGCTCTTCCTGCTGCCCGATCAGCGCTGCGAAGCCTATCCGCCGGAGTTTGAGCTTGAGTGTGTGCCGATGGACAACACAGGGCTGCAATCGGCGTTCTGGCTGCGGTAGCAGACGGGCAGGGACAAGCCCTGCCCCTACCGGCGGTATGTTGTCAGGCGGTGGCTGAGTTCAATCGTTGGAGTTTTGCCGCAGGCGAAACTCCCTGTTCAACCCATCAGGGTTGAAACGCCATCGCACAGCGAAAACCGACGATGTTGTAATCCGTATCCGATGGATAGTCCCAGTTCCGATTGGCAGCCCGGTTGTGGCTCGCGTCATCGGCCCACGATCCGCCCCGTATCACGCGGGAACTGCCGCTCTCCGGCCCCTGTGGATTGATCTGCTGGCGGGGTGAATAAGCCCAATACCAATCGTTGATCCACTCCCAGACGTTGCCGCTCAAATCATAGGCACCAACCCACGAAACACCGTCCGGTTTGCTGCCCACGGGTGCCGTGCCGCCCGGATCGTTTTCATCATAGACCAGATTGTCAGCAATAAAATCATTGCCCCAGGGATAGATCAACCCATCCGGGCCACGTGCCGCGTACTCCCATTCGGCTTCGGTGGGCAGGCGTCCTCCGCGTGATTCGCAGTGCACGACCGAATCATGCCAGTTGATACATATCCCTGGCTGATTGTCCTCCGCCGATCTGTCCCGGCAGCGTGCCCAGTCCTCACCAAGCTGCCCGTTTGTTACTTCATACACGTCGATCCAGAACGGTTCCTCGAAACACACTTCGTGTACCGGCCATTCGTCGTTGTCTCCATCCGCGCTGCCCATCTCGAAGCAGCCAGCGGGCACCAGCGCCATCTCAACCCCGTCGAATGTCTCGATGATCGGTGTCCAGTCGGCATTGCGGGTTACCGGCACATAGGGATCGGGTGTCGGCTCCGGGGTATCGGTCGGCGGCAGCGGTGTAATGGTCGGGGTGTTGGTTGGTTCGGGCGTATCAGTCGGTGCAGGCGTGGCGGTCGCGGATTCGGTGGGTGTGATGGGTACATCGGTGGGCGTGGGAGCTGGCAAATCGACGCTCCCGGCGGCAAGCGAACATCCCAGCGATGCCAGCACACCGATCATCACGATGGCGCGCACCGGGATCGACCGGGCGGCACGAACTTTGTCAGACAATCTGAGCAGCTTCATGTGATCATCCCCTCACTACGTCAACCCGATGATCATTATAGGCTGAATGAGCATCCGGGCAATAGCAATTTCGCCATCTGACATGATCAGTATCGCAGTTGAAGGTTAGCTTTTCGCTTTTTCCTCCCGCCCCGCACTTTTCACCTACCAAAAATCAATTATTATAAGGAAGAGGGAAAATCCACATAGATACACAGCCAAAGGGAGAATCGGCATGGCAGAAGAGAAGAAAAAGAAGAAAGGTGGAGGGTGCCGGAGCGTCCTCCTGTTTTTGCTGGCGGTCTTATTGGTCATCCTTATTCCCGTCACGCTGCTGACCTTCAACATCGGGCGGGTGGTCTACAGCCCGCGCATCGTCAAGAACGTCGCCAGCGAGGTGATCGTCAACTCCGATCTCGTACCGCAGGGCCTCGAATGGTTCTCGGAATGGCGCGCCCACCAGCGCGTCGAGGACGGGATGGCCCGGCCAAACGAAGACGAGCCGGACGTCGAGCAGCTTCTGGCGTTCCTCACCTTCGACGACTGGGAGGCGGCGCGCGAGGAAATCCTCCTCGACGAGTACCTGATCGGCTGGACGCACGGGATGGTCGACGGGGTCTACACCTGGATCGACAACGACGAGCACCTGCCGGATGTCGTCCTGCCGATGAAGGACTTCAAGGCGAGGGTCAAAACCAAGCACGGCAACAACGCGATCATGATCGCCTACGATGCGCTGCCGGAATGCAACGCCACCCAACTCGCCGACTTCAACTCGCGGCTGAACGCTGCGCCAGTCGGATCGGAAGTGCTCTACAACCTGTGCCAGTTCCCGCAGGGGCCGCCCAACAACTGGGGCGAAGACCAGATCAACGATTACAACGACTCGCTTCAGGACGTGGTGCAGGAGCTTCCCGACGAGTACCGCATCGTGCAGCGGCTTGAAGAAGACGGCGCGGTCGTGCTCGAAGGCGTCACCGCCGAACAGACGAAAACCATCCTGCGGATCATCCGGGTTGTGCTGCGCTGGTCGCTGCTGCTTCCGGCAATCGTTGCGGTGATCCTGTTCCTGACCAGCACCGGCTCGGAGAAGATGGGCCTGTGGATGGGAGCGACGCTCGTCGGCGGCGGGGCGCTGGGCCTGATCATGGGCATTACCTACAAATGGACGCTCACATCGATCATGGTCGGGATACCGCTGGAAAGCGTGTCGGCGTTCATCATCAAGGAGGCGATGCTCTTCCTGGTCGGGCTGGCGGGCCACGTCTTCATTCCGATCATCGGCATGGCGCTGGTCTTCATCGCCCTGGGCCTCGTGTTCCTGTTTGCCGGTAAGCGCCGCGAGGAGGAAGAAGAAGAGGAGGAAGAACTGGTCGATATGGAGGTAGTCAGCACCATCCCGGCGACGATGGTTTCCCCGGCACCGGAAGCCCCGGCGACGGCCAGGGCCGCTGCCCCGCCGCCGGTCACCGATCACCGGAAGGCGACTGCCCGCACGATGGACGTCGAAAGCATCGACGCGACGACTGCGCAGCACGGCATCGAGGGCAAGGACGACGAAGAAATCGACGATGGCAGCACCCAGCCAATGGATGCGCCCTAGAGTGTGTTATGAACTCTGTTTGGAGTGTGCGAGATAGCCACCGGAAGCCTTCATCCCCAGTCCTTCTCCTTGAGGGAGAAGGGGGAATAAGCGGATAAAGTTCCTCTCCATGAGTAAGAGGGCTAAAAACCAATCGCACTCAACCCGGCCCGCCGCAGACTGCGGCGGGCCGACATTACGAAAACATAACACCGCGTCGATAGCAAATGAGTCCCATTCCACTATTCCAGAACTATACTGTATAGTTGTGTAAGGGTTTGCCACCGGTCGGCAAACCGTTTGATGTGGACTTCATATTTTTCATTGAAACACTACAAAGGAATATGCAATGAGAACGTCAGATTCTTTCCTCTTGCCTACCCACAGATCGACCAGGCGGCTGATGCTGGTCCTGGCCGTGCTGATGGTGGTGCTTTTGAGTACCTCGATTGCCCACGCCAGGACCTTCGGGGTGAACACGGTCAACGACACGGTCGACGCAGCGCCGGGCGATGGCACCTGCGCCGACGCAGCCGGTGACTGTTCGCTGCGTGCGGCGGTGATGGAGGCCAACGCCTACCCCGGCGCGGACGTGATCACCCTGCCCGACCTCACCGGCCCGACGGTCTACACGCTGACCATCGCCAACTCCGCCGGTGACGAAGACGCGGCGGCAGAAGGCGACCTCGACATCAGCGATGACGTGACGATCAGCGGCTTTGGGGCCACCCGCAACGACGTGGCTATCGACGGCGGTTCGCTTGACCGCCTGTTCGAAGTCACCGTCGCCGGGACGAACCTCAGCATCGACACACTGGTTATGCAAAATGGCGGTGGCGTCGATGAGGGCGGTGCGATCTACAACGATCAGGGCATCGTCAACCTGACCGATGTAGTTGTCTCAGCCAATGACGCAAACGAGATGGGCGGCGGTATCTACAATACCGGAGGCACGCTCGACATCGACGACTCATTGTTCATGGGCAACGAAGTGACCGTCTGCTCGACAACTGACGGCGGCGGCGCGATCTTTAACCTGGGCATCGGCGGGCACACCGGCTGGGTGATCAGCCAGAACACAGAATTCGACAACAACACTGTCGCAGGGGCCTGTGACGGAGGGGCGATCCTGAGCATCGCCGCTACCGGCACCGACAGCGCCATTGTGGAGACAACCGGCAGCGACTTCACCGGCAATCAGGCGGACGACGGCGGCGCGATTTACGCCAATGCCAGCCTGCTGCGCGTCAACGCTGGCGGTGGTTCGACCTTTACCGGCAACACCGCTGGAAATTACGGCGGCGCGATTTTCGCCGAGGGAGACAGCACAGTTTATATCACCGGGGCCGTATTCAGTTCAAACGATGCAGCTACCGCTGGCGGTGGAATCGCCAATGCGGGCAGCCGCGTGCAGTTGGAAGACATAACGATCAGCGATTCAGAGGCACTGAACGGCGGTGCCATCGCCTCCCAGGACGGCGACCTGAAGATACTAGGGACAAGCGTCATCGGTGCGTCGGCGGTGGGCGGCGCGAACACAGCCACCAATGCGGGCGGTGGTATTGCCTTCACCGGCGCAGGCACACTGACAATCCAGGGTGATGGTGAGAGCAGCCCGGTTGTCATCGGCGGGAACGATGCCACCGGCAGCGGCGGCGGACTGTACACTGACGCCGACAACCCGGTGATCGTCAAATACGCGGTCATCGGCGACCCCGACCCCGGCGACGCGCTCGATCAGAGCAATACGGCGGCGTCTGGCGGCGGCATCTACAATAATGATTCGATAGTCTCACTTTACTACAGCCAGATCACAGCCAACACTGCCGATAATGGCGGCGGCATCTACAACCGCGCCAATGTGGGCGATGCGGTGGTTGACCTGTACTACACGACCATCGGCGGCACCGATCTGAGCGAAGGCAACGTGGCGACGGTCAGCGGCGGCGGCATCTACAACGACGGCGCAACCGCCAGTGTATCGATGGATCACAGCGGCGTAAAATACAACCAGGCTGACGACGGCGCAGGTAACGGCGACGGCGGCGGTGCCTACAACGACGGCGGGATCATCGGCGGGGCGTTCGCATACAATGAAGCGGCGAACAACGGCGGCGGTATCTACAACAACACCGGCGAAGCCTACGGCTGGATCAAAGGTAACAGCGCTGATGTGGATGGCGGCGGCGTCTATGCCGTCGGTGGGACGGTCGGGTTCAGCGCCCTGCTCGGCAATACCGCCGGGGACAACGGCGGCGGCGCGTATGTCGACGGTGCTGCGATTTATGAATTCAGCGGCACGATCAGGAACAACGAGGCCACCAACGAAAGCGGCGGCGCGCTGTATCTCAACGACACATCCTTCGACATCGTGAATGCGACGATCACCGGCAACACCGCTGACAACGACGGCGGCGCGTTCGCGGTCAACGAGGGCGTCGACCTGACGCTGACCCACGTCACGATGTACAACAACGAGGCGAACGATACCGGCGGCGCGGTCTTCCTCGACGATGGCGGCGGCGCGGCCAGCACGGTCGACTTCAGCCGTTCTATCGTCCTGGAGAACCCCGACACCGACGGCGCGGGCAACTTCGACTGCGAGATCGTCAGCGGGACGGTCGATGCCGACGAATACAACCTCTTCACCGAAGACCCCAGCGCCTGCAACCCGACACCGGCAGGCGGGACGACCGACAACTTCGGGACGCCCATCGCCGATGTCTTGCTAACGGCGGACATGGAGGAAAGTGTCGACGAGGAAGAAACGGTTCAGTATACCTTCCGGCTGGTCGATCCGAACGTCTCCGGCAATCCCAACCCGGCGATGGATGGCGTACTCGATACGACCGGTTTAAGCCCGATCCCGACCGTCGACCAGCGTGACGGCCACCGGCCCATCGACGGTGACCGGGGCGAGGGCTACGGCCCCGGCTACACACCCGAACTGCTCTCCGATATCGGCGCATACGAGTTCGGCGCAATCGTAATCGGCGAGAGCGGTCCCTGGTGGATGAGCGAAGGCGATACCGACTTCAGCGCCTACTCCTACACTATCGAAGCGCCCGATGTCGACCCGGTAGGTGACATCAACATCGACGTGACGACCAACGAACAATGCCTGGTTTCGCTCACGCCAAGCAACGACATCAACGACTTCAGCGATACGGTCACGGCGACGATCCCCGCCGGATCGCGGTCGGTGCGCGTGTACTACGCCCCGGTCGACGACGACTGGATCGAGGATAACCCACACCCATGCACGGTTACCCACGGCGACAGTGTCGCACCGGGTGATCTCTACTACGACTCGCTGCCGGTCTACGGACTGACCTTCAAGGTCTTCGATAACGACATCGCGGAAGTGCTGATCGACCCGGTGACCGTCAACCTGGTTGAGGGCGACACGGTTGGCGCTCAGTACCTCGTTACGCTGACCGCCAGCCCAGCCGAGAACGAGACGGTGACGATCACGCCTGATTTCAACACGACGCAGCTGGCTTTCGACCCGGCGTTCATCGAACTGGACGAAACGAACTGGGATACCGGCCTGACCTTTACCGTCACCGCGCTGGATGACGGCGTCGAGGAAGGCGACCTGCACGCGAGCATCATCATGCACACGGTGACGGCGGTCGACACCGACGGCATCGACGGCCCGGACTACGACGGCGTGAGCGCCCCCATCGTCACCGCCAGCATCACCGATGCCTCGGCCTACGTGCCGGGCGGCGGCGGAAATGGCGGTAACGGCGGCGATGACGAGGAAGAGGGTGACGGCGAAACCGGCGAAACTGCCGAGGGCTGGCTGATCCTCGACGGATCGGCATCCACCGAGGCGATTGTGGTCGGCGATACGATCATCTGGATATTCACCGTCACCAACCCCGGACCCGGCGAAACAACACCGGTCGAGTTCACCGCGTCATTCCCGGATGGGGTCGATATTCTCTCCATCGGCACGACACAGGGCACGACGAGCATCGAGGGATCGCTGGCGCGGGTCAACATCGGCGTGATGCCCGCCGGGATGACCAACCGGATCGCGATCACGACGACGATCACCGACTACCCGTTCACCGACATCATCTCGATGCGCAGCGGCAACCTGCGGGCCCGACCGGCGGCTGGCTCCGGCGGCAAGGTCTGCAAGAGCGACCAGCAGCAGGAAGCAGGCACGCAGTTGTGCGTCACCGGTTCGGCCAGCGGCTACGGCCCGACGCAGTCGGTGACGGTCTGCACAATGCTCTACCCGGATACGCTCCCCGAAACCGGCGGCGGCGCACCGCCCCAAGATCACACGGCATGGCTGTGGATCGCCGGGACACTGGCCGCGCTCGGCGCGGTCGGGCTGGCGATCATCGAGAACCGGCGCAGGCAGCGGCAGATGATCTAGTCTATCGAACTTCCGAATTCAGCAGCGAGGCCGGGATTCCCCGGCCTCGTTTTTTTTGAACTTAAGTCGTTTGACAACCCATCTCGTCCCGTTATAATGTCCGTACAGTATAATTGGCCCTGACAATAAAAATCCCGTCATAGATCATTCTCCTGGAGAAACGCCCGATGACAACGTCCGCACGGCTCCGTCCTATTCTGTTGGCTGCTTTTCTGTCTGTGTTTACCCTCGTAGTTCCAGCGCCATCCGTTGAAGCCGCCCCTGCCGGGGCGACCGCTGCCGAGCGAGCCTCGCTGATGACGATTTACGACAACCTGGGTGGCGCAGGCTGGACAAACAGCACCAACTGGGGAACCGGCGACCCCTGCACCAACAACTGGTATGGCATCACCTGCGATGTCGGCGGCAACGTAACAGGAGTCGTTCTGAACAGCAACAACCTGATTGGCAATATCGGCGACATCGATCTGTCCGGCCTCACCAACCTAGAAGCCCTCATCCTGGACAGCAACCCGATCAGCGGCGACATCGGTGGGCTGAACCTCTCCGGCCTCACCAATCTACGGCAAATCTTCCTGCAGCAGAGCCAGATCGGCGGCAGCATCGGCGGGCTGAATCTCTCCGGCCTCGGAAACCTGGAATCCCTCAACCTGAGAGTCAACCAGATCGGCGGCGACATCGGCGGGCTGAACCTCTCCGGCCTCAGTAACCTGGAATTCATCATCCTGGACGACAACCAGATCGGCGGCGACATCGGTGGGTTGAACCTCTCCGGCCTCACCAATCTACGGCGAATCTTCCTGTACCAGAACCAGATCGGAGGTGACATCGGTGGGCTGAACCTCTCCGGCCTCAGTAACCTGGAAACCATCAACCTGCACCACAACCAGATCGGCGGCGACATCGGGGGGCTGGACCTGACCGGCCTTGGCAGCCTGACAGAACTCCACCTGTACCAGAACCAGATCGGCGGGAGCATCGGCGGGCTGGACCTCTCCGGTTCCGGTAATCTAGAGCAACTTACCCTAGGCAACAACCAGATCGGCGGGAGCCCCGGCGGGATGGACTTCTCCGTTGTGCCCAACCTGTTGTATTTCCATTTGAATGATAACCTGATCAACGGCACCGTCCCTGACCTGACCGGCACAAATCTGGCAGCCGGTAATTTGTTCCTGTGTGGTGGATATAACATCGTCGACGCCTCCGGCAATGCAGCAGTCGATGCCTATGCCGAAGCAAACGACGACAGCGGCTGGCTGATCGCCTCCGGCTGCCCGATCGACCTGCTGGTAAACGCCAGATGCAGTGGCGACAACCTGAAAGTCACCGTCACCTACGGCGATACGCCGCTGGAGATAACCGGAAGTGGCCGCGGGCTGCCACAGGGAGCCGAACTGGGGACAGAATATAAGTTCAGAGGCCCCGGTATCTGGGAAAACGTTACCGTAACCGAGACAGGCTTCGACAACGAGACGATCAACCTGGGCGATTTCGACTGCCATGTCAAATCGGTCGATGCGCCGGTCACCGAAGAAGAGGAAGAAGAACCAACACCAGAACCGGCAGCAGCACCCATCGCAGCCCTGATCCTGACCGGTGAAATCAGTCAAACGGTCACCACCGCCGGGGATACGATCATATGGACGTTCACCGTCACCAACGTCAGTGATATCCCGTCCGACCCGCAGTCGTTTTCGGCGATCCTGCCTGATGGGCTGTCCGGGGTGACGGTCGAGACGACGCAGGGATCGGTGATCACCACCGGGCCGCCGACAGCCATTGTCGACCTGGGCAGCATCCCGGCACAGGGCAGCGTGACGATCACCATCACGGGAACATGGTCGGGTGGCGACGAGATCGCCGCACGGCAGGGCGTCCGGGCGCGGGTGATGCCCGGTCGGTCCAAGCAGGACACGGGCGATCAGGTCTGCGTGCTGGGCATGGTCGCCGACCAGAGTTTGGACCTGTGCGTCACCAACTTCCCGTCATCGCTCCCCGCGACCGGTGGACAGCCGGTCGAGCCGGTGCGGCGGGGATGGTTCGCGGCTGTCGCCGCGATAATCGGCGCGGCTGGGTGGATGATCGCCCGGCGCAGGCAGCGACAGACAGTCTAACCCATTGTATAGACGATAGACGACGAGGTCGGAGAAATCCCCGGCCTCGTTTTTTGTTTTTCAGGCGATACCAACAGGTTCGATTTCCCCCGGTTTTCCTATTCGCAGCATTGGCCCCTGCGCATTCGCGCAGGGGGTCGATTTGCCCTACAATGGGATCGTCAGGCAGGGGATTATTCACACCAGATCAGGGAGAATAGGTCGTATGCGTAGAGTATTCATCCGCAAACCTCACCATGTCACACCGTTCAACGAACCGGCCAGCAGTTTGCGCGTGCTCAACCGCCAGTTGAGGCAATGGCAGCGCGATCTCCTCGCGCCGCTCACCGACATCGAAAACTTCGTCGACAGCCTCGAATCGATCAACACCAACGACGAACTCCTGGTCGTCAGCGACAACCTGTGGTTCAACGAGGCATACATCAAGGCGTTTCTGGATCAGGCACGCCAGCAGGGTACGGCGGTACGGGCCGCATTCACGAACAACGACCCGGCCTACCATCTCCAATCGCCGGAAGTCCTGTCCCGGTCATACGAGGCACGCGGCTCCCAGACACTGATCGACCTGTGGTATTTCCCCAATGGCCCGGCCAAGCAGGTCGAGCCGCTCGTCATCCAGAGCAAGGCTCGCAAAATCACCTATGCCAACCTTCCCCCGTTGAACGGCGACCGGGAAGATGGGCTGACCTGGTGGGTGCCCGAACAGGCCGCCTGTGCCATCGACAACTGGGTGCACCTGTTCCTGGTTAACATCGTCTACGGGCTGTGCGACAAAATCGACTGTGACGACGCGAGAGCCGGGAAACCCCGGTCCGGACGCCCGTGGAGATTCCGCCCGATCCGCGCGATCAACGGCCCGGTCAGCATGGGCGACAACTGTAGAATCGATCCGACGGCGATCCTCAAGGGGCCGCTGACGCTCGGCAGAAACGTGACAATCGGCCCCGGCTGCGTGATATCGCAAAGCATGATCGGGAACAACGTCACCCTGACTCATGCGAACAACATCCATCACTGCGTCATCAGCGACGACAGTGTGTTCGCCTGGGGAGCGAATGCCTATTTCAGCGCCTTCATGCGCGGGGTGACGATTGCCCAGAGCACCGCCATCGAGATGAGCCTCGTCGGGCGTGATACGTATATCGGTGCGGGCACCATCTTCACCGACTTCGACCTTTTAGCCAGGCCGCTCCAGGTCGAAGTCAACAGCCACCCGGTCGATATCGCCCTGCCGATGCTGGGCGTCTGTGTCGGCCACAACTGCCGGCTGGGGGCCGGGCTGGTCGTTTACCCTGCCCGTACGATAGAATCAGATGTAGTCCTGATGACCTCCCCAGGCAGACGGGTGATCATGGGCAACATCGGCTACGAAGAAAGTGACCATCACGAGCTGCGGGCAGGCGATCTCCACCCCCGGCGATATCCACGTGAGTATGAACAAAACATGGAGGTAGAGTGGTAAGTCAGGAAAATACATTCGCGTTCATCATCCACCCCATCGACCCGAAAAGCGACGTAACGCGCAAATATCCCACCCTCGGACGCGTGCTCCCGGAAAGTATGATCCATTTCCTGTGTACCTTCTGGCCGCCGGTCTACATCTCGCAGATCGACGGCATCCGTTCGGCGGCAACCGGCACCGGGATCACCGGCTGGTTCATCGCCGCGCCTTACACCCCCCAGCGCATGCTCGAAATCCCTGAGCGCGCCGTCTACCGGAAGATCATCCAGACCGGGCACCTGGCCGAAAAGCTGGGCGCGCGGGTGCTGGGCCTCGGCGCGTTTACGTCGGTGGTGGGCGATGCGGGGATCACCATCGCCGAGAATCTCGACATCCCGGTGACGACCGGCGACGCCTACACGGTCGCCATCGCTGCCCAGGCGATCCTGGAAGCGGCCCGGCTGATGGACATCGACATCGACCGGGCAAAGACGGCGGTGGTCGGCGCGACCGGGGCAATCGGGTCGGCCTGCTCCGAACTGCTCTCGACCCAGGTGCCGCACCTGACACTGATTGGGCGCAGCGCGGAGAAGCTTGACGCCGTCCGCGAGCGCTGTGAGGGCGGCAGGGCCGAACTGGTCACCAGCACCGACATCAACCTGATCCACGAGGCCGACCTGATCATGACGGTCACCAGCGCAATCGAGGCGATCATCGAGCCGAAGCACCTCAAACCGGGTGCGGTGGTGCTCGACGTGGCCCGCCCGCGTGACGTGTCGAAGCGGGTGGCAGCGGAGCGAAAAGACGTGCTGGTCATCGAAGGTGGCATGGTCGAAGTGCCCGGCCCGGTCGATTTTCACTTCGATTTCGGCTTCCCGCCCGGCAAAGCCTACGCCTGCATGGCCGAGACGATGGTGCTGGCAATGGAAGGTCGCTACGAAGATTACACCCTGGGCCGCCGGATCGAGGTCGAGCGGGTGCGGGAGATCGACACGCTGGCGCGCCGTCACGGGTTCAGGTTGAGCGGGCTGCGCAGCTTTGAGCGGGAGGTCTCTCCGGCCCATATCGCCCAGGTGCGGGAGCGCGCCCGGCGCGCGCTGCGGACTTTCCCCCTACCCGGTCGGGCGTAGGCAGCCGCTCTCGGCTGCAAATCGGCAAGACGCCGATTAGCCATTTCCCCCAGTGGCGAACCGAAGTTCGTAGGCGAACTGAAGTTCGTAGGCGAACCGAAAGTTCGTCGAAAGGGGTTCGAACAGGAACGTGCCGAACCTGCTCCAGGCCCAGGGGCAGCCGTTTTCTGGCTGCCGACATTAGCAAAACATTACAACCATTCGCGGTATGGGTTCACACCAAGCCTGAAATTTGCTTTTAGTCTATAATTAGATGAAGTAATGCGCCCTTTTAACGATACAAGTTATCAACAGGTCATAAGTGTCGAGTAGTCTTTTACCAATGAGCCTGATGCACGGAGGCAAATAACGTATGTCCAAAGGCAGAATCCTGGTTGTCGATGACGAACCAGACATAGCCAACATGCTCAAGATATATTTCACCGGGCAGGGGTACGACATTGCAGTCGCCACGCGCGGTGACGCAGCACTCAAGCAGACACAGCAGCAGCTTCCTCAACTGATCATCCTCGACATCAATCTGCCTGATACAGATGGTTACACTCTGTGCAAGACACTGCGTACCAACACCCGCACCAAGCACATCCCGGTCATCTTCCTGACCCAGAAAGACGAGCGCACCGACCGAATCGCCGGGCTTGAACTGGGTGCCGATGACTACATTACCAAGCCCTTCGACATGGAAGAGCTTCACCTGCGTATCGCCAACGCGATCCGCGCCTCTGAACGCATGGGTCTGACCGATCCGCGATCCGGCCTGCCCAGCGGGCGGCTGATCGAGGATGCACTGCGCGAACTGCTTCGCAAAGAAAAATGGGCCTACATGGACATGCGCATTCTTTTCTTCGAGGCATTCAAGGACAAGTATGGCTTTGTCGCCGGGGATGAAGTGCTTCGTTTTTCGGCGATGCTGATCAGCGAGATCGTCGATGACAAAGGCTCGCCGGAGGATTTCATCGGCCATGCCGGTGGTGACAACTTCGTATTGATCACCACCCTGGAGCATGGCGAGGAGATCAAAACCGCGATCGAGAAGCGGTTCAACGAAGAAGTCCAGAGCCACTACTCGTATGTCGACCGTGAACAGGGCGGCACGAAGATCGACGACGGCATGGGCAACGAAAAACTGGTACCGCTGATGCGAATCGCCGTCGGGATGATCACATCCGAACGCAAGTTTTCGGACATCCGTGAGATCACCGAGGCAGCGGCAGAAGCCCGCCGCAAAGCACAGCAGGCTAAAAAAGAAGAGAAAACGGAAGAAAAGAAAGACGAAAAGCAGGAAGAGAAAAAACCGGAGAGTAAGTAGCCCGGAAAAGGTGTCAGCGCCGTTCCGGGGCAGTGATTTCGAAAGCGGAGCGGCCTGTAAGTGAAAAAACCAGGCAAACGACTACGTTATCGGTGTTTTTCATCAGAAGTGGTTGAACTATGAACGAATTAGTTTCTACAGGGATACTGCTATCGGTCATCGGGGCCTTGATTGTCGCCGGGGTGCTGGTATCGGCGCGGATCAACAGCCGCCGCCAGCAGTTATTCAACAAAGACGACGAACTGATCCCGGTCAATCTCGGATCGGCCAATAATGGGGTGCTGGTCGCCAATGTCGGCGGGCAGGTCACCTATGCCAACGAGACGGCCCGCCGGTGGTTCGAATTGCAGAACGAAGAACCCGATCTATGGCTGCTTGCCCAGCGAGTCGAACCCTCCGACGCGTTCCTCGAACTATTCGCGATGGAAGGGCAGGCGACTTTTGCTATTCGCCAGTTAAAGATCGAGGCCACCTCGCACAAGGTCAATGTTGGCGAACGGTCTCAGTTCATTGTCGTGATGAGTGAAGAGGAACCCCTCCCGGTGCTCGACCGCGAGGAACGCGGGTCGCCAAAGGCGCTCCAACTCCTCAGCGAGATCACCCAGGCGATGAGTTCGACGCTTGACCTGTCAGAGACGATGCAGGCCACCCTCGACGGCACACAGCGGTTGATCGATTTTGATTCCGCCCAGATTTGCCTGTGGGATCAGAGCAGCGAGCTTCTGCACCCCATGCTGCGCTTCGGGCCGAAGTCGTTTGTCGAAGCCACCCGCAAGGAAACCGAAACCTACCGGCGAGGCGAGGGCTACGGCGGATGGATCGTCAGTAAGCGCCAGTCGTTAATTATCACCAATGCGACCCTCCATACCGATCCGCCGCTGCTCGAAAGAGAAACAGCCCCGGTTATCGGCAGCGTGCTGGCTGCACCGCTCTATGTTCGCAACCGGTTCATCGGCACGCTGGAACTGTACACCGAAGAATCCGGGCGCTTCGACCGCACCGACCAGGCTATTTTATCACTGATCGCGGAACAGTCCGCCATCGCTATCGAGAACGCCCGCCAGTACAGCAGCCAGGCGGTTCGCGTCACCGAGCTGTCGGGCCTCCAGAAAATCGCCGGGGCGATCAGCGCCCTGGAAGACCCGCGCCAGCTTTACGCCCAGTTGGGGATTCGCGTTGCCGAACTGATGGAAACCGAGATCGCCGGGGTGCTGGTCTACAGCCGCGATCAGGAACAGTTGATCGCCCAGCGCCCGTTTTACGGCATGGTCGACGCCGTTGCCAGCCAGTTCTCGATCCCCCTGCGCAAGGGTTCCCCGGCTCGCAGCCTGTGGGAAACGGTCAGCTACTGGTTCAGCAACAACGTCATTGGCGACCACCTGATCAAAGAATTGAATATGTCCGAACTGGTCGAGATGGCCGGGGTCAAAACGGTTGCCCTCGCCTCGATGGCCGTCGGCGATGAGCGCAACGGCGTGCTGATGGTCTCCAACAAGATTGACGGCACCGTGTTCAGCATGGAAGACATCCGGCTGCTCCAGACCTACGCAGACCAGGCAGCGATCCTCGTCGCCAGCGCCCAGCTTTACGGGCAGGAGCAGAGCCGCGTCGCAGAACTGACCGGCCTCCAGCAGATCGCCCAGACGATGAGCGCCTTCACCAACCCGGAGGAGCTTTACGACCAGCTTACCGAGCGCATCGCCGAACTGCTCGAAGTGGAAGTCTGCGGTATCCTGCTGCACGAACCGGAAGAAAACATCCTCATCGCCCGTAAGCCGTTCTACGGTGTGGACGACGATATCGCTACCCAATACACGCTGAACATCGGCAAGCGTGGGCTGGCCCGCGATGTCTGGCGCGAGCTTGATTATTTCGTCTCGAACAGCGTCTTTACCGACGAGAAGATCGATATGCTGGGCATCCGCGAGATCGCCCGCAGCATCAACCTGCGGACGATAATGCTCGCCCCGCTCAGCGCCGGTGGGCGGCGCTTCGGGCTGCTCCAGGTATCGAACAAAACCGACGGCTCCGATTTCGCCGACGACGACCAGCGGCTGATCTCGATCTTCGCAGGTCAGGCCGCCGCGCTGATCGACAACGCCCGCCTTTACCAGGACACCGACGAAACGCTCCGCAAGCGCGCCGCCGAACTGCGTTCGGTTTCTCGCGTCAGCCGCGAGTTGAATGCCACGCTGGAGCTTGAACGCATCCTCGAAGTGATCGCCGTCGAAGCACAGCGCGCCGAAGGCGCGACCTGGGCCAACGTCGTGGTATTCGACTTCTACGAAAAAGGGGAAGTATCGAAACCCCTGACGAGCTATGGCTCCCAGCTTGGCGAAGAATCCCGCATCCTGGAACTGGCTGCGGCCCGCAGCGGCGAAACCCTGCTGATCGAGGACTTCAACAAGGTTTCCCATTACCCCCGCCCCATCGAGGGTGCCCAGTCGGCACTGCTCGTTCCGATCCTGTTCGAGGGTCGCTCGGTCGGCGTGATCGGGCTGTACAGCGACAAGCCCAGGGGTTTGAAACAGAGCGCCGCCGAGTTCGCCCAGGCACTCTCATCCCAGGCGACCATCGCCGTCACCAACGCCACGCGCCACATGGAACAGGTCGAGCGTTCCGATCAACTCACCCGCCGTGCCGAGCAGATGACCCAGATTTTCGAACTGGGCCGCGCCTTCCGGGGCGACCAGTCGATTGAAGGGAACCTCACCTCGGTGACCAGGGCCATCGTCGAAACTGCCGGGTTCAACGTCGCGCTGGTCGGCGTGCTCGACGAGGAGCACGAAAACCTGCATTATGTGGCTCACACCGGCCTCTCGATCAGCGAGTTAAGCAAGCTCGATGCTCACACGATCAGTTGGCGGACCGTCAGGTCCTACTTCGACGACCTACACCGGATGAGCAACTCCTATTTTGTACCCTTCACCCACAGCAAGGAACTGGTGGGGGAATTAGGGCTGCCGCCGCGCAGCATCGATATGCCCGGTGACCTGATCAAGACGGGCCGCTGGTATTACGGCGACGTGTTGATGGTGCCGCTGCATTCCTCAAGCGATATCGAGATCGGCGTGCTGGTCGTTGACCAGCCTCGCAACAGCCAGAAGCCGAGCGCCGAAGCCATCGAACTACTGGAAATTTTCGGCAACCAGGCATCGATGATCGTCGAGAACAGCCGCCTCTACCGCTCGGTAGAGGAGCGCGCCGAAGAACTCGCCAGCAGCCTCAAGAACCTTGAGAAGAGCTACGAGGAACTCGACAAGCTCTCCCAGGAGATGATCCGTAAGGACGTCGAGCTTTCGCAGGCAAACGAACTGCTCAACATCCGCGCCCAGCGACTGTTGGCGCTGCACCGGATCATGGAAAGCGTCGATACGACCCGCAGCCCGGAGATGGTGCTGGCCGATATCGCCGCCTCGGTGGTTGAGGAGATGGACATCGACCAGTGTGTGCTGGCCCTGGGAAGCGGCAAGGAACACGAACTGCGGATCATCGCCGCCGAAGGCCGCCTGCCCATCGAACTCAAAGCCGAGCAGGTGCTGCTCGGCAGCCAGCGTGTCGTCGAGAAGCTCAACGGCACCGACCTGCTGGTCGAAGTTTACGAGACGCAGGAACCGGTCGTCTACGCACGCGGCGGCGACCGCAAAACACGCGCGGCGAAGCTGGCCCAGACGCTCAATACCCAGACCTTCATCGCTCTACCGATGCAGGTCGATACGGTCGGCGGTGTGCTGCTGGTCGGCAGCACACGCAGCGGTGCCGCCTTTGGCGATGACGACCGCGATATGTTCACCCTGCTTGCCAGCCAGATCGTCGTCGAGTATGAGAATGCCCGGCTCTACCAGGCCGTGCAGAGCGAGGCAGCACTGGCAGCCAGCGACCGCGACCGGCTTCAGCAGCTACACCTGATTACCACCGCCCTCCAGCAGACCCGTGTTCTCCATGACCGGCTGGCGATCATCGCACGCGGCATTCGTTCGGTCGGCTGGGAGAAAGTGTCCGTCACCCTGCTCAACGAGGAACAGGAGAACGCGATTCTCGCCACCGCCGGGTATGACGAAGAGGGAGAACGCGCCCTCCGCGATCAACTGCTGCCGGGCGATTTCTGGACACGCCGCTTCGACGATCCGGATTTCGCCGCCCTGCGTCAGGGTTCGTGCTATTTCCTGCCGCATGAGAATCAGTGGGTAATCGACAACATCGTCGATATCGTCGACGATGTCGACGCGGCAGCCCTTGAAGACGCCGATCCCGACGCGTGGCATCCAAACGACCAGATTTACCTGCCGATGTACGCCGGAACCGAGATCATCGGCGTGATCAACCTGCGCAGCCCGGCCAATGGTAAACGCCCTGCCCTCGCCGACCTGCGTCCCATCGAACTGTTCGTCCAGCAGGCGGCATCCGCCCTGGAGAACACCCGCCTCTACCAGGAAACCCTGGAGCTTCAGAGCTATACCGAAGCGGTCGTCGAATCGATCCAGCAGGGGATTATCGTCACCGATGCCGAGGGGATCGTCGAAACGCTCAACTCGTTTGTCCGTGACCAGTATGGTTGGAGCGAAGATTTAGTCGGGCAGAACCTGTTCAAAGCCCAGCCCACGCTGGGCGAATTCGACCTCCAGGACGATTTAAAGTCGGTGGTCGAAAAGAGCAGCCCGGTCGAGCGGACGGGCATCCAGTACCCGGTCGCCGACGCGGTGCGCACGCTCAACATCTATCTCTACCCGCGCCTTGACGATCAACACACGGTGACCGGTGTCGTCATCCTGCTCGAAGACATCACCCAGCGCGCGATGCTTGAGGCCGACATCGCCCTGCGTGGCCGTCAGCTTGCCGCCCTCAACGAGGCATCACGCAAGATCACCGGCGAACTGGACATGGAGCACGTGATCGAAACCGCGCTCGACCAGGCCAACGAGGTGATCGACACCGATCACCTGGAACTCTGGCTGCTGGTTGACAAGACGGACACCGTCGAGTTGATCGGCGCACGCAGCACCGGTCCAATCGATGAGAACAAGGGGCTGAAAGTCAATCTCAAACAGGTGCCGCAGTTCCGCGAGATCGCGCGGGATGGCCGCCCGCTGCTCCTCGACGACCGTTCCGAGGGAGACATCAACGACACCGGCTACCGGATCTCTCACGGGCACCTGCGAAGCTGGCTCGGCGTGCCGATGGTCAGCGGCGGTGTGATGGCAGGCATCATGATCTTCGAGAAGACCGAGGCCCATGCCTACGCTCCCGCCGACTCCCAGGTCGCGGCGGCATATGCCAACCAGGTCGCCGTCGCGATCCAGAACGCACGCCTGTTCGAAGAAGCCCAGGATCGCGCAGCCACGCTCCACAGCCGCTCCGAGCGCCTGGCGCTGCTCAACCGCATCTCCTCAACGCTCGGTACGTCACTCGACCGGAACAGCATCCTCCAGACGACGGTTGACGAACTGGTCAAGGCAATTGGCGCGGCTCAGGGCAGCGTCTACCTCTTCGACGAGGAGCAGGCGATTGGCACCCTGGCAATCCAATCCCCGTCCAACCCGGATGGGTCGGTGGACAGCATCACCATTCCGCTTGAAGATAACCCGGTGATCAACAATCTCCTGCAGAATAAAGTCCCGGTGCCGGTGCCGGATGTAGAAGGCAACGGCGAACTGGAACACATGAAAGAGGCGCTGATTCAGCGCGGTGACAAGTCAGCGATCATCGTTCCACTGATCATCGGCAACGCGCTGACCGGCCTGATCATCATCGAGGAAACGGAAGCCAGCCGCGAGTTTGAACCAGAGCAGATCGAACTCATGCAGACGATCACCAACCAGGCGGCGATCTCCGTCCAGAACGCGCACCTGTTCCAGGAGACGGTCGCTCGCCAACGCGAGTTGAGCATCCTGTTCGAAGCCGGGCGGATCGCCGCTTCGTCGCTGGCCCTCGATACGGTCACCGGCAACGCCGCCGAATATTTCGCCCGGTCGCTGAACGCCGACGGCTGCGCAATCGCCCTGCTTAACACCGATCACACCATATTGAACACACTGGTCGAGTATGACCGGTCGAAGAAGAAAGACGAACAGCCGGAATCGCCCGGATACCGCTTTGAACTCGACTCCTACCCCAATATTGCAAAGGCAATCACCGAGCAGCGTGTGATTGTGCTCGAAACGGGCAGCCCCGATCTCTCGGCTGCCGAAGCGGATTGGTTGAGCCAGCGCGCCACCGCCGGTCTGCTGATCCTGCCGCTTGGCGTGCGTGACGAGGCCATCGGTATGGCCGAACTCTGGTATACCCGCGAGGGCCACCAGTTCGCCCAGCGCGACCTGCGGCTGGCAAACGCGCTTGGATCGTCGGTGGCGACGGCGATGGAAAACGCCCGACTTCATGACGAAACCGAGCAGCGGCTCGATGAGCTTTCCCAGATCAACGAACTCAGCCGGGCGATCACCCAGATCATCTCCATCGAAGACCTGTACCAGATGTTGATCAGCCAGGTCGAAAAGCTGTTTGGCGCGAACTCGCTCACCATCGCCCGCCGTGACAAATTCAGCGAAAAGATCATCTTCCCGCTGGCAGTGCGGAACGGGCTGCGCATCGGGCTGGAACCGGTCGATGCCAATTCCGACCTGTACAGCCATGTTTTGAACACCAGCGAACCGCTGCTGATCTCCGACAACGTCATGGAGAAGGTGTCCGAGCTTGGCCTGAAACACATTGAGGAAGGGCTGAGATCGTTCCTGTCCATACCGCTGGTTTCCGGTGAGATGCACGGCGTCATGGCTATCGAAGACTACGAAGGGCGGGTCAGGTTCAACGAGGCCAACCTGCGCGTCCTCAACCCGATTGCCGCCCAGGTCGCCGTCTCAATCGAGAATGCCCGCCTCTACAGCGAGCTTGAACAGCGCCTCTCAGAGACGACCACCCTGCAGGAAGTCTCCCGCGTGGTGAACTCCGCGCTTGACCTGCAAGAAATCTTCGAGCGCGTCGTCGGCGAGCTGGCGAACGCATTCAAGTACCCGCTGATCGGCCTGTTCACCGTCGAGGAAAACGGGCTGCAAATCCAGGCCCATCATGGCTTCTCGGAAGAAGAGGTAAGCCGGATCAAACATCTTTCCCTCGACGCCGGGATCGTCGGGCGTGCCATATTGCAGCATACACCACAGCTTGTGATGAACGTCAGGGACGATCCCGACTATCTGGAGATCAAAGACTGGGTTCATAACGAAATCGCCGTGCCGATTATCTCCGACGCAGAAGTGCTCGGGGTGCTCAGCGTTTCGTCTGGTGAGGACAACCCGCTGGACGAAAACGATCTAGCCCTGATGCGAACCTTCGCCGGGCAGGTCGCCGCCGCGATGACCAACGCCCGGCTCTATGCCCAGATGGTCCAGCTTTCCGAAGAGCTTGAGCAACGCGTCGAAGAGCGCACCGCCGAACTCAGGGAAGAGCGCGACCGGATCGATACGCTTTACAAGATTGCCGTCGAGTTGACGACCAGTCTCGACCTCGACATGGTGCTGAACCGCGCCCTGGAACTGGTCGGCGAGGCGGTTGGCGCTGACACGGGCACCCTGTTCCTGGTCGACCCGCAGTCCGACATGCTGATCCACCGCGCCTCGATGGAATATGACGCTACCCTCCCGCCCGGCGGGCGGCGCGTCGAACTTCACCGCCACGAAGGACTGGCCGGTTGGGTGATGGACAACCAGCAATCGCTGGTGATCGACAACGTGCAGGTCGATCCCCGCTGGGCGAACATCCCCGGCACCGAGGAGCGCCGCTCGCTGCTTGGCGCGCCGCTGGTCGCTACCGGCGACGTGCTTGGCTGTATCTTCTTCAACAGCAACACCGAAGGTGCCTTCAGCGAAGATCACCTCACACTGGTCGAGGCAGCGGCACGGCAGGTCGCCAACGCGATCAACAACGCCGAGCTTTATCGCCTGATCCGTGACCAGGCCGAACGTCTCGGCGTGATGCTCCGCAGCCAGCAAACCGAAGCCGCCAAGAGCCAGGCTATCCTTGAGTCTGTGGCTGACGGCGTAATGGTGTCCGACCAGGCGGGCGAGATCATCCTCTTCAACGCCGCCGCTGAGCGCACGCTCGGCCTTCGCCGTGACCAGGTGCTCGGGCGGCCCTCCGGCGAGTTGACCGGTCTCTACGGCTCCGGCGCTGAAACCTGGGATACTCGCTTCGCAGCGTGGCAGGCCAGCCCGCGCGAATATGCCGGGGAGTTCCTCTCCGAGCAGATCGAATTCGAAGACCGGGTCGTGCAGGTGCACGTCTCCCCGGTGCTTCACGGTTCCGAATACCTGGGACTGGTATCCGTCTTCCGCGATATCACCCGTGAGGTCATGGCCGACCGCATCAAGAGTGAGTTCGTCGCCCGCGTCTCGCACGAGCTTAGAACGCCGATGACCAGCATTAAGGGTTATGCCGACCTGCTGCTGCTCGGCGCTGCCGGTGAAGTGACACCCGAACAACGGCGCTTCCTGG
Organism: Anaerolineae bacterium; assembly: GCA_016926255.1. Taxonomy (GTDB): domain Bacteria; phylum Chloroflexota; class Anaerolineae; order Aggregatilineales; family UBA3940; genus JAFGOY01. Next base: position 6,639 of record JAFGOY010000081.1, on the reverse strand, counting down.
AGACGGTCAAGAGCAACGCCGACCGGCTCAGCCTGCTGGTGAACGACCTGCTCGATATCTCCCGCATCGAGCAGGGCCAGTTCGAACTCGACATCCAGCCGGTTCAAATGAACGAACTGGTCGACGACATACTGGCCGCCTTCGAGGGTCGCAAGACGGAGGAAGGGCGAAGCATCGAACTATACGCCGAGATACCGGAAGACCTGGTCCCCATCGAAGCCGACTACGACCGCCTGATGCAGATCATGACCAACCTGGTCAGCAATGCGTACCAGTACACACCGGACGATGGAAGTGTTACAATAAGCATCAAGCCTGATGCCGAGGGCATCCAGATCGATGTTATCGACACCGGGATCGGGATTCCGGATGAAGCCAAAGAGCGGGTATTCGAACGCTTCTTCCGGGGTGAGAGCCAGCCGCTCGTCTTCAAACACGCCGGAACCGGACTGGGTCTCTCGATTGTCCAGCAGATCATCGAGATGCACAGTGGACGGGTCTGGTTCGAAAGTCAGGAAGGCGAAGGCAGTACATTCAGCATCTGGCTGCCCTATAAATTCGAGGAAACCGATATGTTCACCGCCGGTTCACCGGCCTGAGACCCACCTGCGATGGAATGCACAGAAAGGGAGTCATGACCAAGATTCTCATCGCTGAAGATGAGCCGGACATCCGGGAATTGATCACCTATACCCTCAAGTTCGGCGGGTTCGATGTCGTGGTCACCAACAACGGCGAAGAGGCGGTCAAAGCCGCGCCGCGCGTCAGGCCCGACCTGATCGTGCTTGACGTCCGTATGCCGCGGATGACCGGCTACGAAGCCTGCCGGAAATTAAAAGACAACCCCCGCACCGCTAAAATCCCGGTCATCTTTCTGTCAGCCAAAGGGCAGGAAAAAGAAGTCCTGGACGGAATGGACGCCGGGGCCATCGACTATATTCTCAAGCCGTTCGATCCGGCAGCCCTGCTGACTAAAATCGGTGAAGTGCTGAGCAGCGACACGAAAGGCCGGAAGGGCAAAAAAAGGGTAATCCCGTAGGAGATATCAAAGAGCCTCACCACAGCAGGTGGGGCTCTTTTTTCGGACGCTGTTTTGTGACGTTTTTCACACAATTGCCAGATAAAGCTCTGTGTCCAGTTCAGGCCATTTTTTATCTTTTGCTTCCATGCTATAATTTCGGTGGGTAACCGATTAGTCACAACATATCCAGATTTGTGGCTTACGATAACCGGTATTTTCAAGCCCGTGACGTTGTTTCATATTGGCTGCCTGGGCGTTCTGCCCTGGGCAGTCGATCATTGTGCCCGGAAGATTCTCTGGAATAAAGACCGGGAGATGTGGATACTCCGCAGGCAGCTGCGGACGATCAGCAAATGATTGAGTACGGCGTATGCCTCAAAGCGCCCACTGCGGCGCTGATCCTCTGCTTTTTTGTGCTTACCGCATGTGACATCCTGTCCCCCGGCGATGAGCAGCATACGCTTACCCCCACGCCAGCACCCCCGCTCGATACACCATCAACCGAAATTCCCTCGCTCGAACCTACCCTCGAATCCACCCCCGCGCAGGCGCTCGACCCCCGGCAGGTCTGGGTCGGCATTGAAGGTGAGGCGGCAAAGATCGCCGGTGTATCACCTGATGGCGAAATCACCGTCGTCGATCTCCCGCTCAACGAAGGCCAGCAGGCTTCGAGCCTCGTCGCCTCGCATGACGCAAGTCATCTGGCTTACCTCGTCTGGGATGCCGACGGCCAGCAGCATGGAATCGCCGCCTGGGACCTGGGTGAGCCGAATGCCCGGCTGGCAGCCACCCCCCTCCCCGGCTACCGAATCATTGCCCTGTTCCTGGCCGACGATGCCAGCGGGTTGGCCTATACGCAGGTCGCCGACGAGTCCCCTCTCAGCAGCGCCGACTGGCGTATCGACTCCGTTTCACCCGATGGCGGCGATTCGGTTTTGCTGGGCAGCCGGGAGATGTTTGGCGATTCTCCCTCGCTGGTGCCCATCGCCTGGCCTGACGAGAGCCTGCTTGTGTTAAGCCCGGCTGCGCCCAGCTTCGAAACCCAGCGTCTCGTATCCATATCCCCCACATCCGGCACAATTCAAGAAATCGCCGGTGCCCCGGAAGCACAGTTCATCAGTTCGCCGAGTGTATCGCCCGATGGCAGCCAGGTCGCCTACCTGCTGATCGATCAGGACAGCCAGTCGGCCAGCGCCGTGCAGGTCGCCGACATCGGCGGCGGCAGTTCCTTCACCCTGGAAGCACCGCAGGGGCAGAATATTTACGGCGTCCGCTGGCATGACGACGGTCAGCGCCTGCTTCTCGACCTGGTCCGGCCTTCCGGCGATGACCCCGGACAGCTCGATCAATACTGGGCGTGGGCATCGACCGAACAACCTTCAACCTGGAGCCAATCCCCTCCCGGCTCCGGGCGTGAAGGACTTTTTGACTACGAGCCTTATGACGAAGGCGTCGTTTACACCCTGCTGCCGCTTGATGGCGCGTGGGAGTTATACCTGCTGCCCGATGTGGCAGGCAGCGAACCGCCCCGCGTTACGGCACTTGATAGTATCGCGCAGGAATACAGCGCACCGTCCATTGTATATTCACCCCATCAGTCACTAGAAAAAAGGTAAATTATGCTTGACAATTTCTTCAATCCAAAGTCAGTTGCAATCGTAGGCGCTTCATCCAATCCGTCCAAGCTCGGCTACTGCGTCGTCGAGAACCTGGTCAACAGTGGTTTCACCGAAAAAAACACCGTTTACCCGGTCAACCCCAAAGGCGGCGAGATTCTGGGGTTGCAGGCGTACAAAAGCGTGTCGGAGATCCCCGGCAAAGTCGACCTGGCCGAACTGGTGATCCCTGCCAAGTTTGTCGCCGAAACCGTTCGTGAGTGCGGCGAGAAGGGCATCACCTCGGTGATCATCATCACTGCCGGTTTCCGCGAAGCCGGGCATGAGGGCGTCGAGCGTGAAAAGGAAGTGATGAAAATCGCCAGAGAGTACGGCATTCGCATCATTGGCCCGAACGTCCTGGGCGTGCTCGATACCTACAGCCGCCTGAACGCTTCCTTCTCCGCCGGGATGCCACCGCAAGGCCCGGTCAACTTCATGTCCCAATCCGGGGCGCTGGGCACTGCCGTCCTCGACTTCTCGATGGCAGGTGAGATCGGCTTCTCGAAGTTCGTCTCCCTCGGCAACAAAGCCGACGTCAGCGAGATCGACCTGCTGGAAGTCTGGGGCGACGACGACAATGCCAATGTCAACCTGGCCTATATCGAAGGCGTCCCCGACGGGCAGCGTTTCATCGAAGCCGCCCGCATCTCCAGCAAGAAGAAGCCCATCGTCGCCGTGAAGTCGGGCGTCACCCAGGCCGGATCGCGGGCCGTCTCCTCGCATACCGGTTCACTTGCCGGTTCCGAGCAGGCTTACGCCGCCGCCTTCAAGCAGGCCGGTATAATCCGCGCCAACACGATGGAAGACATGTTCGATATCGCCCGCGCGTTCGCCTACCAGCCGATGCTCAAAGGTGACCGGATCGCGATCATCACCAACGCCGGTGGGCCGGGCATCCTGGCAACCGACGCGCTGGAGCGCAACGGCCTGATCGTCGCCCGGCTGGAAAAGGAAACCACCGAACAATTGATCGCGGTGCTGCCCCCCGCCGCCGCGACCGGCAACCCGGTCGACGTGCTGGGCGACGCCGAAAGCGACCGCTACAAGATCGCCATTGACATCGTATCGAAAGACCCGAACGTCGACGGCATCCTGGTCGTGCTGACCCCCCAGGCGATGACCGACATCACCGGCACCGCCGAAGCCATCGCCGACCTGTCTGACAGAATCGACCGGCCCGTGCTGACCAGTTTCATGGGCGCGATGGCAGTGCTTCCCGGCATCGACCTGATGACCAAGCGCGGCGTGCCGAACTACCCGTTCCCCGAACGCGCTGTCACCGCCCTCAAGGCAATGTCCGACTACCGCAAGCTGGCCGCCAAGCCGCTGCCCGAATTCAAGCAGATCGACGTGGACAAAGACGCCGTCAAAAAGGTCTTTGAGAAGGTTCGCGCCGATGGCCGCGCCTCGATTGGCGATTTCGAGGCCCGCGACATCATGAAGGCCTACGGCCTGCCGATGCCCAAAGCCGAGCTTGCCGAAAGCGCTGATCAAGCCGTCGAACTGGCCGAGAAGTACGGCTTCCCGATTGTGATGAAGATCGCCTCGCCCGATATCCTCCACAAGACCGACGTGGGCGGCGTGAAGGTCGGGCTGAAGACCGTCGAAGAAGTCCGCGAGACCTTCGAGACGATGGTTCAACAGGCCGAGAAGTACGTCCCCGGCGCACGCATCTGGGGCTGCCTGGTTCAGGAAATGGCCCCCCAGGGACATGAAATCCTGGTCGGGATGAACCGCGACCCGCAGTTCGGGCCGCTGGTCACCTTCGCGCTGGGCGGGATTTACGTCGAGGTGCTGAAAGACGCCACCTTCCGCATCGCCCCCTTCTCCGAAGAAGAAGCCTACGAGATGCTGGGCGAGATTCGCTCCCATGCGCTGCTCGACGGCGTGCGCGGCAAGCCCCCGGCGGACAAGGCTGCCATCGTCGATACGCTGCTGCGGATCAACCAGCTCGTGCTCGACTTCCCGGAGATCGTCGAGCTGGATATCAATCCGCTGATGGTCTACGACGAAGGCAACGGGGCGGTCGCCATCGACATGCGGCTGGTTTTGAAGGGTTAGCAACCGCCGCCAACATGATGAAACCACGGGAGCAGGCTGTCGACCTGCTCCCTTTTTCTATCAAATATATGAGATCAGGTCACCGACCTGGATATAATGAGAATATGGAGCACGGGCAAATAGAACGCTGACAGCACTTATATATCACGGGAGGACGATTGTGAAAGCCGTTTACATCACTTCGATTGAAGACTTTTCGGGAAAAACTGCGGTCTGTCTCGGCCTCGGTAAGCGCCTTCAAGCCGAGGGCTTCCAGGTCGGCTATCTCAAGCCGGTCAGCTACAAGGCGACACAACTGGCGGGGAGTGTCGTAGACGAAGACGTCGTATTTGTAAAGAACGTCCTCTCCCTCTCCGATGATCTCCAGGACCTGTCGCCGGTCATCGTCACCCCCTCGACCCTCCCGGACTGCCTGGGAGAAGAAAACGAAGGACGCCTGAAAGACTCCATCACCGCTGCTGCGAAAAAGGTCGGCGCAGGTAAAGATATGCTGCTCCTCGAAGGCGGCGGCAGCCTGCGAATGGGCTACTCGATTGGCCTCTCAACCCCCTATGTCGCCGAAATGCTCGACGCCGATGCGCTCGTCGTGATCCGCTATGGCGGGCGGATGCGGCTCCTCGACGATGCGCTGACCGCCCAGTTCCGGCTCGGCGACCGGCTGCTGGGGGTGCTCTTCAACCGCGTCCCGGCGGATGCAATGGACTTCGCCACCGAACAGGCCGCGCCCTTCCTTGAAGAACGCGGCGTCAGGGTATTGGGCATCCTCCCCGAACGCCCCCAGCTGGCGGCGATCAGCATCGAAGAATTGATCGAAACCCTCGACGCGGAGATTCTCACCGACAAAGCCGCCGATACCAGCCTGCTTGTCGAGCACCTGATGGTCGGCGCGATGCGTGCCGAAGAAGCGGTCAAGCGCTTCCAGCGGATCGGCAACAAGGCGGTGATCACCGGCGGCGACCGCACCGACGTGCAGCTTGCCGCGCTGGAAACCTCAACCATCTGCCTGATCCTGACCGGCAATCTCCACCCACGCGCCGACGTGCTCGAACGCGCCAACGAAACCGGTGTCTGCACGCTGCTGGTCAAGACCAACACCCTCGAAACGGTTCAGGCGATTGACGAAGTGTTCGGCAAAACACGGCTGGGGCAGGCAGAGAAGCTCGCCCGCTTCGAAGAGCTGATGGCCGAAACCGTCGATTACAAACGGCTGCTGGGGCTGTTAGGCAGCTAGACCGGGTATCTCATTGAAAACAGGCTTTACGACGCCCGCACAACCGTTGCGGGCGTTTTTCTTTCCACTCCACTTTTCCCCCCTGATTTTTGCTTTATCGTCTTAACATTGAATCCCCTACCAGGTTCCCAGGATGACCGAGACCGTACACAACATGATCGTCCAGGTGATGGACGCCTACATCGGCCTAGACGCGGATCAGGCGCGCGAACTCGCCAGTCTCGATTCAGAACTGGACGACCTGTACCGCTCGCTGTTCGACGATACCGTTTCGGCAATGAGCAAGGGCAAGCTGTCGGTCGAAAAGGGGACGTACCTGCTGTGGGCCGGTCACAATCTGGAGCGCGTCGGCGACCGGGTGACCAACATCTGCGAGCGGATCGTCTATGCGACTACCGGCGTTCCGGAGGACTTCAACCCAACCACCACCGAGTCATGACGCTGTACCGGCGCACGGATTGAAAACAAACACGCCCTCATACGAGGGCGTGTTTGCTTGATCATTGGGCCTTCCAGGCTGGTTTGCCGAACCGTTGCCCTGTGAGTGCCCTGGCAGCATTGTGAATGCTGCCAGCTTCTACCACTCGACTTTATCCATTTGGTAGACAAACGTGAAGGGGCAAGTTAAGCTGACTCTGGTTGAAGGAGTCAAACAAATGCTTAACCTG
>JAFGOY010000080.1 GCA_016926255.1 Anaerolineae bacterium | reverse complement strand
TGACGACAATTTCAACATTGGCGACTCTCTTTAGACGACTTTAGTCGTTACCAAAGCTATCGACTTTCAGTCGATAGTAGTTTACTTGCGGTCCAGACAGTAATCGCAGTATCACAATCTGCGCTCGCAAGACGTGTTCCGTCTGGCGACCATACAACACCGCCGAATACCGGATCGGCACAACCTTCAAGGGTGCGTATGCGTTGACCGTCAGCCACATTCCACAAAATTACCGAGCCAAATCGTGATTCCAAATCCCATACACCGCTTGCCAGCCGTGTCCCATCTGGTGACCAAGCGACACTAACCGTACTAGACTCGGTAGACCCGTACCAGACTTGAGCAAGCGTATCGAGCCAGTAAACAAAGACACCAATGCTAGATGCTATTGCTAAGTAATCTCCATTTGGTGAAAGCGCGAATTCATTTATAGAGCCTTTACCCAACCGCATTAATGCGCCTTCGGGAACCGGCCCGGCGTAGGGATTTCCCGTCGGCATCGGTGTTGGCGAAGGGATGATAGTCGGCGTTGGGACGGGCGTATCGGTCGGCGCTGCCGTGCTGGTCGATGTCGCGGCGATCTCCGTCGCGGTGGGTGTGGCGGCGGATTCCGCCCTGCACCCAACCAGGGCGGCGATCAGCACTGCGGTGACGATCAACAAATGGCTGCGTTTCATATCGATGCTCCCGTTATGCCCGAATAAGCAAATTGTACCTGTTAGATCGCCGGGTTTATTCAAACTTCCCCAGCACCACACACGAATTCTGCCCGCCGAAGCCAAAACTGTTCGACAGGGCGACCTTGACCTCAACCTCGCGGGCGATGTTCGGCACCACGTCGAGGTCGATGGCCGGGTCGGGGGTGTCGTAGTTGATCGTCGGCGGGACGATCCCCTCGTTGATCGCCTCGATGCAGGCGATGGCTTCAATCGCACCCGCGCCGCCCATGCAGTGCCCGGTCATCGACTTGGTGGAACTGACCGGAATCCGCGTGGCCCGGTCACCGAACAGGTTGTGGATCGCCTTCGCTTCCATCGAGTCGTTGAGCAGCGTAGCGGTGCCGTGCGCGTTGATGGTGTCGATATCGGCAGGAGTGATGCCGCTGTCGTCGAGCGACCAGCGCATCGCCTTTTCCGCGCCGCGACCTTCTTCATCCGGCGCAGTGATGTGGCTGGCATCGGACGAGGATGCATGGCCGAGAACCTCGGCGAGGATCGGCGCACCGCGTTCGAGAGCATGTTCCAGCGATTCCAGGATCAGCACCCCGGCGGCTTCGCCGAGCACAAAACCGCTGCGATTCGCTTCGAAGGGGCGCGAGGCAGTTTCGGGCGAGTCGTTGTGGCCGGTGGCAAGGACTCCCATCGCGATGAAAGAGGCCATGATCTCGTCGCGGATCAGGCAGTCGACGCCGCCCGCGAAGGCGAGATCGGCGCGGCGATTGCGGATCATCTGCGTGGCTTCACCGATGGCCTGTGTGCCGCTGGCGCATGCCGCCGAGATGGTCATCAGCGGGCCGACCGCGCCTGTATCGCTGCTGATGTAATGGCCGGGCATGTTGGGCAGCCCGTTGACGAGCATGAGCGGGTTGGGCGAGCGCCCGGTCGATTTATATTTGAGCGTGGCATCGACCAGCAGTTCGAACCCGGCATAGGTGGTGCCGATGACCACCGCGCAGCGGTCGGCCTGCGGGGCGATATCTCCGGTCGTCAGCCCGGCATCTGAAAGTGCCATGCGGGCAGCGATCATGGCGATCTGCGATCCGCGTGACAGTCGGCGGGCCTGTTTGTGATCGAGGTAGTCGCGGGGATCGAAGTCGATTTCACCGGCGATCTGCACATCGAGGGGCGAGGCGTCGAACAGCGTGATCGGCCCGATGCCGGATCGTCCCTGCTTGAGGCCGTTCCAGAAGTCGGCGCGCTCGCCGAGAGGGGTCAGCGCCCCCATCCCGGTCACGACGACGCGCGGCTGTCCGCTGCGGGCAAGTTCCATGCTGGATGTCTCCTTGTGGTAGGGGTAGGTCTGCTATGATGTTACTCGCTCACATTCCAGATGACCACCGTGCCATCGAGAGACGAACTGATTAATCGCGCCCCGTCCGGTGCCCAGAGCACACTGGTTACAGCGTCGGTGTGACCGATGAGCGTTTGCAGCAAATCACCATTGATGGGATTCCACAGGATTATCGTGAGATCGTCCGATCCACTTGCCAGCCGTGTGCCATCGGGCGACCAGTCGACGCTGTTCACGCTGCCGGTGTGCCCTTCGAGCGTCATCAGCATCGCGCTCGATCCTCTGTCCCATACTCTCACGGTCATGTCGCCCGACCCGGTCGCGATGTGCTCGCCATCCGGCGACCATCTGACGCTCCACACCGGGGCGGTATGGCCTTGGAAAGTGTACAGGAGTTGACCGGTTTCGACATCCCATGTGGCTGCCGTGGAGTCTTCCGCTCCACCGGCCAGATAGCCGCCCCATCGCCCCCAGTCGACACAGGTGATCACGTCGGGATGGACATCGAGGGAGTATACGGCTTCGCCGCTCGTCGCATCCCACAGAACAACCTCGCCGCTGTGGGTGTCGCCTACCAGTCCATCCCAGTCAGGTGCCCACTCGATGTATCTGATCGCCTCGTCAGAGATTTCGAAAGCAAGCAGTTGTTCCCCGCTGTCGACGTTCCATATGGTCACCATGCCATCCTCTGATCCGGCGGCAAGACGGGTGCTGTCCGATGCCCAGGTCAGGCTTCGCTGCGGTGTATCGACGGCGACGTACCACACCTCTTCGAATGAATCGAACCGGTAGACATAGACGCCGGTATCGGACGCTGCCGCGAGATATTCGCCGTCCGGTGACAGCGCGATCTCCCAAATGGGGCCGATGTCCAGATGGTACATTGTGCCACCCGGTATCGTCTCGGCGTCAGGGACGGCGGCTGGTTCCTCTGTGGGGATGGGGGTATCGGTCAGTGCGAGGGCGGGGGTCTTGGTTGGCCTCGGCGGGTCGGTCGGGATGGGCGTATTGGTTGATGGAATCGGCGTGGGGGACGATGCGGGTGCGACTGTCGATGCAGGTGGTTCGGTAGGACTTTCAGCCGACGTCATACAGGCAATTGATGCAGCGATCAGAACTGCTGCGACTATCAACAACCGGTTGCTTGCCATTTCGATCCCTCCTTTTTGTGTTAATCCATGATCTCCTCTGCTACTCGCTCATGTCCCAGATGATCACAGTGCCTTCCAGTCCCGCAGTTGCCAGCCGCGTCCCATCTGGCGACCAGTCAGCATCATGGACTGAAAGCGAGTGACCCTCTATGGTTTCAAGCAGTTGGCCGCTATTTGCATTCCATATCAATGTGTCGACCGCCAATCCAGTTGCGGCAGCCAAACGTGTGCCATCCGGTGACCATGCAGGGATAGAAGCTGGACCGATGGCTTCCTGAGAAATGAATACTGACTCACCGGTGGTTGTATCCCGTACGGCAACTGCTCTCTCTGTTCCGATTGCCAGCCGCGTGCCATCTGGTGACCACGATATACCAAGTATATGATGATCGTGGAGGCTGGTTTTAAAACTTGAAATCTGCTCACCGGTGTATGGATTCCAGATGACAATCTCGTTGCCTGATGAATCACTGGCCAACTGAGTGCCATCCGGTGACCAGGCAATGCTGTATATTCCATCAGTCTGATCTTGCAGTATGCGAAGTTGTTCGCCCGTTTCAGTATCCCAGATTACAATCCGAGATACTTCAGCGGCGGCCAGATACTTACCATCTGGTGACCATGTGATAGCCCAGAGATTTTCGCTTTGCAATATATGTTGCTGTTCTCCCGTAGATACGTCCCAGATGGTAAGTTCTGCTCTTGATCTACTTGCCAGCCGCTCTCCATCAGGTGCCCAGGCTATTGGAGACCGGTGCGGTATTTCAAGGTCTCTCAAATACTCACCCGTGGCTGAGTCCCAGATGATCACCACACCATCCAGAGAATCACTCGCCAGATATTTCCCGGCTGGAGACCATGCTACGTTATCGACACTATCAGTGAAACCTTCAAGGGTTCGCAGCAGTTCTCCTGTCTCCGCATCCCAGATAGAAACCGTGACGAGTCTGCTGTTTATCAGTTGCGTCCCGTTCGCGGCCCAGATCGCTCCATACCCTTCGATTGTCAGATGTACATCACCGCTGACTGCATCCTGCACAGCGATGGTCCCATCACCTATTGTATTGGCCAGCCTCGTGCCATCCGGTGACCATGACATGGTGTAACTCTCAAATGCATATGCCATTTTGCCGCTGGCTGCTTCCCAGATGATTGTTGGGCCACCCATCTCGCCAGTCATTAGTTGTGTTCCATCAGGTGACCAGGTCAGGGTTTTGACGTCATCAGTGTGGCCTATCAAGGTATGCGCGCGTTGTCCGGTTTTTGTGTCCCATATGATGACAGGGCCTTCCCTTGTGCCGCTTGCCAGATACCTGCCGTCCGGTGACCAATCGAAAGCTGCTGGACGGCTGGCACTACTTTCGAATTGGTACAGCATTTCACCGGTGTTTGCATCCCATACGAATACATCACTTCCCATCCAAATAGTGCCTTTTTCGAGGCTCGCGATATAGGTTCCATCCGGCGACCATTTGGCATAGGAGCCGTCGAATTCAAACAGATTCTGGTTATGTTCAACGTCCCAAACGGATGTCCCAAGCCACCTGTAATTTCGTTGCAGGTTGCATGCCACCTGCGAACTATCGGGAGACCATCCTGGGCCATTTTTACAGTCATCGCCAACCTCGGTGGCCTGCTCACTGGTTGCGTCCCATACCAGAAGAGGGCCCCGACCCCGCGTAACAGCCAGTTTTTGACTGTCCGGCGACCATGCAGGAGGATTGCCGTTGGGCTCGCTCAATTCAAAGGATGTGCTCCAGACTTCCGCAAATGTGTCATACCAGTAGACATAAACACCGGCTAATGTCTCAACCGCCAGATACTTACTATCTGGCGATAAGATGACGTTTTCAATGGTACCTTTACCCAATCGCATCAACGCGCCTTCCGGTGCTACTCCGGCGTAGGGATTGCCCGTCGGCATGGGGGTGGGCGATGGCGTGGGCGTGATAGTTGGGGTGTAGGTAGGCGTCGGCGTCTCGGTCGGTGACGCTGTGCTGGTCACTGTAGCGGCGATCTCCGTTACGACTGGTGCAGCGGTCGGCTCTGCCCTACACCCAACCAGGGCGGCGATCAGCACTGCGGCGATGATCAACAAATGGCTGCGTTTCATATCGATGCTCCCGGCAGTTGATAGACAACAATATCAAATAGTATACATCACATAGAACAATTGCATGGCCGATTTTGAGCAATCACACGGCGGTGTTGATCGACGCGGGGAAATTGCCTATCCTCAGTATGGTAGTCAACGATCAAAGTGAGGGATAGCAATATGAAAGTAGCTGTATTCAGCACAAAGAAATACGATCAGCAATTTCTCGAAGAAGCCAACGTGGAGCACGGCCACGAGTTGATCTTCTTCGAGCCGCGATTAACGTACAAAACCGCGCCGCTCGCCGAAGGGTGTCAGGCGGTGTGTGCATTCGTGAACGACGAACTCGACGAGGCCGTGCTGGGCCGGTTGGCAAAGCAGGGCACCTGCCTGATCGCGCTGCGGGCGGCAGGCTTCAACAACGTCGATCTGGAAGCGGCGGAAAGGCTGAAGATTACCGTCGTGCGCGTTCCGGCCTACTCGCCGCACGCGGTCGCCGAGCACGCGCTGGCCTTGATGCTGGCGCTCAATCGCAAGATTCACCGCGCCCATGCCCGCGTGCGCGAGGGGAACTTCGCGCTGAGCGGGCTGCTGGGCTTCGATATGTATGGCCGGACGATGGGGATCGTCGGGACGGGGCGGATTGGCCGTGTGATGGCCGAGATCATGTGCGGGTTCGGGATGCGGATGCTCGGCTACGATCCGTATCCCAACGAGGAAGCAAAAAAGCTTGGCATCGAGTACGTCGACCTTGAGACACTGGTCGCCGAGTCGGACATCATCTCGCTGCACGCGCCGCTGACCCCCGATACCTACCACTTGATCAACGCCGAGATGCTTAAGAAGATGAAGCGCGGCGCGATGCTGATCAATACCAGCCGTGGTGCACTGATCGACACCGAGGCGGTGGTCGAGGCGTTGAAAGATGGGCAGGTCGGGGCGCTGGGGCTGGATGTCTACGAGGAAGAGGCCGACCTGTTCTTCGAGGACCTCTCCGACAAGGTGATCCAGGACGACGTGTTTGCCCGTTTGCAGACCTTCCCCAATGTGATCATCACCGGGCACCAGGCGTTCTTCACCGAGGAGGCGCTGCGGGCCATCGCCGAGACGACGCTGAACAATATCACCACCTTCGAGGAGTTAGACGCCTGCGGCGAGGATGTGACAGTCGAGGCGCTGAAGAACGTCGTCAAGGCGCGAAAGTAACTAAACCCCCGTATTTCATGCAGGGGGCGCTGCCCCTGCAACCCCGCAACCTTTTAGAAAAAGGTTGACCAAAACTTAAATACCATTTATCGGGCATGCCCGATAAATGGTATTCGGGGTGCAGGGAGACTGGCTCCCTGCCGGGGTATGGGGCAGCGCCCCATAATACGATCAGCTTGCTAACTTGTCTCTTTTGCCAGCGTCTCCGCTTTGGAAACCATATCGTCGAGGATTTGCAGGCCGTGGCTCCAGAAGCCGGGGTCTTTCAGATCGACGCCCAGCGGTTTGACAATCGCGTGAGGCCAGTCGGAGCCGCCCTTGCCGAGCATCTCCAGGTAGGCATCGGCGAAACCGTCAGGAGCCTGCTCGTAGCGGGCGTAGAGGGCCATCACCAACAGTTCGCCAAACGAATAGGCGTAGACGTAGCCGGGATAATCGGTGAAGTGGTGGACGTATGACCACCAGAGGCCGTAATCGTCGGTTATGTTCAGGCTGTCGATGAACATGTCGCGCTGGGTCTGAAGCCAGTACCCGCTAATCTCGTCGGTGGAGAGTTCGCCTTTTTCGCGGCGGTGGGTATGGATACCGTGTTCAAAGCGGTTCATCGCGATCTGGCGGAAGATCGTGGCGAAGGAATCCTCAATCTTGCCGGTGAGCATCGCTAACTGCACCTTCGGGTTGTTTTCCCGTTCCATCATCGCCTGGAAGATCAGCATTTCGCCGAAGGTCGATGCGGTTTCGGCGGTGGTCAGCGGGGTGTGTGATTGCAGCATCCCGACCTCGCGGGATAGATACTGGTGGATGCCGTGACCCAGTTCGTGGGCGAGGGTCATCACGTTGCGCATCTTCCCCTCGAAGTTCAACATGATATAGGGATGAGACGACGGGGTCAGCCCGGCGCTGTAAGCGCCTCCCAGCTTGCCGGGGCGGATCGGCGCGTCGACCCAGCTTTTGTCGAGGAACTCCTGAACGATCTCCCGCATACGCGGGGCGAATGCCTCGTAGGAGTCAAGGACGATCTGGCTGGCTTCCTCCCAGGTGTAGAAATGATCGGCAGCCGGGAGCGGTGCATAGCGGTCGTAGTGATACAGCTCGTCGAGGCCGAGCAGCTTTGCCTTGAGCTTGTAGTAGCGGGCGACGATGTCATAGCGCCCGGTGACGGCTTCGACCAGCGCCTCGACCGATTCGTCGTCGACCTCGTTGCTGATGTTGCGGGCGCTGATCCACGAGGGGAACTTTCGCAGGCGGTCGTCGGAGGCTTTGTCGGCGAGGAGGGTATTGAAGATATAGGTAGTGGTGCGGATGTTCTTCTCCAGCCCCCCGGTGACGGCTGCGGCGGCCCGCTTGCGGATATCACGGTCGGTTTCGTAGAGCCTGTTCAACACTCCTTCGAGTGGCACCGGCTTGCCTTCCCACTCGTAGCGGGAGGAACTGATCACTTCGTTGAAGAAGCGCGACCACGCACCCTTACCGGTGACCGTCTTCTCGGAGAGGATTTTCTCCTCCGGTTCGGAGAGCATGTAAGGGCGGCGCAGCCGGACGACTTCGAGCCAGTGTTTGTAGGGCTCCAGCACCGGGTTGTCGATCATTGGCTGGGCTTTGTCGTCGGGGACGGCGGCCCATTCGAGTTCGACAAAAACCAGCTTTTGATCGAGCTGCGAACTGCGCTCCTGCACCTTCTGGCGAAGTGCTCCCCGCGCAGGGTCTTCGGTGTTGGTCGACCAGAGCAGGTAGGCATAGGCACCGGGCAGGTAGGCGGCTTCCTGGATCGCCTCGTACTCCTCGACCAGCGCTCGCAGTTCCTCGGTATCGAGGTCGGCAATGCGGCCCTTGTACTGCTCGGCGAGCTGGTTGGCGCGGGCGTCGGCCTCGTCAAGGGTCTGATCGATGGCCGGGTCGTCGACGGCGCTGTAGAGATCGGCGAGATTCCAGGCGACGTTTTCGGCGCCGGTCAGTTTTTGGGTAGATTCAGTCATGCGGTATGTCCTTGTATGGGTTGGTAAATTCACTCTAAGGATTATAGCACGTGGGGGAAAGGGATGAGGGAAAAAGTAAAAAGAAGAAAGAAAAAAGAAAAAAGGTAAACGGGATAGCCTAATATGTCGTTTTTAGCCCGGTGCTTCAGCGCCGGGGAAGCACCGCCGCATACGATCATTGCGATTTTGATCGTCGGTGGGTATGCTTCCCCTGTGACCGATTATCGAATGGAACCACTATGACCGACAACAACGAAACGATCAACACCGAGGGGTGGGTGTGCCCGCTCCCCCTGCGCGATTACCCGACCATCGTGATGGGACACGGCGGGGGTGGTAAGCTCTCCGCCGACCTCGTGGAACACATCTTCAAGCCGCTGTTCGACAACCCGGCGCTCGATCCGCTGGGCGACCACGCCCTGGTCGAGATCAGCGGGACAAAGCTGGCGGTCAGCACCGACAGCTTCACGATCAGCCCGCTGTTCTTCCCCGGCGGCGATATCGGGTCGCTGGCGGTTCACGGGACGATCAACGACGTGGCGATGAGCGGTGCGACTCCGCTCTTCCTCAGCGCGGGCTATATTCTCGAAGAGGGGCTGGAGATCGATACACTGGGGCGGATAGCCGCGTCGATGGCGGCGGCGGCGAAAGAGGCCGGTGTGCCAATCGTGACCGGCGACACGAAAGTGGTCGACCGGGGGCACGGAGACGGCGTGTACATCAACACGACCGGGATCGGGATCGTGCCCGACGGGGTGAACATCGCCGCGCAGAACGCCCGCCCCGGCGACGTGGTGATCGTCTCCGGGCCGATAGGCGAACACGGGATCGCGATCCTCTCGGTGCGCGAGGGGCTGACCTTCGAGACGGAGTTGAAAAGCGACTCGCAGCCGCTCCACGACCTGATCGCGGCGATGCTGGCGGCCACTACCGACATCCACGCGCTGCGCGACCCGACACGCGGCGGGCTGGCGGCGACGCTCAACGAGTTTGCGCGCGCGGCGCGGGTGGGCATTCAGATCGACGAGGCTGCGGTGCCGGTCCCCCCGGCGGTGAACGCGGCCTGCGAACTGCTGGGCCTCGATCCGTTCTACGTGGCGAACGAGGGTAAGCTGGTGGCGGTGGTGCCGGAAGAATCCGCCGAACTGCTGCTCGAAACGATGCAGGCACACCCGCGTGGGCGGGGCGCGGCGATCATCGGGCGGGTGGTGGATGATCACCCCGGCGTGGTGACCGCCCGCACCGGGATCGGCGGCTCACGGGTGATCGATACGCTGGTCGGGGAGCAGCTTCCGCGTATTTGCTGATTACATTACTCTGGAAAGGGCTGTCAATGGATGCTGTTTCTCAGCGTGAGCCAAGCCGGAGAGAGCGCCTGCTGGCGCTGATCGTGTTCGTGGTCGTCCTGGTCAGCAGCCTGCTGACGCTTACCCGTTTCCCTGAGCCGCATACCGATGAGGCTAATCGGGGCAGTATTGCCGTCAGTTTCTACGAGAGCGGCCAGTTCACGACCGATCTGCGCGGCGACCTGCTTGGCTTCGATGAGGCCACTGCCGGGGCCGGGCGTTTACATGCTGTCGGGCTGGGGGCAGCCTTCAGGGTACTTGGCATACGATTGGTTGCGGCCAGGTTGGTTTCGATGGTTGGCTGGCTCCTGGCGGTGGTGATGACTTTCCTGGTGGGGCAAAGCCTGTTCGACAGCCGGGCGGGGTTGATCTCAGCATTGGTCTTTGCCCTTACCGCGCGGTCATTCATCGCGAGTCACTATGCACGCCCTGATATCTGGACAGCGGCCACAACCCTCTGTGTGATTTACTATTATCTGCACGCGCGTCGCAATCCGACCCCGGCGCGTTATTTTGCCCTGGGGATTTTGATGCTCTGGCCGGTTGAGCAGCATTTTGTCGCCGCGTGGCTGCTGGTGCCGATTGCTGGTTTAGTGGTTGCGGAGAATATCCGCACCGGTCGTGGGCGTCTTCAGATCGGAGCGTATGTTGCGGGGAGCGTCATCGCTGTGGCGGCAGTATGGGCATTGCAATTCCTTCCCGATCCGGTTCATGCGATGCACCAACTGCGCCCTGGTAATACAGCCTACGGCGACCTGTATTCGGGCGGTGTTATAGATCGGGTCGTCTGGTCGGTGGCGATGTTCATCAGCGGGTCGCTGATGCCATATCGGTCTTCCACTCTGGTCTATATAATGCTGCCGGGAATGATCCTTTATACGCTCTATGCGCTGTTTGGATTGTCGTCGGCAATGATCCGCCGGTCAGATGCGGATAAGCGGCTGGTGGCGTTGTGGGGGATTGCGCTGCTGGCCTTCACCTTCGGCATGGCTCACAAGAATATGTCCTACGCCGTGATCTTTGATCCGTACTTCGCGCTCTTCATCGGGGCGGCACTTTCCGGAGCAGGCGGCCTGCGGGAGAAGCTGCCTGCACTGCGAAACGCCTCGCTGAGCGCGATGATCGCCCCGCTGGTGATCGTCTCTGTAATCTGTCGACTGGTTTTCACCAGCCTGGTGTGGCCTTACGACAATGCCACCTACCAGGATCGACTGGCCGATAAAGTTCCCCCTGACGTTCACCTGATGGCCCCCGCCCCGCTGTGGTACACCTTCCATGAGACGAATGATTTCACCGCCGACTGGTACTTTGCGACCTGGGCCTGCAATCGTGAGACGCCGCTGGCTCAGGAGGACATGGCCGGTCTGATGGGCGATCTCGAAATCGACTACGTGATTGACCAGGGCTGGCTCGATACCCTGTTCGACTGTCCGAACCTGCTGCCGCCTGATGCCTCAGCTATGTACGAGGCCCTGCTGGAAGAGTCCTGCGCCGTTGTCGACGAGATCGATAAACCGACCTTTCCCGGCGGTGGGTATAGTGTCGACAGCCCGGTCACGGTGATCTATGACTGCCGGGGCGCTTTTTCCGATCAACCCTGAGAGGGAGTACAATGAACGATCATCGGCCACCATCCCCGAAAACATAACTCGTATCTCTGGCGAGCGGCTCGCGGAAAGTCGAAAGGCTGGCAGGGCAGCAGCTTCCGCGAAATAATTCTAAAAGGGGGGATCGTAAAGATATGATCTCTCAGTGTGAGCCAACCCGGAAAGAGCGTGTACTGGCGCTGATTGTGTTTGCGGTCGTCCTGGTCAGCAGCCTGCTGACGCTTACCCGTTTCCCTGAGCCGCATATTGACGAGGCAAACCGGGGAAGTCTCGCCTCTGCTTTTTACCACACAGGCGCGTTTACAACCGATCTGCGGGGTGATCTGCTTGGTTTCGATGAAGCCACTGCCGGAGCCGGGCGTCTGTATGCTGTCGGGTTGGGTTCCTTTTTTGAAGTGTTCGGCACGCGCCTGTTCGTCGCCCGGCTGTTCTCGATGACCGGCTGGCTTCTGACGGTCGTGATGATCTACCTGATCGGGTGGCGTCTGTTCGACAGTTCGGCGGGGCTGTTCGCGGCGCTGGTCTTCACGCTGACGGCACGGCCTTTCCTTGCCAGCCACTGCGCCCGCCCTGATATCTGGACGGTGGCGACGGTTCTCTGTGTTACCTATTTCTATCTGCATACCCGGCGCTTCCCCACCCCCGCCCGCCATTTTATGCTGGGGCTGCTGCTGCTCTGGCCGGTCGAGCAGCATTTTGCCGCCGTCTGGCTGCTGCTGCCGGTCGCCTTCCTTGTCTTTGTCGATAACTATCGTGATCGCCGCGGGCGCTGCCTGATCGGGGCCTTTGCACTGGGCGGCCTGCTGGCGGTAGCCGCGTTCTTCGTGCTCCAGTTTTTCCCCGACCCGGCCCGGGTGGCGCAGCAGTTTCGATCCGGCGGCGCAGACTTCGGCCTCGGTAAGTCGCAGTCGGATGGCATGCTGGAACGGCTCGTCTGGACGGTCGATATGTTCCTCGCCAAGCCAGCGGCCTCTTATCGATCCAATATCCTGTTCTCTGTGATGCTGCCGGGGATGATTCTCTACACGCTCTATGCGCTGTTCGGGCTGGCCTCTGCGGTGTATCGTGGATCGATTTCGGATGAGCTTCTGCTGGCCCTGTGGGGAATCGGGCTGCTGACCTTTGCTTTCGGGATGGCCCACAAAAATCCATTCTATGCCCTGATGTGGGACCCGTTTTTTGCGCTATTCGCCGGGGCAGCGATCACCGGTTCGGGTGGCCTGCGGGAGAAGATTCCGGCGCTGCGCAAAGCCTCCCCGGTCGTTCTGATTGCCCCGCTGGTGATCGTCTCACTGCTCGGTCGGCTGGCGCTGACCGGCCTGGTATGGCCTTACGACAATGCGGCTTATCAGGATCAACTGGCCGAGAACGTCCCGGATGGAGTCGATCTGATGGCCCCCGGCCCGATGTGGTACACGTTCCGGGAGACGACCGATTTCACCTCCGACTGGTATTTTGCGACCTGGGCCTGCCACCGCGAGTCACCGCTGACTCAGGAGGACATGGCCGATCTGCTGAGCGATCTCGAAATCGACTATGTGATCGACCAGGGGGAGCTTGATCTCCTGTTTGACTGCCCCAACCGGCTGCCGCCTGATGCCCCGGCGAATTACACATCGCTGCTGGAAGACTCATGCGCCGTCGTCGAGCGTACCGAGAAGCCGCCCATGCCCGGCGGCAGACTGACGACCGATAGCACCCTCACGACCGTCTATGACTGCCGGGGCGCATTCTCCGATCGGTATCCATAAGCGACCGGCGGCGTCCACGTTGCCGATCACTTCACCGGAAACGAAAATTGCCCGGCGCCGACCGGGCAATCTGCACTGTTGATTATGATGGCATGCTAACGCCCCAGGCGGATCGCAACCGTGTCACTCCAGGGGCCGATGTCGTCCTCGGCTTCGGCGCGGACGCGGTAGTAGAGCCGACCGGATCGCCGCCAGAGCAGGCGCGGGGGCGTCCATTCGGTGCTGCTGCCCTTGACCTGGTACGACTTCGGGCTGTCGAAATCAGGGTTATCGTCTTCTTCCAGTGTGTAGCCGGTCGCCTCTTCGATTGGCGTCCAGACCAGATGGGGGCGGTTCTTCTCGTCGATCAGGTGCAGGTCGAGCACCGGCTGCGGCAGGCCGCTTTCGATAACCGGCATCAATTCATCGGGGTATGGCTCGACTTCGAATGTTTCGTCGACGACAGGCAGTTCTTCGTCGATGGGCAGTTCGTCGTCAATGGGAACAGCTTCCTCTTCTTCTTCCGAGAATGGCTCATCATAGATCGCGTCGAAAGGCATCTCCTCCTCGACCGGTTCTTCGATACCCAGACCATCGAAAGCGACTTCCTCCGCTTGCGGCTCGACGGCGATCGGCATCGATTCGACGAGCGGCGGCACTTCTTCTTCCTCTACGACGATGGGGTCAGGCGGTGTTTCCGGTTCGGCAGGCGGCAGTGAGATTGGTTTGAAGGCGCTGCCGTTCTGAGCGGAAGGCTGCGGGACGGCTAACTGCCGCCACTCGACGACCGGGCCGCCCGACTGGTACGGGGGCTGAACCTGGATCGGCTGCACGGCGGGAGAAGATGGAGGCGTGGTGTCGCGTATCACCGGTTGGATGATCGGCGTGGCCGGGGCCGGGCGGGCCGGTTCCGGCTCGGTCGTTTCTATCATGTCGGGTTTGGCGATGGATGGTTCCGGTTCGTCTTCGACGGCTTCGACCGGGGCCGGTTTTTGGGGCGGTGCGCTGATCGGCATCACCTCCGGCATCGGCTGGGGGGCGGCATCGGGCAGGCCGCCGCCGGGGATGACCAGCGGCTTCCAATCGCTGACCACACCGGCCACCCGTTCACGGTGATAGACTTCGCTGATCACTTCCTGCCATGCTTTGAGGGGCGGGCAGTCGGCGAGGGTGGAGGAGAACCAGACCTGCTCAAATAGTTCCGGCAGGCGCGGGTCGAGATCGGCAAGCACGGCGATCATCAGCCGGTAGCGCGGGCAGTCTTCCTGCATTTCTCCGGCCCCGAAATAGTGCTCCTCGTCGGCTTCCTTGCGGATGCGTGAATCGTGCCAGGCGAGCATCTCGGACATAATCACTGCCCCGGCGAATCGGTCGGCATCGGCGCTCCATTGACCTTTCGAGGCTGTTTTATGGTCATAACCATCGGTTCCGGCGGGGAGCGCGCCGGGCGGATTAAAGTCGGGCGCATACAGGTCTTCGATATCGATCAGGTGGGCGCGCCCGGTAGTTGGGTTGATGATGACGTTGGCCGCCGAAATATCACAGTGGGCGAGTCCCGCCTCCTCGATGGCGGCAAGCACCTGCGCGGTCGCGTTGGAGAAAGTCGCCGCCTCGATGCGGCTGAGCGGCGTCATCCCGATTACCATGTCGTACCAGGTCGAACCGCCGATCCAGGGCATCAGGACGGCGTATTCCATGTCGGGGTACTGTGCGAGCACATCGATATGCTGGTCCTGGTTCAGGCATTGGCGGTGACAGACCTCAAGACCGGGCCAGCGGGCGAAGCGGGCCAGTTGATCGCAAATATCGACCAGTTCGGGCAGGCGAAAGGCCACTTTGAAAACTTTCAGGGCATAGTTGCCGCCATCTGAGCCGCCGGAAAGCTGGTAGACGAATGCCTTGCGCCCTTCCTGCCCGAAGGCGAAGGTCGGGACGGCGGGATGGGGCATTACCCGGTAGAGCAGCCCGCCAATAGTCACGCGGTCGTGGGGCGATGGGTTGAAATCAGACATTTTTATGTTTGTTCCGTTACTCTCTTCAAATCAATCTGGTTATTGGATGTCGACGGTCAGGACATTGCTCCATACGCTGGATTGATCGTCCTGATCGGCAGCTCTGACACGATAATAGACTTTACCCGCCTTGCGGCCCGGTAGCGCCATCTTCTGCGCCGGGTGGTGGATGCGCATGGTCGATGTCTGGCGGGGGCGGAAGGCGTCATGCTCGGATTCCTGCAGTTCATAGTACACGCAGCCGGGAACGCCCGTCCAGGTGACTTCGTAAGGCGTGTCCGGCCTGACCGGATCGAGCGGCCAGAGGCGCGGGGCAGCGGGCCGCTTCACCTGAACGGTGAGGGTCTCGCTGTAAGCGCCCTCTTTCGTCTGTCCATCCTTCTCGATGCGTGCCCGGACGCGGAACCAGTACTCGCCTGCGGCGGGTGGCCGGAAGTTGACGCCGAGCTTCTTGAACTCGAACGTGCGAAAGTCGGTGAAATCCTCGTCACGGGAGACTTCGAGCAGGTAGCCGGTGGCATCGACGGCGGCGCTCCAGCGCAGTTCGATCTCGCCCGTATCGCCGATATTGGGTGGGGACAGCGTGGGGGCATCACCGGCACCGGATTTGATCTTGATTGATTGGCCGGTCGTCCAGCCGCTGCACACGCCGGGCAGTTCCGAGCGAACACGGAAGCGCAGCGACACAGCCGCCGGGAGGTTTGCCAGTTCGAAATGGGTTTCACCGCCGCGATACACTTCGCGGTAATCGACGTCGTTGGTGGTCATCTCAAGGAGATAGTCGACCGAACCGCCGACCGCGCCCCAGGTGACTGCTACCTCGCCGTCTGATCCGGCGGCCTGGGCTTCGATCCAATCCGGCGCGCCGGGGACGATGGCAAACTGCTCGACATTGCTCCAGGGGCCATCGCCGCCCCGGTTGACCCCACAGATGCGGAAGGTGTAGGCTCCCGGCTCACGGCGGGTCAGGTCGAGGGTGCGGTGAGCCTGGGTGTAGACGCGGGCGGAATCGAAGGACGGGGTATCCGATGTTTCGACCAGGTACTCGTCGGCGCTGGGAACCTCCGTCCAACTCAGGCTGATCAGCCCGTCTTCGTCGGGGCCTTCGAGGGTGAGCACCGGTGCCTCGGTCGGGGCGACCGGCACGACCAGCGCCATTTCCTGGTTGCTCCACTCGCTCTGCGTCGATTCGTTGCAGGCGCGAACGCGATAGTGATACTGACCAACCGGCTGGCCGGTAATATGATAGATGGTATCTTCCAGTTCAAGAGTCTCCGGTTCGCCGGGCTGCCCCGTGTCGTCGAGAGCTATCCATTCCAGTTCGTAATGGGTGGCACGCGGCACCGGCTGCCAGCGCAGTTCGTATTCGCCGTGCGCATAGCCATAGCCGATAGCGGCCAGGTGTGGGGTAGGGGGCGGCGGCAGGATAATCGTGACTTCCTGCACATCGCTCCAGGGGCCGGGGCCGCCATCCGAGACGGCACGCACGCGATAATAATAGGTGCCGGGACTGCCGGTCGGGATCGCCCAGGCGGTGCCGCGCCCCTCATAGACCGTCACCGGCTCTTCGAATTCAGCGTTGGCCGACTGTTCGACAACGTAGTCGAGCCATTCGCCGTCGCCTTCCCAGTGAAGGACGGCAGCCTTGTCCGGCTCGACCGGGAACAGTTCCGGGGCGGCGGGTGTGGGATGGGCGACGCGGGTCTGGCGAAGCTCCGACCAGGGGGTCAGGCCGCCAAAGCGTTTGACGGCCCGGACTCGATAATAGTACTGGCCGGGCGGCTGGGGATCGGCGGGTTTCCAGGTCATCTGGCCCTGGGGGACGTTGATCGTCCGCGCCTCGACCAGTGCCGGGTTGCGGGCTTCCTGGATCATATAGGTGTGCCGATTGCCCGATCCGGGCCACGTCCAGCTTAATTCATAGGTTTCGGCCCCGGTCGGGTTCCAGATTTGCTCAAGGTGCGGGCGTTCAAGGTTGGGATCGGGCAGGTCAGGGTCGGGATAGCCTTCGTATTGGGCAGTGCGCAGCACGACATCAACGAAGGCTACGTCGTCGCTGGTGGGCAGACGCGCCCCTTCGCGTATCTCGCGGTCGAGCTTGTCGTCGGGATAGTCGAGCAGTTTATCGTCGTGGGCGGAGAGACCGTCGGTGTAGGCCACTGTCCGGCCAACGCCTTTCAGGGTGCTCATCCAGGCGCTCATCGAGCCTTTGACGCCCTGCACCGTCGACCAGCGGTTGGCGTTTTCCCAGCTTCCGTTCAGGTCGAGGGCGCGGCCATCGATGCCCAGGACGGTGATGCGCGTGTCGCCCATCCAGAATAATGAGATCAGCCCTTCAGGGATCATCGGGCCGGGGTGATCGATGCGGCAGGCAGCGAAGATCGCCTCGCTGCCATAGTCGCGCTGGGCTTCGAGCGCCTGTCTGATCAGCGGGGAGACGGCGTCGGGGAGTTCATACTCCTCGACTTCGTGCTGGGCCTGCTTTTGCAGGCGGTTGAGGTAGCTGGTCGCCGCCTCGTTCAGGGCGGCATCCCCGCCGAGATAGGCAATATCGAGCGACCAGTACCAGTCGAGCAGATTGTCGCCCAGGATGCGGGAGGCGAGGTTGCCGCAGTACGACGAGCCGACGCCATCGGCGACGACGAACACCAGTCGTTGATCGTTGTGGCGGAAGCAGACGTAATCCTGTCCCTCGATCTGGTTCGCCATGCTGTCACTGGATCGGGAGTAGGCAAAGCGCACATAAGCACCGGGAACCGGGACGAAAGTCACCGGCGTCTCGATAGTCTGCGGCACGCGCTGCGTGCGGATGGGGGTTACTTCGGGTCGTTCGAATGATGGCATAATAACTACTCAGCAGGTTCTTTCTTTTTGTCCTGTTTCTTCTCAGTTCGCGGCCACTGGTATTTCCCGTTCAAGGCGTCGTGGCACATTTCGATCATGTCTTCCGGGTAAAAGGGCAGCATCAGGTAACCGGCGACCGGTATCTTATGCTTCTTGATGGCTTTCTCGACCTCGCCGTTGTCTGCTGCTGCAACCAACAGCACCGGGATATCGCGCAGTTTCTTCTTGGCCTGGAGTTTCTTGCATAACTCGTAGCCGGAAAAATCATACTGGTCGATGCCCGCGATGATCAGGTCGGGCGACTCCTTCTCGGCCAGTTCCAATCCCTCGGTGCTGCTCCGGGCGATGGTGATGTTCTGCGCGCCGCCCTGCTTAAGCACCAGCTTCAGCAGTTCAGCGGTGGCCGGTTCGCCTTCGATGACCAGATAGGTGCGGATGGGTTTGTCTTCTGCCATCGTTAGAAAATATCCTTTAACATTGACCACTCGACAGCCAGCGCAGCCGCATAACAGCAAACCAGGCCAATCACGCCGCCAAGCAGGGTAAGCGCCCGGCAGCCTTTTCGACTCCCAGGCTGGCGGCGCTTCCAGAACCGGCAGCCGCGCCTCTCTTCAGGTTCGGGGGGCGGCACCGGCTGGGGGCGCACCGGCACGGCGACATCCTCCGGGACGGGTATCTCCCCTTCGAAATCC
Source organism: Anaerolineae bacterium (assembly GCA_016926255.1). GTDB lineage: Bacteria > Chloroflexota > Anaerolineae > Aggregatilineales > UBA3940 > JAFGOY01. The sequence continues at coordinate 7,114 of JAFGOY010000080.1, read as the reverse complement.
TCCGGCACGATAGGTGCCCATTCGGCGACCGGTTCGCGGGGGAGGATGTCCATCAAATCATACCATGTTTCCAGGGGCGGACATTCTTCGAGCGCCCCGGATCGCCACGCGGCTTCGAAAGCCTCCGACAGCCCCGGATCGTAAATACGCAAAATGTCCTGAAGGGTTGCGTAGCGGTTCGATTCCTGCTGCATTTCGTCGGGCGCGAAGAAGCTCTCCGAGTACGCCTGCTGGCGGATATCGGGGTGCGCCCAGCCAAGCATTTCGGCGAGCAGCACCGCTCCGGCGAAGCGGTCGGCGGATGGCCCCCACTGGCCCGTTTTCCCGACTTCACGATGCTGGTAGCCGGGAGTGCCCGCCGGGACCATTGGAGGCGGGGTGAGCCAGGGGCTGTACAGGTCTTCGACATCGACCAGATGTACCTGGTTTAGTTCCGGGTCGATGATGACATTGCCGCTCGACAGGTCGCAGTGGGCAAGCTGGTTCAGTTCAAGTGCATAGAGCACCCAGGCGAGGCTTTCGGCCAGTGCCCGGCTCTGATCGAGGGTGGTGCGTGACTTGGTCTGGATGAAATCGAACCAGGTCTGCCCCTGTATCCAGGGCATGACCATCGCAAAGTCAAGGTCTTCGTGCTGGGCAATAAGATCGGGGTGCGATTCCTGAGTCAGCACCCGCTGATCGCAGACGCGCATACCGGGCAGTTCATGCGCCCAGGAGAGCGCCTCCGCCGATTCGAGCAGGCCGGCGTGGCGAAAGGCGGGCCGGAAGACCTTCAGCGCGTAGGCGCTTCCATTGGCCCGGTCGAGGGGCCGCCGGGTACGGTCGTCGGCGGGTTCCATCCGGTAGACAATCGCATGGCGGCCTTCCTGCCCCCAGACGAGCGTTGGCACGACCGGGTGCGGTGAAAATATGTATTCCTGGTCGTCGATGACCAGCCGGGTTTTTAGATTCGGATTAAACATGATTACTCAATATCTGCACCAGTCTCGATACAGTATTTTATCCCTGCTCCTCTTTTCCTTCATCCTTGATCAGACGCTCGACCATCAGCATGGCTAAGGCGGCGCTGGTCAGGCCGAGCAGGGCGGCCTGCTGCCACATCTGAATCTGCTGCTGGGCTTCGGGCGTTGGTGCGGACTGAGTCAATGCCATCGCCTGGCTGGAAAGCGTCGAGAGCACCTCGGCGGCATCGGGGAGGGTAGCGGGTGTTGGGATCGATGGAACTGGTTTTTCGGGTGGGGCGGCTTCGGGCGCTTTTTCACCAGTCAGCGGGAGCCACTCCTCGACCGCCGACGTTTCGGGCGGCGCGGCGATGGGTTCGACATCCTTAACCGGCGTGAGCGCTTCCGCTTCGATAGGCTCAACGCCTTTGACCGGCGTCTTCGCTCTGATCGTAATCGGGCGCGTCTCGTCCACTTCGAAGGTCAGCACTTTCAGCCCTTCGAGTTCTTCGGGATCGGTCGGGCCGGTGGTTTCCGGGCTGGGCGCGAGCCGGACGTCGAATAGGGAGGCATCGTCGCCGGGTGGATCGGTGAGCCAGCGCTCCATCAGGGCGGCGAGGTCGGCATCGGTGGGCACGCTTTCCACGCCCAGGCCATCGGTATAACCGGCAACGCGGGCGACTTTCTCGGCGCTGCTTACCCAGGTGTGGACGGGGCCTTTGACGCCCGTCGTGGCGTTCCAGCGCTCCGAGGTGTGGCCCTTCGGCCCCAGGTCGACCAGCTTGCCGTTGATGTCGACGGCGGCGACGGGCGAGTCGCCCAGCCAGCAGAGCGCCAGCCAGGGATCGGGCGGGCTGAGCGCCAGCCGTCCGGCGACGAACATCGACTCGCTGCCGTACTTACGCTGCATTTCGAGCGCGGCGACGATCAGCGGGGGGAGGGTGGCGGGGAGCTTGTACTCCTCGACCATCTTCGCGCTGGTCGACGTCATATCATTGAGCGCCTGGGTCACCATTTCGGAGAATGCTTCGGCGTCTTCCGGCTTTTTGTCGAGGTTCCACAGCCAGTCGTTGAGACCGTCGCCGACGATGCGGGCGGCGAGATCGCCCATGAAGGACTGGCCGACGCCATCACAGACGGCGAAGACGAGATTGTGTTCGTCGTGGTGGAAAGCCAGATAATCCTGACCGATGGTTGCCGCGTCGACGCTGTCGTTGGACCGGACATAGAGATAAAGCGCCGACCCGAACGACGTTTTGCGGGTGGTGAGCCGGGTTTCGGTATCCTGCCGGAGCCGGATATGTCCTTCGGTTTTGGTGGTTTCCGCCGCCGATTCTTCGGGCGTTTCGCCTGTTTGCGTGGGTTGGTCTTTATCCATAGGTCGATTCACTGTTGGGCGGTGTGCTGCTGGGTAGTGTTCCTTGCGTATTCCAGATACTGATGAAGGTTTGCTAAATTAGTACGATCACCCCCCTGCTTCTCGCTCAGGCGAGAAGCTGTCCCCCTGGGGACGGCAAATTTTCCGGGGGTGAAGGTTCTAAGTGCCACAGAATACCAATTCATTTCGACAACCAACAACACAAGCCATGATTATTGACGAACGCATATCGACAACAGGCGGGCCGGGTTTATTCCCCGACCCGCCCGGATTGAGAAACTTAACGCGCTGATTGACTGCGCAATGGTTGGCTATCTCCGGCTTGCAGGCCAGCCTATGGCGTGACCGGTGTGACCGGGGTCGCACCGCTCATCGAGAAGCCAAGCTCGACGATCTCAGGGGCGTTGCCGGGGAAGAACATCCGGGCACCCGGAGCGAGCTTGTAGCCCATCTCGGCCATGACGCTGGAGTAGGTCTGCGGGATTTCCGAGGACATACGCATCAGCGTTTCGGCATAGGGCGAGGCCAGCGGAGTCTCGTCGGTAACGCCGGTCCAGTTCTTCGGGTCGGAGATCGGGGCGGTGAGCGCCTTCTCGGTGACGAAGATGTTCTCGACCAGGACGTTGCCGTCGGGAACCGACATCTGCATGATCTCGCGGGCGACCGCTTCGGGATCGCCGCCCTGGTTGTATTCGCCGTCGGTCATGTGGCAGACGAGGGGGGCCGGGCAGTCCTGCAAATTGCCCAGCTCGGCGCTCAGCAGGCGCTTGGCCTCGCGAAACGCGGAAGCGGTATCGGTGGCGTCCATCGGCTGGAGGCGGGGGACACCCATCTGGGCTAACTCGGCGACGGTCTTGACCCCGCCCAGCAGGTCGGTGACCTGGGAGCTGTAGGCGTACATCGCGATGCGATAACGCGGGGCGACCGTGGTGCCCTTGGTGGAGCGCTGAACCATGCGGACGGCGACCTGATGCAGGGCATCGGAGATCACTTCGATCTTGGGCTTGCCGCCCAGGTCTTCGCCCATCGAGCCGCTGACGTCGAGCAGATAGACGATCAGCGCAGGGGTTTTACTCGTTGCAGGAATCGTATAAGCCATGACTACTAAACCTCTCTTTTTTGACTACTTCTTATAGACTGAACAAATTCGAGTACCGGCACAATCGTGCCGCAGTATCAAATGCTTCACTTCACTTTACGTAATTTGAGCCTATAAGTTTCAGACCATTGATAACAACCCCAGTTTCAGGGGGGGAGCCGGTTTGAGGGGGTAGGAGATCGATTGGTGGCCCCGTCTATAAGTATACCTTAGAAAGCCAAAAAGGGAGGTCTTTAGCCGGGAGGATAGACCAGATGAAGCATTTTATCACGGCTGTTATATAGCTGTTATATGATTGTTATCCTCTAAATGTTCTTTTTGCGCTATTCTTAAGGCAACTGAGCGCTCGATACAAGACCACACAATCGCGATTTACCATCAACGTCTACCTGTACACCATCTATCGACAACAATCTGTAAACTCACCTTAGCCGACAACAATCTCACCATCACCGCCCATCGCGCTCATTCACGGCCATGTCCAACCGGGCATGGCCGTATTTTTTTGCCAGCACGTGGCGATCTGCTACACTACCGCCATGATACCAACCTTTGACCCAACCTTTGACGACTGCGCCTGGACGGATGCCTGGACTCGCTTCCCGATCATCCAGGTGGTGCCCGGCGTGTACGAAACGTTTTTGATCACTTCCTGGGAAATGGAAGAAGCCGAACTCTGCGGGCAGCGGATTCACCTGTCGCCGCCGCTGGCGGTGCGTGGATTGGTGACGCCCGACGAACGGCTGTGGATGTCGGATGTGCCGCAGGAACGGCTGATGATGTTCAACAATGCCCAGCTCACACAGGGCCGGGTGCTGGTCGGCGGGCTGGGGCTGGGATTGTATCCACAGTACGCACTGCCGAACGTGGGCGGTATGGTGATCGTCGAGCAGAACGCGGCGCTGGTCGAAGTCGTCAGACCGGTGGTGACGGTCGCAGCCGAGGCGTACGGCGTGCCGGTCGAAATCCAGATCGGCGACGTGGAGGAATATCTCCGGTCAGAGCCGGAAACGCGCTACGATACGATCTTCCTTGATACCTGGGATACACTCGACGCGGCGCACCTGCCGACCGTCAACCGGCTGCGAGACCTGGCGATGGATCACCTGACGGAGGATGGCCATATTCTGTTGTGGGGCTATCGCTGGATGGTGCGGCTGTTCGAAGCCGCCTGCGAGCAGTTATTGACCGTCGATCCGGCTGAGCGCACCGAGTGGCTCGCAGCGGTGACGGCGGATCGCCCGGACGTGTATGATCTGGTTGAGCCGGTGCTGGATCATTTTGCGGGACAGGCGGTCGATGATGTCGACGCGGCACTGGCATGGTGCCGTGAGTACGTTATTTCAGCCCGCTAATTGCGCGAATTACGCTAATTTTATTGCATGCAGATTGGCATATTGAACTTTGACACTCGGATAGAAGTGAACCATGTCTATCCGATTTTTGCTCAACAGAAACAAATAATTCGTGTAATCCGCGTAACTCGTGGATAAAAAACTGGAGACTTCCCAACGTGGAACCCGAAATCACGAAACGCTATAACGATCAGATTTTAGATGAGGCAATCCGCCGGTTCGACATTCCCGAAGATCAGATCATGCTGTTGGACGGCTTCGAGAGCTATATCTACGAATTCGAACGCGACGACACGGCGTACATTCTACGCGTCGGGCATTCGCTCCGGCGAACGGTTGACCTGATCCGGGGCGAAGTTGACTGGATCAACTACCTTTCCGCGGGTGGGGCTGGCGTTTCTCATGCGATCACCTCCTCACGCGGTGAGCTAGTCGAGGCCATAGACGACGATCATGGTGGTCAGTTTCTGGTCACTGCTTTCGAAAAAGCGCCGGGGCGTCCGTCATGGAAAGTTGAATGGTCACCGGCGCTGTATCAGACCTATGGTAAGTTGATGGGGCGCATCCATGCGCTGTCGAAAACCTATACGCCGACCGATCCCGCATGGCGGCGTCAGGAGTGGAACGATCCTGCAAATCTGGACGTGCTTCGCTGGCTGCCCGAATCCGAACCGAAGCTGAGCGAGCGATTCCGGCAGATTCATGCCTATCTGGAAACATTGCCGCACGATAGCGAATCGTATGGGCTGATCCATCAGGATGCCCATCCGGGCAACTTCTTTGTGGACGACGCGGGCCGGATCACGCTGTTCGATTTCGATGACTGTGTGTATGGCTGGTATGTATACGACATCGCCATGGTGGTGTTCTATATGATCGTGGTCGATGACGATCCGGTGGGGCTGCTGCGATCATTCTGGCCGCCCTTCTGGTCGGGCTATTGTGAGGAGAACGCGCTCGATAGCAAATGGCTGGCGGAAATCCCGCACTTCATGAAGCTGCGCGAGGTCGATAACTATGCTCTCCTGCATCGCAGTTATGGCGATCTGGAAACCATCGATCCTGAAGAGAATGGCTGGGTGACCGCTTTCCTGCGTGATCGCAAGCGCCGCATCGAGGAAAACGTCCCGCTGGTGGATTTCGACTTTACGTGACGGTGGGCGGAGGGGAAATCATCCACAGATGCCACAGATATCACAGATAATTTTCAAAGCAAAAATGGTTCAAGTTTCGTTCCAACATGCTTGACAGCATAAAATATCAGTGTAATCAGTGTAATCTGTGGATAAAAAACTAATTGGAGACTCTTAACAAATGCGAGTTTTGTTGCAGCGGGTGAAGAAAGCATCGGTGACGGTGGATGGGGAGATCGTCGGGGCGATAGATCAGGGGTTTGTCGCGTTGGTGGGTGTAGGGCATGGCGACGGAGAAGATCAGGCCCAATGGCTGGCGCAGAAGGTTGCCGGGCTGCGCGTGTTCGAGGATGCCGAGGGAAAGTTCAATCTGTCGATACAGGATGTGGGCGGCGCTTTGCTGGTCGTATCGCAGTTTACGCTCTATGCCGACGCTCGCAAAGGACGCCGCCCCTCATTCGTGGATGCTGCGCCACCGGAAGTGGCCGAACCGCTGGTCGAGCGATTCGCTGAAATGCTGCGCAATGAAGGGTTAGAAGTTGAGATGGGCGTGTTCGGTGCGATGATGCTGGTCGAGATTCACAACGATGGGCCGGTGACGATCTGGCTGGAACGCGACTAGTGTTTCGCGGCCTAAATATCGCCATATTTATGGGTTCTCCGCGAAACACTCAGGCAGTTGGGCAAATTAGGCTCCAAATCCCTGGCCGTATTTCAGCCCAACTGCCCCAGATCAGATCAACCACTGCGTTCCGGGCCGCTGGATCAGCATGACCTTACAAATGGCGAATTCATCCGGGTTGGGTTGATGCTCGGCTGGCCGGTGGGCCAGCACGTCGCGGGCCAATCGCTCGACGATCTCCAGGTCATCTACATCGCCGTGCCCATATTTCGCGACGACATGATCCCAGTTTGCCAGGGCGAAGTTGGCAATCTGCCGTCCGGCCTCGTTCGCTTCATCGCGGTTGTCGAGTTCCATCCGGGCGATGCATTGGGCCATCCTGATCAAAAAGCTGTCAACTGTCGTGTTTGCTGCCATATCTTTCGTTTCCATTTTTGAACTATCAACCAGTTTTCATCATGATATCAGGCAAATGTTGAGAAAATATACAGATGCCTTTAACTCGACTTTATCCATTTGGTAGACAAACGTGAAGGGGCAAGTTAAGCTGACTCTGGTTGAAGGAGTCAAACAAATGCTTAACCTG
>JAFGOY010000079.1 GCA_016926255.1 Anaerolineae bacterium | reverse complement strand
TAAGCGGGTAAGGGGACTCGAACCCCTGACATTCAGCTTGGGAAGCTGACGTTCTACCGCTGAACTATACCCGCAGTGGCTTCAATTATACAGCTTTCTCAGGTGTTCGCAATCGATTCTTGTGGCCGGTGGGTGGTCAGGCCCTCACAACCGAATTTTCTCCCCCATAGGGGTGGGCGACAAAACCATCCGCCTCGTCGTCGTTGAGCCACTGGTTGCCGTTAATGAAGTAACGGAACTGGTATTCTTTGCCAGCATCAAGCTTCATCTCAGCCTTCCAACGACCGTCTTTCAACAACTCCATTGGCGTGGCTGACTTGTCCCACTGGTTAAAATCACCAACAACGTAGGCAGTCCTTACCTCTGCCGATTTGGGTAGATAGAAGGTCACTTTACAAATGGTATCGTTCGACAAATAGCGTTTCGTAAGCATATCGGTTAGCGGCTCCCTTCAAACTGCATTCTAACAATTGATTTGACAGGTTCACCAATCCACCAGGTTCGATACGAAACTCATTTTATGGTTTCGGTGCTAATGCTGCAAGATTTTACTCAGGAACAATTGGAGGCGTTCGCTTTCCGGGTTGTTAAAGAGCACTTCGGGCGGTGCCTGCTCGATGATCTGCCCAAAATCCATAAAGACGATCCGGTCGGCGGCGGCCCGTGCGAAGCCCATTTCATGGGTGACGACAACCATTGTCATACCGCCTTCGGCCAGTTCGAGCATGACATCCAGAACCTCTTTGATCATCTCGGGGTCAAGGGCGGAGGTGGGTTCGTCGAACATCATGATTTTGGGATTCATGGCAAGCGCGCGGGCAATCGCAACGCGCTGCTGCTGGCCACCTGAAAGCTGCGCCGGGTACTTGTCAGCCTGTTCAGGGATGCCGACACGTTCAAGCTGCTGCCTGGCTGTTTTTTCGGCTTTGTCCCTTGAGCGTTTCCGAACAACTCGTTGAGCAAGGGCGATGTTCTCCAAAACGGTCAGGTGAGGGAAGAGATTGAAGAGTTGAAACACCATCCCAACTTCGGTTCGAACTTCGTTGATATTGCGAGCATTGGTGAGGGGAATGCCATCGACGATGATATTGCCTTCTTCGAAGACTTCCAGGTGATTGATGCAGCGCAGCAGGGTGCTTTTCCCTGATCCGCTGGGGCCAATGATGGTCACCACTTCGCCGGGCATGATATCAAGCGAGACACCGTGCAGTGCAGAAGTCCGGCCAAAGCGTTTGTGTACATTTTTAATTTGAATAATGGGTTCGGTCATAGTTATTTCACCTATTGGGCACTGTGCCTAACGACTTTCGGGCAGTTTTGAGCGTTTTTCGATGACACGCGTCATGGCCGAGAGGAAAAGGGTCATGATCAGGTAAAGAATCGCCACCGAGTTGTAGCCCTCGAAAGCACGGAAAGTTCGCGAGACGAAAAGGCGGCCCTGCTGCAAAAGGTCGGGGAGGGCCAGCACCGAGATCAGCGCCGAGTCTTTCAGCATGGCGATGAAGTCGTTGCCCAAAGGTGGGAGAATAACGCGGATCGCCTGTGGAAGAACGATATGCCTCATCGCCTGGAAGTAGTTCATTCCCAGGCTGCGCGCTGCTTCCATCTGGCCCTTATGAATGGATTCGATCCCAGCCCGGAAAACTTCGGCTTCGTAGGCGCCATAGCCAAAAGCAAGACCGATTACGGCTTCCTGAATGTCAGTCAGGGCGATACCAAATGTATCTCTGATCCAGGGGGAGATGACGAACCCGGCGTATAGCAAGATCACCAGCAGAGGCACACCGCGAATGACCTCGACGTAGATGGTCGAAATCGCAAAGAGAACCGGATTTTTCGAAATACGCATCAATCCAAAAACAAGGCCGAGGATAAGGGAAAGCGCAAAGCTCAGCAAGGTGGCTTTGAGCGTCAGGAAAATACCTTCATTACACCCGCGAAGATTGTTAATGGCGCAAACAGCCGGTTCACGCATGAGTTCCTGTTTGATCTCATCCATCTGAACAGAGACTATTGTGCCATCCTCTGTCCGGACAGAAACCGCCTGGTCGGTTTCGTCGACCAACATGCCTGTAACAATGTCGCCATCTTCCAGGCGAAAAGAAACGGCAGTTTTGTCATGGGTGATCAGGTGCGGATCGTCAGTTAAGAAACGGATCGCTTCAATGTAGAGGGCCGAAGAGAGTATGCCATAGGTGATGGCAACACCGGCGATGCCAATAATAATCGCCCACCAGGGAAGGCCGGCAAGAAAAGAAATGGCCCGCTCATAGAATGATTGACGGGGCGTCTGGGTGGTATCTGACATAGGTTGAACCTTTCCCACCATATAGGGGTTCCGGGGCAAACGCCCCGGAACCCGCTATCTATATACTAAGTCGAACAGCCTAAGAAAGGCTACTCAACGCCGAAGTACTTATCGTAGATTTTGTCGTAGGTGCCATCGGCTTTGATCGCTGCCAGCCCTTCGTTGAGCGAATCCAGCAGATCGGGCAGTTCTTTCCGAACAGCCATACCGTAGAGTTCGTCGGTGAAAGGCTCGCCGACCAATGTAACTCCAAATTCCGGATTGCTGCGGATAACGTCGGCGGAAACGGGGCCGTCGTTGACAACCGCATCAACGCTGCCGTTTGCTAGTGCCTGGAATGCCTGGGTGATCTCGTCGTAGCGTGCGACTTCCACGCCATCCATCTCTGATGCGGCGATGTCACCGGTGGTGCCAAGCTGGACACCAACCGTCAAACCGGGAAGATCGTCTGGTGAGGTTATGGTTTCAGCATCTTCCATGCGAACGGCGATCATCTGACCGGCATTGAAGTAGGGATCGGTGAAGTTGACGGTTTCTTTGCGCTCTTCAGTGATGGTTGCTGCAGAGATAACCATATCAAACTCACCCGAGGCCAGGGCGACGAAGATACCGTCCCAGCGGGTGTTGACGATTTCTACTGTGAAGCCCTGCTTCTCGGCAATGGCGTTGATGATATCGACATCAAAGCCGGTAATATTGCTGTCTTCGTCGACATACTCGAATGGAGGGTATTCGGCATTTGTACCCACGACGACGACATCGGATGTCTTGCTACCGCCGCAGGCAACGAGCGACAGCGTGACAACGGCAAGAACGACCAGGACCAATAGCTTGGTTCTCTTCATGAGTTCTTTCTCCTGCTCCTTTTTGGGATATATAGTGTTGGTCTCCAGCCTGGCAGACGTCAACTCCGAATAAATGACAGTTATAAAATTTCGGTCGTTTGTACGGTTAGACTAATCCAGGGACTGGCGCAACTCCAGACGAGTATAAGTTGCCAGAATTAGCTTGTCAATATGATGTAAAACGTGTAACTTAACAGGCTGACGGGGGTTTGTGCTTTGTAAAGGCCCACCCGCGACAAAACTACCCGGTTGGGTATTATCCTTTCTTCTTAGCATGAGGTCAACGTTTCCATGGGAATCGAAAAAAGTGAGCAGTTGGACATTTTTGAAAAAGCAAGAAACTTTACCCGCGCCAGAGACGCGAGAGCAGAAGGTTGGTATCCATATTTTATTGCCTTCGAGGACTCCGAGGGAACGACCGTCAAATACCAGGGACGCGAGATTATTATGCTGGGGTCGAACAACTACCTGGGGTTGACTTCACACCCGGATGTCGTCAAAGCATCGGCTGATGCGGTGCGGCGTTTCGGGACGAGCTGCACCGGCTCCCGGTTTCTGAACGGCACATTGGCACTGCATCATGAGCTTGAGGAACGGCTTGCTCACTTTGTCGGGAAAGAGGCGTCGCTGGTATTCAGCACCGGCTACCAGACCAACGTCGGCACCATTTCGGCGGTCGTTGGGCGTGGGGATGTCGTCATCACCGACAAGGAAGACCACGCCAGCATCATCGACGGCTGCATGCTGGCAATGGGCGAAATGAAACGGTTCAAGCACAACGACATCGAAGACCTGGACCGGGTGCTGGGCCAGATTTCTAACGATGCGGGAATGCTGGTGGTCGTCGACGGAGTTTACAGCGCAGGCGGCGATATCGCGCCGCTCCCCGATCTGATCGAGGTATGTAAGAAACATGGGGCGCGCCTGATGGTCGATGATGCACACAGCGTTGGCGTGCTGGGGAAGGGGCGAGGCACCGCAGCCCACTTCGGCGTCACCGACGATGTAGACCTGATTATGGGGACGTTCAGCAAATCGTTCGCGTCGATTGGGGGGCATATCTCCGGGGATGCGGAAGTCATCGATTATATCCAGCACCATGCCCGTTCGATGATTTTCAGCGCCAGTCTCCCGGCTGGGAACGTTGCTGCGGTACTGGCTGCCCTGGATGTCATCGAGAACAACCCGGACTATGTTCAGCAGGTCTGGGATAACGCCAATTTCATGAAAAAAGGTTTGTCTGAACTGGGATTCAATATCGGCAACAGCGAGACGACGGTTATCCCGATTATCGTCGGCGATGATATGCGGGCGATCATGTTCTGGCGGGCGCTGTTCGATGCCGGTGTGTATACGAATGTGTTCATTCCACCGGCGGTTCCGCCAAACAAATCATCGCTGCGTACCAGCTACATGGCGACCCATACAAAAGAACAACTTCAGAAGGCACTTGACATTCTGGCGCGGGTCGGCAAAGAGTGTGAAATCATCTAGAGGTTGAACTCGAAACAAAAACGGCGCGGAGCGTTTTAACTCTGCGCCGTTTTGATTCTTACCTGTGCGGCGGTCACTACTCAGGATTTCTCTGGAACAGGCTGGTAATCCCTTCCCATACCTGAGTCAGGAAGGGCTGCTTCGAAGCTTTCACTTCGTCGGCGGCCTGGGCGAGACTTTTTATGCCCCGATCCCGCAGTTCTTCATGATGCTCCCAAACCCAGATGAAAAGATCGGCTTCGGTGCGGTTTGAGTAGCGCTTCAGCACCCCGCGTTCTTCGATGATCTGAACCGAGGGGGTGTAGATCATGTCGTACCATGCCGTGACTGCATCGAAATAGTCGATTGGCTCCTGGTCGATCTGTTCCAGCACCTGCTGATACATCGCGATCTGGCATTCAATCTCACGGTAACGCCCTGGCGTGGTAAATACGATTTCCTGTTCAGGGCGTAGTTCATTGAGCTTCGTTTTGTTGAGAAAGTCGGTATATTCGGCTTTGATCAGGACTTCGTCAAGGTCGGCCTCGGGACTCAGACCTGCCGGTGTGACGTATTCCCAAACATGGGCCTGGACAGTCTCCATACCCGACTGGTGGGCGACCGACACCCGGTGGTTACCATCGAGCACAAAGTAGGTTTCGCCAACCTGGTAGACTTCGATGGGGTCCATGCCCCTGGTAATGGCAATGGCATCGACGCGCTGCCAGCGCTGACGCATCGAGTCGTTACGGGGCAAAAATTCCCTGGTGAAATCCTGATAGCGCCCGACACTCCCCCGGATACGGTCAAGCTCGACATCCTGGATTCCCCGGTAATTCTTCTGTGTCAGACGAAGCCGTGATTGAACATCCTCAAACGACAATAAGTCGGCGGAACGGCGGGTGAAGACCCCCAGGATATCATCGACAAGCGCCGACTGCCGGGCGCGATCCCAGTCTTTCCCGGCCTGAACGACGGCGTAGCCTTTATTCGTATCGTTATCCAGCATGACGTTTACTCTCTTCCCCTGGCAAATCAGTACAGCCATTATATCATCAAGAATGGTTACCCATGTGTGTGAAATACCAGTTAGATACGAAAAAGCCTGCCAACCGGATTGTGACGGGCTTTTGGCCTGATGTATCCTTACTGGGCGAAAGAACTCCCATCACTCCTGGTTGATGAATGCCTCGGTTTTCTGCCTGGCGACATCGTCCGGATATTGGGTCGGCGGCGATTTCATAAAGTAGCTGCTTGGGGCTTCCAATGCACCGCCTATCCCGCGATCCAGGCCGAGCTTGGCACAGCGCACGGCATCGATCACGACCCCGGCTGAATTGGGACCGTCCCAGACTTCGAGCTTCAATTCGACGTTGAGCGGCACATCACCGAAACTGCGCCCTTCCATGCGGATATAGGCCCACTTGCGGTCGGTCAACCAGGCGACATAGTCACTGGGGCCGATGTGGACGTTGTCGGCGGGGAGTTCTCGATCAACCTGAGAAGTCACGGCGTTGGTCTTGCTGATTTTCTTGCTTTCCAATCGCTCCCGTTCGAGCATGTTGTAAAAGTCCATGTTCCCGCCGACATTGAGCTGGCTGGTGCGTTCGAGCTGTACGCCGCGCTGCTCGAAAAGATGGGTGAGAACGCGGTGGACAATCGTCGCTCCGACCTGGCTTTTGATATCATCGCCGATCACCGGGAGGCCGCGTTCTTCGAATCGCCGCTGCCAGTAAGGTTGGTTGGCGATGAAAACCGGGACGCAGTTTACAAAGGCACAGCCCGCATTAAGCACCTGCTCAACATACCACTTGGTCGCCTGCTCCGAGCCGACCGGGAGGTAGTTGATAACGACATCGGTCTTCGTGTCCTGTAAAATCTGGGTGATATTCGATGTCGCCCCTGGCGCTTTGGTAATCTTCATCTTGAGATACTTGCCCAGGCCATCATGCGTCATGCCGCGATGCACCGGAACATCAAGATTGGGGACATCGGCAAACTTGAGGGCATTGTTTGGCCCGGCCCAGATCGCTTTCGACAGGTCGAGGCCGACTTTCTTCACGTCGATATCAAAAGCCGCACTGAACTCGATATCGCTGATGTGATAGCCACCCAGATTGACATGCATCAAGCCAGGGACGACATCATCATCTTTGGCATTCTTATAATATTGCACACCTTGAACCAGCGAGGAGGCGCAGTTTCCAACACCAATTATCGCCACCCGGACTTTACTCATTACCAACTCCTTATCGGTTTTACTATTTGATATGACAGGTGAGAACCGTAAGGAAATCGACTGTTTATCCTGGCAATTGCCTGACAACGGTCACTCTACCCTATAGATTATTGTAGCGTCTTAATTTAGCTGATCCACTCGCGGTTGATCGGATCCCAATTGCGGTGGGCATAACTGCGATGGCATTCGCGGCAGATCAATGCCGAACCTGTTTCGCGGTTGGGGGTACGCCAGCGCCACCTGACCCTGACCAGATGATGGCGGCAGGTAGGGCGCTGGCAAATCGGGCATTCCTGTCCCTGATCATGGCCGGTATCTCTGAAACGGCGTGCTTCGTTGGGGTTTTTATCGCAGATATGACAATGTGTTACAGTCATCAATCCAGACTCTTGGGATATTAGTGGGTTATTGAACTGGCCTGACTGCCAGTCCCTGATTATACCGGTGCCGGTGATTTTCAGAAAACAGAACTGCCGGGTAACATCACTCGACCCGGCAGCACCAGAATTTTGCTATGAACCGATATCAGAGTTCCTTACGATAGATATGGTGCGCTTTGTACATATCAACTCCAAAGCGTTTTAACTCGTTGAGACTCTGTGAGTTGAACTCCGATATCTGGACGACATCGGCATGCTTGAAGCGAGGAAACGCCTCAAGTGACCGGTACAGCTCGGCGTACATTACTGCCGTTCCGCCCTGTCCCTGGTATTCGGGCAGGACGCCCATTCCATTCAGATCGATGTAGATGGTATTGTTCAGGTCGTTCAGGATGTGAATCAGGCCGAAGGGGAACAGCCGCCCGCGTGATTTTTTGAGGCCGTCGGAGATATTCAGGAAGCAGAACAGAAAGCCGACAATATCATCGTCTTTCATGATGATCTTGATCAGCCTGGGATCGGTAATGGTCATGGCGCTTTCGGCGACAACTTCGGCTTCCTCCTGCGTGACGGGCGTGTCGCCCGCGATGTGGGTCAATGTGCGATTGTAGAGATCTGCGAGGCGCGGGGTTGCCCATTTTACGAGTTCACGCTTTGTCTTGAATGTCTTGATCTCAAATCCATAGCGTTCTTTGATCTTATCGGAGAGCCGGAGGACTTTTTCGGGGAAGGTATTTCTAATCTCTGCTACGTCCAGATAGCCAGAATAGACCCTTTCTTCGAGTTCAAAGCCCCAGGCTTCAGTCAGGCGGGGATAGTAATCGTAGTTATACGGCACCCCGACTGCCGGGCGATGGTCGAAGCCTTTCGCCAGCATCCCGAAACCGTCAAGGGCCATGAACCCCAGCGGACCCCGGATGAGATTCAGGCCGCGCTCGGTTCCCCAAGCTGCAGCTGTATCAAACAGCAGGTTGGCGACTTCCTGATCGTCAATGCAGTCGAACAGGTAGAAGTGGACATTTTGAGTACCTTTGAACTCGTTGAAGAATTTGGGATGCAGCACAGCGATGCGCCCAACGTCCTTGCCGTCTTTTTCAGCAATGAAGAAGGCGGCGTCATTGTATTTATAGAAGGGATTCTTTTTGCGGTTGAGCTGCAGGCGCGAATCTCCGACCAGCATTGGCACCCATTGAGGGCAACCTTCGTAGAGATCGAAAGGGAATTGTATGAAGCGATTGACATCGCGGCGTCTGGTTGTGTCAATTTCGTGGATAGTCAGCATTGCGAACTCCTCTAGGCTGGTTCGATGGAGATATGTATTACAAAACCCGGCGGCGCACGGAACGATACGTGAAATCCACGCTTCCGAGGGTCAGACTAAAGCCTGATCACAAACCTCTTTGACGATACAAGCCGCGCAGATCGAAGGGGTGTTATGAGAGCGGTCAACGTTGCTCGCCTCTGCCTGTAAGCGCATCTCGGACAACAGATCTGCCAATGCCTGACGGTTTTCCGGCGTCCAGTCGATCTGAACGTCGAGATCGGCATAGCGCAGCATCCCATAGGGCACTTCCTGATCGTAGATCGCCTCTACCAAATAGCAGAAGGCTGACATCTGGCAGCCAGCAACCTGATCGGGAACAGCGGGAGATGCCCTGTCGATCACCTGGATAGGAATGGTCTGCTGCCTGTCGGCCAAGCGCAGCAGACCATGAGGCTGACCGGCCAACCTGTCTTCGACGAGAATCAGCAGGCCGTGTGGTACATAGGCTTCAGTGTCGCCGTCAACCTGATCGACATGCCCGGTGGGGCGGATGGCGCGGGTCAGGCGGTAGGAGGCGATCAGAAGCAACGCTCCGATCACGAAAAGCAGCAGCGGGATGATCTGTCCGGCTGCGGCCATGTCAGCTTGATCCCAGCAGCAGGCCCAGCACCATGATCAGAATGGCAGTAGCGATCATCAGCCCGCCGATCAGTGCCAATCGCTGAGCAAGCTTCTTTCGTCGGGATAATATTTGACGGGCCAGGCGGCTCTCATCGTCCGGCGCATAGTCCAGTACCTCGGCCAGCCACCAGGCCCGGTGACAAACGAGATAAGCTCCGATCCCCTGAACGGTGATCAGGGTGGGATACTGCGAATCGCCGTCCAACCTTTCCGCCAGTTGTTTCATCGCCGCGAGACTATTCCAAAGTATCTTTGAGGCGCTCCTCTAAATTGCTGAGGGCCGCCTGCAATCGCTTCTGGCGCAGGCTGTTGGTCAGATCGCCACGTGTCCGTTCTGCGACTCCACGCAGACTGTCGACACGACGTCGAAGGCCGTAGGTGATGGCGTCGGGGAAGTCAAAGGTCATCAACAGGTTGTAGATCGTATCCATGTCTTCGAGAAGCCGCTCCGCTTTTTCATCGTGATCTGTCCGGATGATATCGAGGATGGTACGGCGCATCTCGCTGGCGGCTTCAGCCAGACCATTCAGATAGGTGCTGCCGGGCACTCCCAGTTCTTCCGAACCGGGAAGCGGCTCACCGCGAACCAGTGCATAGGTCACGAATGCTTCGACATATTCTTTCAGTGCGTCCTGCGTATATCCAGAGTGGTACAGGTCTGGATAATCTTTGACGCTCTCGATCAGGCCATTGGCGGCCTCTTTGACAGTCTGTAAGCCCTCTTTGGCCTCATCCCACATTTTGCGATGAACAGATTTGATGGTGTTGGCACAGTACCGGATCAACAGACGGGATTGGGTGAGCGCTGCATCCCGCGCAGCGTTTTTCATCTCAAGCTCTGTACGAATAGTATCGCCGATGGAATCAAGATTATTCATGTTTAGAACGGGATATCCTCTTCACTTTGGTAAGAACTGCCGCCGCCGCCGAAATCATCAACGTCAACCGCGTCACGCCCGCCGAGGAACTTGACGACCTGCGCCCGTAGTTCGAGAGTTGCTCTCGGTTCAGTGGTGCCGTCTTTTGGCATGTAGGCCGAAGCGTCAACTTCGCCGATCACCATAACCTGGCGGCCCTTTTTGAGATACTGGTTGGTAGTCTCGGCCAGCCGTCCCCAGCAGTTAACTCGGAACCACCAGGTTTTTTCTCCCTGGGTGCCATCGGCGTTGGCCCAGGTTTTGTTCACTGCCACGGTGAAATTGGTCACCGGGCGACCATCGGGCATATAGCGCATCTCAGGATCACGCCCAAGGTTGCCGATTATCATGCATTGTTGAAACACTTTACTCCTCCTTTGATCTGGGTAAAATCCGGGTTGTTTCGGAATATAAATCGCTTATCCATTCAGGAATAAGGTCAGACAATTGATCATAATCTGCTGGTGTGACAACAACGGTCACTCCCAGTCCAATTGAATTAAGGGTACTCCAAAGCGGGGGGGGGTGCAAAGGTGCTGGGCTGTGGCCCCGCCGGTGACCGCGATCTCGCTGGTGGCGGGTGTCATGTGCGGGGAGTGATAGAAATCACTTGTTACAGTTACCCGCCTGTCTTAAAATTCTTATTTAAGATTACTCATACCCAAATTTCTGAATTGATAAATACTAGGTGAAATTAGATGTTAGAAATAACAAGACAGGCTGATTACGCCCTCCGTGCTGTTGTCGAGGTTGCACGGCTTCCTGAAGGGGAGCGCGCCCCGACTTCGACCATCGCCGAAAGACAGCAAATTCCCCTCCCGTTTCTTGCCAAGATTGTGTCTCAGCTTGTTGTGAGGGGCATCCTGGAAGCAACACGCGGCGCAAGCGGCGGTGTTAGCCTTGCCCGCCCTCCGCAGATGATAACCATGTTGGAGGTCATCGAGGCTATCGACGGGCCGATCATGGTCAATCGCTGTACGCGCGATCCCGAGGTCTGCCATTTGGCAGATGCCTGCCCATTCTGCGAGATCTTCACCGATGCGCAAAAAATGCTGGTCGACAGGCTGGGAGGAACCAATTTGGCCGAGATCGTAGCCAAGGCTGAAAGGTTAGAAGCTGCCCAGGCTTCCTGAAACCTCGGCTACGAACGTCACTCTTCAACACGCTCTAACTGGCAGCCACTTCGAATGCGGAAGTGGTCGAAATCGCGAACCACGACTGCTCCGGGGAAAGTTTCATTTGCCTCGGCAGCAATTTCGTGTTCCCTGTAGCGGCGTGAAATGTGAGTGAGCATCAGGTTTTTCACGTCCGAGCTAAAGGCCAGTTCAGCCGCTTCACGAGCAGTGATATGACCGAACCGCCGGGCCAGATCGACCTCATAGTTAAGGTAAGTTGCTTCACTGATCAATGCATCGGCCCCGGCAATATATTGAGATAACCCGGCTGTCCGCCCAATGTCGCCAGTGATGCACAGCTTGTCGCCGGGGATGGGATCGCCCAGCACATCATCGGGAAGGATCGTCCGGCCATCTTCCAGGTGAACAGACTGCCCGTTGACCAACTGGCGTCGTTCCGGACCGCGCGGCACGCCCAGCGATTCGGCGAGATCGTTCATGAACGGTCGATGGGATTTACGTTCGAAGGTGTAACCAAAACAATCTGGCCCGCGATGCTCCACCGGGAAGGCGCTGAGGACAAACTCATCGTCTTCCATCAGAACCCCAGGTTTGACTTCATACAACTCAATGTTGACGGATGGCCGGGCACCACGCAGCACCACACCATAGATCAGATCGTAGACACGATCCAGGGTCGATTTGCCGCCCCATACCTCGATCTGTTCGGCGGTTTCCCAGCGGGCGAAGGTCGAAATAAGGCCGCCCAACCCCAGGATATGATCCAGGTGGCTGTGCGTCAGGAGGATTTTGTCCAATCTTCGAAAGCCGATGCCACTGCGAAGAATCTGGCGCTGCGTGCCTTCGCCACAGTCGACCAGAAAACGGTATTCCTTGTGAATAACAACCTGAGCACTCAGGCCGCGTTGTATAGACGGAGCGCTGGCCGATGTGCCCAGGAACATAACTTCAAACACTATGCGGTCCTTATGACGTCAGAAGGGTTATCAACCTGAACTGTTTCTGGTATACGTACAGAGTAACTCTGCGCGGTCGATTATACTACCCCTCATATGTTTGAGGAGAAGAATCCGCGTGATTCGGGGTTCGACGTCCAGTTCACAATCCAGGGCGAAGAGGCGAAACGCATACTGGCGCTCTTCTCCTTCGGGTGGGCAGGGGCCAGCGTAGCCAATTCGATCATAGTCGTTCCGGCCCTGCATACCTTTCCAGGGAAGCACCCATTCGGGAGGAATGTTCTCACGAAGGATGCGGTAATCTGCCGCGATATTATACAGAACCCAATGACACCATGTGCCATAGGGTGAAGTGATATCATCAAAGAACAATGCCAGGCTTCTGGTATTATCCGGGAGGCCTGTCCAGGACAGCGGTGGTGAGATGTTCTGTCCATCGCAGGTGTAAAGTTCCGGAAGGGGATCACCTGGATCGAACGCGCTGCTTCTTACTTCAAAGTCTATGGTTCCTCAATCCTTTCCTAAATAACGATCTGCCATCTGGAAAGTACCGAGCTTTCGGCCATGATGCAAAATCGGGTGTGTGGTTAGCGTTCGATCCATCCGCCAAGCAGTTTATGGGTGAGAGTAATCAGCCTGGAACCAGCGCATATCCAGCCAGTTGATCAACTGCCGCGAAACCGGATGGGTAATCCGGACCGATGCCTCAAAACGCTGAGGTGAGAAAGCGTAAAGGCGAACGTAATGCGGACGCAAAACGAAGATGAAATAATCATCTTCCCAGCGGCGGCTGGTCCAGAGGAAGGCCACACCTGCATCCCGGCGCATCAGATCGAGCCAGCGGCGCTTATCATAACTGCTCAGGTTCGATAAGTGAAAGCGCAGTGCCAGCATATGATTGAGCGTAAAGGTTGCCTCTGAGATATCCTGATCGCTGTAGATATCAAAGGTCAACATCGCACCCGAATCCTGGCTGATGAGCATGGCAGTTGCCCGGCCAGCCGGACGGGCATCCTGCGGAGAGCGGGCGATGGTGGTAAGCAAGGGCGCTTTTGCAAAACGCCTGGCTAACTCGGTGTCAAGGTCGATTTCTCCGCGCAGGAACTGCTTGATGGTGGTCGGGGCCTGATCGATCTTGATGCTGCGGCGCAGCGAACCTGTCCCGCTCAGGTCGCGCAGCAAACGCTGGCGATCCTGGGCCGATATACGGGCATGTGAAGCAAGCGCGTTTGGATTCAACCGCCCGGTGCCCTTGGGAAGTTCGTCGCGCTGCAGTTCCTCTCGTATTCTGTGCGAGCGAGCGCCTATAGATGGTGTATCGCCTGGGTCATAATCAAAGCTACTCATTCAACGCGTCCCTTAATCGATGGGCCTGATCACGTTTGGGTTCGATATTTATAGTACAGGCTGGACTCAATATAGCACGCAGAGACCAATCCAAGCAAGTGTCCGGGACAGTGAAATCGAAAAAAGACGGGCCTGATGTTAGCTGGTGTTTAGCGGGTTATGTTACAATCGCCGCGTCAAGTGCCGAGATTAGGACATCATACTGAAGGCACTCTGTTAATGCCGTATGGAAATTCCCAAGATGTACTCTAAACTGATCGATGCTGTTCGTTCAAAAACCGGCCTGGGTCATACTTTGATGGTTTTGTGGGCCGTGTTTATTCTGGTCAACTACGTGATTCACCAGGTGATCATTAACTGGCGTTCTTTGCAGACCGTTATTTTCGAACCTCTGCGCGCTTTCTTGAGGTAACAGGCAGCCGATTATGATCGATTTACTGGTTGATATTCTGCTGGCCGGGCTAATGATGGCGGCGCTCTACGGGATTGGGTGCACCGTTTACCGGCTGACCGGCATCGCCGCCTGGAGTCACTCGGCGGAACTGGCCCTCGCTTTTGGATTTGGGCTGGGCATTGTCTTTACTCTGTTGTTCCTGCTGGGGGTGCTCGGTCTGCTGTATCCGGCGGCCGGTTGGATTCTGCTGGGTGTCGGGCTGTCGCTGGCGGGTATACGGTATCGAACACTGATGGCAGACTCCAAAAGACTTTGGCAGGCGGCCCGGACGGTGTTTGCGGGTTCGTGGTTCGTGAAGATTGTGTTCGGGCTGGGGCTGGTCTTTGTGCTGATGAATCTGATCGGCGACCTGGCCCCACCGGTCGAGGGCGACACGGTTCAGCAGTATCTGATCGTTCCCCGCTACTGGGTCGATCAGCATCGCTATATACAGCCTGAGCATATCTGGGCGGGGACGCTCCCCGGCAACATGATGATGATCTCGGCCTGGGCGATGCTGCTCAGGAGAAGTTTCAGCCTGGCGACGCTGATCACCGGGTTCGGGATGAGTCTCTTGCTGGCACTGGGTGTGTACGCGCTGGCGCGGCTGTACTTCGAGCCAAAGATCGGTGCAATTGCCGCCGTCATCATCACCACCATGCCCGACGCGGTCTACCTGGCGCAGTCGGGGAAGGTTGATATGGGGTGGGCGTTCTTCGAGGCGCTTGCGCTGGCCGCTTTCTTCAGGTGGATGGACTTAGATCGGCAGGAGGACCCCAAATCAGATCGCTGGCTGTTGCTGGCAGGGGTTTTTCTCGGTCTGGCCGCCGGGTCGAAAAACCAGACCTGGATCAGCGTAGCTTTGCTGGGCGGCTGGCTGGTACTTTACAAAGCCTTTGCTAAAGACTGGGCGG
The DNA here is from genome assembly GCA_016926255.1 of Anaerolineae bacterium. Taxonomy (GTDB): domain Bacteria; phylum Chloroflexota; class Anaerolineae; order Aggregatilineales; family UBA3940; genus JAFGOY01. The sequence continues at coordinate 41,413 of JAFGOY010000079.1, read as the reverse complement.
GGCTGCTGAAAGCCGGGTTGATCTTCGGGCTGGGAACCCTCGCGGCGGCTTTGCCGTACTATCTATACAACGGCATCGTTCATTACAATCCCTTCTATCCGGTGTTCGCCGGGCCGACCGAGCGGTGGTTCGGTGCGACGCCGTCACCGCGCAGCGAGTTGGGTACCGAGGTCTTTTATCCCTGGTCGGTGGGTGGATATTTTGCCAATCTGTGGAACGCTTCGCTGGGGCATACCGATCCGAGCTTCTACCTGGGATTCATCGCCGGGCCGGTGTTTCTGCTGGCGATCCCAATCGGCGCACTGCTGGGTGTCTACCGGGGCAAGCGGGAAATCTGGCGGATGCTGGGCTATGCCTTCGTCTTTTCGATTGTGTGGTTTCTGGTCAAACAGGCGGCGCGGCACTACCTACCCGGATGGATACTTCTTTCGGTAGCGAGCGCGGTCGTTTTCGACTGGTTGAGCGTGCAGCGAGGCTGGCAGGCCTGGATCACCAGACTGATCGCCATTTTTGTGCTGGTTGGGAATCTGTCTCAGGGGCTGGGCATGTTATACTGGAATGGTGCCTGGCGGGTTGCCTTTGGCCTGGAAAGTCGTGACCAGTATTTAGAGCGTTTTTTTGACGAGGTTGCTTACCGCGTTTTCCCGGATTGGGAAACGATCGGCGTGCTGAACGATCTGTCACCTTCGGAGAAGGTGCTGGCCGAACATGCCAGCTATCCCCTGTATATCAAGCCATACCTGGTTTCCGGCCAATGGGGGATGCGCGAACGGTTGGATACAATTACCGACGGTGAAACGCTGGCCGATTTATTGGAGGCGCAGGAGATCAACTATATCCTGGTTTACAATGTCGATCCGGATGACAATGTATTGTTTACAGAACCGGAATTTCTATCAACTTATGCAAGGCTCGTTTATGATGGGCCTCGAACACGACTTTATCAGTTGACGTGGACGGAAAGAGAATAAGATGTGCGGAATCTGGGGCGTTGTAAATATTGCCGACGAGAAGATCGGCGAGACAGTTGCCCAGGCTATGCAGCATCGCGGGCCTGACGATCACGGAGTCTATGTCAATACCGATCCGACGCCGGTCACGCTGGTCAACGTCCGGTTGGCGATTATCGACCTGAGCGAGAGCGGCCACCAGCCGATGAGCACACCCGACGGGCGCTACTGGATCGTCTATAACGGCGAAGTCTATAACTACCAGGCACTCCGGCAGATACTGGGCGAAACAGGCCACACGTTTAGATCGACCAGCGATACGGAAGTCGTCCTCCATGCCTACCAGGAATGGGGCGAACAATGCCTCGATAATCTGCGGGGAATGTTTGCATTTGCGATCTGGGATAACCAAACATCAACGCTGTTTGCCGCGCGCGACCGGCTGGGGATCAAGCCGTTTTACTATGCCCAGCGAGGTCTTCCCGGCGACACAGACGCACCGCTCGTATTCGGCTCGGAGTTGAAGGCCATTTTAGCCAGCGGGCTGGTCGATCCGCATATCAATTACGAGGCGCTGCATCATTTCCTGTCGTTTTATTCCGTGCCGACTCCCTATACGATGCTCCAGGGCGTCGAAGCGCTGCCCCCCGGCCACATTCTGACCTACAAAGACGGCGTGGTGCGAACCAAACGATACTGGGCGCTGCCGCCCTATGAACCGATCAACATGAGCAGCGAAGAGATCGTCGCAAAGCTCCGGGCGCTGCTAGAGGAATCGATTCGGTTCCGGATGATCGCCGATGTGCCGGTCGGGGCATTCCTGTCGGGGGGGATCGACTCCAGCGCGGTGGTCGCGTTGATGACCCGCGCGAGCGGCGAACGGCTGCGCACCTTCTCGATTGGATTTGGCGCGGAAGGGGCCGCCATCGACGAACGGTCGGCGGCTCGCGTCCTGGCTGAGTATTATGGCACCGAACACACTGAGGTGATCGTCAATGGAACGCAGGTGCGTGACCAGATTGGCGATATTATCCGCTCGATGGATCAACCCAGCGGCGATGGGCTGAATACGTTCCTCGTCTCACAGGCCACCGCGAGGCATGTCAAAGTGGCGCTGTCCGGGTTGGGTGGCGACGAACTGTTTGCCGGGTACCCACAGTTCACCATGTTCCAGCGGGCGGATCGCGCTCGTGGACTGTGGGAAAAGCTGCCCGGTGTTGCCAAAAGGGCAACACGCGGCACGGCGGGACTGGTCGATCCACTTCAGCGGGCGGTTACCTGGCTCGATGGGGATATGCTCGACCGGTACGGGCGTGTGCGGATCCTGTTCAATGAAGAAGAGAAATTAAGCCTCTATACTCAACATACGGTCGGGTGGCTGGCGGCACCTGAGCCGTCTTTACAATACCTGGGCCGCTATCTGCATCCCGCCGAAACCGACAGCATCGCCCGGCTGACCCGACTTGAATTGATGAACTATATGACCCATACGCTGCTGCGCGATACCGATGCAATGAGCATGGCTCACTCGCTCGAAGTGCGCGTCCCCCTGATCGATCACAAGCTGGTTGAGTTCGGGGCGCGGATTCCGGCAGAACTCAAGCTGCAACGGGGACGAGGTAAGTGGATTTTTATCAAGGCGCTGCAAGACATACTCCCCAAATCGGTGCTTAACCGGCCCAAGAGAGGCTTCGAGATGCCGGTTGCAGCCTGGATGCATCACGATCTGCGAGATGTGCTGGAGGACGTCTTCTCAAAAGAGTCGGTCGAGAGGCGTGGGTTGTTCGAATACGAGGCGGCCTCAAAGGCCTATCGAGATTTCCGGGAAGGGCGCGGGCCGTATATGCGGGCCTGGGCGCTGGCCGTGCTTGAACTGTGGCTCAGGCAGTTCGTGGATGGGAAGGAATTATAGCGGTGCCCGACTCCCAGAATCCACTGGTTAGCATTATCGTACCGACTTACAACGAAGAGGCTGATATTGCCCGGACAATGGATGCCCTCGCCGCTCAGACCTACCCATCAATTGAAGTGGTTGTGGTCGATGCTTCACGCGACCGTACTCCGGAGATTGTGCAGAGTTATTCAGATCGCATCCCCAATTTGCGACTGCTGCGCCAGCGCCCCCAGCCGGGGGTTTCGGTGGCACGGAACGACGGGCTGAGGGCAGCGACCGGGGAGATTGTCGTCATTCTGAACGCCGACGTTTTCCCGGAGCCGGATTTCGTCGAGCGGATCGTGCCTCATTACCAGAACGGAGCCGACTATCTCTCAGTCGATTCAAAGGTAGCAAACCTGGATCACGCTTTTCCCTGTTTTATCCAGGCCCAGCACGTATACGATCAACAGCACAACCCGGAAGAAGCGGCCTGGACGGAAGGATTCTCCTGCCGACTCGCCGCTGCATTAGACGCTGGGGGGTTCCCGGAGACGTTTGGGCGCAACACCGCCGGGGAGGACGGTGTCTTTACCGAGCGGTTGAGCCGCCGTCACTACCGGCACGCTGCCGATTTTTCGATTGTGGTTCCTCATGTCGCGCCGGCGGCGTTTTGTGAATACTGGGTTCAGCGGCTTGGTCGGGGACGCGGCGGTGCGTATCGGCTCTACGTCCACGAGAAACGCCCTCTGCGTTGGGGGACGGTCGTGCGGTCGGTGATCGGGACGTGGTTTCTGACTCTGATCGGTATCCCCGCGTTGATCGACTCCTGGCGGCTGACTCCCTACTCACCGCGCGGCAGGCGCGATCTGCTGGCGCTGTGGTGGGCGCGAACCGTTGAGATGGCGGCGACCGGGGCCGGATACTGGAATGGCTGCCGGGAGATCGCCCGGCTGGGGCTGAACAAACCAGCATGAAACGAATCCTCTACATCCATCACGGGGGCGGGATCGGTGGGGCACCGCTCAGTCTCCTCTATCTGCTGCGGCAGCTAGACCGATCACGATACGAACCAATTGTCGTGACGCTCAAACATGGCCCAATTGTCGATCTGTACCGACAGGAAGGGATCGAAACGCACGTCGAGACGGGGATCAGCGATTTCAGCCATACGACGCTGGAGTGGTACGGCAGGCGCGACCTGTGGCGTTTACCGGGCAAGCTGCTGCGGATCGGCCCGTCGATCTGGCGGACGCGAAAACTGGTACAGCGGTTTCAACCTGATCTGGTTCATCTGAACTCGTCGACGCTGGCCTCGGTGGCAATCGGCTGCGCACGAGAAGATGTGCCGGTGGTCTGGCATATTCGCGAACCGCTGGCAAAGGGATATTTTGGGCTGCGCCGGGAGTGGATCAGGCGGGTGGTGGATCGACACGCGGCAGCAGTGATCGCGATCTGCCAGAACGACGCCGATCAACTCATCCCAAGCGACCGGATACATGTCGTCTATAATTTTGTGGATTTCGGCCAGTTCGACCGGTCGCTGACCGGCGAGAACTTCCGGCAGGAGGTGGGAATCGACGCAGGTGCGCCGGTAGTCACCATGCTGGGGGGCGTCGCAGAGCCAAAAGGCACGCTGACACTGGTCAGTGCGCTGCCGGAACTGGTCGAAGCCGTTCCCGGCGTGCGGGTGGTGATCGCTGGGCCAGAACCCAAACCACTCAGGGAAGCGGGGATCAAGGGGCTGGCGAAAAGACTCCTGGACGTGGATGCTTACCAGAAAGCCGTTCAACGGGCGATCAACGGGCTGGACGAAAGTGTCCGCCGGTCGATCCTGTTCACGGGTATCCGGCGGGACGTTCCCGACATCCTTGCGGCGAGCACCTGCCTGGTGTTCCCTTCGGCGGTGCCGCACTTTGCCCGTCCGATCATCGAGGCTGCGGCGATGGGCATCCCCTCGGTCGCTTCCGATCTGGGCGGCCCGCGTGAATTGATCGTTCACGGCGAAACCGGGCTGCTGGTTCCGCCCAATGATCCGGCGGCGCTGGCCGAAGCGCTGGCCAGCATCGCGAGTAATGGTCAATATGCCCATCGGCTGGGCAAGGCGGCCTATCAGAACGCACAAAAACATTTCGATTCTGCCCAAAATGCGGCGGAGACGGTTGCCATTTACGACAAAATCCTGTATATGCAATAGGCATGAGTAAAACACCATCAGTCCCAGGCCGAAAGTTACCACAGGTCGCATGGCGTCGAATCGTCCGCGAACTGCGCACCCGCACTGCTCCCCGCGAACCACGCGCGATTCTGGTCGGTTCCAGCGTTCAGAAAATCGCCGAGCAGCTCCGCGAGCGGCAGGTGCCCCGATTTTATGGCCTGCTTCCCGAACAGGCTTCATTGATTCGTAAGTTCTACCCGGAAGCCTACCGATTAACCATCCAGCAGGCGGATGAAATCCGGGAGCACCGGTTCGACCTGCTGGGCGTCGAAGTGGATGCAGGCAGCGAGATCGACTGGCATACGGACTTCAAAAGCGGGTACCGCTGGCCGGTCGATCACCACACCCGGCTGAAACTGACTTCCCCCGACGGCGGGTTCGATGTGAAAGTGCCCTGGGAACTGAGCCGCTTTCACCATGCGCTTCGATTAGGGCAGGCTTATCTTTTTACCCAGGATGAATTCTACGCGCAGGAAGCGGTCAACCAGATCACGCACTGGATCGACCATAACCCGTACGAGTTCGGCGTCAACTGGGCCGGGCCGATGGACGTGGCGATCCGGGTGGTGAACTGGATATGGGCCTATTACATGGTTATCGAGTCGGCGATGTTGACCCCCGACTTCCTAGCGAAGTGGCTGGCGAGCCTCGAACAGCACGGCGAATACCTGCTCAAGCATCTCGAAGACGGCTGGCCGCGCACCAATCACCTGATCGCTAACCTGACCGGGCTGGCCTACCTGGGGATCATGTTCCCGGAATTTGGGGATGCCTCGCGCTGGCGGTCGGTGGGGTTGGGGCGGCTGTGGGATGAGCTTGAGAACCAGGTTTACCCCGATGGGATGGATTACGAGGCGTCGATCCCATACCATCGGCTGGTAACGGAGATGGGACTCAGTGTGGCCGGGCTGTGCCTGCAAAACGGTATCGAGATTCCCGACAAGGTCGAGGCGCGGCTGGGCAAGATGCTGAACGCGATCATGGCTTACACGCAGCCGGATGGCACCGCCCCGGTTATCGGCGATGCCGACGACGGGCGGCTGCTCCCGCTCTCGGTATATGATAACCCGGAGAAAGCGGTGAACGATCACCGGCCACTGCTGGCACTTGGATCGATGGTGCTGGAAAGGCAGCTTGGGGAATGGGCTGGGTTTGTCGATCCGCGTGAAAAGGGGTGGGCAATCGCTGCGGGCGACGAATGGCAGGCAGCGCTGTGGTACTTCTTTTCGGATGCGGCTTCGCGGCTGACGGACACGATTACCTATACGACGCCAAGGCCGGAGGGGATATCACCTGACGACTGGATAACCATCAAGCCCGGCGTCCGGGTGAAAGCCCGTGCCATGGCTAAAAATCCCGTCTTGTCCGGCGATGCTGTCGGGTCGAGCATTTTCCCAAACAGCGGCCTGACTATCATGCGGCGCGGCGACTGCCATTTGACAGTCGATGCGGGGGGGGTGGGTCAGGACGGCGCAGGCGGACATGCTCACAATGACACGTTGAGTATCACACTCAGCGCCTATGGCCGGACGTTCCTGATCGACCCGGGGAGCTACCTCTACACCTCTAACCCGGTAGAGCGCAACGCCTTCCGTTCGACGGCCTCCCACAACGTATTACAGATCGGTGAAGAAGAGATCATCCCGCTGCCCGATCAGTTGTTCAGTCTGCCCAATGCGGCCAGAGTGACCGTCCACCGGTGGCATACCAAAGCCAGCTACGATCTCCTGGATGTTGAGCATGATGGCTACACAAGGCTGTCGCCCGGTGTGATTCACCGGCGGGTGATATGGTTCAATAAAAATGACAAACTCTGGCTGCTCCGGGACTTCGTTCTGCCGGCGGCCTATGGCGAGAATTCTTCACCGGAGGGCGAAATCAAAGCAACGATCTGGTTCCACTTTGCCCCTCTGCCGCTGTCGGTTTTGCCTGACAATAACGCGGTCGCCACGCAGGAAAGTGATGGCCCAAACCTGATGATTCTGCCATTGAAAACAACATCCTTAAAAGCCGAGGTGGTCGATGGTTGGTACTCCCCTCGTTATGGAATCAAACGGAAAGCGCCGGTTGCCAAATTTGCCGGGTGCGTTAAACTCCCATCCGAACAATCTTTTGTACTCTATCCGAGCCAGGGGCAGACCGATGCCGAAGCGGCACTGAATGCCGGTAAGCAGGCCCTGGTAAAAATGGCGGAAGTGTTGGGATCAGAGTAGACAACCGTTCGGAACTACATTTCGCACACAGTATAGATAGTTGATCATCGTTTTAACCCTCGACGGTTTGGGGCGAGCATCAAGACCTCGCCGATACCCGGTAAACGGAAATCAAAATAACTATGAAACAAGTCTTTTTTGATGGAAAAGGAAAGCTGCTGGTACAGGATGTCCCGGCTCCGGCGGCCCCGGCGAATGGCGCACTGGTACGCGTTTATGCCTCATTGATCTCAAGCGGGACGGAGATGACCGCCGCTTCGGGCGGAGGGAGCCTGATCAAGAAGGCGCTGGAACAGCCGCAGTTGATCGGCAGGGCGATCCAACTGGCCCTGCGCGAAGGGATCAAATTTACGGCGGGGCAGGTGCAGGACATTTCCGAGTCGTGGTTCCCGGTGGGCTATAGCGCGGCGGGGATGATCATCGAGCCGGGGCGCGAATCGGGCAATTTTCAGGCCGGTGATCGCGTGGCCTGCTCTGGGGCGGGATTCGCCAACCATGCCGAAGTCGATGCGGTGCCGCAGAATCTGCTGGCGACGATCCCCGACGGCGTGGCCTACAAACAGGCGGCGTTTACCTCGGTCGGTTCGATTGCGCTGCAAGGTGTTCGCCGGGCGGAGGTGTCGCTGGGCGAAACGGTAGTCGTGGTCGGGCTGGGGCTGATCGGGCAGATCACCACCCAACTGCTGGATGCGGCAGGCTGTCTGGTGATCGGTTCCGATCCGGTGGGTGAACGGCGCGAACTGGCGGCGAAGCTCTCCGGGGCGCAGACCATCGACCCGACGCTGGGGGATGCGTCCGCGCAGGTGATGGCCCTGACCGGTGGGCTGGGCGCGGACAAAGTGATTCTGTGCGCGGCGACCAAATCGAGCTCACCGACCAACGAGGCATTCAAGATGTGCCGCGAGCGCGGGCGCGTGGTGATGGTCGGGGCGATGGGGATGGACATCGAACGGACGGAGTTCTACAACCGCGAACTCGACTTCGTCATCTCGCGTTCGACCGGGCCGGGGCGCTACGACCGGGATTATGAAGAACGGGGGATCGACTACCCGTATGGCCTCGTCCGGTGGACGGAACAGCGCAACATGGCGGCGTTCTTGCAGCTTGTCGCCGATGGCAAGCTCGACCTCGATTCGCTGATTACCGCCGAGTTCCCGGTCGAGCAGGCCGGAGAAGCGTATCAGGCGGTGCAGGAAGGCGCAGTCGGCGTGCTGCTGACTTATGGCGAACCCACCGCAGAAGGAGTGCCTGCGGTTGAGAAGGTGCTGGTCAGGGCATCGACTCCAAAGCGTGGAAAAATCGGATTGGCGCTGGTCGGCGCGGGGAATTTCGCCAAGGCGGTGCATCTGCCGAACATCAAAAAGAGCGAATTCTTTGATTTACAGGCAGTCATCAGCGACGGCGTGTCAGCGGCGCAGGTGGCTGAAAAGACTGGTGCGAAGATTGCTACGACCGATCTCGACGCGGCACTGGTCGACCCGGACGTGGACGTGGTGCTGATCGCCACACGGCACCATCTACACGCGGGGCAGACGATCAGGGCGCTGCGGGCAGGAAAACACGTGCTGGTCGAAAAACCGATGGCGCTCACCGTTGCCGACTGCCGGGCGATGATCGAGGCGGCGCAGGAAGCGGGGGTACTGCTGACAGTCGATTTCAACCGGCGGATGGCCCCGACTGCGCAGGCATTGAAGGCGGCCCTCGACCAGATCGGCGGGCCAAAGACGGTGATCTTCCGGGTCAATGCCGGGCCGCTGGCGGCTTCACACTGGCTGAACGATCTCAACGAGGGTGGTGGTCGGCTGCTGGGTGAGGGCGTCCACTTTGTAGATTTTGTGGCAGGGATGATCGGCGGCGACCCGCTGACGGTCAGCGCGCAGGGCAGCCTGGACGGGCAGGACTTCGTGATCACGATGCGCTTTGTGGATGACTCGCTGGGAGTGGTTGCTTACACCGGGCGGGGCGACCCGGCCTTCCCAAAGGAACGGGTAGAGGCATTCGCCGGAGGCGGCGTGGCCGTGCTGGATGATTTCAAGACGCTGGCCTTCAGCAGAATGCACGGACAGCCGATCCGGGGTGGGGCGGACAAGGGACACCGGGCGCTGCTCGAAAACTTCGGCGCGGCGATTCAGGGCAAGGCGGCGCTGGGAGTCAGCGGGCTGGATGGCCTGCGGGCGACGCGGATCGCACTGGTGGCGCGAGAGAGCATGCGTGGCGGCGAGACCATCGACATGCGGGCATGGCAGGAAAGCCCGGCGGCTGATCCGGACAGCGGCGGATCATGACAGACACCCAACCTTTACATCCGATCAGTGGGGAGGACTTCGTCATCCTCTCAACTCAGGACTGGGAGGCGCTCCCGACCCGCAAGCATCGTTTCGCACGCTGGTGGGCGGAAGGCGGTAACCGGGTGCTGTACGTCGAACAGCAGATGCATTTCGCCGGGTGGCTGGTCGACATCAGGAACCAGTTCAGCCGCATCTGGCGCTGGCTGAAAGGCCCGCGAGAAGTCGTCCCTAACCTGTGGGTCTTTACGCTGCCAATCGTGCTGCCTTTCTTCCAGATGTCGGGGCTGATCAATAAGATCAATAATTTCTTTTTGCTGACCGTGCTGCGCGCCCAACTGCGGCGGCTGGGGTTCGACAAACCAATCGTCTGGACGTATACACCACATTCTGCTGACTTCATCGGTAAACTGGACGAAAAGGTCGCCGTCTATGAGTGTGTCGATGATTTCACCGCGTCGAAGGGGCTGATCCACCCGAAGGTGATCGCCCGGCTGGAACGGCGGTTGATCGAAGCGGTTGACCTGTTCATCGCCACCCACCCGGCGCTGGCCGAGAAGCGCAAAGCGTGGGCGAAGCGAACCGAGGTCGTGCCCAACGGCGTCGAAGCGGAACATCTGGCCCGCGCTGCCGATCCCGATCTGCCGGTGGCGGAAGCGGTGGTCGGACTCAAACACCCGGTTATCGGTTACCTGGGTGGGATCAACTACTGGATCGACACGCACCTACTGGCGCGAATCGCGCGGGAAAACCCGGAATGGACGGTGGCGATGGTCGGCCCGGCGGACCTGCTGGCCGATCTTGAACCGTTGAAGGGATTGTCGAATGTGGTAATGACGGGCCGCGTGCCGTATGAATATGTGCCCGGCTATGTCAAAGCGTTCGATGTGTGTGTCAATCCTTATGTGCTGGACGCCGTCGCCGAGCATTGCAGCCCGCTCAAGCTCTACGAGTATCTTGCCACCGGCAAGCCAATCGTTTCGGTCGATATGCCGGAGGCACGCCAGTTTGCCCATTTGATTTCTATTGCGGGCAGCGCGGACGAGTTTGTAGAACTGGTCGGACAAGCGGTACACTCCCCCGATGGGCGTGATAGAGAGCGGATGGCCGAAGCCCGACACCATACCTGGCGCGGGCGTTTTGATGCCGTATCGACTGCTCTGGCGGATGTGATAATCAGTGGTGTCAGCGCCACTGGTTGATAAAAGGGTGAGTGATTAAACAATGTCCACGCACGTCATTGCGACGTTCGACGAAAAAGAGCCGGACTTTGCGGCACACCAGCGCCTGCTGGTGATTATCCCGGCTTATAACGAAGAAGACAGCCTCGGACGCGTGATCCGCAATGTCCAGACGGCACTGCCCCAGGCCGATATCCTGGTGGTCAACGACGGATCAGTCGATGCCACGCCGGAGATCGCCGACGGCTATTGCGTTCGGGTCGCTTCGCTGCCCTATAATCTAGGGATCGGCTCGGCGATGCAGACCGGGTTCATGTTTGCCCGCGACTATTATTATGATGTTGCGGTGCAGGTCGACGGCGACGGACAGCATGACCCTGTCGAGATATCGGAACTGGTCAGCCCGCTTATCCAGGGAACAGCTGATGTGGTGATCGGCTCCCGGTACATCGAAGACCGGGGGTACATTACCCCGAAGCTGCGCCGCCTGGGGATACTGATCCTCTCCGGGATCATCTCGCTGCTTGTCGGGCAAAAAATGACGGATCCGACGTCGGGGTTCAGGGCAATGAATCGGCGGGCGATCTATTTCTGCTCGTCGGATTATCCCTTCGACTACCCGGAGCCGGAATCGGTGGTAACGCTCAAACGGGCCGGACTGTGTATCGCCGAGGTGCCGGTGACGATGAACCCGCGCTACGGTGGGCAGTCGTCGATTACCCCTCTGCATTCAGGCTATTACATGGTCAAAGTGATCATGTCGATCTTCATCGGCCTGCTGCGCCAGCGGCCAGAGGCGGTAAGGGAGGTGCAGATTGTTCACGAACATCCCACGAGTTGAGGTGATCATGATCGCCGGGCCAGCGCTGATGCTGTTGATCGTGCTGGAACTGGTACGGCGCCGCCGCCTGAGGGAAGATTATTCGCTGCTCTGGCTGATCACTTTCGGCGTGCTAGTCGTCCTGTCTCTTTTCAGAAACAGCCTGCTTGAAATGATTTCCGGAGTGATGGGGATCGCCTACCCACCGACCGCATTGTTCGTGATCGGGTTTGGGTTGATGCTGCTGGTGATGATCCAGTTTTCGGTGGTGATCACCCGGCTGACCCGTGAGAACAAAGAGGCAGCGCAGCATATCGCGCTGCTCAGCACCCGTGTGCGGGAACTGGAACGCAAACACGAATCAGAATCAGAGAATAAGGCCTGATAGCGATGCATGTGGTGCATCTCAGCAAAGTGACAGGCATCGCCGGTTCGGAGACTCATCTATTGATGCTGCTGCCTGGATTGGCCGGGCAGGGTATCGACGTGACCATGATCATGCTGGAAGACCCGACACGCCGGGCCGATGATTTTTACGAGGCGATGGCGGCGCGCGGGGTTACTGTCGAACGAGTGGCGATTGGCTCCCATATCGACCTGACCCTGACCCGGCGATTGGTCAAAACATTGAATCGGCTCAAGCCGGATATCCTCCACACCCACCTGATCCACGCCGACCTGTACGGGATGGCTGCCGCGCGTCGAGCAGAAGTGAGGGGAACAATCTCTTCACGGCACAACGACAACCCTTTCCGGCGCAACCCGGCGATCAGGCTGGCGAATCAAAGGGCGATGGGCCGTGCCGACCGGGTGATCACGATTTCGGAAGCGCTCAACCGGTTCGTTCGGGAGGTTGAGGGAATCGCGCCGGAGAAAGTGATAACGGTTCATTACGGCCTGAATCCCCCCGATTTCCCGGCCAATGCACGCGAAGAGGGCCGCCGCTGGTTTGAATACAGCGGCGACAGGCCGGTGATCGGGATGTTCGGACGGTTGATCGAGCAGAAGGGCGTCGATACGCTGCTCAATGCCTTCGTGCAGGTTCGGCAGGCTGTCCCCGATGCGGTCCTGCTGATCGTCGGTGATGGGGATCAGCGGTCGGAGATGCAAGCACTGGCGGAGAGCCTGGGCATTAGCGAGGCGGTGACGTTTGCCGGGTGGGTGCCTCAAGCCTACAAGTTGATGCCTGCCTGCGATGCGATCGCTATGCCGTCACGCTGGGAAGGATTCGGGCTGGTCGCATTGGAGGCGATGGGCAGTTCCCGCCCGCTGATCGCCAGCCGGGTGAGCGCCCTGCCGGAGATCGTCGTCGACGGTGAAACCGGTCTGCTGGTTCCGCCCGACGACCCGGCGGCGCTGGCCAAGGCGATCACCCCGGTGCTGTCGGATCGGCCCCTGGCTTTGCGATTGGGCGAAGCCGGTTACCGGCGGCTGGTCGAACAGTTTTCTGTGGATAAAATGATCCGGGGAACATTGTCAGTATACGAGGACATAATACAACTGTGATGGAGACTGACTGAGCCTGATGTCTGGAATATGCGGAGCCTTAGCCCTGAACGGGCAGCGCCCTGATGAGAAAATCCTGGGGGGAATGGTGGAGACACTTCGCCACCGGGGGCCAGATCATCTTGGTGTTGTCGTCAACGGCCCCTGCGGTTTGGGTTGCTCTCTCTTAGCTCCCTTTGGCTCGGAAGCCATCAGCCAGCCGATGCGAATCGACTACGTGGCACCCTTTCTCGGTGATAGGCCCGCATCGAAAGCCTGGATAGCGCTGGATGGGCGACTGCATAACGGGGGGGAGATCAGGGCGGCGCTGAAAGCCTCCAGACTCCAGGTGTCCTCCGACTCCGATGCAGAGATCATCTTAAACGCCTATCATAAATATGGCTATCCCAATTTCATCAAATCAATGCGAGGGGCATTTGCCTTCGCTATCTGGGACGATGCCCGCCAGAGGCTGCTGCTGGCCCGCGACCAGATCGGCAAGAAACCGCTGTATATCTTCCAGAACGGCGAATGGCTGCTGTTTGGCTCGGAGATCAAAGCCCTTTTAGCCCACCCGGCTGTTTCGCGGCGGCTGAACGAGGTGCGGGTTCCCCATTACTTGGCCCATGGATATTCACCTGGCCCGGACACATTGTTCGATTCGATCAAGGTGCTGCCGCCCGGACGCCTGTTAACTATTGACCTTAGCGAGGACCGGCCAGAGTTTCACATTGAGGTCTACTGGCGGCTTCCTTACCCGGATGCTGATGATACGCGGCATGAACAGTCATATATGGTCGATCTGCTGGCCTACTTGAGAAGCGCGATCCGCCAGCGGATCGATCCCAATCGGCCAAATACTGTTTTGATCAACGAGTGCCCCGAATCGACGGCGATTGTGGCGCTGCTTACCCAGGAGAGCCAGCAGCCAATCACAACTTTGTCGGTTGGACTGGAAGGGCAGAGCAGCTTCGATGAGAACCGCTATACCCGGCAGCTTTCCGCACGTTTTGTGACCGAGCACCACCATATCGAAATTGCACCAGATATCTTTGCACTGGCCGAACGGGCTGTTCGACACTATGACCAGCCGTTTGGCGATCCGGCAGTCATCCTGATGATGGGGCTGGGTGATCAGATCGGCAAGGAACGTCAAAATCTCTTTGTCGGTGACGGGGGAGATGCACTTTTTGCCGGTTATGACAGCTTTCGTATCAGGCGGCTCTCACATCGTTATATGCAGTTAGGCGGGGTGGCTAACCGGGCGATTGGCGGCGTAATCGACCGCCTGCCGGATATACTCGACTATGGAACGCTGTTGAAGTCTGCACAGAGGATCGTTCAGTCGGCGGATCAATCGCTGGCCGACTATTATCTTGAATTGATCAGGCTTGTTCCCCGCGAATGGCTGGTCGGCCTGATGGGAGACGACGCCGAAAAAGCGGTACTGCATCATTACGAGGATATGTTTGGGACATCGGCGGATGGTAAACGACTTGATGTCATCTCCCATATGCTCGACGTCAATATGCGGACTTATGTTTATGACAATCTGCTGGTGCGCCTGGATCGGTGCGGGATGGCTGCATCCTTGGAGTGGGAAATACCGTTTCTGGATCGGCACCTGCTGCGCTTTGCGCTTACGATCCCGTCTGCGCTGAAGGTCAAGCGCGGCGTCTCGAAATATATATTGAAGCAGGCTCTGCGAACCATCCTGCCCGATACATTGATCAACCGACAGCAGTGCGTTTTTGAACTGCCGGTTGATAATTGGTTTCGTAACGGGCAGATCGGTGATGTGGAGGGTCTGCTGTTAGATGGCTATGCGACCAGAAACGGCCTGCTCGATTCCTCTGCTTTGCATGCGCTGCTGGATATTCATACCAGCGGGGAAGTGGATGCCGGGCATATTCTATGGCCGCTGTTCACATTCGAGATGTGGCTGCAGCGCTATTTCAGTTGACAATCGTTAGATGTAAGGAGTGGTAAGTGTCTAACTATCTGGTGACTGGTGGAGCCGGTTTCATCGGCTCGAACCTTGTCGAGACTTTACTGGAACAGGGACATAGTGTTCGAGTTCTTGACAATTTCTCGACCGGCAGACGGGAGAATCTGAAAGATTTTGGAGACCGGGTCGACCTGTGTGAAGGCGACCTGACCGTCCTCGGAGACGTTCAGCGAGCGGTTCGGGATATCGAGGTGGTATTACACCATGCGGCGATTCCGTCGGTGCCGCGTTCGGTGAGTGACCCGGTCGGCTCGAATGCGGCGAATGTAACCGGAACGCTTCATGTACTGGTGGCAGCGCGGGATGCCGGAGTCCGGCGGGTCGTCTATGCCTCATCTTCGTCGGTGTATGGCGATCAGCATGTCGATAAAGCCAAAGTCGAGACGATGATCCCCAGCCCGATCTCGCCTTACGGTGTAGCAAAGCTGGCCGCCGAATATTACTGCCGGGTGTTTTTCCAGGTGTATGGACTGGAAACTGTGTCGCTGCGCTACTTCAATGTATTCGGCCCCCGGCAGGACCCTCAGAGCGATTACGCCGCCGTCATCCCCAAATTCACAAAGGCTCTGCTCAATGACCAACCGCCAACGATCTATGGGGATGGCGAACAGACCCGCGATTTTACGTTTGTGGGGAACGTTGTGGCCGGCAACCTGCTGGCGGCGGCTGCCCCGGCTGACAGAGTGGCCGGGCAGGTGATGAACCTTGCTGCAGGCGGACAAACCTCGCTCAATGATCTGGTTGGAATTTTGCAGGAGATCACCGGGGAAAATACAGCGCCTGTGTATGAAGACCCTCGTCCCGGCGATATCAAGCACTCGCGGGCTGACATCGGCAAGGCGGAACGGCTGTTGGGCTATGCGCCGCATATCTCGTTCCTGGATGGTATGAAGATCACCGTCGACTGGTATCGCACTAACTTATGATGCGTGAAGAGAAACGGGGCGATCCCCAACCGCTGGCAGAGGAAGTTGAACCGATCCGGGTGATGCGCGTCATCGCCCGGTTGAATATCGGCGGTCCGGCGGTGCATGTTTCGCTGTTGACTGCTGGCCTGAACG
Organism: Anaerolineae bacterium; assembly: GCA_016926255.1. GTDB lineage: Bacteria > Chloroflexota > Anaerolineae > Aggregatilineales > UBA3940 > JAFGOY01. The sequence goes on along the minus strand of JAFGOY010000079.1, from coordinate 25,319 downwards.
ATGCCGGGTTTCAAAGCCTGCTGGCCGCCGGGCAGATCGGCGAGGAGGAAGGGGATATGGGCTATCTGGCGCAGCAGATGGGCGTCGAGCCGGTGATCATCCCCTCGCTGCAGCGGGAGATTTCCCTGCGGGATGATCTCAGGGCGCTGCTGGCGCTGACCCGGCTGATGCGCGAGTATCGACCGCAGATCGTCCATACGCACACGGCAAAGGCAGGACTGGTGGGGCGGCTGGCCGCCCGCCTGACGCGGGTTCCGGTGGTGATCCACACCTTTCACGGGCATGTCTTTCACGGATATTTCGGTCGAATCAAAACGCAGCTTTTCCTGACACTTGAGCGGATGTCGGCACGCTGGACGGACGTGATATTGACGATCAGCGAGCGCCTGCGCGAAGAACTGATCGGGTATCGTATTGCACCGGCGGAGAAGATCAGGGTGGTGCCGCTTGGCCTGCCACTGGATCAGTTTTTCGATCTCGACGCCAAGCGGGGGATACTGCGCTCGGAGTTAGGCTATTCGACAGATACCCCGCTGGTCGGTATGATCGGGCGACTGGTGCCGATTAAACGACATGAACTGTTCCTGGAAGCTGCCAGAGCGATCACAGTAGATAATCCACAGGTCAGGTTTTTGATCGTCGGCGATGGGGAGCGGCGGGCTGAACTGCAAGAAATGGCTGCCGACCTGGGACTGGCGGACGTGGTTCGTTTCACCGGCTGGCGGGCTGACCTTCCCGTGATCTATGCCGACCTGGATGTTGTGGTGATCGCCTCACGCAATGAGGGCACGCCGGTTTCGATTATCGAGGCGATGGCCGCCGATGTGCCGGTCGTCTCGACGGCGGTAGGTGGTGTGCCGGATTTGTTATGCGAGGGGAAATTCGGGGAACTGGTCGAACCAGAAAATGCCAAAGCACTGGCGCAAGGTATTCGAAAGGCGCTCAGGCGTGGGAAAGATGAACGGGGTGAACAGGCTCGACAGTGGGCCCATGATCAGTATGGCGAAGCGCGGTTGATAGGCGATATCCGAACCCTGTACCGAGAACTGCTCGACCGGCGCGGATAAGGCAGGCAAAAATACAAGATGACTAAATATATATCGCTCATTCTGGCATCGGGGGTCATTTCTTTCCTGGCGACTCCACTGATGCGGCGTTTCGCGAGAGAAGTCAACTTTGTCGATAACCCGCAGGCGCGCAAAGTACACCGTACACCCATGCCGATGCTGGGAGGCATTGCGATCTATTTTGGGTTCATGATCCCGCTGACAATTGCGATCACGCGGTCGTTTGTCCAGACACTGGGGATACTGGGGGGAGCGACGATCATGACCCTGTTCGGTCTGTGGGATGACCGGGTTGGTCTCTCTCCGCTGGTCAAGATGATCGGGCAGGTCGCCGCGACCGTGCTGCTGATCCTGGTTGGTATCCAGGTAAAAATCTTCGATTCCCGGTGGCTCAATATTGCCGTGACGCTGTTCTGGGTGATCGGCATCTGCAACGCGATCAACTTTCAGGATAACATGGACGGCCTTGCGGCGGGATTGTCAATGGTTTCCAGCGGGTTCTTCTTTGTGCTGGCACTGTTCGAGAACCTGGAACCGGTGGCGCAGCTTGCGGCGGCGACGCTCGGCGCGAGTGTCGGGTTTTTGTATTACAACTTCAACCCGGCCAGCCTGTTCATGGGAGATGCCGGGAGTCTGCTGCTGGGATTTATTCTGGCGGTGCTGGGCATTCGGTTGGAATTCGTCGGCAGCCCATTGGGTGCAACATGGATGATCCCGATTCTGGTGCTGGGGGTGCCGATCTTCGATACGACGATGGTGGTCGTATCCAGACTCCGGCGGGGTAAACCAGTCTACGAGGGGGGAAAAGATCACACCTCGCATCGACTGGTGTCCATTCTGAATATGACCCATGCGCGTTCGGTGATGACCCTGTATATGATGTCGGTCGGGCTGGGGCTGGTCGCGATCATGCTGCGCGATGCAACCGTTCCCCAGGCGCGAATCGTGCTGATTGGCCTGGGCGCGGCTTTTGTGGGTCTGCTGATCTGGCTGGAAGTGAAATTCAACGGTCAACAGCCTCCCACAGAATCAGAACAACAGCCTGGTTAGAAACCTCATGGAAAAACTTCCAACACCTCGCCGACGAGCGATGCTGGCTTTGATGCTTGGCGGTCTTTTATTCCTGGCGTATCTGCTGACCTTCTCTGGCGCTCCCAAAACCGATGACGAGAGGTTTATCATCGACACGGTTGACAGTATGGCGCTGCGCGGCAACCTGCTGCTGAACGAAACCGGCTACCTGAGCCGGGTGCGAACAACCGATGTCGAACCGGCCCAGCCTGCGCTGTCGGTGCCTCTGTACTGGGCCGCCTATCACATTCCCTGGATGGGGAATGTTCACGCGCTATTCCTGTTCTCACCGATTGTCACCGTGCTGACAGCGTTCCTGCTCTTTTACTATGCGCTCGATCTGGGCTATAGGGAGCGAACGGCGGTTGTCGCAGTGCTGCTGTTTGGCCTCTCAACGATTGTCTGGCCCTATACACAGACATATTTCCGCGAACCGTTAACAATGTTGAGCCTGTTCGGGGCGGCGTTTCTCTGGAATCACTGGCGGCAGGCGTTCATCGATAAGAAACGAAAACACTGGATTACACTGGGGTTGGCGGTGATCGTGACGTTGCTATCTCTATTGAGCAAAGAAGCCGTGCTGATTGCTCTACCGGTGCTGTTTCTGACTGCCTATCCAGTAGCCAGATTCGATGAGAAGAGCCGGAGGCAGTTTACCGGGATATTGATCGGCCTGGGGGTAATTGCCATTCTTTTTATAGGCGCTTTGATCATTCTTCGCACCCAGTTTCTTGCCATCGTATCGCGTTATCGCATATTAACCCGGTTTGAGGCGATCATTAAGCACCGGTCGTACATTCTGGAAGGAATGGCAGGGTTTTTGATCAGTCCCGGAAAGGCGATCTGGTGGTATTCGCCTATCTTACTGCTGGCTTTGGGTGCTCCGGCGGCGCTGCCACGTTCACGATGGCGCGAGTCGTGGTTGATATTGGGGCTTGTTTTACTCTTCGCGTTTACCTACGCGGCTGTGCGGGGTATGGTCTGGTTTGGCGGCACCGGATGGGGGGCACGTTATATGGTGCCCCTGGTACCTTTCTTGATGGTGTCGGTGCTTCCTCTGTTAGATCGTTTCCTCAACGGCGGGTTGTGGTGGCAAAAGGCGATTCTGGTGGTGCTGGCGTTGTGGGGTGTGGTGATCCAGATCGGCGGGTTGTACGTCAACCTGCTGGACTATGATCATTTCCTGGAAGCGAACACCGGGCAGCCGGTCTGGATCGGGCAGGGTATCTGGAACTTCCGCTGGTCGCAGGCGATTGGATCACTGCTCTACCTGCCTCAGGCGAGACCGGACATTCTGTGGCTTATCGATCGGGTGAACTGGCAGGTGATCACTACGCTCTCTGTCGGGCTGATCCTGCTGGCGGTTGGCCTGGTCTGGATGATTCGTTCCAGAACGATGTCAACGCTGCAATGCAGATTGGCTTTTGTGGGTATTCCATCATTGAGCCTGCTGGCGGCTGTTTTCGTTTTGTGGCAGGCTTATGACGATCCGCGCTTTTTGGCTTCTGATGAGACGCTAAAGGCGATTGTCGCTTATCTCGATGAACAGACCGGCCCGGATGATGTCGTGTTGGTGTCATCGGTGAAATTCGTGCCTTATTTCATGAACTACTATAAATCGGATGCGACATGGTACAGTATGCCGTATGCGCCTGGCGAAAACTACGATCAGGATGACGATCCGGCGGTTGCTTCGGATGACATCGATGTATTGGTTGGGGAGGATGTCAGGGATATTGTTGGGATGTTTAGACATGGGGGAACGTATTACGATAGCCAGATAATCTGGCTGGTTGAGGATGTCACGCCCTGGTTGGATTGGGCCATTCGTCCGGTGGAGTGGTACCTGACACTGGAAACCCATTTCGTCGAAGCGACCGATGTTAGCAATGTTGGCCGAGTTGTTAAATTCCTGCCATTAAAAAGCGCGGCGGGCAAAGTTCCAAACCGTCACGAAGTGGAAGTTTTGTTCGGTGATTCGATGTTGCTCGCTGGCTTTGATCTGGTGACGGATCGCCAGGTGGAGGACTTTGAAACCTTGCATCCGGGTGATATGCTGGGGGTATCATTATCATGGTATACCGAGGCACCGATCAGTGAAGACTACACAGTTTCGGTTCACCTGCTTGGGCCAGATGGACAATCGATACTTCAACAGGATCGTCAACCGGCGGCGGGTTTTGCCCCTACTTCGTCGTGGATAGTCGGAGACCCGTATCGTGATAATTATGGATTTATATTGCCCGACGATCTGCCGCCGGGGGAGTACCAAATTATCGTGGTTGTCTACCTGTGGCCCTCACTCGAACGTTTACCCGTCAGTGGCCCGGAGGGTGAGGAGTGGGGAGATACTTTATTCCTGACGACGGTGACCGTCGAGTGAAGTTTATCCCGGCAAGGAGCGTCTGAACAGTGACCAGTGTCCGCCAGATCGTTCGACAACGAAGGCTGCGCCGGAAGCAGGCCCGTACGGGTGTACAACTGCTGCTGCGAGGTTTGATGGTTGCGGTGATCAGTCTGCTGGGAGTGGCCCTGGCAACGACGGTAACCGGGATTGGGGCAGCGGTCAGTGTCTATGCGTACTATGCCCAGCAGCTTCCGGAACCGAGGGCGATCACCGTCGTTGAAGAAGACTTCGAGACGACACGTATCTACGACCGAACAGGCGAGGTGCTGCTTTACGAAGTAATCGATCCGCTGGGCGGCGACCGCACCTGGGTCGAACTCCAGGAAATTCCCGCCGACCTGCGCAATGCGACGATTGCCATCGAGGACAAGACCTTCTACGAGAACCCCGGTTACGATGCCGAGGGTATTGCCCGCGCGGTCTGGAACAACCTGACGGGTGGAACAGTGCAGGGCGGCTCGTCGATCACACAGCAGCTGGTCAAGCAGGTGTTGATCGACCCGGAAAAACGGGCAGAGATCAGCTATGAGCGTAAATTCCAGGAATTGATCCTGTCGATCCGAATCAGCAACGAGTACAGCAAAGATCAAATCCTTGAATGGTATCTGAATACCAATTTCTACGGCAACCTGGCTTACGGCGTCGAGGCCGCGTCGCTAGTGTACTATGACAAACCAGCACGCGAACTGAACCTGGCCGAAGCGTCGATGCTGGCGGCAATCCCCCAATCACCGGCGTTGAACCCGATTGACAATCTCCCGCTTGCCAAGGAACGACAACTACTCGTGCTTGAGGAAATGGTCGAGCAGGGATATATCACACAGCGGCAGGCTGATCTGGCATACGAGACGCCGTTGGATATCAAGCTGCCGGAAGAACGCTTCAACCTGTTAGCTCCACACTTCTCGATTGCCGCCCGGAAACAGCTCGAGGAACTGGTCGGCCCGGACCTGGTCTACCGGGGCGGGTTGGTGGTCTATACGACGCTCGATTACGACCTGTATCTGCAAACAGAATGCGCAGCGCGAACCTACGTCGCACGCCTGTCAGGAGAAAACCCGGATACTGTCGTACCTGTTTCGGATGGCTCGGAATGCCTGGCTGCCCAGTATCTCCACCCCTTACCGGCAGAGCACCAGGGGCGGGATCACAATGTCGACAATGCCGCCGTCGTTGTGTTGAACGCCGATACAGGGGAGGTGCTGTCGATGATGGGCAGCCTCGACTATTATGACGAGGCAATAGCGGGTAATTACAACGTCGCTCTGGCCGAACGCCAGCCCGGATCGGCCTTCAAGCCGTTCACCTACCTGACAGCTTTCATGCAGGGCTATACCCCGGCGACGATGACGCTCGACGTGCGTACAACGTTCGATACGGGCAGCAACCAACCCTATGTGCCGGAAAACTTCGACCGGGAGTTTCACGGCCCGCAGAGCATCCGCAGTGCGCTGGCGAACTCGTATAACGTCCCGGCGGTGCAGGTGCTGAACTGGGTGGGGGTCGACAACGTGATCCGGACGGCGCATGCGATGGGGATCAACACACTCGACCGGGGATTGGATGTCTACGGCCTCTCGCTGACACTGGGCGGCGGGGAGACGACTCTCTACGATATGACCTATGCCTACAGCGTTTTTGCCAATACGGGGACGATGTCGGGGATGCCAACCCCGCTCGACCAGCGCCGACCGGGTTTCCGGACGCTCGACCCGACGCTGATATTACGGGTCGAAACGCGTGACGGCGATGTGTTGTGGGAATACGGGAAAGGGGCGACGTTCGGGCAGAACTCAATCGTCGAGCCGTCGCTGGCCTACCTGATCACGGATATCCTCGCCGACGACGAAGCCCGCCGTCCAAGTGTAGGGCGGGACAGTTCCCTGCAACTCAGCCGACCGGCGGCGGTCAAGACCGGAACGACTAACGACTACCGGGACAACCTGACAATTGGTTATACGCCGCAGATCGTGACCGGAGTATGGGTGGGCAACACGGACAACTCGGCGATGGACAATCTCCCGGCGATTGTGGGGGCGGCTCCCCTGTGGAAAGCGGTGATGGAGTACGCGCACCTGGATCGCCCGGTGGAGGAATGGCAGCGACCGGCTGACATTGTCGAAATGACTGTTTGCGAAACATCAGGAATGCTGCCAACAGAATACTGTCCGACGCGAACAGAAATATTCCAGAGCGGTAATGAGCCGACGGCCTATGATACGGTTTACCAGCCGTTCCTGGTCAACCGCATGACGAATCTGTTGGCGACGGTCTATACGCCTACCGAAGACGTGGAGGAGCGTGTCTATATGATTCTCCCCGTGGAAGCCGCCGACTGGATTCGTGAGGCGGGGATTCCGCAGCCACCGACCGAGTATGATGTGGTCGGAACGCCTGATACGTATGGCGATGTGGCGATCATCGAACCAGCACCATTCAGCTATGTACGTGGTGCGGTGACCATCCGGGGGAATGCTCAGGATGAGAACTTCCAACTGTACCGACTGGATTATGGAAAGGGACTGAACCCGACCGAATGGACACAGATCGGCTCGAATCATTTTGCTCCAACCTATGACGCAGAACTCGGTATCTGGGATGCTTTTACACTGGATGGTCTGTACAGTCTGCGTCTGACCGTCGTGCGGGGGGACACGTCGCTGGAGGAATTCGTCATCCCGCTGACAGTTGACAATTCGCCGCCAACTGTCGAGATTCTCTATCCTCATGACCGGCAAACCTACACCCTGTCGGATGAGTTTGTGACGATCCAGCCGAGTGTCCAGGACAATATCTCGATGGATCGGGTCGAATTTTATGTCGATGGGCAGTTGATTGCGATCAGCACAGTTGCTCCTTATAACGAGCGGTGGATTATCACCGCTCGGGGAACGCATTTCATCGAGCTACGGGCTTATGATGCCGCCGGAAATACAACGGTGAGCGAGCGGGTGACAATCGAAGTGGAAATTGACTGAACTCGTTCTTGCCAGTGGTTATGCCTTCCGGTACACTGAGTTTACTCATCGATAGAGGCACTGCTATCGACCAGAAATTTATCCGCGAAAGCCACTAAGGACCGTTTGATGGGCAAAATACTTTGTGCAACGCGCGGCGGCGAAGCTGCAATCAAAAACCAGGAAGCGGCGATCACACGTGCTAAAGAGCAGGCCGACGAACTGGTTTTTTTCTACGTCGTCGACGTGGAGTTTATGGCAAGTGCACACTACGCGGTACGTTCGGACGTGGTCACCGACGAGATGGTTCAGATGGCCGACTTCCTGATGGCGATGGCCGTTGAGAGGGCGGAGAAGCAGGACGTGGAAGCCACGTATATCGTGCGGCATGGTAAATTTGCCGAAGAACTGAAGGCAACCATCGACGAGGCAGAAATAACCCTGGTGATCCTGGGTCGACCGGGTGAAGGTGAGAGCGCATTCAAGCTGGCGGGTCTTCAGCAGGTCGCCGCCAGCCTGGAAGAAGAAACCGGGGTCGAGGTCTGGATTCCGGGTCTTGACGAAGTCGAATAACAATCGCTTCCGCCGATGGTTGAAAAAAGCCCTCTAGAAGTCATCGAAGTCAATCGCGCCAACCGGCGCGATGTTCGTGATTTTATCCATTTACCTTTTGAGATTTATCGAGATATTCCCCAATGGGTGCCGCCCCTGATGCCCAGCGAGCGGGCACGCTTCCGGCCCGATTTCGCGTTCTTCAAGCACTCTGAAGCCGCTTTCTACCTGGTTCGGGATGCAAACCGAAAGGCTGTTGGCCGCGTCGCTGTACTGGAGCATCGCCCGCACAACGATTATCGACACAACCGGGATGCGCTGATCTATCTCTACGAGGCGGTCGACAATCACGATGTTGCCCAACTGCTGTTCGATGCGGTCGAGACGTGGGCGAGGCAGCGCGAACTGGATCGGCTGGTGGGGCCGAAAGGCTTCCTGACCGGCGACAGCCTCGGCCTGCTGGTCGACGGGTTCGAGCATCGTCCGGCGATGGGCGTTGGGTACAATCCGGCCTACTACGTCGAGCACTGGGAAACCGTCGGCGGTATGGAAAAAGAAGTCGATTACGTATCGAGTTATATCGCCCAGGCCGATCTCTTCTACCCGGAGCGCATCCGGCGGATCGCGGAGAAAATCCGCGAGCGGCGAGGGTTCTACGTGCCTGCTTTCAAAACGAAAGCCCAGGTGCGCCGATATGCCCGCGTGATCCAGCAGGCATACAACCAGGCTTTTGCATCGGTGTGGGCTTACACGCCGATCCCCGATGAGGAACTCGAAGCACTGATCAGTCGGTTGGTGATCATCGCCACGCCGGAACTGATGAAAATCATCTTCAACAAAGACGAGGAACTGATCGGTTTGAGCTTCGCTTATCCTGACCTGTCGGCGGCGATTCAGCGCACCAGAGGACGGTTGTATCCCTTCGGCTGGCTGGCGCTTGTTCTGGAACGTCGGCGCACCGACTGGTTGAATCTCAACGGGAACGCGGTGCTTCCCGCTTACCAGGGATTGGGGGCGAACGCGATTCTCTACGATGAATTGTTCAAGACGGTTCTCGGTTCCTCATACAAACATGTGGATATCGTCCAGATGCAGGAAGACAACACTCGGATGCTTGCTGATCTGGCGGAGGCGACGGGGGCCGAAGTGTACAAGCGTCACCGGGTGTATAGGAAGTGGTTAGGGTGACCTGATTTCTGCCTGCGCTGTATATATTCCCGATCACCCCCCTGCTTCTCGCTTGTGCGAGAAGCTGTCCCCCCTTGGCAAAGGGGGACAACATATCTTTTCTTTCAAAAGCGACAGATAACGGAGACAGGGCTAATTACCCTGTCTCTTTTTGTGCCGTCAGCGCGAGATGTGGCTGTAGAAATCGGTGAGGGCGTAGGTTAGCAGCGGGTGCCTGACGAGGCCCAGGTGATCGCAGCGGGGGATGATCAGCAGTTCGGCGTTGGGGAGCGTGCTGTATAGTTCCAGGTTCTCTGCCGGGTCGATGAACTCGTCACGATCCCCGATGATGATCAGCGTGGGGCAGGTGACACCGGTGAACGCCTCGACCGATGCATCCCAGCCGACGACGATCCCGGTTTCGAGGTCGAAGACTTTGCGTGGCCCGTCGGGAGCGTCTTCAAGGGGGCCGACCGCCGCCCGGATGCGCTGCTCGGAGGGGGCCTTATAGCTGGTGCCGAGCAGGATCAGCGAGCGGAACAGGTCAGGACGGCGTTGGGCGGCATAAAGCAGCACTGCTCCGCCCATACTGTACCCTATTCCATGTATGGGAGATCGGCCCAGCAGGTAGGCAAATTCCAGGAAGTCGTCGACCAGCCGGGGGAGATGGAGATCTCCCGCCGGGTTGCCGGTCCTGCCGTGCCCGCGCTGGTCGGGCGTGACGACGTTAAACCCCTCATGGACGATGATGCGGGTCAGCCAGCCCATCTGGACGCTGTCTGCCGTCGCCGCGTGGAGGGCGATGACAGTCGGGCCGTCGCCGCGTTCCAGGTAGGCCATCGACAGGTCATTGACCTGTATGACTTTGTATTCCTCCATTTATGCCAGTTCTCAACTCTCGCCAGTGGGAGAGAAAATCGCGTCGATGGCGGCCAGAACGTCATTCGTTAAGGTGATCGATATGGCTTTGAGGTTGCTTTCAAGCTGGCCGGGTTTTGTCGCACCAGTGATTACGCTGCTGATCTCCGTGTGACGCAGCGCCCAGGCAAGGGCTAACTCGGCGCGGGTGACGCCTAAATCATCGGCGATGGGTTTGAGTTTACGCACCTTTTCGAGGCGTTCTTCACGCAGTAGATCGTTTCGCAGCCAGTCTTCCGATGCGAGGCGCGAATCGGCGGGGACGCCGTCGTCGTATTTGCCGGTGAGCAGGCCGCTTCCCAGCGGACTCCAGGTGACCAGCCCCATCCCGTTCCGGGAAGCGGCGGGCATGATCTCCTGTTCGAATCGCTGGCGAACCAGCAGATTGTATTGAGGCTGTTCCACCTGCGGCGGGTACAGATTGTACCGGCTGGCGAGGTCGTTGGCCTGCTGAATCTGCCCGGCGCTCCATTCGCTGGTACCCCAATAGAGGACCTTCCCCTGGTGGATCAGATCGTCCATGACGCGGATGGTTTCAAGCAGCGGCGTTTCATCATCCCAGCGGTGGCAGAAATACATATCGAGGTAGTCGGTGCCGATCCGCTGGAGGGACTTGTCAATCGATTCCATGATATGCTTGCGCGACAGTCCCCGGTCGTTGATGTCGTCGCTCATCGGCCAGAAAACTTTGGACGAAATGGCCAGCGTGTGGCGGGGAAACAGCTTGAGAACGCTGCCCATAGCAAGTTCGGATTCGCCGCCCGCATAGATATCGGCGATGTCGAAGAAATTGATGCCATTGTCATAGGCTTTGATAATAATGTCGCGGGCGATCTGCGCATCGGTGATGCTGCCGCCAAAAGTCAGCCAGCCACCCAAACTCAATTCGCTGACCTTCAGCCCGGACTGCCCTAATCGGCGATATTGCATTGATTTGACCTCCTGGTTGGGTTATCTGGACGAATCTGACTATAGCAAGTTTGGCGATTAAAACAAGATAGGTACAATCAAAGCCTAACACCAGTGGAGTTAAGCCATATGAGCGAACGGACTAACCAGGATTGGCTCTCAGACCTGCAATCAGAAAGCGCCAGCTATGTCGACGCGCTTGAAGCGCTGCGGGCACACCTGGAACGGGGTGTGTTCTACTATCTGCGCCATGATCGAAGCGATCTGTCACAGCTTCCTGACGAAGATATCCGGCAGATGGCACAGGATTTTGTCCAGGATGCGCTGATCAAAATACTCGACAGTCTTGAGACATTCCGGGGGGAAAGTAAGTTCACGACCTGGGCATCGAAAATCGCGGCACGGGTGGCGATCAGCGAGCTGCGGCGTGTCAGGTACAAAGACTACTCCCTGGAGCACCTGACCGCCGAAGGGGAGATCATGCCGGATTTGGCCTCGCTGGGCGTCACGCCGGAGGGCAGCCCTCACCCGGAGAACTATGCCGAGCAGCAGGAAATCCTGCATATGCTGAAAGATGCTTTTGAAAACGCCCTGACCGACCGCCAGCGTACGGCACTTTCTGCCTATATCTTCGACGGGGTGCCGGTCGAGGAAATCGCCCGCCGGATGGATACGAACCGGAACGCGCTCTACAAACTGGTTCATGATGGGCGGCTGAAACTAAAACATTATATGGAGGATCAGGGGCTTTCTCTGGAGTATCTCCTGAGCCTGTTTGGGTAAGAGACGGGCAGCGAATCTCGTCTATACTTTGAGAGACTATCCCGGCGAAGGTTTCATCGGACAGAGCAGAGAAGAATAAAATGAAAATTACAGATGTCGTGAAAACGATCTTCAATACAAAAACGGACGACATTACCTGTGATGAGTGCTTCGAGCACATCGACGAATACGTCGACATGATCCACGCCGGGCAGGACCCGTCGGAGGTGCTGCCACAGGTAAAGAGTCACCTGGAGCAGTGCCGGTGCTGCGAGATGGAGTTCCGGGCGCTGATCTCGATCCTTGAAGGAGAGATAGATCATGCCGATTCTGGCTGAATCGGCTCATCGACGACTGTTGTTAAGTTATTGTAAGGTCTGGAGAAAAAGGAATGGCTGTTGAGAAAGTGATCATTATTGGCTCGGGTCCAGCCGGGTTGACGGCGGCATTGTATACGGCCCGCGCCGATCTCAACCCGCTGGTGATCGCCGGGGATCAGATCGGCGGGCAGGTATCGCTCACCGCCGAGGTGGAGAATTATCCCGGCTTCCCCGATGGCCTGACCGGAGCGGAGATGGTTGAACAGTTCAGGCAGCACGCGGAACGATTCGGGGCACGGATTGAATACGATCTGGTCACCGAGGTGGACTTTACCGGCGGGGCGCCGTTCACCGTCAAAACATCTTCGAAAACCTACCGGGCGCTCTCGGTGATCATCACCGTTGGAGCTTCTCCCCGGCGACTGGGCGTTCCCGGCGAGGAAGAATATATTGGCCGGGGCGTGAGCTACTGCGGAACGTGCGACGGGTTCTTTTTCAGGGGTAAGGATGTGGTCGTCGTCGGGGGCGGCGACAGCGCGATTGAAGAAGGATTGTTCCTGACCAAGTTCGCGACGGGCGTGCGCGTCATCCACCGGCGCGATGAACTGCGAGCCGGGGCTTTCCTCCAGAATCGAGCCAGAAACAATGAGAAGATGTCGTTCATCTGGGATACGGTCGTCGATGAGATCGTCGGCGATGATAGAGTCACCGGGGTGAAGGTCAGGAATGTGAAGACGGGCGAAGTCGAGCAGCTCGATACCGACGGAGTGTTCATATTCATCGGGCACTACCCGAACTCGGCGCTCTTTGAGGGCCAGCTAGAGATGGACGCCCAGGGGTACCTGGTCACCAGTGACCGGATGCAGGCCAGCGTGCCCGGCGTGTTTGCTGCGGGTGAAATCCAGGACTCGATCTGGCGGCAAGTTGCGACATCAGTTGGGCAGGCCGCGGCGGCGGCAATTGCCTGCACGCGCTGGCTTGAGGAGCACGAAGAAGAACACGAAAAACTGGTTGTTTCCACGTGAGTATCCGGTGGAGCGGCAGTTTGGAATCACCTGTTTAGCGTAGGCAAATTGAATAATTCCCTGTCAGGTTCAAAGGGGCTTGACAAGGTGTGTATAATAGTAAAGGTGCAGGTTGATCAATTGGCCTGCACTTATTGTTTATTTATAGCCTGTGTGTAATGGTTGCCGCTCTTCGCCCAAGTCATTTCTATTGCTGGCCAATGGTGAAGTGACTTTAAAAATTGCGTTGGGTGGTTCCATTTGCGCCCCAGAAAGGGTAAAATGGAATCAAGGTTATGCAACACGCAGGGAACGAATCAGCAAGGCTAGTCGAGTATGAGAGCGTTCCCAGGCTCTTGAAGCCAGCCTGAGGTTATGCTAAAATAACAAGACTTGCCTTCTGGCAAAAAACTATTGTAGAGGTGGTTGAAAGGCTACATGGAAGAAATGATCGACGGGGTGCAGTCGATGACTCACGCCTACGATGATTCCCGTAGCGATGTGATTCAGGAATTACTGGCTCGTTCGGAAATTCGTGGGTTCATAACCTATGAGGATTTAGTCGAGGTCATGGCAGACGATCTTGATGAGACATCTATTGATACGCTGCTGGAAGACCTCGACGAAGTAGGAATCGAAGTTCGCAACTCGAAAGGCGAGGAAGCGAGCCTGCTGGACTTGAAGTTGGACGACGAAGAACCTCCCGAAGATGGAGAACCTGAGGAGCCGCTGGCAGACATCAATGCCGTGTCTGCTGACGACCCGGTTGGCCTGTATTTCCGCCAGATGGCACAAGAACCCTTGTTGACCGCTGAAGAGGAAATCGACCTGGCCAAAAGCATCGAGATCGGGAACATGGCTCGGAAGATGCTGGAAGACACCGATGCTCTCTCTGTCTCTGAGCGGGCTGAACTGATCCTGCAAATCGAACAGGCTCAGGAGGCGCGTGAGCACCTGGGGCGGGCCAACACGCGGTTGGTTGTCAGCATTGCCAAACGCTATATGGGACAGGGTTTGCCATTCCCGGATTTAATCCAGGAAGGTAATGTCGGGCTGATGCGGGCGGTCGATAAGTATGACTACACGCGTGGGAACCGCTTCAGCACGTATGCAACCTGGTGGATTCGTCAGGCGATCACGCGTGCCCTGGCACAGAAAACGCGCACGATCCGCATTCCGCTGCATATGACCGAGCGGATCCGGCAGATGTACCGCACGGCGCAGGTCCTCGAACAGGAACTTGGCCGCCGTCCAACCCCGGAGGAGATCGCCGAAGAGATGAATCTCCCGGCGGAAAGTGTCCGGGGGATGATGGACGCCAGCCAGCATGCAATTGCGCTCGAACGCCCGGTCGGCGACGACGGCGACAGTGAATTCGGGGACTTCATCGAAGACCAGGATACACCGGAGCCTGCCGAAGCGGCTGCGCATCACCTGCTTCAGGAAACAATCGAAGAGGTGCTTTCTGAGCTTACGCCGCGTCAGGCGCATATCCTGCGGCTGCGGTTTGGGCTGGGGGGCGGAGAGCAGCACACGCTCGAAGAGATCGCCAACAAGTTTGGCCTCTCCCGCGAGCGGATCAGGCAGTTGGAGAAAGAGGCGCTGCGTCGTCTACGCCACCCCAGGCTGGCGGTCAATCTGCGCGACTACCTTTCCTGACAATAGAATATTGACAAACAAAACCGGGACGCTGAAAAATCGGCATCCCGGTTCTTTGTTTTCAGGGAGCAGGACGGATCATATCCGTTTCTTGCGGGCCATTTCAGCGGCACGCTCGACCGGGTCCTGATAGCCGCGTTGTGATTTGCTCAGGCGGGCCTGCCGCGCTGCTATTGCGCTGTCGATCTGCTGGTTCAATACCATCGCATCTTCGACAACGAAGAGCAGGCTGAGGCCATCCCGGGTGAACATGAACTTGTGCCACAGTCGTTTGAGGGGCAACTTCGGCCAGGATTGGAGGTCGACAGCAGTGCAGGACATATCTATAAAAGGCTTCAGCGTGGCCCAATCACCCGCATGCAGTGAGTCGGGAGGATAAACTGACGCCAGTTGAACCAGTCGTATCTGGCGGATGCGCCCGTAAGAAATGTCAGAGGTAACCATTCCGGCCCGGACACGCAGCGCCTGCGGGCGGATTTCGACGAAGCTGGATCGACCGATTCCGACGATCAATACATAAAGAATCAGGCTGAAACCGATCAACCCCAGGATATAAATTCGATTCCCCCATAACATCTGCAAGAAATCGACATTGGCGGAACGGAGCAGATTCTTATCGGTAAGCCAGGCCATCCCGTAAAGCAATCCGCCCATCACCGCAGTGAGCAGCGGCCCGATTCTCCAGCGTTTTGCGAATCGATGGTAAATCAGCAATTTTTGACGAAGGTATGGCCCTCTGTTTCCTGTGCGTGTCATAGCCTGTTTATCCACTCACCGGTAATGTGAACGCAAATATCGTTCCTTTTTCCTTCTCGCTGTCGACGCTCATTTCGCCGCCATGAATTTCGACGAGATTCTTGGCAATGGCAAGTCCGAGGCCTGTTCCCTGCTGCTCGCGGACGTACCGGTCTTCTGCCCGCCAGAATTTCGTGAACAGGTTGCTTATCTCTTCGGGGGTCATGCCGATGCCGGTATCCTCCACTTCGACTCTGACAAAGCCTGCTTCGGAACCTGCCCGGATGGTGATCGTTCCACCGTCTGGTGTGTACTTGCATGCATTGCTGACCAGATTGGTCAATATCTGGTTCAACCGCTGTGGATCGACGTTGACACCCGGGAGATCCCTGGGGATTTTTACATCGAGGGTGTGTTCCCGGTTTTTGATTTCAGCCTGGATTGTCGTAAGCACCTCGTCAAGGGCTTTCTGAATACTGACATCTTCGACGACCTCGACTTTCAAGCGCTGACTTTCCAGCCGGGAGATATCACTCAGATCGCTGACAAGGTTGCTCATCCTGACGACGTTGGTGCGGATGATCTCCAAAAAATTCTTCTGCTGATCGGTCAGTGATCCCATCATCTCGATCATCTCGGCGTAGCCTTTGATGGAAGTCATGGGAACACGTAATTCGTGGGTCATGACCGAAACGAATTCGGTCTTGGCATCGTTGGCAAATTTGACCGCTTCGTAGAGGCGGGCGTTCTCAATCGAGATCGCGGCGTGGTCGGCAAGGCGAAGGACAAAGGACTGGTCGTCATGTGTGAAGACGGTGCCGTCGTCTCGTCCCAGGGCAATAACGCCGATGACGCGACCTTCCCGCTGGATGGGGACGTTCAGCATGCCTTTTAAGTTGATCACCTGGCTGTCATGGAGAGTGGCCGATACTTCAGTCGATGTCTTGCCCTGTTCGGCAATGACACGAGTTTTCCCTTCGTCAAGGTCGATGATGGCGATTGCGCCGTTGTTGGCCTGGGTGGCCCTGACCGCCCATTCAAGGGTCAGCCCCATTACCCGGCTGAAATCCAGTGTCTCGTTAAGCTCCTGATCGATGGTTTGCAGCCGCTGTAACTCCTCGACACGCTGGGCCAGTGCTGCGTCGGTTCGGGTGAACAGGCGGGCATTCTCGATTGCCATTGCTGCCTGGGTTGCAAACGCGGTAAGCATATCGAGGTCGTCTTCGTCGAAGGCTCCACTCTTGAGCCGGTTATCGACATAGATCACACCGATCAACTCGCCGCGTGCTTTGAGGGGTACACATTGTATGGAACGCAGTTTGTGGACGATCACACTCGCCTGAGCGGAAAAGCGTGGATCGCTGCTGGCATTGGTGGTAACAACCTGCTCGCCGGTTTTGACGACCATCTCGATGACGCTGAGGCTGATAGCAAATTCATCCTCATCCAGCGATTCCTGATCCATGTTGCGAGCGATCTTGATCGCAAGCTCTTTGTCGTCACCGATCAGCATGAGGAAACCACGCTCGGCGTTGGTCAACTGGATGATCGCATCCATCGTCTGATTCAGTACCTGATCCAGATCGAGCGAGGTTCCCAGTGCTTTGCTCACCTGATACAGGGCAGCCAGCCGCCGCTGTTGATCGCTGGCTTTGTATTCTTCGGTAAGCAATTCGAGCAGATCGTTGATCTCTCCTAGCCGGGTGACCCAATATGTGGCATCAACGTCACCGACCTTGATCTGGTTTCTCAGAAGATCGAGGGTCTGTCGGGCACCTGCCAGTTTGGCCGTTATCTCGTTCGAGCTGGTGGGGGAGGCTTCTGCCATCGCTGGCCCCTTCGTATGAATAGTATACAGGTCACATCTTAGATATTTTACGCCAAAATCGAATTCCGGCTACTAAAAAACAAAAGAGTGACAATAATGTCACCCTTTTGAAACTCCTGGTTATTCCGGTTCTTCGGTCAGGCCAACTCAACGACCGATGTGTTGACTTCGAAGACCGGGGGCTGTTCAAGGTGCTTCTTTACGGCACACTGGTTGGCCGACCGGATCACTGCTTCTTTATACTTGTCCGGGAAGTCCGGCGGCACCTGGATATCCAGCTCGATTTTTTCGATCATCCGGGTCAGCGGGTTGGACTGCATCCGCTGGACGATGCGGATATTATCGGTGGGGATCCCCCGCTGGCGGCAGAAGCTCAATACATAAATCCCGGCGCAGGTGCCAATCGATGCCAGAAACAGGCCGAATGGTGCTGGGGCAGAACCATCCTGATTGGTGGGGATGACCATATTGCCCATCCGGGCATCAACCCGTGCGTCACCGGGGAAAACAATTTCCATTTCCATACCGTTATTCTCTCCTGAAAGAAATAGTTTTATCCATCACTGGTATATTGGATGCGAAAACCCGGCCAAGGTTCCATAAAATTGATTGACAACACACACTGCGAGTGGCATAATTCAGTGAATCAACAATATGTGACAGGCGACGATGGAGCCGAGCTTGCAGCAGGCAGCCTCGCCAGGGAAATTGGGTCTTAGACTGGAAGCCCAATCCGACGGTTGGCGGCGGGCGTTCTCTCCTGAGCCGATGGGTGAAAGACACAGGTCGAGTAGTCCATTCCGGGTTGCCCCCCGTTATCCGGGCGGCCAATCGCGAAAAGGCTTGTAAGCCCGACGCCGTTGGTAAGTAAGCGGGCCAATGATATTTCTGGTCAAGCAGGGTGGTACCGCGCGAGCTATGATGATGTCTAAATGCTCTCGTCCCTGATGGGACGAGATTTTTGTTGCCTGTTTACAGTTTGCTGTCCGCAGTTGTTACAGGAGGAACCATGCTTGAAAAGCTGAAAACCTTGAAAGCGGAAACGCTGATAGAGCTGGAAGAAATCACCGATGCCGAATCCCTGAGGCAGCTCAAAAACGCTGTCATCGGGAAGAAGGGCGAGATCACCACGATCAAGCGATCGATTGGACAACTCGCACCCGAAGATCGTCCGGCGGTTGGCCAGTTAGCCAACGAGATCGCCCAGGAGCTTGAGTCGGCATTTGCCGAACGGGAGGAACTGGTCAAGGCGCACGAGATGGCGCAAAGCCTGGAAGAAGGCGAGATCGACGTGACTCTGCCCGGTCGGCCAGTGGCGCGCGGTCGGCTTCACCCGACTACCAGAATGCTGCGTGACATCTATGACATCTGGGCCGATATGGGCTTCCAGGTGTATCGCAGCCGTGATGTGGAAGACGACGATACGAACTTCACCCTGCTGAACATCCCGCCGCATCACCCGGCACGCGACATGTGGGACACATTCTACACGACCGACGAGGGGGTGATCCTGCGGACGCATACCTCACCGGGGCAGATCAGGGCAATGCGTGACTACGCTCCGGAGCCGATCCGGGTGATCCTGCCGGGGATGTGCTATCGCTATGAGCAGATATCAGCCCGGAGCGAGGTACAGTTCAACCAGCTTGAAGGGCTGGCAATTGGGAAGAACATCCGCATGACCGATCTCAAGGGAACAATCGCCGAGTTTGCCCGCCGGATGTACGGAGCCGAACGTAAAGTGCGCTACCGCTGCTCGCACTTCCCATTCACCGAGCCGAGTATGGAAGTCGACGTGGAGTGTGTGCTATGCGATGGGGAAGGCTGCGGCGTGTGCAAATACACCGGCTGGCTGGAAATCTGCGGTTCGGGGATGGTTCATCCGGTCGTGTTGAAGAACGGCGGCTATGACCCGGCGGTGTATTCCGGCTTCGCGTTCGGGTTTGGCCCGGAGCGGATGGCGATGCTGCGCTATGGCATCCAGGACATCCGGTATTTCTGGGGGAACGACCTGCGGTTCCTGGAGCAGTTCTAAACCTGTAAGAGGGAAGATGGTGACAGCCGTTTCAGCCGACACCCGACAGAAAGAGAATACTCCCTGGGTAGAACTGCTGATCGTGCTGAGTATCCTCACCGTGCTCACCGCGATCATGACCTGGCCGCTTGTCTTTCACTTGTCCAACTCCCTGGTTGGCTACAAAGACGCCGATCAGGTAGCAAAGGTCTGGGGATTCTGGTATTCAAAGGAAGCGCTGACCCACGGGACGAATCCAGCGTTTTTCAATACACTTGCTTATCCTGATGGCTACTATTCACCCATCAGGCAGGCCAGTTTGACCATGCACATCCTGCTGCTGCCGGTCGAAGTGATGTTTTCGCCGGTGGCGGCCTATAATATCGGGTTTTTGCTGACCTACATCCTGACCGGGGTGGCAGGCTACTATCTATGCAAAGATATAACCGGCCATCGAGCGGCGGCATTGTTCGGCGGTGTGCTGATCATGGTATTCCCGTCGCGTGTGGCGCAAGCGGTCGCCGGGCATGTAGAGACTGCAAACCTCGCGTTACCATTGCTATATTTTTTGTTCTTGCGCCGGACGATCCTGTTACCGTCGATTAAGAATGCCGTCTGGATGGGAGTGGCTTTTTCGCTTGCCTGTATGCTGCACCTGACCATCACAGTATATGTCATGCTGCCGCTGTCGGCTTTTCTGGTTCCGGTTATGCTCTCTATTTTGCGCAAAGGTGACTTTTTTAACCGGGAAGTCTGGAAAATGCTCTTGATCGGGGCCGGGATTGCGCTGGCAATCATGCTTCCGTTTTATATCCCGATGCTCAGGTTCAGCCTGAATCCCCCGGACTATGCATTTGAGGGTGGAGCGAATCTTCCGGCGCTGAGTACCGACCTGTTGGGGTTCATCACACCTTCACCGGACAATCCGGTGCTGACCGCGCTGGGGCTGGTGCCGAAACAAACACGCGAAGTGATGGGCTTCTTCTTGCCGGAGATCACCGCCTACCTGGGGCTGGTGCCGCTGGCGTTTACCGTTTTATCACTTGTCAGGGGCAGAGAGGAGTCACGGGGCTGGCTGCTGGTCGGGCTGGTTGCCATGCTGCTTTCGTTAGGGCCGGTGTTGAAAGTCTGGGGAGGGTTGATCCCTTCCCCCTGGTCACCTGAACAGCCGCTGACGCTGCCTTACGCGCTGCTGGCGAAACTGCCGGTGTTCAGTCTGGGGCGGACGCCGGGGCGTTTCAACCTGGTGACCGGGATGGCGCTCGCCATTGTAGCCTCCGATGGCGTGAGAGTTTTTCTGGAGAATGCCAGACCCTGGAAAACGATCGTGTTCAGCCTGGCTGCGTTGATTATGATGGTTGAATATCTGTATGTGTTTCCGATGGAGGTCTACCCGGTTGTGGAACCGGCGGCTGTCCGGCGATTGGCCTCGATGACACCTGATGGAGCCGTACTCAACGTGCCGGTTGGCGATCGCTACACGTCACACTATGCGATTTTCTACCAGACCAGCCATTCCTGGCCGATCATGGATGGCTACAGCGACCGTGAGATACCCAATCGCCCCGGCGTGCTGGAACTGCTGGGCTGGCTGACACAGCCCGTCCCCGATGAGGATATCGTTGCTCACCCCGACCCGGCGGCCCTTCGATCTGTGCTGGTCGAACAGGGGATTTCCTATGTGCTTCTGAATCAGCGGTTTACTTCTGAAGCACGGGCCTACAATCAGGTTATGCAGGACAGTCTGGGCGGGCCGGTTGCCGGTGATGAGGAGCTTGTGCTCTACCAGGTGGAGGGGACATCGGAACCGGATGCACCGGTCATTGCCCTGACCGGGAACGGCTGGGGTGAGGCTTCCCTGGAAAATGGATCGGCCAGCCGGTATTTGGATGGCAGTGCACAACTGGTAGTATATACTCCGCATCCGGTACAGGGCCTGCTGCGCCTGCAAATCGGCCAGCCGGAAAGTGAGTGCGATCTGCGGATTTCGGATCAAAGTCAGACGGTTGTCTATGCCGGGCCTGCTGCGCCCGAATCGGTCATCGAAGTCAGGCAAGCGTTGGAAGCTGCCTGTAATGTTTATGATCTGGCTGTAAATACAACTTCCTCCCAAGCGGCAGATGCCTGTGAGGGAATAACGGTTACGTCAATCGAAGTCATTACTGAATAATCATCCTGGAGAATGCAAGATGCTTGTACCACTATCCTGGTTAAGAGATTATGTCGACATCACCATACCGGTCGAAGAACTGGCTCACCGCCTGACTCTCGCCGGGCTTGAAGTCGGGAACATCGAATATATCGGCCTGCCAGCCGACCCTGAAATGGCGAAAAAATGGGCGATGCCCGTCTCGACCGACCACCTGGTATGGGACCGCGAGAAGATCGTACTGGGGCACATCCTTGAGGTGAAATCCCACCCCGACGCCGACCGGCTGGTGCTGGCAATGGTCGATTCGGGGATCGGCGAGGTGGAAACGGTCGTCACCGGTGCGCCGAACCTCTACCCGTACAAAGACCAGGGGCCAATCGACCCACCGCTGGTGGTTGCCTATGCGCGGGAAAACGCCGAAGTGATCGACGGGCACAAGGACGACGGCTCGCGGCTGGTGATCAAGCCAAAAAAGCTGCGTGGGATCGATAACAAAAGCATGGTCTGCTCGGAGAAGGAGCTTGGCCTCTCGAACGAGCACGAGGGGATCATGATCCTCGAATCGGACGCGGCCCCAGGTACCCCGCTTCAGGACGTGCTGGGCGACGTGATCCTCGACATCGACCTGACGCCCAACCTCGCCCGCTGCTTCTCGATGTTCGGCGTTGCGCGGGAAGTCGCGGCACTGACCGGGCAAAAGGTCAACTACCCGTCATTAGATGTCGTGGCCGAAGGTGACACCATTGACGATCAACTCACACTGGAAATCACCAGGCCGGATTTGAACCCACGCTTTGTGGCTGCATTGATCAAGGGGATTACGATTAAGCCGTCACCCCAATGGGTGCAGCGGCGGTTGAAACTGGCGGGGATGCGCCCGATCAACAATATCGTCGACGTGACCAACTACGTCATGCTGGAGGTCGGGGAGCCGCTCCACGCCTTCGACTACGATATCTTGGTCGAGCGGGCGGGCGGCAAAGCACCGACGATCATCACCCGCACCGCCGAACCGGGGGAAAAGCTGACGACGCTGGACGATGTCGAACATGATCTCGACCCCTTCACTGAGTTGGTGGCTGATACCGCCGGTTCGTTGAGCATTGCGGGGATCATGGGAGGTGCCGAATCGGAAGTGCATAAGGAGTCGGTCAATGTTCTGCTGGAAGGTGCAAATTGGAACTTCATCAACGTCCGGCAGACGCTAAGCGCCCAGCGCGAGCGCGGCACCGAAATGGTGACCGAAGCCGGGACGCGGTTCAGCCGGGTGGTTCACCCCGAACAGGCCCGGGTGGGTGTTGTGCGGGCCATCGAACTGATGCGCCAGCTTGCAGGGGGGACGGTGGCAAAGGGCATTGCCGATGCCTATCCTGCTCTGGCCCCGGTGATCACCGTCGATCTGCCTTTGAGCGAAGTGGAACGGGCGCTCGGTATCGCGCTGACGCAGGACGAAATTGCGGACATCCTTGTAGGACTGGAATTCGGCGTCGAGAAGGTGGATGAACAATCGCTGCTGGTAACGGTTCCCGACCACCGGATGGATATTGGATTTGTCAACGAGCCGGAACATGAAGACATCGCCGACATGATCGCGCACGCGGATTTAATCGAGGAGATCGCCCGGATATATGGCTATGACCGGATACCGAATACGTTGATCGAGGATGCGCTGCCCCCGCAGCGCGAGAACACGGCATTGATCCGGGAAGAGATGGTGCGCGATCTGCTGATCAATGCCGGGCTTCAGGAGATCGTTACCTACCGGCTGACGACGCCGGAAGCCGAAGCGCGGCTCACGCCCGCCGGGGCCAAATCCGATTGGCCAGAACTGCGATACATCACACTCGCCAACCCGATCAGCCAGGACAAGGTTGTGATGCGGCATACGCTGCTTTCGGGTGTGCTGGATATTCTGGTGGCAAACGCCCGCTGGCGTGATCGCCTGCTGATGTTCGAAGTCGGCAAGGTTTATCTCCCGGTAGATGGTGAAAACCTGCCGGATGAACCCGGTCGACTGTGCATCGTGATGACCGGCAAACGCGATACTCCCTCCTGGCAGGAAACCAGCAGTGAATCCGTGATGGACTTCTACGACTTGAAGGGCGTTGTCGAAACGCTGGTCGGCGGGCTGCATCTGGCCGACGTTAGATTCGAGCCAGTGGAACACAGCACGTTCTTCCCCGGACGGACGGCCCGCCTGGTCATCGAAGACCGGGATGCCGGTGTTCTGGGAGAACTGCATCCACTGGTTTGTGAGACATACGAACTGCCCGAACAACCTGTGTTGGTAGCAGAGTTAAACCTGGATGTCTTGCAGGATGCGATGGGCAAAGGACATGCGATCCGGTCGATCTCGAATTTCCCGGCGATCTACCAGGATGTTGCGATCGTCGTCGATGAAGATATCCCGGCGGTGGAAGTCGAAACAACGATCAGGGAAGCGGGCGGCAGCCTGCTGCGCGGAGTGCGCCTGTTCGACGTGTATCAGGGTGAGCAAATCGGCGCGGGTAAAAAGAGCCTGGCCTATGCGCTGACCTTCCAGTCTGACGAAAAAACACTGCGTGACAAAGACGCTGACAAGGTCCGGACGAAGATCGTCAAAATGCTGGAGAAAAACTTCGGGGCAAAGCTGCGCGCGTAGTCCAGCATACTCTGAGGAAATCAAGACTCCTTCCGCTTCGCAGTGGAGGGAGTCTTTTTTGATTTACCAGCTCAGCCTTACAACCCGTTTAGTGCTATACTGGCAACAAGCACATACAAGGTTCACGACACCGGTTGAAAGCGAGATGGTAATGGCTGGTGAGTGTATTCTCGTTGTGGATGACGCCAAAGACATCCGGGAATTCATTATCAACTACGTCCTCAAACCCAACGGCTACCGCTGGCTGGAAGCAGAAGATGGCCTGGAGGCTTATGAACTGATCCTGCTGCATACCCCCGATCTGGTTGTAACCGATTTGAAAATGCCCCGGATGGATGGACTTGGGCTGATCCGCCGTTTACATAAGGAGGCTATCGGGCTTCCCATCGTCCTGATGACCTTCTATGGATCCGAGGAGATTGCTATCGAGGTCTTCCGGATGCGGGTGCGTGATTATATCACCAAGCCGTTTACGGTCGACGAACTACTGGCTTCGATTGAACTGGCGCTCCGGGAAGTGCGTTTACGGCAGGAGCATGAAAAGCTCAACGAACAGATGGTGGTCGCCAACCGCGACCTGGAACGCCGTGTATATGAACTGGAAGCCCTATTTGACGTCGGGCGCATCCTGACCAGTTTGCCTTCCTATAACAGCCTACTGCTCTATATCATTCGGGCCGCCATGCACCTGATGCGCTCCCGCGAAGCCAGGTTGTTGATGATGTCCGAAGATGGCCGCGATCTGGTTGTGCGTGCCGAGCAGATCGGTGAGGACGAGGGGCGATTAATATCCAAGCAGGTAAAAAATCCACTGGCCTGGGCAGCGATCAACGCGGAAAAGGTTCTGTACAGTGACCCATATCGCGACGGCGAGTCTCAGCGAAATACCACGCAGGTCTGCGCCCCGCTGATCATCGGTTCAAATGCCATCGGGGTGTTATCTGTAAACCTCGCTCCCGGTGAACTGGATCAGCACCAGTTAAATCTATTGGCGACACTGGCCGATTATGCCGCGATTGGCATCGAACAGGCTCGGCTTCTGGCGCTGCTCAATGCGTGAGTGCTTTTAAACTCGACTTTATCCATTTGGTAGACAAACGTGAAGGGGCAAGTTAAGCTGACTCTGGTTGAAGGAGTCAAACAAATGCTTAACCTG
>JAFGOY010000078.1 GCA_016926255.1 Anaerolineae bacterium | reverse complement strand
TCTTTCTATAAGTTTTTGGCTTCCACCAGCATAGCTGGTGGTTTTCTGTTTCGGACCTTCGGTCCTCAACGCCCTAAAGGGACTAATGAAAACGGCGGTGAACATCCGCGATCACCGCCGTTGAATGATACGCCAGTCTGCGCACCCCGGTTTACGGCGCAGGCTGCGATCCTTTTTCCTGAAGGTAGAACGCGCGAACGGCCTCCCCGCGAACGAAGGCAAGCGCAGCGCTTGCTTTCACCTCGACCGCCAGCGGGTAGAGCGAATAGATGTCGAGATTGGTCGCATAGTGATAGGCGCGCCCACCGACGGTAAAGAAGACATCCTCCGGGCTGGTGTCCATTCCCATGTGGAACGTCCCGCGCAGCAGGTAGGTATCGGTGAAGCAGATCAGGTTCTCCTTCCTGGGGAGCGGCTTGACCGTTGGCTCGTAGCCGCCCAGGATGATCACCTGCGGTTCGGTTCGCGGAATGAACAGTTCATCCATCGAGACCGCGCCAAGACGCATCCCCTGGC
Source organism: Anaerolineae bacterium (assembly GCA_016926255.1). Classification (GTDB taxonomy): domain Bacteria; phylum Chloroflexota; class Anaerolineae; order Aggregatilineales; family UBA3940; genus JAFGOY01. The sequence continues at coordinate 21,674 of JAFGOY010000078.1, read as the reverse complement.
GGAGAGGCATCAGCGTGGCATCAGCGACCGAGATCGCCAGGAGATCGGTAGCATTAAAGTAAATTGCCGGGTCGCCCCGCGCGACAAGTTCACCGTAGACACGATAGTGCGTGGTCAGAATATCAGCCGGGTAGCGATTGACTACAACTTGCACCTCGAACCTCCTTCTCAGCCATATACGCTGATAACTAGCATCGACCGGAACCAGAACACTCTCCGGTGTTGATCGCTAGGCAATCTCGTGGAATACGTGAATGGCATCCTTGTTGACGAAGATCAACTCGGCCTGGCCTGCAATCTCCACCGCCAGATTGCGCAGTGCAAAGATTTCCGCATTGGTGGCCGGGTAGAACGGGCCGGGCATGTTGAACACTTCATTGGCCTCGGTTTCGGTCGGTACGTGGAAGGTCGCCCGGATCGCGTAGGTATCGGTGAAACAGAGCAGCCGGATCGGTTTTGGCCGCAGGGCCGCCCCAGACGGATCGACGTTGGCGACCAGCAGCACATGTATATGATCCCTGGGTACAGAGGTTTCGACAGGGACTGTCATTTCGCCGATGCGGGCATCGGGCATGAGCGGTACGACGGTCGCGTTTTCGATGGGAATCGCCAGCACCGCCGGGTCGTTGACGTACATTGACGGGTTGCTGCGCGGACTGATCTCCCCGGCAATCTGGTAGGAAGATGCCAACACCTGCACCGGGTAGATCGTTTTTTGAATCTCCATGTGACCATCCTTTTGCTATTGCTGCCCTGAACATGCGCCCGGAGCCAAAGTGCCGGGCTAAGGGCGATCTTCGGTCAATCCGGGGGGGCGACCTGTACGACCGGAGATCGCCGATCGCCCCCATCAATGATTATTTTTCAGGCCGAGTTCACCGGTCTGACGGCTCGATAGTAAAGAGCATCCCTTCGCCGCGCCCATAAACCTCCGGGAAGTAGAACTCCTGGGCCACCGCCGGAATGACATGATACGTTCCGGGGATGCTCAACCTGACCTGATAGGTATACTGATATGTCCCTGCCGGTAGATAGTCGGCAAAGAGGACTGCCTTCTCATCACGCAGGTCGGTCTGGCTAAACCACCACCATCCCCAGCCATACGCCAGCGGATCGGTGGGGCGCAGGGTCGGGCGCTCGCCAACGATGCTCTCGGTTTCCAGTTCGAGATTGACCGCTTCGACGCCCGCCGGGTATGGGTCATCGACCACCACGTAGTACAGGTCATGCGGGGCGATGATGGTCAGTTCGACGGTGAGCACGTCACCGACCTTGCCGCTTGTGACTGCATTGCCATCGGCATTCAGGTAGCGACGGCTGACGATCACGCCCCGACTGAGCGGATCGACTTCTTCGACAGGCAGGTCAACCGACAGGTGCGCCGTATAATACAGACGCCCCGGCCCCGCCGAACGGTCGATCATCAGCGTGTTGACGTTGTCACGCAGCATCTCGCGCACGTCGATGGTGATGACGGTCGAGTTGCGCACCGTCGAGGGGCTGACTGCGCCTTCTGCGGTTGGCCGGGTGTTGAACTCCATCGACCAGGTATAGCTGGCGTCCAGTTCACCGGTCGCCATCATCCAATCGGTCAAACCGATGATCGCCCAGGCGGTTTCCTGCGTGGTTTCCCAGTGGCCGCCTTCACGGACGACCATCAACCAGCGGACGGTATTCGGGCCGAGATCATTTTCGGGCCAAAGCCGGGCAAAGGCGTCAAGGACAATCGCCGTCGTGCGGGTATCGGTGTTCCAGTTCCAGGTATCAGCAGACTCTTCCTCCCAGTGCGCACCAGTCGCGCTGAGGATCGCCGCGTTGATGATGTCCGATTTGAGCGTCTCAATGCGCGGGTCTGTCGGGTCGATCAGCGAGAGGGTCAGCGCAAGCTGGGCGCGGGCATAGGTCTGCATCCGCTCACGCACCTCAAACAAAGATGTCGTCCGGCTGACATCGGGATGGCCTGCCTCGGCCAGTACGTAGAGGACATACGCTTGCCGGTTCAGTTGATACGTCATGGTCGATTCGTCGACCGCGATCAACTGCGATTGCAGATAGGCGATACCGGCATCGAGCGCGCGCTGCTCGACGGTATAGCCGGTCTGCTGCGCGGCGACCAATCCCTGGACCACATAGGCGGTTACGGTTGGGTTGGAATTGCTCTGAACGAACCAGCCCCACCCGCCGTCGACGTGCTGCTGGGCATAGAGCCGCTGCAAGCCGATGCTGATCTGCTCCTGAAGGTTCTCTTCAAGCTCGGCATCCGAGAGGTTGAACTCCTGGTAGGCACGCATCGTCAGGACGTTGGGCAGGAAGCGGCTGACCGTCTGTTCGGTGCATTCGTAGGGATAGTGTTCGAGCCAGCGCAGGCCGTCGAGTGTAGCTGCTGCCAGCGATGGATCGATGTGGACTTCGACTTCCCCGGCGGTGATCTCGTAGGTCGGGGGCAGGACGATCCCCTCGACGCGCGATCCTTCTTCGATCAACTGTCCGGCGGTGCCGACCGTTTCCGGCACCTCGTAGCGATAGACCGGAAGCTGCTGATCGTTGTCCGGGTCACCGAGCGTCGGCTTGCTGGCGTCGGAATAACCGCCGCCCTCGACCGCGAAGACGAGATCGACCCACTCTGCATTCGGATCGACACTCACTTCCCAGAAGGCTTCAGCGCGACCGCCAACAGGGATATCAAGCACAACGACCTTATCGCTTTGCAGGTCGACACCCTCGACATCCAGCGAAACGGTCGCCTCGACAGCTTCCCCGGTGTTATTGTTCACCACCGCCGAGAGAGTCGCCTCGTCACCGGCGACGAAGAAACGCGGCGTCACCGGGCGAACCAGCAGCGGGCGGGTCGCGATGATATCGACGGTTGTCTGCCCGACCAACGTGTCACCGGTCACTGCACGGGCGTCCATGCGCCACGTCGTCAGGTTGTCAGGCAGAGTAACACTGACCTCCGCCTGGCCGTCATCGCCGGTACGCACGGTGGCCGTCCAGTAGGCCGTATCTTCGAACTCGGTGCGGACTTCATAGAAACCACCGCCGCCGCCACCACCACCGCCCTTGCCCTCGTCGAGCAAATCCTGGGTGATTCGATCCACCAGGAAGATCAACGGCATGGACGTGCGGACGGCGATCCCCTGTTCGCCGTAGAAGTAATCAACAATCGGGCCGGTGTTCGGCTCGGCGAGCGAGAGCGTCGCCAGGTCGACCAGCGCGAGCGACACCTCGGCATCGACCGGGTCGCCTTCGAAGTCAGTCGTTTCAACAGTGTAGGTCACCTCTTCACGCGGGCCGACCATATCACTGTCGGGCGTGACGGTCACGTTCAGGGTTTGCTCAACCGGCTCAACGACGATCTCGGTCAGGCCAACCTTGAAGGCCGGAACCGGGTTGGTATCGTCGACGCCCTTGACGATCACCACCGACACATAGATATTCGGGGCGAGGTCACCGGTAATCGGCAGTTTGTAGACGGTCGAGTTGTTGGTCAGGGTGATGACTTCATGAGTGAGCAGGCTCCCCCGCTCGATGCTAACCAGCGCCTTGACGTCACTGCCCTGGAAGGGCGAGGCGATCAGGATTTCCGCCGTATCGCCCGGCTTGTAGCTGTCCTGATCGGTGATCAGGTCGATGCGGTCGTCGTTAGTGCGCCGCCAGGAAACATAGCGCGGGCTGGACACCCAGACATAGCTGGCGCTGCGCTGCGTGCGGCCTGCCGCGTCCTTTACCGTCGCCCGGATGATGTAGGTGCCGCCCTCTTCGGGAACGAACGAGGCAGTCGCCTTACCGTTGCGGTCGGTCTTGACCGTCACCGGGTCGCCGATTGGTTCTTCTTCAATCGACCATGTCCACTGGAGACGGCCCGATTCGTCTTCTTCCTGGACGCTCTTCCAGTTGTAGGCGATGAACTCGACGGTCATTTCCTGGTTGACGACCGGCTCACTGTCCCAGTCGACGGCAACCAGGCTGACCGACACGTCGTCACCGGCAGTGGCGACATACACATCAGACCGCACACCCGGATAGACTTCGCCCTGGTGGACGATCACCTCGGTGCGTCCGGAGACCGAACGCTCGTCAACATCGGTCACCGTCGCTTCGATGGTGAAGCGCTGGCTGCCCGATACGGCGTCCAGGCTGGCAGGCACCTGAATCACCAGTTGACCATTTTCGTCGGTCTGTCCACTGCCTTCGGTGACAATCGTTCCATAGCCATAGTAGTAGTCTTCATCGTACCAATCATAGTACCACCAACCCGAATCGTCGATATCGTTGAACGAATAACGCTGTGGGCCGGTGTAGTCGAAGTAGTAATCGGTCGTCAGGACCGTCCATGACACGGACGCATCGCTGACCGGGCCGCCGAAGAAGAACTCGGAGTCAACGGTCACCTCGATCTGGTCGCCGTCGACGTACTGGTCGGCATCCGTCTCGATGTTGACAAAGAACTCCGGTTTGCGGTATTCGGCAACCTGGAAACCGATTCCGGTCGACAGGTCGCCGGTTGTGACTTGAATGCTATAGTAGCCAAGCCCGGCTTCATCATCGAGGGTGAACGACCCGTTGAAACTGCCAAGCTCGTTCACCGGCAGACTGCCTTCGTAAACAATGTCGCCAAAGTCGTTGCTCACAATCACGTCGACTGACGTTCCCGCCGGGGGAAGCGTATAGGTGACATCGTCTTTGTTACGCAGGATTCCTTTGTAGAACACTTCCTGCCCTGGGCGGTAGAGTGGACGGTCGGTATAGAGATAGATGGAATAGTGTTCTGCATAGTACCGACTTGAGATCGAGCCAAACTGCCAGGGCTGGATACCCTCGTCCCACTCGGTGAGAGCAACGGCAAAGTGACCATCATTTGTGTTAACCAGCGCATAGCGGGCATCCCAGATCGCCTCAATCTCCGGCAGATCGAGTTTCAGCGTTCCGTCCGGACCGGTCGTCCCATTCCCGATGGGGGTCATCCCATCGCCGTAGAACTGAACATACTGACCACCGACCGGCTGCCCGGTCTGGAGATCGGTCATCCAGACCAGACCTTCCTCAAAGCTCGATTTGAATGTCAGGTTGTCGGTGACGACCAGCATGATATGCCGCAGGTCTCCCTCGATCTCCGGGGCATCGACAATCAGCAGATACATGCCGGGTGACAACGACATTCCGGCCTGATCGACCAGGGGAACGCGCGAGTAGACAAGTTCGTTCAACCCGCCCTCAGACTGGATCGACCATTCACGAACGACCAGCGACGGCTCCGGGTAATACTCCTGAAAAATCCAATAGTCAGAGGTCATCTGCCCGAAATCGTTCAATGACAGACGCGAGAGAGTAAAGGAAATCTTGCTGACATTGCGATGCGAGATGAACAGCTCAGAAGGTCGAGCGGCATTATACACGCCATACGATCCCTGAACGTTCAGATACACCCACGGATCGAGGGGGCCGGTCGTAAACGAGAATGAATACGGTTCTGTGATCGTGTTGCCATATAGATCGGCGGCACCCGGCAGGAACGTCACCGAGTAGGTCGTCGATGGTTCAAGCTCTCCGCTGGCAACCCAGCTTGTATCGTAGGAACTATAATAGTAGTACGTATCTTCGGGCAGGGCTGGCTCGACGACGAGTTTGTCGGCCAGCGTGTCATCATCCATCGGCGAGATGAAGTAAATCTTGATCCCGTTCCAGACCTGCACGTTCGGAGAACCATTGCCAGGAGAGGAACCGGTGATAGCCGGATAGGGGACCGTGTTGAATGTCCAGTTATATTCATCGCCGATGGTCAGTTCACCGTTCGCACTGCGGGCAGTTCCGCGCAGGACAGGGTTATACGTCGTATTCAGGTTAAGCATCGAGGAGGGGCGGAAGATCATCAGTTTGTCGCCGTCTTCCCACTCAAAGGAACCCGCGACGGCACTGCCGCCAATCTCAAACAGGGCAAAAGCGGCTTCGACACTGGCACGATCCATCGCCTGGTTGAACTCGATTTTCACCGGTCGGTCAGGCGCAACTTTTTCCGTTGTCGGGTAGGTGGAAAGCACCGACGGGGGAATAGTGGTGAACTTCCACGAGAATGATTCGGCAAGGAGTCCGCCGGTCATGTCTTCCAGCCCGGCAGGGACGGTCACCGTGTAGGTTTGACCACCGGCCAGCGGCTCAGAGGGATGCCAGGTATAGATGCTGGTATTGACCCATTCGCCCTCACCGGGAATGTCGGGCGAGAAGGTGAGCGGATCGGGGAGGCCCTCCATCTCCTCGGCAATGACGAGAGGAACAACCGGGCGGTTGAAGAACACAGTGATCACCGAATCGGTTTCGACGGCGGTGGCATCCCGGTCGGGAACGACTTCGCCGACTTCGAGGAAACCGACCGACTGCACGTCAGCACGGTAGTATTCTTTCATCGCCAAGCCATTGTCGGCGACCGCTTTTTCGGTAATGGTGATGGTGTACTTGGCGGCACGTTCGATCTGGCCCGCTTTGGGCGTGACGCGCAATGTCGAATCATCGACCCAGGTCAGATCGACTTCAATCGGGGGGTCGATGGACAGTGCATCCTCAACAGACTGACGATCCATCGGCTGGTCGAAATATACGTCGATGCTCCCATCGAGCGGAAGTTCTTCGCCGACATAAGGCCGCTGAAGCACGATCTGCGGCTGTGTTGGGGGAAGTTGAGCCACGTCGATGGTCGGGGTCGCGGTTGCGGAGGGAGTCGGCTCCGGGCCAGTTCCGCAGCCCGGCATATTACAGGCAACTGCCATCAACAGCAAAATAATGCCAACAAACGTAACCACCCGTCGAGTACGGGCTGTGTAGATTCTACCAACACCGATCATGAAAGGTATCTCCCTTCATTGCGCGATACACCGCTTTCGATTAACAGGTCATTACCGGATATATATAAATGTGGATCAGTCGTATCGAGTGTACCACTGAGCGTGATGACCTCGACATCTTCAGGCGCTATTGAGAGGACTTCCTCAATGATAAATTCCTGCACCCAGACGTTCAGGAGTTCGTCCTGAAAGCTGTAGACGCGTGTCCCTTCCCACACGAACAGAACCGCCTGCCCGTTTTCAACCTGAAGTGTCACATATTCCGGATTTCGAAACGCGTAATACTCGATCACAACTACCCGAAGGAATGTCTCATATATCAGGTGGGCAAAAACACGGTGAAGCATCCAATCCTCGGACGCCATCAGCCCGCGTAGAAGGTCCTGCTTCACTTCATAATTCATTCCACCGCCACCCCAAAAGCTGGATTGTGCCCGACCGAACAGGCTTACAACATTATCTACCCCAATTTGTATGCAGCTTCCCATCTCATTATAGATTTTGATTCAGGCCGCGCAAGCAAGGCCGGTCACGGGCGCTGCCGAAAGCTATCAAGTTTGCTGCAAAAAGAAGGGAGATTAGCAGTTGTCTATGTATTAAACGAACAGGCGTCCAAGCCAACCTGTAAGCCGCGTTCTGTCCAGAAATTGGCTAAAAAAGCCAATCCCCTGGGCGGCCATCTATCTGGGACGTACGTTACCGCACGCCTCAAGCAACCTACCCGGAGCTTCACTGGTACGAGCAGCACCTCGCTCCTGCTTGGTCTTGCTCCCGATGGGGTATGCCTGGCCGGTCGTGTTGCCACGCCCGCCGGTGCGCTCTTACCGCACCGTTTCACCCTCACCGCCTACGGCGGCAATATACCTCTCTGTTGCACTGTTCCGCCGGGTCACCCCGCCTGGCTGTTAGCCAGCATCGTGCTCTGTGGAGCGCGGACTTTCCTCAAGCGCAGGCTGACAGTACAGTCAGCCCGGCTCGCGACCGCCCGGCTGACTTGGACGCTGTACTCATATTATATCGCTAACTGAGCGAGGATGTATTTTGCGAGGGATGGTTACTTCCTGTCGCCGCCGAAAATCAGGTTGACGGCAGCCAGAAAAACCACCGCGCCGACCGTCGACGTCAGCAGCGAACCCCAGAACCCGATGTGGACGCTGAAGTTAAGCTGGTTGAACAACCAGCCGCCGAGAAAACCGCCGATCAACCCGACGATGATATTCCCCAGGCAGCCAAATCCCCGACCCTTGACGATCCGCCCGGCGATGGCCCCGGCGAACAACCCGATGATCAACGAACTGAGAATCCAATACACGTTACAATCCTTTCAGCAGTGCTCTTTTCTGTTTCACTTTACTATACGTGAAAATCGATGAAACAGTCTCATGATCATCACTCCACCGGGGCTTCTGACTTCTTCGCCAGTTGATCGCTGACCAACTTGATCACATCGAGCAGACGCTGGCGCTCGAACAACCAGATCACTGCGCAGAAGATCAGCCCACCGGTGGCCGACTTGACCAGGAACGAGACCAGCACCCCATCGACCAGCGCCCCGGCAAGATAGGCGAGCGGGGAGAGAATCACAGTCAGCGCCAGCGGGAGCAGATAGATCGGCAGGAAGCGCACGTTGATCTGGCGGGCGACGTACCAGTTCGACAGCAGGAACCCGATCACGCCCATCACGCTGACGGCAATCGACGCACCTTTAGCGCCCCAGAGCAGAACCGCAGGCGGGCAGGCGATCAGCAGGAAGATCGCCTGCACCGCAATCGAGCGGCGGTAGAGCCGTTCGTACCGGATCGAGATGAGAAGCTGGGCATTGTTCTGAAAGAGCGGACGCCCCAGCACGTAGAGGAACATCAGCCAGAGCAGCACCGGCACCGGGAGCCAGTTCGGGCCGAGCATGATCAGGACGATCTCGTCGGCGGCGGCAAGCATCACGATACTGGACACGGCGATGATCCGCATCAAGAGCCAGGTCGTCATCTCGTAGACGCGCTCCAGCAGCTCTTTCCCGACGGCAAAACTCTGCGCGTACATCGAGAGCGCGATCCCACCGATCAACCCGGCGAACACGTCCATCGGCATCTTCGCCAGCGTATAGGCTTTCTGATAATAGGCGAGCGGCGTTTCGCCGTTGATATTCCCGACCAGCCAGTCGTCGAACTCGAAGCTGATCTTCGAGAAGATGCCGCCCGTCCACATCGTAACGCCGAAGGAAAAGACATCCTTTGCGATCTGCCTGTCCCAGCGCAGCGAGGGCCGCCAGCCGACGACGATCCAGGCACCGATGCCGGTGACGACCGTTGGGATAGAGGCGTCGAGCAGCAGGCTCAACAATGGATAGCCCATGAAAGCGACCGCCGCACTGACCACCAGGCTGATCAGCGCGCCGATCAGCGTGAGGCGGGTCAGCACCTTCTGGCGAATATCGCGGTGGAGCATATAGAGCGGCGTCGAGGTAACTGCGAAAAAGAACTGGACGCCCAGAATGGTGAAGATCGCCTGCCAGACCGCCTGAGTCACCAGCCCCGGCCAGGCCAGCCGCAGCGCCAGCGAAAGCACGATCCCGACGGCAGCCATTGCCGTTTCGATCATATATTGAACCGACAGCCGCACCTCATCGCAGGTCTGGTCACTGATCACGACTTCGCGCAGTTCCATCCGGAAGAAATTCAGGAAGGCGACCCAGGCATTCGCCATCCCAACGATGCCGTGAATCTCAGGTAGAACCAGCCGGGCGAGGATCGGCGTTTTGATCAGTCCGATGGCAAGGACGCCATACTGGGCAACACCCAGGTACAGGATGCCCTGCACGATCCGGCGCGCCAGGCCGCCCTGTTCCAGCAATGGACCCTCTACCTGCGAGGGGGACTGCGATTGATCATCTGGCATGGTTCGGTGTCCGGGAGATTGGTCGATAAGTCCAACAGCGGGAAAGTATAACACCTGCGGTGAGGGGACGCACAAAACACCGCTTTCGGAGGCAGTGCGCTGGCCTCCAAAAGCGGTGTCAGGAACAGTCTACATTTTTGATTTTACGAGGTGGGTATCCCAACCAGGGTTCGAACATGGTCGATCAACTGCGACGGCTTGACCGGCTTGGTCAGGTACAAGTCTACCCCAAAATTGTCGGCGACGGCACGCATAACCGTCTGTTCATGCGCCGAGAGTACAATGATCGGGATCTTGCCCAGATCACCATCGGTGGCCCTCATCCGCTTGATCACGTCATACCCATCGATCCCCGGCAGGGCAATATCGACAATCGCAAGGTCCGGCTTATCACTGGCAAATAACTTCAGACCAACATCTCCCAGAGGAGCGGTAAGAACCTCGAAGCCTGCCCGTGTCAAGGCGAAATCAATCAGTTTCAATATCTGTAAATCATCGTCGATCACCAGTATTCGAGGTTTTCCCATTAACGTGTCTCCAGCAGATTGTCTCTGCAGATAAACTTACAATCTATCAAGATGGTTCCCTGGCAGAATGCTCTTCTTCAACCACCATACGATGTACAAGATGGAAATACCAGCAGCCAAGTATAAACATATAAACATTGGCGATCCACAGCACAACGCGCCAGCCCGGTTTGAGGGCCAATGGCATGTAGATCAGGGCAATGGTCAGCAAAACAGTGGGGGCTTCCGCCATAATCGCTGCGAAGACTAGTGCCGGTACCCTCAGTTCTTTCTTCCGCACAACGATGAATGTCTGCCAGGCCGCAAAAGCCAGAAAGACAGCACCGACAACGGTGTAGAATACCGATGGGAAGAGAAGCGAGGAACCGAGAAGTCCGTCGATCTTCCTGGGCAGGAGCAGAAGCGCAAGACCAAGCACCCAGTTCAAGATGGTATCACCCAGAAAGAGCCGATTAAGAGTAAAAGCCTTCGCTTTTTCTAAATCCATCGAACTATCCTCCCACTCGATATATTGAGTATAACACGCTAACTTCTTGCCGGTTGTTACGGTCACATTACTAATTCTGATCAGGCCATTCTGGCGGTTGACACAGAATTATTTCAACATTTGTTCCACTATTTTTACCCGTTTTCGACAAGCAGCCCAATGTTATGGTAAAATCATCGGCTGCACGAGTCCGAACAATTTTCAGGAGGTGCTGCTTGGCAAATACAAAGTCAGCCAAGAAACGCATTCGCAGCAACGAGCGCAAACGCCAGTACAATCTCGTTCACCGGTCAAAGGCCCGCACCAAGGTGAAGGCCGCCCGGGTGAACATCGAAAAGGGCAAGCCGGAGAAATCAGCCGAAGCCGTACGGCAGGCTGTACAGGCATTGGATCAGGCCGCCAGCAAGGGCGTCATCCACAAGAACAATGCTTCCCGGCGGAAGTCTCGCCTGATGAAACAACTGGCACAGCTCGAAGCCGAAAAGAAGTAAGCGGGCGGATCCTGGCGGACCGCCCGCCTTTTTTCCCTCACAAATTTTCAATATGTTTTTCGGAAATTTTCACACTTATTCCGACCTACTCAGTATATACTGGAATCACAACACGCCTGTTGGCGCAGATGTAACGGTAGCCTGACCTCGCTGTTGACGAATCACCTGTCGACACACCGTGGATTGTTGAGGTAAACAATGAGCGAAAAATGTGAATTCTCCGATCAGTGCCCCATCCTGATATTGTTTGGTGAAATTGGAAAACACGTAACGTCCCGCCGCTACTGCTACGGTGATTTCGAGTCGTGCAGTCGCCACCAACTCCATGCAGCCGGTAAGCCAGTCCCGGAGAATCTTCTACCAACCGCCGACATCGGCCAGATCGCGGGCGCAAGCCGCGACGAGAACGCCGCGCTTTACCAGACGATCATATGACCCGCTGATTGTTTTACCAGGAGGGCTTCACGGTTCGGGATCGAAGCGATAGCCCAGACCGCGAATAGTCCGAATGAGAACCGGCGATGCCGGGTCGCGTTCGATGGCCTGCCTGACCCATCGGACATGCACATCCAGTGTGCGGGTATCGCCCATATAGTCGGTTTTCCATATCTGGCGCATCAGAAACTCGCGATCCAGGGTTTCGCCGGGATGGGCCAGGAAGATTTCCAGAAGGTTGGCCGTTTTGGGGGTCAGCCTTTTTTCGCGCCCTTCCACACGCACCACACGGGATGATACCGCCAGTTCAACCGGGCCTCCGGTGATGATCTGCTCATTGTCGTTAGGCCACATTCGCCGGACACGGTTGATCAGTTTACGCGAAGTGAACGGCAGATGCAGCACCATCGTACTGGCCTGATCCCGGACATCAGGAACAACCACATCTTCTTCGACAATGTGGATCAAGGGTGCGTCAATTTCATCGGTGAGCTGCTTGCAGATGCGTACACCTGAAGTACCCAAAGACGCCGCATTCAAAACAATCAACGCCGGGTTGATTGCTCTGGCGCGTCGAACAGCTCTGGCCCCTGTCGTGACGACCTCCACCGAATAGTCTTTTGCCTTCAGAGAAGCGGCAAAAGTAGGAGCCTGATTACCGTCTTTTTCGATGATCAGGATAGTATGCTCCGCCATGGGGTCATTATAGACTCGCCAAACATGATAGACAAGTTACCAGAGTTATAAAATGATTTGAATTCTCGACATCCCAGCTTTTTTAACATTCCAATCAGGGTTACAATCGAAACACGGAGTCAACGTTGCCATGATCAATATTCCCAGGGAACTCGATTCACTAACCGCCCGACCCGGTGTCGCAAGATTTCTTTCCGAATGGGGAAACCTTTCGGCCAATGTGATCGGTGAGGTAAAGACAATCCAGGCGATACCATCGCCAACCTTCGACGAAGGCGAACGGGCCGCCTACATATTGCAGCGCTTCCAGGCGGTCAGGCTGCTGGATGTTCACCAGGACGAGGTAGGCAATGTCTATGGTCGCATGGCTGGCAGCGACCCGTCACGCCCGGCGGTGATGGTCAGCGCACACCTTGATACGGTATTTTCACGGCAAACGGTGCAAGACGTTAGGCTGATCAGCCAGACGGAGCGGCTGGTCGGGCCGGGGATCGGTGATAACAGCCTGGGATTAGCCGCGCTGATCCACCTGGCCGACCGGTTCCGGCATCCGCCGTTCGAACTGCCCTCCGATATCTGGTGGGTGGCGACGGTCGGCGAAGAGGGTTTGGGCGACCTGAAAGGCATGCGGCGGGCCGTCGAGACGCTGGGGGTTTACCGTTCCGGCGGGCGGCTGGGCGTGGTGCTGGTGATGGAAGGGATCGGGCTTGGCCGGGTGTACCGGGCCGGGCTGGGCGTGCGACGCCTGCGCGTCGACATCACCGGGCCAGGCGGACACAGCTGGATCAATGCCGACTGCCCCAGCGCAATCCACCGGATCGTAGAACTCGGCGCGGCGCTGGTGAATGGCGTTCAACTGCCGGACAAACCCCGCAGCAGCTTCAATATCGGGCTGATCGAGGGCGGCACGTCGATCAATACCCGTGCGGCATTGGCCAGCCTGTCGATTGACCTGCGCTCGGAAGACCGCGCGACGCTTACGAAACTGGAAAACCGGGTGAGGGAGATCATCAATCAGGAGAACCCGCCCGGCGAACTATCCGTATCAATTTCTGTTGTCGGCGATAGGCCAAGCGCATCGCTGTCAGCCGATCATGGGCTGGTCAGAGCCGCCGTTGGTGTTTTGGAGCATCTGGGCATGCCAACCCCAGAACCGGAGATGGGATCGACCGATGCCAATATTCCCCTCGCCAACCAGCTTCCTGCCGTCTGCATCGGGATCACGACCGGGCGGAATGCCCATACCATCGAGGAGTATATCGACCTGCCGCCGATAGCCACCGGTTTGCAGCAGGTATCGCTGTTACTGCTCCTTGCGGCAAATCACTGTAACGATTGGCAGGAGTGGATCGCCGGGTAAGCCCTGGCAGTCGGCGGGTTTATATCAGAAAGGAACCCTGTTATGCCCAGTCTGACGATTGGTTCGGCAGCCGCAAAACCGGGAGAGATCGTTCACGGGTGGATCGATGCCGTCGATCATCCAACCGGGGGCATCGACCGTTTCCCGGTGATCATTGCCCAGGGCAAACGGGTCACCCGCCCGGTTTTCTGGATCACAGCCAGCATTCACGGCGGCGAACACACCGGGCTGATCGTTGCCCAGCGGCTTGCCACCCCGCAGCTTGTCGAGAACCTGCGAGGCACCCTGGTGATCATCCCGACGCTGAACCCGGCAGGACTTCGAACCAAGGATCGCAGCCCGTATTATCACAACGGCGATCCCAACCGCCTGTTTCCCGATCCACAGCGTGAAACCAATCAAAAGGACCGACTCTACCCTCCCTCTGCCCTGGAAAGCGCCTACCGCAAAGTTTTTACAGCCATCAAGGACAGCCAGCCGGTGGCGCTGCTCGACCTTCACAACGCGCAGATCGGGTCGCTGCCGATGGCATTCCGCGATCCCGTTTTCTACCAGCGCGGACGCCAGAAAAGTTTCACGCGCATCGACGCCCAGGCTTTACAGGCCAAAGTCGGCGATATGCTCGACATGCTGGGATTTACGATCATCAACGAGTTTGCCGCCGACTCATACGTGGAGAAACATCTACACCGCTCGGTAAGTGGATCGGTGCTCAACGGGTTGAATATCCCCGCTGCAACCGTCGAACTGGGATCATGGATGTATATCGACGACGGGGTGGTCGAGGCCTGCCTCACCGGTTTACGCAATGTGCTGCGCTGGGCCAATATGCTCGATGGGCCGGTCGAACCGATCACGGGCATTCCGGTGATTCGCCCCGGCTACCCGGTGCGGCGCTGCATCCACCCGCACGCGCCGCAGGCAGGGATCGTCCACCACCTCGTCCGTACAGGCGACGCGGTGCAGGTCGGGCAGCCATTGGCCCGGATGACCGACATTTTCGGAGAGCCTATCGGCGATGACGACGGCCTGCTTCGCAGCGCCTACAATGGCTTCGTGATCGGCTGGCAGCATGGGGTCGTTCGCTACAAAGGCGAGCCGATCATGGTTCTCGCCATCAAAGACACCGGCGAAATGACGGTCGTCAACCCTTATTGATGCGATGACGCCTTTTAACCGGCATCCGGATCGAGGCGCAGGCGGGCATCGACCGCCGACGCGCCTTCACCCACCCGCCGGACGATCAGCGGGTTGATCTCCACTTCGGCGATCTGCGGCCAATCGAGGGCAAGCTGTGAGAGCCTGACGACCACGTCGACCACCGCGTCGCGGTCGGCGGGATCGCCACCTCTGAACCCGGCCAGAAGCTGGCCCGCCGAAGTTTGATCGATCAGTGCCTCTGCCTGATAATGATTGATCGGAGCCAGATCGAAGGCGACATCCTTCTGTAACTCGACCTGCGTGCCGCCCGCGCCGACCATGATCAGCGGCCCAAACTGCGGATCGCGAACCATCCCGACGATCAATTCGGTCATGCCGTCAACCATTGGCTGGAGGCGAACGCCATCGATTGAGGTATGGGGCATTTTCTCGTGGAACTGGTCGACCATTTCGGTGAAAGCGATACGCAGATCATCCGGGGACTCGATCCCCAGACGGACGCCGCCGACATCGGTCTTGTGAGAAAGCCCCGCTGCTTCAAGCTTCAAGACCAGCGGATAGCCGATTGTTTCGGCCAGCAGCAGCGCCTGATCGACATCAGGGGCCAGCCCTGACGCGGGCACGCTGATCCCGTAGGACTGCATCAGCGATTCGACCTGGTTGACCGGCATCCACAATGCGCTATCGGCATCGGCGCTTTCCATCTGCTCGCGGGTGACTTCCAGACCAGCCTGGACAGCAGCAGCAGCGGTATCCGTGTCGAGGTCGTCAAGTTCAACCGCTGCGGTGAGTGCTTCACACTGATCGAGCCACTGCCTGCGCTGCCACATCGCGCCGAGCGTCGATCCAACCCGCGCCGGGAAAGGATAATTCGGGATGCCGTGCGCTTGCAGTGTCTCGCTGGACGGGTCGCCGGGAGTCAGCCCCATCATCACCGCGAGCAGCGGCTTTTTCCGTGAAAGGAAGCTGCTCCCCAGTTCGGCGATAATTTCCGCAAGGCTCAAAGGATCGAACCAGCGCTGCGGCGCAATTGCCACAACCACCGCGTCGACCGTCTCGTCGGCCAGCACCGCGTCAACGCAAAGAGTGTAGCTGGCGGGGCCGGAACCGGCCAGAATATCGACCGGGTTCTTGACGCTCGCCGCCGGGAATACACGGCTGCGAAGATGCGACCGGGTTTCCTCGGTAAGCGGCGCGAGGCGCATCCCCGCTGCCTCCAACGCATCGACGGCGATCACGCCCAGGCCGCCCGCGTTGGTCACAACTGCGACCCGGTTTCCCTTTGGAAGGGGCTGCGTGGCCAGCGCCCGCGCCCAGTCGAGCATCTGCTCAAGGTTATCAGCCCGCAGGACTCCGGCTCGCCGCATGGCGGCATCATAGGCGATGTCGGCACCGGCCAGCGCACCGGTATGGCTGGCGACCGCTTTCGCGCCGCCTTCGCCGCGCCCGACCTTCAGCCCGATCACCGGCAGCTTCTGCGAGGTCTCGCTTGCCGCGTCGATGAATGCCTGCCCGTCTTCCACACCTTCGATGTAGAGGGAGATCACTTTTGTGTACTCATCTTCGGCAGTCGCCCGGATCATATCAGACTCGCTGATCACCGCCTGGTTGCCAGAACTCACCAACCGGCTCAGGCCGATGCCCGCCCGCTGCGCCCAGTTGATAATCGCCGCCGCCAGCGCCCCGGACTGGGACACGAGCGCGATTTCGCCGGGAAGGGGAATGCCGGTGACGAAAGTCGAGTTGAACGACTGGTGGGTATCAATCGTGCCGATGCAGTTCGGTCCCAGCACCGCGATATCGTATTCGGCTGCGATGCGTTTCAATTCCTCTTCCAGCCCGATGCCTTCTGTGCCGACCTCACGAAAGCCGCCGGAGATAATCGTCACGCCCCTGATCCTGCGCTTGCCACAGTCTTCGAGGGCACGGAGAACATAGGGCGCGGGCAGTACGATGATCGCCAGATCGACGGGGTCGGGGATGGCATCGATCGAGGCGTAGCAGGGCAGCCCCAGGATTTCACCGGCACTCGGATTGACCGGGTAAATCGGGCCTTCGTAGCCGTTGTCGAGCAGGTTGACGATCACGTCGTTGCCGAGTTTGCCCGACACGCGCGAAGCGCCGATCACTGCCACGCCGGTCGGGGAGAAGAACATGTTGAGATCAGGTGACTGCATGGGAAAGCCCTTTGTTGATTAGATAGCGGTAAAAAGAATACAGGTTGAACACCATCATTTTACAACAAACTGCCAGATATTTTGCAGCGTCGTTCTGGACATCATTTTTTGCCTACGGTCGCCACATAGATCACGAAACGGGTCTCACCGTCGAGGCCCAGCAGCGTATTGATGCCCTCGTCGTCATAGGCCGCAATCGCACAAACCCCACAGCCCAGCGCCTCGGCGATCAGGTATAGATTCTGGCAGACGTGCCCCGCGTCGAGATGCAGGTATCGGTACCCACGCTCACCATACCGCCACGCCATCCGGTAGACATCGGCGACCCAGAGGAAGGTCACCGCGCTGGCTTGAACCTGCTTCTGGCTGAGCGCCGACTCGGTGATCCGATCCGCGATGGTCGACTCCAGGTCGACCGCTTCGAGCCGGTGTTCCCCGGACAGGTAGTGATACAGCCCTGGATCGAAACCCTCGACGCGGTTGAAGAGCAGATAAGTTTCGAAGGCATGGCGCGCCCCTGCCGATGGAACCGTTCGCTGTGTCGATGGCCGCCCGGTGACCCGTTTGACACCCTGGGTACACCACAGCAGCGTCGAGAGTTCGGCGGGTGAGATCGGATCGTCCGCATAGCGGCGCAGCGTCCGGCGGTCGGTGATCAGTTGAACGAGATCGACCGGCGGCAGATGCAGGCCAGAAGGATCGGGGAGATCGAACTGCTCTCTGTCGGGGTCGGGTTCGTCGAAAAGCGGCGGCTGGGGAAGCCCCATTGTCTGGTCGGAGGGTTCGAGGTAATCGTACTGCGTCTTTTGCATAAAGTCGCGCCCGATGCCCTTCATCGAAGACTCCTTATTATAATGGTTCTAGTTCTGACTCTTCCTGAACAATGAAGCGTTCGCGCAGACGGGCGGACAGCGGACCGGGCGATCCATCGCCGATGGTCACGCTGCCGATTCGCACAATCGGGATGATCCCACGCGAGGCGCTTGACAGCATTGCCTCCTCGATATTCGGCAGGTCCTCCACGCGGATCGCTTCCTGCTTCACCGGGAGGATTTCCGGGGCAATGTTCAGCACGATCCCCCGCCCGATCCCTTCCAGCACGCCATCGCCTGCCGTGCGGAGTTCGCCTTTGTAAATGGCAAAGAAGTTGGTGCGGGTGCCTTCGAGCAGCCTACCCTGATCGTCGACCAGGATGATCTCGTAAACGTCACCCTGTTCGGCGCGCAGACCAGCGCGTTTTTCGATGAACCGCGAATCTTTGATCTCAGGCCGCTCGCGGCGGGCATTCGCCAGCCCGACAACGATGCCCTGCTCGAACATCTCTTCTGGATCGGGCGAATGGGGTTCGAGGGAGATGATCGCCGTTTGCGGCGCGTCATAAGGCACGGTGATCCTCACGCGGGGAATCTCGATTCCGCTGGCTTCGACCGCCCGGCGAACCATCGCCCGGAACCAGTCATCGGTATGGGGATAGTCCATCGGCAGTTTTTTCGCCGAGCGGCGCATCCGCGTCAGGTGCCGATCCAGGCGAAGCACCCTGCCGCCCTCGTACAGCCGGAAGACGCTGTAAACGCCGTGGCCGGTTTTGAGTGTCGCCTCGTCGAAGCTGCTGGCCTCGACCGACAGTGCTTCAAGTGAATCGCCTTCTGCCCGAAAAACCTGTACATGTCCCATAAATATCCGATCCTCACGTGATAAATTCGGTGTAATCAAACCGGGGCGATACTACCGCAGCGGCGGCCAAAAACCAACCGCTAATCCTGCGAGTCGTCTTCGCGGCGGGAGCGCTTGCTGGAAAGCAGCGAAGAGACGGTGCTGCCGCCCGCAGCAGGCTCCGGTCGCTTCGACGGGGTGCGCTTCGGCTTTTCCTCGACGACGCGGGTGGAGTCGCCCGCGAGAGTCGGCTCGCCGGTCAGGTCAGGCAGGTCGGGCAGATCGACTGCGTGGCGCTCGTGGGCGACCCGGTCTTTCACTTCGAGCAGCGCCCCCACCCGCGACGCTCCTACGGGGACGGGTTCCGATGTTCTGCGGCGGGGCCGCAGCCGCGCGGCGAGTTTTACGAAGTCGGCGCGGGTGATCACCAGGCGGCGCACGGCAATGTCGAAGGGCAGGAGGATCGCGGCCACCAGCAGCAGAGTCGGCCAGATAGGGCGGGCCGAGTGCTGCGTATCGAGGTTATGGGTGAAGATCGTCCGGGGGTCGGCCACCACCGACCCGCCGGTCAGCCCGGCGATCATCCCGATGTAGGCCGGGTCGCCTTCGAAGGAGCGGTATTCGGGCGAATAGGCCATCACCCAACCGGCGGTCTGCGCGACCGAAGGCTGCTCCTGCGATCCCTGCTGATCCTGGTCGGCCCCGGCGATGCGGACGAAATAAGCGCCTTCCATCGTCGGCTCGAAGGTCGCTTCGTAGCGGCCCGGAGCCACCTGCGGCAGCGTGAGCGGCGTCGTCCCCAGGTCGGGGTCGACGATGTTGGCGTCCATCTCAAGGCCGTTGAGGAACGCCCCCTCCGAATCGACCGCGTCGACCGAGATGCGCACCTGCTCGCCTTCCTGGGTGACGCTGACTTCGACGTTCTGGTTGATGCCCTCGCTGATCGTCCAGCGAACGGCCTGCGACCAGAACCGGGCGAAATCCTCCCAGGTGACCCAGTTGGCCGCCCAGCGCCCGGTCGCGTCCGAAGTCCAGGCGACGCTCCGCCCCAGCCCGTACTGCCACGTCGCCAGCAGCGGATCGCCATGACCGGTCGCCAGCACCTGCCGACCGGTCGGCTTGATCGTCGCCCCGACGTAGCCCATCAGCGAGGGCGTCGCGCCGATGCCGGTCAGGATCGGGCTGGACGAGGTCAGCGCCGGGAAAAATTCTTCTTCCATGATGTAGGCGCGGGTAGCGATGATCGTGTCCTCGGTGAAAATCTCCGGGATCGTATCGACGTTGTAGGCATGGTAGAAACGCCCCCCGGCCATATCGGGCAGGTCTTCGATGAACGCCCCGTACTGCTCGCTCTCGGCAGTGATGGCAATCACCGACATCGTAATACCGTACTGGGTGTACATCTCCTTGACCAGTTCGGGGATGCCCTGCTCCGACGCGCCGCCATCGGTGAGCAGGATGATATGCCGCAGCATGCTCGGATCGTTAGGAAGCTGGCGGCTGACCGCCAGCAGCCCGGCGTAAATATCGGTGCCGCCCCCGGCGCGAATCCCGCCGACGAGGTTGGCGATCTGGGTGCGGTTGTCCGCCGGGCCGATGGGCACCGCCCAGGCCGCCTCGGTATCGAAGGTCACCACGCCCACCCGGTCGAGCGGGCCGAGCAGCGCCACCGAGCGGATCACCGCTTCTTTGGCTAACTCAAGTTTGGCAAATCCACCGGGACTGTAATCGGCCATCGAGCCGGAGCGGTCGAGCACGTAGACGACGGTCATCTGGGGCAGGCGCTCCTGGTCCTTGAGCTGCATCTCGACCGGCAGCATCTCTTCGAGCGGGGTATCGAAATAGCCGCCGGGCGCGTAAGCATGTTCGCCGCCGACGACGACCAGCCCGCCGCCGAGATCGCGCACGTAGATCTGGAGAAGCTGCATCTTACGCGGGCCAAGATCGCGGGCCGGAACGTTGACCAGCACCACCGATTGATAGCCGGAGAGCGTCGCCAGATCGCCGGGGAACCCGGCGCTGATCACCCGGTCGACAAGAATACCCTGCCCGACTAAAGCTGCCTCAAGGTTCTGCGATTCGACCGGGTTCCCGGTCACGACCAGCACGGTCGGCGGGCCGGTCACCTGGGCGAAGGCCGAAAGCTCGTTGTTCTGGTAGAACACGTCATCCCCGGCGGGGACAAGCTGCACCCGGTAATTGACCAGTCCGGGTTCTTCCGCCGTGAGCGTGAATGCGTAGCGATTGACTCCCTCGACCAGCGCGACGGTTTCTTCGGCGACGACCCGGCCATTGCCGACGATCCGCAAAATTGCCGCCGTCTCGGCGCTCGACTCGATGCTGACCGTCAGGTCGAAGACCTGCCCTTCGTTGAGCCGGGTCGGCAGGTCGACATCGGTGACCAGCACCTCCGGGCCGGGGATCGCGCTGAACGGCACGGCGACGATCTCCACGCCCGACGCCGCCGCCAGCCGCGCCGCGCGTTCGGCATCGCCGACATTGACCAGCCCATCGGAGAGGATCACCATCCGGCGGGCCGCGCCGGGCGGATAGAGCGCCAGCCCCAGCCGGATCGCTTCGGCTAAATCGGTGTGAAGCGGGAGCACCTGCGATTCGATCGGGCCGACATCCCGCACAGGCGACATGGGCCGTTCGACCAGCGCGTCGGAGCCAAAGACGATCACCGCTGCCTGATCCTCGGGGCGCATCGCCTGAAGTGATTCTTCGACGAACTGCCGGGCCGATTCAACCGTCGCCGGGGGCATCGAGTCGGAGTTGTCGATCAGGTAGACGACCGCCAGGCTGTCGGTTGCCCGCACCGTCTGCAGGCCTGCCAGCGCCAGCACCAGCGCGATGACGATCAGGCTGCGCAGCACCATCGCCAGAATCGCCCGCCCGCGCGCCCACGCCCCCCGTGGTCGACCAACCCACAGGAAGAAAGGAAGCAGCAGCAGGC